>JAIOIH010000013.1 GCA_019912395.1 Flavobacteriales bacterium | reverse complement strand
AACGCGGCTACGAAGCCTTGCTCGATCACTACCGGAAAGTCGCTCCACATCTCAACGAACCGCTGTATACGAGGCCCGTACGTACAGTGGTGTGAGAGGCGCACCCCGTCGCTATTTAGCGGCGGGGCCGCCTACTCGATTGTGTGCTGCCTTTCTGTTCATCTTCACTTTAATCTGATTTGAATGGAGTTGTCTGGCAAAAACAATTTCTCCATTACGCTTGCAATTCTTGACATACAGTTTGAAGCTGAAATATTGATATGAATAAACAGCAAGTCATCGTTCAATTCTTTTACCTTATCCCAAACCTTTCCGTCAAAAGTTTTATATCGACTAGTCAAATCAACGTTTGAATCTATCAATTCCTTTAGTGAGCTCCATTTTAAAATGGTTTCATCACGTCTAAACATATCTAGTTGATTATCTAAAATGTATTCAAAATCATATTCAGGTTTCTCTTTTAGATATTTTAAAAACTTGATAAATACATCTTGCCAAGAATTTACTTTGATAATGTCGTCAAAAATTTGAAGTTCAATTGGTTTATTGCCTTCGGCAATATCTCCTGCATCTGTATCTAATGGTGAGAATAATGTGCTTTCTACAGTTTGAGTATTCCAATTTGCTTTATCCTTGTACTGGTCGGGTAATGGGAAAGTCTCAAGAAACCAATTTACCATATTAGTTTGATGTTCCTTGATACTTTGCTCATTCCAAACATTTCTCTTGATAACATCAAGCCTATAATTAAGAGATGACGTGTTGAGTTTTCTTTTCTTTTCATCAAATGATTTATTGCCTATTTCACTATTGAACTCAGTAAGAATTAGATTACCGATATTGTGTAGGTAATTCTTGTGAATTTCTTCGAAATGTTCGCCTAACTCTACTTTCCAACTATCATCTAATTTTTGAGGCATTATGTGTTCAATTGTAATTTTTGGATTTCTGAAATCTACAGATACTTTAGAGTTGTGTTCTTCAATCTTTCCTAAGATAAGTTTTGAATATTGTTTCAGGCTTTCATAAAAATTCATTGATACAAGTGCCCCACTCATTTCTGTATTATTAGGTAATCTTAACCTATAAAACATATTTGTTAGGAGTTCAAGCATCGAAGTGTTGCCTTTGGCAATACCGTCTATCTTTTTACTTAAAAGGACAATATTTTTGTTTTCGCCCTGAGTTAAACCTAATATTCTGCGTCTTATCAAATAAGTTCGGATTGCTTTGAGAGTTGAAATCAAGAGTTCGTCACTAAGTCTTACGCCATCTATTGTATATTGATGATATTCCAATAATCCCAATACAAAGGGTTTGAATGCTTCAGCCTTTATGTCGTGGAAGATGTTTCTTATTAATTCCTTAATCTCTTTGTCTTTGTAATTGTCATTTGAAATTGTGTCGTTATTAATTTCAGTAATAATCCACTTGTAGCATTTTACATAGCGCACAATGTCATTAATGAAAGCATTGTGGTTTTCAAATCCTGTATCGACAAAATCCTTAAATTGCTGATACAGTTCTTTTGTATTGTTGTCACTTACAACCTTTAAGGAACTTACAGTTTTATATTGTAAATAATCTCTGAAAAACTTTGAGGTATTATCAAATAGGACTTCTTCAATTTTTGGATGCCATATTTTTTCATAAATATCTGATTGGTTTTTGCTTTCCATATTCAGGAGAACAAAATTCCTAACAAGGTCAGATAAAGTCAGTGGTTTGCCTAATGAGTTTAGTGTTTCAAAAATTATTTGAGGGTCTTCCCCCTTGAATGGTCTTTCGTCAAGAAAAATTACAGCAACATTCATTCGCTGTATAGCAATAATGTAATGCACAAAATCTACTTCAGGATTAAGTCTTTTCTTTTCATTGATGAATTTCTTCAACAATTCATAAGCATTACTTATCACTCCTGGATTTGGCTGTGTTTTATTTACAAGTGCTTTGTAAGCATCCCAATCTTTTGTTACTTGTTTAAGTTTGATTTTATCTTGAAAAGATGAAGAGTTGTTAGTCAGATAGTTCTGATTTATGAAATCTTGTTTAACAGGGTCGGTTTCCGTATCTCTTAATGCAATTAAAAAAATTAATGTTGTTGTGAGCCTTTGTTGTCCATCAACGACCACTGACTTATTAGCAAACCCTGCTTTTTCTTCTTTTATTACTACTGTTCCAAAAAAGTGTTCTAGTTTGTCGTGTTGTTTGCGGTCTAAATGCGATTCAATAATTCTTGACACGTCACTAAAATATCTTTCAATTTCAGGTTTTCCCCAAGCATAGGCTCTTTGAAAAGGAGGAATAAAAAATGATGTTGCGTTTTTAGCTAACACATCATTTATTGAATGGCTTTCTGTCTTCATAAATTTATTCTATTGTTACGGTCGTTTTTAAGGTTGCACACAACTAGTCGGTTGTACACATATGTGGTTTATTTCTCCTTCAGTTTGTGAGGGGGAGTGTTTACTATTTCACTATTGGGGAGTGTAAAGCCACATAGATCATCACAGGTCCAAGTTGTCCAACGGACTGCGGATCTTGCCAATGGCCTTTGTGCTGACATGCGTGTAAATCTCCGTGGTTTTGCTGGAACTGTGTCCTAAGAGGGCTTGAATATAGCGCAGGTCGGTTCCATTCTCCAAAAGGTGGGTCGCAAAGGAATGGCGGAGCGTATGGACCGTGGCTGGCGCGGTGATGTGGACCTTCTTCAATGCCCGCTTGAAGACCATCTGCACGCTTGTGGCGGAATACATGCCACCATCCGGACTTTCAAAAAGGAAGTTGCTTGGCTTGTATTCATGGAGGTATTTGGTAAGGAGGGTGAGTAACCTGTCACTGAGCAGTGAGACCCGGTCCTTCTTCCCTTTTCCTCCGCGGATCAGCACTTGTTTGCGTTCCGGGATGATATCGGTTCGTTGCAAGGCCAGCAATTCGCCCATACGCAGCCCGGCGGAATAGATCAGCATCAGGATGCACCTGTGCTTCAGGTTATCCACGGCCTTCAAGAGCGACGTAACCTCTTCTTCGCTCAGCACCTTGGGCAACTTGCGCTCGCCACGCGGTCGCTCAATGAACTTTACGCGCTGAGCATCACCCAGGACATCCTTGTAATAGTAGCGAACGGCGTTCACCACTTGGTTCAGGTAGCTGTTGCTCACCTTGCGCGTGGAGGCCAGATGATGCTGGTAGCCCTCGATATCCTCGGTGCGGATATCGTTCGGATGCTTCGCAGGGAAATGCAGGAAGAATTTCTTGGTGGCGTTCAGGTACGTCTCGATCGTCCGCGAACTGTAGCGGGCGATCTCCAGTTTTTGCCGCATGCGTTGGAGTGCCTCCGTCATTTCGGGGCTCACTGGCATTTCAGGCGTTGGTTCCGGATTGCTGCTCTGCCACTTCGGAACAGCCTTCACCGGAGCCTGTTGAACAGGTCCGGCTTTGTGGAACAGGGCTTCGGCATTCACCCAGGCGTGCCCTTTGTACGCCGCGAAAATGGCTTTCATGCTGGCGCTGCCATTTTCCACATGCCAACACTTATTGCTGCGGCTCCATTGGGCACCGATGCGCTTGGCGATCGCTATCAACTCGCTGTCATATGGAAAGCGCAAGGCGATCCTGCGCTGGCCATTGCGGTCCAACGCTTCCAAGTTGAGTGTTTTCCGATCGACGGTCTTTTCGTCGGGCATGATGCGCTCAAGATAACCGAACGCTATCTATTCATCGGCATGCCCGCCAGACGGCAAGTGGGCATTCATTATCCCTCCCGCCGGGTCTCGGTTTCGGGACCCTGCGTAAGAAGGCTAGAAGGCTCGTCAGGAGACCCTCGAGCCGCAGGGTCCTCTGTTCGCCAGAGGTACTTGTTTGAGAGACCCTGCGTGAGCCTCAGTGCATGAGTAGCTCGGGTCACGCTCCAAGTTTCCCGTCAAACATCATCAGCCGCACCTTCAGCACAGCGGCCACGGTGAGGCTGTCGCGCACTTCGCCGCGTTGCACCATTTCGTATAGCTCCATGAAGGGCAGTTTGCGCTGCTCCAGTTCCTCGTCATGGTCGGGCTCCGGGGCGTGGAAGGTGAGGCCGCGTGCCACGAAGATCACCGCCTTCTCATCGCTGGCGCTGTTGCTCAGGTCCATCTGTAGGATCTCCGTCCAATGTTCGGCCTCAATGCCCACTTCCTCGCGCAGCTCGCGCTTCGCACTTTCCACGGCGGGCGCATTCCGGTCGCCGCCACCTTCGGGCATCTCCCAGCTGTATGCCTCCATCGGATAGCGGTACTGGCCAACTATCCAGGTGTTCATCTCCTCATCCAAGGGGATCACGCCCACGGCCAGGCTCTTGAAATGGATCACGCCATACACGCCGTGCGTGCCACCGGGGTCTATCACCTCATGGTGGGATACCGATATCCACGGTGTCTCATAAGCTATTCGCTCGCTCAAGGTCGTCCAAGGGCCACGCTTCTTCATTTGGCAAAGATCGTTGGATTTGCCGGAGGTGGAAGGTGGGTCTTTACCGCCACAACGCCACGAACGCCAAGGGGTGCTGGGGAGAATTACCGGAGGTGTGGGTTGGGTTTAACCGCAAAGACGCCTAGAACGCAAAGGGTTCCTGCCGGGAACCTAGCATCGCCAAACAATATCGGCGCCATCTGCGTCCTTGGCTCCCGAAGGGATGCATCTGCTGTTTTCCCTTGTCGGAGACCGACATTATCCGTGTTCGTCCGTGTTCACGCGCCGTCGCGAAGCGCTTTGGGTTCCTTCGCAATAGCGCTTTGGCGACGGCGTGCGAAGCACGGTCCGTGGTTCCCTTGTCGGCAGCAGGCATTTGGCCGTCAGGCCGCATCCGCGGTTTTCATCTTCTCGGCAGCAGGCAATATCTGCGTTCATCTGCGCCATCGGCGGTTTTTCCATCGGCAGTAGCCCTCATCCGCGAAAGCAACCTTACCGCAGCGAAGGGTTCAACCGGAAAAGAATATCCAGCTTCATCACGCTCCGCACGAGCTCCCCGTCCTTCACCGCCGGACTCCAGCAGATGCTCCGTGCCAAACGCATCGCCTCATCATCGCAGCCGCCACCGAGGAAATTCAAGGTGCGCAGGTTACTGATGTTGCCGCTCGTCTCCACTACGAACTCGATGGTCACCTTGCCTTGGATGTCCAGCCGGAAGGCCTCCGGTGGATACTTCAAATTGTCCGCGAGGTATTGTGGCAACGCCCGGAGTCCTCCGGGGATCCGCGGTGCGGCCAAGGTGTCCGCTTCGCGGTCGGTATACAGGGTGTTGCTCGTATCCCGGGTACGTGTGGATCCCAGCGGCGGACACGGTTCGGACCTCGCATGCAGCTTCGCGTATCGCTTCGCATTGAACGGGATAGCGATGGAATGGTCGGTGTCCATCGGTGTGCCGCTCACCGACGCGGGTTTCCAGCGGATCAGCTTTGCCAGGCGCACTGCCTCCGCATCGCACGCGGGATCCAATGGGACCTGCACGCGCACATTGCGCGAGGTGCCGTCCGACATCACCTTCAGCGCCACGATCACATCACCCTTCACGCCTGCGGCCAATGCCTCCGCCGGGAACTGCTGCTCCTGTTCGAGCATCCAGTTCACCGCTTGCTTTCCGCCGTACGGTTCAGGTGCGGCAAAGCTCTGGGCACTGGCGGTGAAGGCCCAAAGGAAATAAGCAGGAAGAAGTACGGTGAAGCGTCCCATGGTCCCGTAAATTTGCAACATGTCCGCTCAACAAAAACCGGTCCCGGGTGACGAGGTCTCCTTTCTCAACGATGTGGGCGGGGGCCTCGTGCTGGAACTCCTTGGGCGCGACCAGGCCAAGGTGCGCACGAACGACGGCTTCGAACTGGTGTACCCGATCAGGGAATTGGTGCTGAACGCCCGTGATCCAAGCCGCGCGGTGAGCGACCACCATGCGCAGCTGCGCGCCTCGGACGACCGGATGGCCGATCGGATCGAGCGGGACAAGGGCCGTGGCGCCTCGGTACAGAACGGGGGCCGGGCACCCAAGCCGGTGGAGGATCCCGGCGTGATGGAAGTGGACCTGCATTTGCACAAGCTGGTGGAGGACGAGGGGGCGATGAGCGACGGCGAGAAGCTCCGGTTCCAGCTGGAATTTTTCGAGCGACGGCTCAATACGGCCATCCGCGAGCGCAAGAAGCGCGTCATCGTGATCCACGGCGTGGGCGAGGGTATCTTGCGGGAAGAGGTGCGCAAGGCCCTGCAGTTCTATGAGGGTGTGCGTTTTGATGATGCCGACCCGAGGCGGTATGGCTACGGTGCCACGGCCATCGAGATCCTGCACGTTTAGGATGGACTATGCGGCGGAAGCCGTATCTTGAACAACCTCAGGGATGCCATCTGCGTCTCCTGTCGGCCGCAAGCACGGATCTGCGTTGAGCTGCGGTCAGGCAAACGGGATCTGCCGAAGATCCAGTAAGGTTCATTGACATCCCGCGCATCGCTCCGCCGTTCTTTTCCGCAAGGGAAAGGGAGGAAAGTCCGGGCAGCAAAGGGCACCGTGCTTCCTAACGGGAAGGGGCGCCACTGGTGACGGTGGCGCTACGGAAAGTGCCACAGAAAGGGAAACCGCCGATCGTTGAAGTTGAAGTGGAGGCCCGCCTTCGCAACGGCTTCGGCGAGGCAAGGGTGAAAAGGTGGAGTAAGAGCCCACCAGTGCTTCGTGTGAGCGGGGCAGCTTGGTAAACCCTACGGGCTGAAAGACCAAATAAGCCGGGGATCCCGTCTTCGGGCGGGATAAGGGCGGCCCGCCTGATCCCGGCGGGTAGGTCGATCGAGGTTACGCGTGAGCGTGATCCCAGATAGATGGCGGAGCCTTCATTGCCGCAAGGCAGCGGAGGACAGGATCCGGCTTACAGGTGCGCGGGTATTTTTTGAAAGGCCCCGGCAGTGATGCTGGGGCCTTTTTCTTGGTCCCCTCAGCGGTCTCCCGAAGGGGACCCTGAGGGACCCGCATGCGCTCGGTGCCTGAGGCTCTCGAATGCCCGAGTGTGTGCCTGCTATGATCAGCTGGGCAAATCCCTCTACTCCCCATAGCGATAGTGCCCGATTATCCGATAGCTGAACAAGCAGTCTTCCAGCACCTGCCCCGCGCCGATGTTGTGTACCATCAAATGCCGTTGGCCATCCGTGGACCACTTGCTGGAAACAATGCCAATGTGCGTGATGCCACCGCCCAAGTTCCAACAAACGATGTCTCCGGGCAGGTAGGCCTTGGGATCTTGAAGGATGTCCTTCTCGGTTCCGTGTCTTGAGAAGAACGTCATGAGGTTGGGAACGCGCCGATGGTCGATGTTCTTGTCCGGCTGGCTCAGTCCCCAGTTCTTCGGATACTTCCCGAAGTTGGCTTGCATGTCCTCATGGACTTCCTTCTGCAGATCGATCCCCATCTTTCTGTAGGCTCGGATCACTACATCCGTACACACTCCTTTGTCGGCAGGCACATCACCGTTGGGGTAGTCCAGTTTGAAGTAGGAGGGGTCGTATTGCACCAATTGCCGGGTGAGCGATTCTGCTGAATCGGCAAGTTGGGTATTGAAAGCAGGTTGCGCTGTTGCGTAGCTGCAGAGGAGGACCAGTAGTGCTACGGACAGGGGCTGTTTCATTGGTGCATGTTAATTCATCGTCCTGGATCAGTATGCCATTGCGAGGGCTAACGTGGTAACGTCCTCTTAACGTATTCCGCCTAACAGGTCGCAAATTCATGGCAGGGTCACGGGCCGACGTTCATGAGTTGTACTGCTTATCTCAACAACATTACATACCCAGCGGCACGCTTCTCATTCCCGTTCACATCCACGTAATTCACCGTCCAGAAGTATGTGCCATCCGGCGCATCCTTTCCGTTCCACCGAATGGACGGGAGATTCGTTTCGAAGATCACCTGGCCCCATCGGTTGCGGATGGTGGTGTGCATGGAAAGGATCCCCCGGAAGGAGACCGGGATGAAGAGATCATTCCTTCCGTCGCTGTTCGGGCTGAAGACATTGGGCATCATCAAGGTGCCGCTGCATTCCTCTTCCGCGATGAAGATGCTGGCGGTCGCGGTGCATCCATTCGCTGTTACCGCAACCGAATAGCTGCCTTCCTCCTGCACCGTGAACGTGGGGTCGGTGGAGCCGTCCTGCCAGAGGTAGCTGCCGTTGGCCGTGGTGGCGTCCAGTAGGAGCGTGCCACCCCTGCACAGGATCGGGTCGGGTCCGGGATCGATCGTTGGCAAGGGCTGATGATCCACGCGGATGCTGTCCGTTGTACTGCATCCGTTCACTGTAACGGTCGCCCAATAGGTTCCTTCCTGATCCACAAGTAGCGTGGCTCCGGTGGAATTATCGGACCAGACGTAGCTGGCTCCGGGAGTGGTGGCATCCAGCATGATCGAAGCGCCTTGACAAAGGAGGGTATCATTTCCCAGATCAAATAGAGGGATAGGGATGTAGTTCACTTGTATGGTATCCGAGGCGGCGCATCCGTTCACGGTGAGCTGTGCCCAGTAAGTGCCCGGTGCGTGTACGGTGAACGCAGGATCGGAAGAGCTGTCCTGCCACACGTAGCTGGCGTTGGTTGTAGTGGCATCCAAGGTCAGGGCCTCGCCTTCGCAGAGCGTGGTGTCGTTGCCCAAGTGGACCGTGGGATAGGGATGCACGGTGACGGTCGCATAGGCGGTATCCGTTGAACCGAACAGCGCGTACGTGGTAGTGGTGGTGGGCGAAACAATGATGGAGGGCGCGGTGGAAATGATCGCGGAAGGGGTGAGGCTATCGGCCCATGCATGGGTGGAGGTGTTCAGCGCGGAGAGCGTGGTGGAATCACCCACGCAGATCGATCGATCCCCGAGGATCTGGAGGTTGGGAGCGATGCTCAACGCCACATCATCGATGTAGAAATAGGCACGGGGTTGCATCCCTCCTCCCACGGGAATACCGGATGTATGGGCATCGTCCAGGAAGTTGCCGATGGTGAGGTATCGATGGGCGGAATCCGCCAAAAAGGGCATGGTGAGCAATACCCATCCATCCTTGTTGAGCACGGGGTTGGCAATGGGGTTGGTTGCCTGGGGTGGTAGGTTGAAGCGAAAGTTGTCGGGCCGTGTAATGGGCACGGTGGTAAGCAGACCGCCAATGGCCGAGCTGCCGAACTGCGAATACTCCGCCAAGCTCACCTGCATCCGCAATTCGTACAGCACACCGGTGAGCAATGGACCGGTCAATTCGATCTGCATGTATTCGCGCCATTCCAGCGAAGGGCTCGAATTCTTTATGATCAGACCGGAATACGCACTGCCCGAATGGGCAGGCTCGTTCCCGAACAGATTGGCCGGCACACCCGCTTGCGCCGATCCGCACGCATGAAAGAAGTCCGGTGTGCCCATCGTGGGGCTGTACCAGCCGGCAGCAAGGTCGATCTGGCCCGTGAGCGTTGGGCAATCCGTATGGGTTTCAAAGTCACCGTTGGGTACCTGAGCAGATGAATAACACGCAAGCGAGACCGCCAGGATCCCGACGATCAACCTTGTTTCCTCGGAGAAGAAGGAGGGCCGTACTGAACCTCCAGCTCGAACGGAAAACGCAGGGATGGGCATCTGGCTCGAAGGTAGTTGGCAACCGGGTCCGTACATGGAGACGGGCAATGTGCCAAAGATCGGCGCTTGCAACAGACCTGACCTCTTGTGCGACCTGCGACCGTAGTTGACAAGAAATTCGGGCCACCACCGCCTGTCAGGTGCAGTGGGAGATCCAGGAAGATTCCGGATGCATTCCTGAAAGTTCCCATTTCCGGCACGGTCTTCGGTAACCGGCTTGCTACTTTCGGCCCCGGATGCGCTACCTCCTTCTTCTTCCCCTGCTTTTCCTCCTTACATCGGATGTTCTCGCCCAACAGGACGTGATCGTGAAAGGCACGGTTCGCGGTGGAGACGGCGAACGCGTGTTCTACGACCTGATGATCGTGAACCGGCGCACGCGCACAGGCACCTTCGCCAACACCGACGGCACCTTCACGGCACGCGCACAACGCAGCGATACCCTGCTCATCGGGGCGGGCGGCTATGTCACGCGTACCCTGCCCTTGGAGGAATACCCGGACGACGAACTGGACAAGCTGAAGATCACGTTGCGCCCCTGGAACATCGACCTGCAGCCCGTGGCCATCCTGCCCGAGCGGACCCTGAGGCAGATCCAGGCCGACATTGCGAAGCTGGGCTACAACGAGAAGGACTACCGCGAGACCGGAGTGGACGCGTTCGCCAGCCCCATCACCTTCCTCTATCAGGAATTCAGCAAGCGGGAACGCAGCAAGCGCGCCGTGGCCCAACTGGAGAACGAGGACATGAAGCGCGAGCTGCTCCGCGAACTGCTCCAGCAGTATGTGGACTATGGCATCATCAACCTCAGCGATGAAAGCTTCGATGACTTCATCGATTTCTGCGCCGTTCCTGAGGAAGTGATCAAGGGCTTATCGCAGTACGACTTCCTCATCTACGTGAAGAAGAAGTACCAACTGTACACCAGCCTCGGGCCCACACGCCAGCATTGATGAGGATGGTTGCAGCACGCGTGGCAATGGCACTGCTCGCTGCGCTGCCGCTCGCGCAGGCCTCGGCGCAAGTGGATCCCGATACCATTACGAATGTCTACCACCTGGGTCCCTTGGTGATCCATGGCCGGGCCGAGGGCTTGAACCTGGAGGGCTTTATGCGGCAGGTGAAGGAGGATACCACCTTCCTGCATGCCTTCCTGAACATGAGGTACTACCCGCATGAAGTGGAAAGTGGACTGCAAGTGCGCAACAAGGGCGAGAAGGAAAAGGCCACGCTCTACCGGGAAGGTCGGCTGGTCCGAAATGGATCGATGGCCGAACTGGTCCTGGACAGCGCGAGCGAAAGTGGCAAGCTCCGCTCCCGGAAGGGCGACATGCGCTACCTCACCGCAGAGCTTTACGACGACCTCTTCTGGCCGAAGGGAAACTGGCAGGCGGACAATAGCATCGCAGGCTACCAGCGAGGAGGTCGTGGTGGAGGGCGGATCGAGAAGTACAAGGATGAGTTGAAGAAATTCATGTTCAACCCCGGGCAGGAGATCGCCAGCGTGCCCTTCATCGGCGACAAGCTCGCGCTCTTCGATCCCGACATGCTGCCTTACTACGATTTCGGCATCGATCATTCCCATCGCAATGGCCAGCTCTGTTGGGAGTTCACGGCCATGGCCAGGGACAGCGTGGATGGCAAACGGGCGAAGGAAGGAGCCACGGTGATCAAGTCCATGCGCACCTGGTTCGATCAACGCACCATGCAGGTGATCGCCCGCGAGTACCGCATTGCGCACGCGTCCCTGATACTGGATTTCGACATCAGCATCCAAGTGGACAACAAGCTGGAGGGCGAGGAGCTGGTGCCCACCCATATCCGCTACGAGGGCGATTGGGACATTCCGTTGCGCAAGCGCGAACTGGTGAACTTCTGGTTGCGGATGGGTGATTGGGAAGTGGATTGAACCCGCCCCAACTGGCGGCGTGGAGCGATCCCAGGTAGCGTGTCGGTCAATGGCGATCTTCGCCGACGGGGAAGACGAAGGGGTCACTGCGCTGCAGCCCGTCCGCTTCCAACAGTAAACGGACCCTTGAAGAAGAAAACAATGAGCGGGAAGGATAGCATGAAAGAAGCGGAGCATTTTGCGTTCCGCACCATGGCACAGGAGGAAGTGGGTGGCTTGGTCACGCGCCGTGATGGTGAGACCAAGCTGGGGGAGCTCTTGGGGACGGACTGGCGCGACGAGGAGTGCCGATACGTGCTGCTCGGCATCTGCGAGGACATCGGCCCCCGCGCGAACAACGGCCTTGCCGGTGCGCGCAACGGCTTCGAGGCATTCCTGCCGGCCTTTGTGAACATGCAGGCCAACCGCTTCATCGATCCGGCATCGGTCCACCTGCTGGGGTGCATCGATCACCTCGATCCGGACGAGGAGCTGAACGTGGCCGGCATGCGTGAGCGGGTGGCCGAGCTGGATGGTCTGGTCCAACGTGTTGTGACGCCGATCCTGGAGGCGGGCAAGATCCCCATTTTAGTAGGCGGGGGCCACAACAACGCCTATCCCTTGATCAAGGCGGCCAGCGCGGTGCTCGGTGAAGCCATTGATGTGGTGAACCTGGACCCGCACGCGGATTGCCGCCCCTTGGAAGGCCGCCACAGCGGGAATTCATTCTCCTATGGGCTCGCCGAAGGCATCATCCGGAACTATACCGTTCTGGGCCTGCACCGGGCGCGTAACAACGAGGCCATGCTGAAGTACTTGGATGCGAACCAGGTGCACTACACCTTTTTCGAGGATTACCTGATGGAACCCCGGTCCTTCCATCACCACCTCGATCAATTCGTGGAGTCGAGTTCCTCTCCCTTGGGTGTGGAACTCGACCTGGACGTGATCCGGCACATGCCTTCCTCCGCATTCAGCCCCAGCGGCATGGCCATCGAGGACGGACGCGTCTACCTGCGTAAGATGATGGGTTCGGAGCGGCGCATCCTTTATGTTCACCTGCCGGAAGCAGCCCCGAATACACCCTCACAGGGACGGATCGTGGGGAAGGCGTTGGCCTACTTGGTACACGACGTGATCTCGACGGGGAAGTAGCGTTCCCACGTACGTCGAGGCGCGTGGCCATGCCGCGCAAGAGTGCGGCGAACGTTGTGCGGGGCCAGGATATGACGCTGGGTTGGCTTTCCGTCTTCCCGCATGTCCTTCCTGTTGGACCCATTCTGCGCCTGCCTGTTGAAGGGTGGTACCAAGGCGGACAGAAGGAGCAACTAGTGGGCCATGGATCCAAATACTACCGCACCAGTTTTACCGAATGCAGAACACCATCACTGGCCTGCACACGAAGTACATATACTCCTTGCGGCATGGAAACCGTGCTGATCACGGTCGTTCCGTTCGCCACTGCACCTGCTGAAACCACCTGTCCGGCTGCGTTCACCAATTGGAACGTTCCGCGCAGGTTCGCGGATGTGGTCAGGTGGATCCGTTCATTGCTGAGGTCCATGATCACATCAATGGCTGCGCTGGGCTCACTGTCCGTTATGCCAACGTTCACTTTTTCGTTCAACCGTATGATCTGTTGGTACTGGGTCTCGGAATCGAACTTGGTAAAACGGCCTGCAACCAGGATCTTGCCGGTCGACAGCACGGCCAGGTCCCGGATGTAGAAAGTCTCGCTGCCCGGATCACCGGGGCCTGTGCCAATCGCGAACGTGCTATCGCGCGTGCCATCGGGCCAAAGACGTGTAAGGCGCGGTGTCCCTGCACCAACGCTCACGGCGTACATGTTCTCGGTCCATTCGCCACCCACAACGATCTTGCCGTCCGCCTGCACAGCGGTGGTGAACACGGGAGCATAAGGGTAGAAGGGTGAAGTGAAACCCGGGTCGGCGGAGCCATCGGGGTTGAGCCGTGCAAGGCCCCAGCTGTCCTGGCCATTGTGTTGGTCGAAGCTGCCGCTCACCAGGATCTTGCCATCCGGTTGTATTTCAATATCGCGGGCGATCCCGTTGAACCCGGGCGTGTTGTTCATCCCGGGGTCATACGTTCCGTTCGCGTTCAACAGGGCAACCCTTCCGCAGGAGGTGCCATCGTACTGAAAGAAGGCACCGGCCACCAATATCTGCATGTTCGGGAGCACCTCAAGGTCATACACGTTCGTGGTGAAGCCTGTTCCTGTTTGAAAGGTGGTGTCCACCGTTCCTGTGGTGTTGAAGCGGACGATGTGCGGTTGGCTGTTGCCATAGCATTCGAAAAAATCACCAGCTGCTATCACCTTGTCCCCTGTATGCCAAGCCACTGCGTTCACAGCGCCATTGATGGAGTTGGGAGGTATGTTGAACGTTGGGTCCAAGAGGCCGTTCGCGTGCAGCCGTGCCACGAAATAGCTGTTCACGCCGTTGTATTGCACAAAGTTCCCGCAGATCAGAATGCGCCCGTCCGACATCACGTCAATGTCATGGACCGAGTTGCTCGGCCCTTGGTTATTGGCGTTGAAGGTGTGGTCCAAGGAGCCATCGGCATGGAGCCGCACCAGATGGTCATGGTTCGAACCGGCATAGTTGGTGAAAGTGCCGCCCATCAGGATCTTTCCATCCGGCAGCTCCACCACCTTCAGCACTTGTATGGAAGGCACGTCGGCCATGAACGTATGATCGATGCAGGTGATCTGCGCCGTGGAAGCCAGGGCAGCAAATCCCGTAATCAGTAGCAGGGTCGAACGCATGGGTGGATTTCTTGGTTTTTTTCCTGCTAACAGGTTCAGCGAAGAATAATTGATCGCCCGTTCCCAAAACCGGGACGAACGATCCAAAAAAGTTCCGGAATGAACAGGACGGGAGGATATGGTAAGGAGTTGCTTGCCTGGGGCGGACACGCCACTGCATCAACTGGTCGTGCTTCCTTGCTTCTGGCTCAGCTCGCTGTTCTCCGGCACATCCTGCTCGACAAAATCCGCAAAGACCTTTTTATGAAGCCCCAGGTCCATATCCGGGGAAAGCGCCACGCGGACGATGTAATCCTTGTCGCCCTCTTTGGTGGTCCCTTGCGTGGAGGTTGCGGGGATGGTCCAATAGCATCCCTTCAACTGCCCATAGCTCACGCAGAACTTGCTCTCTTCGGGGATCTCCGTGATCATCCGGTCGATCAGCTTGAGGTTCAGCGCCCTTTTGTAGGCTTCCCGCTCTTCATCCGTATTCCCCTTGGTGGGAAGATCCAGTGAGAACACGGAAGGAGTGAATCCTTCTTGTGCCAGCTCCTCGGAAACGAAGTTGATCCTTGCCTCCGGTAGGGTCTCGTGGATGAAGCGCACGAATTCACGCGTGTTCCTATACGCATCCTTGATCCGCTGCGTCATGGACGGCAGCTGTTCCGCCAGTATCTCCACCTGTAGGTCCGTCGCCTCGTTGTCGCACAGACGAAGGTGCATTTCGATCTTCTCGATCAACGCATCCGTCATTGCATGGCCTACACAGTAGCCCGCAGTGCAGCGTCCGCCGCTCGGGAACTTCGAGCCACTGACATAGGATATGGTCCTGACCGTGGACAGTATCGCGCCCTCACCCAGGAAATGGACGTTCGGGCAGAACGTTTGATCCAGGATAAAGACCGGCTCGGTCGCAATGGAGCCGGTAGCCGTTCTGCGCTCCTTGCTCAGCACATCTTTCAGCCCATGAAGATCAGGAACTTCAACCCGTGGATTGGTGGGGATCTCAGCAATGATGTACGGGATGGCGTCTTCACTGGCGATCTTGGTCAGGACGACATCCAGGCTTTTGACCATCTCGTTATCGCCATCCACGGGCAGGTCCACGACCTCGACATGATCAATGCAAGCGGCCACTCGCCTAGCCTGGTCGTTCGTTCCGCCGTAGCAATTGGGAGGGACTATGAACCGGATATCCTTCCCTTTGTGTTCCTCCAGGGCATCGTGAATGAGGCCCATCATGATCGCATACTGCATGGAAAGTCCACTGGAGGCGATCAGCGCCTTCGTATGCGTGCCGGTGATCTCCCTTATCGAATCCAGGACAAGCGCCTTGTTGGCCGAGCGATCGCTTTGCCGAGTCTCGCCGGGGGATCCTCCTATCAGCAACTGCAACGCCGTGTGGCAATTCGCCGGCGTCATGGCAATGGATTCCCTTCTCCGGACGTGCTGAACTTCTGCGATGTACCGCTCATTCAGCTTGCCGTTCACCAACAGCACACTGCCGAGCGGGGCATGAACAGAGAGGAAAAAATCAATGTTCGGGGCGAGGTCAACCTTGCCAAAGCCCTCTAGTGCTGAAAGGAGGATGGTGCTGCCGCAAAAGGCCTGGATCTCCTCCGCCTTCTCCACGTGCTTCAGCTCAAATTCATAGCCGTAAACACTTCGCAGCAGTTCAGCATCGAAATACCCCGGCAATACACCTGAGTAAAAGATCCGGGTGTCCTTCTTGTCCAATAGGTTTTTTCGAAGGATGGCCAGGATAGGCATCGTCCTTGACGAGAAACTGATCACGCTCTCCGCTGGCAGGCCGTTCAAGTTGGCAATGGCCCATTCCAGCACGGAGGACAAGGGATGCCCCAAGCGAATGTAGTCGTAGGCCGTGGGCAACGCCGCCAGTGCCGCTGATCCGGATCCATCGGCCTTGTATAAAGCCTCAAACTGATCCAGGAATTGAGTTTTGGCCAACCCTTCATCGTAGATATCCAGCCGATGGGTTGTCAGCTCCAGCCAATCGCTTGGCATGTTCCTTAGCACCTCCTTGAGAAAATTCAGCATGCTGCTCACTTCCGTGGTATTCGTGACTTGTGGGACGTTGTTCGGATACGCCGACTACGGCTTTAGTGGGAACCCGGATCATGCAATAGGCTTCGTTACGAGGGTCAAAAGCGCAATGGCAGCAACGCTTCACCGAGAAGGAATAGCCCAAGCCATTCTGCCGAGGGGAAAGTGGGCGAAGCGCATGCTGCCGCAGCGATTTGGGGCCGTAGTGGAAATCCTATTGCATATTCCGGGTTTTAAGGCTCGGTCTTCACGGAACGAAGCTAAGACGATCCGGATTTTCATGGCCCGGGGTTAGACCTCACGTCACCCCTCCTTCGAGGCTCGGCTTCTCCTGAATAGGAGTTCACACTAGTGCCGTGACGCTCATCGGGCCGCCGGAGCTGGAGAGTTTGCGGCGCAGGAGGTTTCCGCACTTGTTGCTAACTAGCGGACTACCAACGATCTGTTGATAGTTCTGCTATGGTTGGAGTCGTTAAGAGGTGGGCAATCCATTGTGTGCCAGCCCGATGCAATGGTGTTGGCAAGGTGATCCTTGGTAATGCACGGGAGGTTCATAGGGTGTCCAATGGGCTGGTTATGCGCCCCAGGGTGCGAGGGGTAACGTGGATGTAGATCTCCGTGGTCCTGGTGCTGGCAGGCCCGAGCAGTTCTTGTATGTAGCGGATGTCCGCGCCGTGCTCAAGGAGATGGGTGGCGAAGCTATGGCGCAGGCAATGCAAGGTAAGTGATCTTTTGATCCCCGCTTTCTTCAGTGCGGCCTTACATACCAAGCGGAGTCGCACTGGGGATTGGGCGTTTCCATTCCTGAGCTGGAACCGTGGAAGAAGTAGATCGGATCAGTGTATCCCCTGTGCCGCCAAATACCGCTCGGCATCCAGCGCGGCCATGCAACCCGTTCCGGCGCTGGTAACGGCCTGGCGGTACACGTGGTCGGCGGCATCCCCGGACACGAAGACCCCGGGCACCTTGGTGCTGGTGCGATCGGGGTCGTGGAAGAGATAGCCTTGTGCATCCATGTCCAGCCAGCCCTTGAAGAGGTCGGTTGCGGGCTTGTGCCCGATGGCGATGAAGAGCCCGGTGACATCGAGCTTGCGCTCTTCGCCGGTCTTGTTGTTCACGGCGATCACGCCTTCCACAACATGCTCGCCGAGCACGTCCTTCACTTCGGTGTTGTACAGCACTTCGATCTGTGGCGTGTTCTCCACGCGGTGGATCATGGCCTTGCTGGCGCGGAACTGATCGCGGCGCACGAGCATGTACACCTTGGGGCAAAGCTTGGCGAGGTAGGTGGCCTCCTCCGCAGCGGAATCACCCGCACCCACCAAGGCCACGGTCTGGCCCTTGTAGAAGAATCCGTCACAGACGGCGCATGCGGTAACGCCGCCGCCGATGTCGCGCAGGCGGATCTCGTTGGGCAGGCCGAGCCACTTGGCACTGGCACCCGTGGCGATGATCACCGTGTGGGCATGGATCTCGGTCTTCTCATCCACCCATACCTTGTGTACGGGGCCGGTGAAGTCCACCTTGCTCACCCATCCACTGCGCACCTCTGTATTGAACCGCTGGGCCTGCTTCTTGAAGTCCTCCATCATCTCCGGGCCGGTGCGGCCATCGGGATAGCCGGGGTAGTTGTCCACCTCGGTGGTGGTGGTGAGCTGGCCACCGGGCACGGGGCCTTCGATCACCACGGGTTTCAGGTCGGCCCGTGCGGCATAGATGGCGGCAGAATAGGCGGCAGGTCCCGATCCGATGATCAGGCACTGGAGGAGTTCTGGAGTTTGGCTCATGGTCTTCGGGGCGCGAATTTACCTCTTTGTTCAGTTGTCGGTTGTCAGTTGTCAGCTGTCGGTTGTCGGTTGTCGGTTGTCAGGTCCGGCTCAGGGTCTTTCGCCCCTGGAACCGGGGGGAACAACTTCGGGCTACGTAGGCTCGGGTTTCCACAGGACCTTGTCGATGCTCCCTGTCAACTGACAACGAGCAACTGATAACTGGCCCACGGCCTAAGGCAAGCAAATGATCGCATCCAAGTATACACCGCGCCCGGCCCATATCCCCAAGCCCCCGGTGATGTTGGTCTTCACGTTGGCGGGATCCGCCTCACCAGGCTACTACCAGCCTGCCCGTCCACAATTGGCCTTTGCTGGAGGTGATCCGGCATAGGTACGTTCCGGGCCGCACGGCCTGCAAGGGAAGTGTTGTGCTGTTGTTGAATTGTACCTCTTGGACCACGGTCCGGCCCGTGATGTCCAGCAGGCGCAACAGGCAGTCCTCTCCGGCAAAGCCTTGTACCCGAACTTCCGTTGCGGCGGGGTTGGGCTGTAAAGTGGGCCGGGCCATTGGAAGGGCATCCGGCCCTTCAGCCATGGGTTGCACCATCATTTTTGGTCCACCATGGCCGGTGCATGAAAGCATGGCTGCTTCCACTTCGTCCCACGTGTATGTTCCGTTGATCACGGAACGTTCCGTTTGCGTATAGCAAAGGATCGTGGACAGCAGTGCCTGTTGCCCGGTGTCCGGGGGCTGTGGGATGGCTTGCATCTGGGCGATCGCATCGTCCAGTTTCCCCGTGGCGCGGGTAAGCTGGGCGCGCTGAAGGCTGGTGTAGAAAACAAAGTCATCCTGCCCTTCCGCTGCGGCAGCCCCGGTCCGGGCATCCTCCACATCGGTCATCATCGCCAGGTGCGTGTCCATGTTGGCGTTGTCCGTGGCGGGATCGAGCTGTCCTTTCTCCAAGGCGTCGCCAAAGCTTTCCTGCATCAGGCCATGGCCGTATTCAAGGAGGAATTTCTCCTGCGCACCAGGATCGGTGACCGGGCTGGCCAGAAGGGCATGGAAGGCCGCCAGGGCCAAAAGCTCGTTGTCCGGCAGGCTGTCGTTGTATCCCAGGTTGAGCGCAGCCATGCTGGCCAGGTTCAAGGGCACCATAACGGAATCGGCGCTCATGACCATGGCGCATCCGATGCAGTTTTCCATCCATGCCGGCAAAGGCGCTCCTGCAAATTCGTTGTTGACCGGCACGGAAAGTGGCACCTGTCCGCACGTGATCTCCGCGCTGCTGGAGGGGTCATCGAATAGCAAAGCTGCCCCGCAAGTGGTGATGGAATAGTCCGCACTGGTAAGTGGCGTGCCCACCGTGCCGTTCCAATTGTTCTTTCGCGCTGGCTGCGTAACACTGTACGGAGCGCACAGAAAAGTGCCGTACAGGCTCTTCTGGTACCCCGGAACCATCGGCTTCAAGCTGTTCAAGCCCAGGTCCAGGTATACGTTGTTGGCCTGCTGGCAGTAGATCGAAGTGCCGTTCTTCACGGCGGTTACGGGATCGTGGCCGGTGTGGTTGTCATCCATGCGCAGGGTTCCGCCATGGTGTATCTTGAACCCGTACAGTTCATTCAAGCTCACCGAACCGCAGGCCACTACGGCGGTGGCCTGGCCCACCGATAGGCCGATGGCGTTGTAGTTGAAGGCGGGGTTCTTCACGTTCAGCGTGGACGATCCGCTGAAGCTCACTCCGGTCTGTGCATTGCGCTGTGCGCTGCAGTCGATCAGGTAGGAAGTATGCGCCATTTGCACGCATTGCAGGCCGTTGGTGCATTTGTCGAACTTGCAGCTGATGGCCTTGATCCCCTTGTCGTAGTTGTACATGCCGGTGTTGCAGTCGATGAAACTGCAGTTCACGGGCACCGGGGAGTTGCCCAGCGTGGTGTTGTAGCTGTACACGCCATAGCTGCCCATGCTGAAGGTGCTGTTGTTCAACGTGAGCAGCGCTTGGCCATTGAGCCTTACGCCGCGGTGGGTGTTACGCACACCGGTGGAGCTGGTGACCGTGGCATTGTCCAATTTCACGATGGCGCTGTTGGTGACCGGCGGCACGATGCGCGCATTGTCCGCCAAAGTGGCCTTGGCGTTGAGCAAGCTGAACTCCACCAGTTGCGTCGGGCCGTAAAGACTTTCCTGCTGCACGTGCAGGATCCGGCCGTTGGGGCTGGTACCGCGCATGATGAAGCGGCTGTTGGCCCCGGCCGCCACATTGTAGCTGGTGGGGCTGGTATTGGTGAACTTCACCAGCCCGTAAGTGGTGTTGGGGTCGCCGCTTCGGGCGGGGGTGAAGGTGGCGTTGGCCTGGATGTCCAGCACGCCGGCGACCTCCAGCACGGACGTGGAGGCCTCCAGGTTGATGCGGGCATTGGGGTAATAGACCAACCTGCCGTGGTTCCAAGGTTGCCAATCCTCTTCTATGATCACTTGGCCGCCGGGCAGCACGTTCAACACTGAGCCGCCCATCAGTTCCAGTCTGCTGCCCCGCTTTACGCGCAGCACGGCCCCGTTTCCCACGTCCAAGCGGCTGCCGCTTTCCAGGCGCAGGGTGCTGCCGCCGTCCACGACAAAATTGCTGTTGGGGTCCAGGTTCAGCCAGGTGTTGGCCGGGCAGCGCATCAGCGTGGCGCTGTTGAAGACGGGCTGGCCGTTGTACATCTCCGGGTTGTTGCGCCGGGTGGCCGTGGTGCCCCGGTCCAGGGTCACCGTTTTCCCCGCCGTTACGTTCAGGGAATAGCCGGTACTGGTGGCCACCGGGTTCAGTTGTATCTCGTCCGCGCACCAGCGGGCATCGTTGTCCACATCCACATCGTCAAAGCGCACTTGCACTTTTATGCTGCCGTCCGTGTTCTGCGCCATCAGCTCCACCGAAACGCCGTTGAGGTAGATGCGGCGGAGGTTTTTACTGCTCGGACCATTGCCATTCCCCCCAACAATGTTCATCGCACTCGCGCTACTGGGATTGGTGCCGATCCCAAGCAAGGTGTGGTTGCTCGTCAACGTAAACTCCTGGCGGGGGTTCCCAAGATTATACAAGTGATGGTTGACCACACCATTCAAGAGCTCGCTTTGGTTCAACGTGAAGTCATGTTCCCTGCGCAATTCTCCATCCCCATTTCTGTCCTTTGTGTTCCAATGGGTATCTCCCATGCCCGTGAGCGGGTTCGGCAATGCCCTGACGAAGGGATAATAGGTTTCGCCACCGACACATTGAGGGCTGATGATGGAACTTCCATACGTAAGGTCATAATGTCCGCTTGCATCCAATGGCCGGAGGTAGTCTTCATAACCGCCATAGGTTGGATGGCTCTCTGCGAATACCTCACTGTAGATGGTTGAAGTTCGGACCTCCCTGTCAATTTGCATGTACATGTTCAAGCCGGGCACCAAGTTCTCCACGCACGGAGCATCTTCGTAGTGCCATCGATCGAAGGGATGCCCATTCTGGTCCCTTCCCTGGTGGTTTTCCATCCAGAGGTATTGAGGGCTCTTGGAGGGGTCGGTGTACGGGAGTTTGATCCTGATCGCATCTCCCGATGCCACAAAATCCCTTAGGAGATAGGTTCCGGCATCTGTCGGGTTCATGGGGTTCAGATCGCCATTTTTATTGTTCAGGTTGGCCTCATCCCGGCATACGATGGAGTGGTTCGTATCGGAGGTCCAGCCCAATCGGTACCGGTCCCAAGCGCTCCAGGTCATGAGGGAAGCATTGGCCGCACCCATCATGCTCCAGCCGCCAACCTGTGAAATCCAGTATTGGTGCACGTAGTATGGGGGTGGGGTGTTGCCTCCCCCAGCGCAGTGGAACGCATTCCCGCCAAACTGCAGGTGTGAGAATTCATGGCACATGATCTTGGTTGGCGGTGCATTCTCGGCGCCAAAAACAGTATAGGAATTGGCTGCATGCGTCAGTATGGTTCCGGGAGAGCCGGGCGATGCTCGGCCAGTACCTGAACTCGCATCCAGGGCATTCCGGAAAATGAAGAATACATGGTCATAGGAGGAGTCCCCAACAGGAGGTCTATCCAACCCGCTATTGCTTGATGAAATTGTCCATTTATCATAGTCCGAAAAAGCATCATTCCCGAAGTGGGTGGTCAGCGTTGTGTAGGATTGGTTGATCGCATTGCATACTTGTGCAACGGTGGAAGGAAAAAGCGAGAATGCCAGCCCGTTGGTGGTGGGTAAGGTCACAATGTCCGATAGGTAGTCGGCCACCAGGTGAAAATCACCGCCTGATGCATCCCACAGGAAGCGGGTCATGGACGCTTGTGGTGGTATTGCACTTTCATCATGCTCGAACAGATTGTAGGTCAGGTCCACGTTATCCACCCAATTGGGCAATGCATGGGCAGGCCAAGCGGCGGTTCCATTGGGGTAGGGATCGAGCGCGGGGTTGGCATAATCGAATTCGACCAGTACCACCAATGCACGCACGGTCCCATGTGCAACCATGTTCTTACCGTGCATGCTCATATAGGGTTCTGAGGCCCCCCTGTCCGGCGGTGATTGGAGGTTGTCCTCCATGCATTGGGCGAACACACCACCGGGCAGTAACAGGGTTGTGATGATCAACAGAAGGCTGATCGGGATATTCATGTGGTGATCTTCTTTGTTGAACGGGATGGACTTAGCGACGGATGTGTCAGTGCTGGATAAAGCGGCCGGTCGCAACGCCCCCGTTCTTCAGTTGGGCACGTACCATATAGAGGCCTCCGGGCAGTTGGATGATGGAGATGAGTGCAGTGTTGGAATGAACAGAATAATCCCCCACGATCCGGCCCTGCAGATCATGAATGCCGATCCGGTCCATGGCACTCTGGGCGCTGATGGTCAGTGAGGTTCCATTGGCATGCATCGATAAGGGTGCCATGGCATTCTCAAGGATGCCATTATGATTTGTGGAATCCCCGATCTGGAAAGTGAATGGGCAGAGGGGGGTGCCTCCTATGTCCGGCAGGATTACACTATCACGGCCGGTGAGCCAACACACGTATCCACCAGGGATATAGCCGGTAGGGAAATCAGGTTCATAAGGATCTTGGTACCAGAAGAAGAATTCCCCATTCAGCGCAGCAGCAAATACGGGTTGTGGGAGGAAGGGTGCGTTGAACAAACTGGAATCCCACCGGATGGTCATGGGCCCGATGAAGTTCTCCCCCCATATTTCCATACTGACGAACGTAGGATAGAAGCCGCCCTCGTATGGCTGGGCATCCGTTTGAGTGCGCTCATTGTTGCCATTGTACATCCACATATTGAAAGCGGTTGTATCCATGTCCACCGGCCCTTCGCCTAAAAGAGTGTCCACGTCAAATTCATCATAGTGAATTGTTGCTGTAGTGTCCCAGACAAACCATAACGTATCCCTCGCTCCTGCCCCATCCTCAAAAGCAAGATGGAAGCGCCAAGTGGGTTGGGCGGTAGCGGTGCAGGCAAGGGTCAAGGCGAGCAGGGGGAGGAAGAAGCGGTTAAGCATGGTGCCGTGTTTTTGTCCAAGTTAGTGCCTGGGCCGCCGTATTCGTATCGGATCTCTTCAACGGTAACAAGGCTAAGGGCAAGCGGTGCTGGCCGCAAGAAGCGATGTACAACTGGTCAGGCTCAGTGTACAGCTGGTCGTTCCCGTTGTGCAACTGGCCCACAGGCACTAGCACCCTGTTGTGCCATAGCCAATGAGCCTCTGGCCGAGCAAGCGCTCAACTTCAGGCCCAAGAGCTATCTTGCACTTATGTAAGCACTGTTCCCAACCCTTCAAGATCGCCATGAACCATGAACAATCCCCCCCCCCCCTACGCGGACGGCATTCTGAAAATGCATTGGGCTGATGCCGGGAAGGCGATGCCTCCTCCTGCCATGCATGGCTCCCGGTTGGTGTTGCCCGTATCGGACGGCAAATTGTATGTGGACACGCATGCGATCCTTTATCTGAAGGCGGACCGGAACTACACGCATGTCCATTGTGACGACGGTGCGAAACATTTGGTGAGCACGCACCTGCACGCATTGGAAAAGCGCCTCCCAGTGCCGCACTTCTTCCGTTGCCATCATTCCTATCTCGTGAATCTGATGAAGGTGGAGAAGTTGTTGCAGCATGCCGGGCATCGCATCCAACTTGCAGGGGGCGAAACCATTGCCGTGGCCCGCAGGCGCTGGGCCGCATTACAGGCGGTAATGGAGCAGCTGTGAGCGCGGAAAGGGGAGTATTCGGAATGGGCGTCAAGCTGCATCGCGGCAGTGAGACATTCTCCTTACCGCCGACTTTGTGAGCGAGAACGATTCTTCAAGAGCTTCCCAGCTTACCCAGCCACCAGCCACCGACCGATCCCTACGGTCCACAAATGATCGTGTCCAAATAAACCCCCCGTCCGGCCCAGATCCCCAGCCCACCGGTGATGTTGCTCTTCACGTTCGTGGGCGTGCTGAAGAGGTCGCCCAAGGAGCCCACATTGGTATCGTACGTGCTGTAGAAATCGTATTCCTTCCGTCCGATGCTCATGGCTTTCACCGCGATGGTATCCCCCACCTTAAAGTAGCCTTGCTCTTCGTTGTTGTCCTCGGGATTGCCGGCGAAGTATTGTTGCCCGCGGGCTTCCGTGAATTCGAAGGTCAGGCCATTGATGTACTTGTCGTTGTACGTGCTGCCCAAGGGTGAGATGTAGTTGGGGTCCTTGATCTGGCCATTGGAGCGGTGGTTGATCCGTTGCGCAGCCCAGCGGTAGCCATTGCCCATGGTATCCGGGTCGGAGATCCGTGCCCATGCATAGCCCAAGCTGTCGTCGCCAGCGGTTATCTGGGCCAGCTTGAACCAAACGGAATCCAGCGGGACCGAATGCGGGATGGTGCTCACAGCGGAAAGTGTCTTCCCCTCCGCGCTGATGTCCAAGCGATAGGTCTGGTTGATCACGCCGACATGGGCGGGGTTGAGCGTGGTGTAGATGCAGATGTTCGCCGAGGCGAGCAGGGCGGGGCTGAGCCCCGTGGCTTCCGCTGCGATGGCCAGGGAAGCGGAATCGAGCAGGTTGCTGCAGAGTTGGTCCAGCACCCACGTTTCTCCATTGGTCGTTACGGTGATCGTGGCACCACCCACGAACATGCTGGCGATGGAATTGAGATCGGTAGGGGAGAAGAACGACTGCGTGCGGGTGAGGATCACGAAGGGGGGCATACCCGGTTCGATGATGCCTTCCACCACCAGCTGCTCAGGTACTTGGGGCAGGTCCACGGTGATGTCCTTCTCGCAGGAAGAGAGGAGGAGCAGTAAGAGGAGGAGAGGTAGAAGTTTCATGTGCCGGAGGTCTTTGTCGGGTACTGGGTACAGGGTACCGAGTACCTGGTACCGCAAAATGTCAAGTACTCGCCGCCGCGCCAGGCATTGTACCCTGTACCCTGTACCACTTCATCATAACCAGCAGTTCTCCGTGCCTCTGTGCCTCTGTGGTGAACCATTTTAAAACTCAAAATTCCACGTGATGGAAGGCAGGATACTGAAGAGGGAGACTTGTTTGGCGGTCAGCGTCAAGCCTTCCAGCCCGGTAGTCCCTTCGGTAGCGAAATAGATGAAGTACGGGTTCTTGCGGTTGTACACGTTGTAGATGGAGAACGTCCAGCTGCTGCGGTATTTGCGCTGCACCGTGCTCACCTCGCCGGTGACCTTGTCCGTCACTTCCTTGGTGGGCTTGTTCTTCAAGGTGGCCGCAACGTCCAACCGGTTGAACGAGGCCATGCGGAAACCATTGCGCTGCGTGAACTGGCTCACCAAGCGGCCTTCGATGAAGTAGCGTTGTACGGGCAGGGTGGCGGCTTGGCCGGTGCTATACACGAAGGTGCTGCCGAAGGTCCAGCGGTCATTCAATTCGTAACCGGCCACTATGCTGATGTCGTTCCGTCGATCCCAGCGGCTGGGGAATGGTTCGCCATTATCCACATCGGGGAATTTGCGTTCCGTCTTGCTCCAGGTGTAGCCCAGCCAGCCGGTCAGCTTGCCCAAGCGGCGCTTCAGGAAGAGCTCGGCCCCATAGCTCCAGCCTTTGCCGAATACGAGGTTGAAGTCGTAGTTCTCGTTGCCTCCATCCTGTGGACTTGCTCCTTCGGCGTACTCGATCTGGTTCGCCATGTTCTTGTAGTACAGTTCGATGCTGCCCTCATACTTCCGCTCCTTGAAATCGTGGAACCAACCCAAGGCGTATTGCTCGGCCACCTGCGGTTTCACGTTCTTGCCGCTGGGGATCCACGTATCCGTAGGCAGGCCGATGGAGCTGAAGCTTGCCAAGTGGACGTATTGCATGTTCCGGTTGAAGCTGGCCTTCAGGCTGTTCCTTTTGTCCAAGGTGTAGCGCATCGCAAGGCGCGGCTCCAGACCGCTGTACTGTGCTATGATGTCGCCGCTACCGTAGTCCTTGGTGCCGATGGTATTGCCTTCCGGGTCCTTGATGTATTCATTGAAGGGGCCCACGTGCGCGAACCAGCTGAAGCGCAATCCGGCGTTGAGGCGGAGCCGGTCGGTGATGTCGAAATCGTCCTGGACGTACACGGCTGCCTCGTGGGCGTTCAACTTCGAGGGCGTGTCGATGTTGAAGTCCACGTCCCCGCTGTTCACGGCCACGGTACTGGGCGTGTAAATGTGGTAGGTGTACTGGAATCCGTAGCGCACGTTGTGCCGGATGTTCGGGTATTGGTTGAAGTCCACCTTCAGCCCATAGTCGCGGATGCCGCTACTGAGCTTGAAGCCGAACTGGTCCTGGTTGCCCCCGAAGGAAAACTTGTAATCACTGACAATGGCCGTTGTGTTCAGGAATAACTTGGGTCCGAACACGTGGTTCCAACGGCCACTGACCGTGGCATTGCCCCAAGGGATCTTGAACTTGGGACTTCCCGGCTGGTTGCCGTTCAGGTCGAAAACGTCCCGCCCGAAATAGCCGCTGAGGAAGAAGCGGTCCTTGTCGCTGAGGCGGTAATTGGCCTTGGCATTGATGTCGTAGAAGTAATAGCTGCTTCCCGCGAAGGTGCTCTCGGGGTTGATGAAGGGCTGGGCCAGCACATCCACGTAGGTGCGTCGCGCACTGACGATGAATGAGCTCCTTTCCTTCACGATCGGTCCTTCCAGCGTGAGTCGGCTACTGATCAATCCGATCCCGCCTTCGCCATGGAACTCCTTGTCGCTGCCATCCTTCATGGTGATGGCCAGCACGCTGCTGGTCCTTCCGCCGTAGTACGCGGGCATGCCGCCCTTGATCAGTTCGATGTCCTTCACGGCGTCCGCATTGAACACGCTGAAGAAGCCGAAGAGATGGCTGGCGTTGTACACGGTGGCCTCGTCCAGCAGGATCAGGTTCTGGTCGGGCCCGCCGCCGCGCACATAGAAGCCGCTGTTGCCTTCCCCGTTGCTCTGTACACCGGGCAGGTATTGGATCGTCTTGAGGATATCCACCTCGCCCAGTAGCGCCGGCAGGGTCTGCAACTTGGTCACATCCACGTCCATGCGGCCCATATCGGTGCTTTCCAACTGGCTTTTGGCCTTTTCGCCCTTCACCTCCACGGCCTTCATCACCTGCACGGTGGTACTGAGCTTCAGGTTCACCTTGCGGTCGGTGGTAAGGTCCACCTTGCGCCGGAGGTCGGCATAGCCGATGTACTTCACCACCAAGGTGTATTCCCCTTGGGGCAGCGTGGCGGAGTAGTAGCCGTAGTTGTTGGTGCCCACCCCTTTCCCGATCTCCGCGATGAAGACCGTGGCTCCGATGAGGGCTTCGCCGGTGGCGGAATCGGTGACGTAACCACTGACGGTATGGCGCTGCGCGATAACGGATAACGAAAGCAGGAAGAGGAGCGGGACAATAAGGAGTCGAAAGCGCATCAACGGGGTTAGGGGGCGCAAAAGTAACAGCCTTGTCTACCATGCTATTTCAAATTGGAGGGCCGATCACGTGCATCCGGAACAGCTCTTCCGCAATTCTGGGGAAGACCCGGCAGACCGTCTTTCAAAGTTCGTCACCCCGGCCTTCGCGAAGGGCGCGCGCAGGTGCATTATCCAACTTTCCTCCGGCAGAAACAGCCCAATTCATATATTATGCTGCGGTGCAAGCGAAAAATACCCATTTCCCGGTATTTTTATATCCGCTTGGTCAACTAACCTTTGTATTCACGACAAAAGGACCATCACCATGAAACTCCTTCTCGCGGACGACCAATCGATCATTCTGGACGGTCTTGAGGCCCTGCTCGAACACAATGAGGAGGTGCAAGTGGTAGGGCGCGCATCCAATGGGCGCGAGGCCGTGGAACGCAGCATGGAACTGAAGCCCGATGTGGTCCTCATGGACATCAGCATGCCGGAGATGGACGGTATTGAAGCCACAAAGGCCCTGTTGGCCTGCTCCGAGGGAACCCGCGTGCTGGTGCTCAGCATGTACGACCACCATGATATGGTCCATGAGATCATGGAGGCCGGGGCCAGTGGTTATGTGCTCAAGAACGTCGGCAAGGAGGAACTGTGCCGGGCCTTGCGGATGGTAGCGGACGGGCAGCAATACTTCACCAAGGAAGTGGAAGTGGCCCTTGAAATGGACATGCGTGCAAAGGAGAACTCGGGTGAGACCGGATACCAGGCGCTCACCAAAAGGGAAAAGCAGGTGGTGGAGCTGGTCTGCATGGAACGCACCACCCAGGAGATCGCAACGGTGCTGTTCCTCAGTCCTCAAACCATCGATACGCACCGCAAGAACATCATGCACAAGCTGAGCCTCCGCAATACCGCCGGTCTGGTGAAATACGCCAAGGAGCGCGGCTGGTGCTGAACTGAAGTCCCTTGAGCTCCCACCTGCATCACCATGGAAACCAGGACAAAAGCTGCGGACCTGCTTTCATTGCCGGATGTCACCCCTTTACGGTCCAGGACCAGGGTTACGGGAACGAGCAGGAGGTGAAGACGGGTCATGCGGATGATGTTCCAAAGCCGCCTATCGCCCCCTTCCATCAAGTGCCACGCCGATCTGCCCTGTTGAGAAGAACGCGGGCATGGTGATCCTGCATTGCAAGGCCTATCTGGAGGGGGCGCGGCATGAAGTGGATGAGGAAGCGGTGGGTGGAATGAACTTCAGGGCGCACACGAATGACGAAGGTGATCTGATCGATCGGCGGCTTGAAGTGGCGCTGGAGGCGAAGGACAACGCTCGGGTGGTTTCCTTGAAGAACGTAAGCTGGAATTTGCGGGATGTCGATCCCGAAAAAGGCCTTGCAAGCGGGTTAGGACGTGGAGCACAACCGCATCGCCAAGGACCTGCACCACCGGTTGGGCAGCAAGCTCAGCGCCATCAGGCACCAGTTCAGGGCCTTGGAGGTGTGCGCGGACGCGCTGAACGTGGAACAGAGTGCGCAATTCAACAAGGTTAACCGGTTGCTCGATGATGCAGTGGAGGAAGTGCGCCGCATATCGCACGACATGATCAAGGGAGCATTGGCGGAATTCGGTCTTGGCCACGCCTTGCAGGACCTGCGGGACAGCATCGCCATTAAGGGTCGGCTGGATGTGGAACTGAACATTTTCGGGTCGGACCAGCGCATGGAACGTTCCACGGAGATCGCCGTCCATCACATCGTTCAGGAACTGGTGGCCAATGCGCTGAAGCATGCGCATCCATCCGAGATCAGCATAGCGCCCACCCGAATGCCCGAACGGTTCAGCATCACCGTAAGCGACAATGGTGCCGGCTTCTACCCGGCAGGGCGGAAGGACGGAATGGGCGTGGACAACGTGCGGTCCAGAACGGGAAAAGCGGGCGGCACCATGTTGGTCGATTCCACCGTCAACCGCTGTACCACGGTCAGCATTGAGGTTCCCATCGCATGAACACGCCGTGGCCGGTCCGGGCGAAGTAGGCCGAAAGCAAATATCCCTAATTGTGGGTATGGTGGAACCGGAACGGGACAAGGACATTTGGACCTGTGGAAATGCCATCGCCATGAGATCCCTGAAACAACGCCTGCTGGATTATCTGCTTTTCATCGCCCTGCTTGCGATGGGCGTTCTGGTGCTCCTGTTCCAGGCCACGGACTGGTAGGGGCTTGGCGGACAGCTTCAGTATTCTTCGAAATGCCCAGTTCAGGTATCCAAGGAAGGGGGTGTCCGGAATTATCGCGCTTCGTGGATCATGGAGCTTCCTTTCCGTGTGGCTGTTCGCCGATCGAACGGGGTGATGCATGTTGAGGACCGTGTTCTGCTTCCACGGCTGTGATCAGGTGATCCTCGTTCCGGCCTCGCCCGGGGTCCATGGGGAGGGTCGTCGGAATGCCGTCCTCCTCTTTTTTACTGCGGCGTGTAGGCCCCAGATATTACATTCGCGCCCTCTTAGGGGTGTAGCGCAGCCCGGGAGCGCATCCCGCCATGGGGCGGGAGGGTCGCTGGTTCGAAATGCGGGACAAGGAAATTCGGGGTGTGGCGCAGCCCGGTAGCGCACTTGCATGGGGTGCAAGGGGCCGCTGGTTCGAATCCAGTCACCCCGACTGGAAGTGGGGTCGTCTCTGTTGAGACGGCCCCATTCACATTTGTTGAGCATCCTCCTCCGGCACGCAATCGTGTTTTTCGCGAGTGCTTTGCATGGTCTTCTACCTTTGGCCCCCTCCTGAACGCTCCATGATCATTCGTTCCCTCGCCACGATCTTGCCATTCTTGCTTCCAGCGCTCTGTGGGTGCGGCAATTCAACTGCCCCGGAACCGGCCAGGACCTCCCAGCGCAGCGCACCAACCCGATACGCCATGGACCATCACAGTTTCGCAAGGCCCGAAGAGGCCGTTGCCACGCACTTGGACCTCAACATCCACGTGGACATGGACAAGCACCGCATCAGCGGCACCGCCACATACGATCTGGAGCGCAACGGCGGGGATAGTGTCGTGTTCGATACCGACGGCCTCACCATCGAGAAGGTGACCTTGGGCGATGGCACCGAGGCAGTGTTTTCCCTGGGGGACAGCACCTTCCTTGGGCGGGCGCTGCGCATTGCGCTGCCGAAGGGCATGGACAAGGTAGCCATCACCTACCACACCGGCCCGGGGGCCAAGGCGTTGCAGTGGCTTTCGCCGGCGCAGACCGCGGAGAAGAAATTCCCCTTCCTCTTCACACAGGGCGAGGCCATCCTCACCCGCACGTGGATCCCCATCCAGGACAGCCCCGGGATCCGGATCACCTACGATGCGCATGTCACCGTACCCCCCGAACTGATGGCTGTGATGAGCGCCACCAACCCGCAGGAGCACAGCCCCGACGGTTCGTACAGTTTTCGCATGGATAAGCGGATACCGTCCTACTTGATCGCTTTGGCCGTGGGTGACCTCGGCTTCAAGGCCACCGGAACGCGCACCGGCGTTTACGCGGAACGAAGCGTGGTGGACACCGCCGCGTGGGAGCTGGCCGACATGGAGAAAATGGTGGAGGCCGCAGAGGAGCTGTATGGTCCATACCGCTGGGGGCGTTATGACGTGATCATTCTTCCGCCGAGCTTCCCCTTCGGTGGCATGGAGAACCCGTGCCTCACCTTTGCCACGCCCACCATCCTTGCGGGCGACCGCTCGCTCACGGCTTTGGTGGCCCATGAGCTGGCGCACAGCTGGAGCGGTAATCTCGTGACCAACGCCACATGGAACGACTTCTGGCTGAACGAGGGCTTCACCGTCTACTTCGAGCACCGCATCACCGAGCAGCTCTACGGCAAGGATTACAACGACATGACCAGCCTGCTCGGCTACCAGGACCTGCTGGCGACCATTGCGCAGCTCAACACCGGCAAGCATCCCGAGGACAGCGCACTGCGCTTGGACCTCGCTGGGCGCAATCCCGACGACGGGATGACGGATGTGCCCTATGAGAAGGGCTATGCCATGCTGCGCGTGATCGAGAGCAAGGTGGGCCGCCCCAAGTTCGATGCCTTCCTGCGCGGCTATTTCGAACACTTCGCGTTCCAGAGCATCACCACGGACACGTTCAAGACCTACATCAGGAAGGAGCTTTTGGTGCCCGATAACGTGGGGATGGACCTGGATCAATGGATCGATCAACCCGGCATTCCACCCGATGTCATCATCCCGGTCTCGGACAAGTTCAACAAGGTGGACGAACAGTTGGCCCTGTGGAGCAAGGGTACGCCGGCGAAGGACCTTTCCTCATCAGGATGGAGCACCTTCGAGTGGATGCACTTCCTCCGTCACTTGCCGGTGGGGCAGACCGAAAAGCAAATGGACGAGCTCGATGCCACCTTCCATTTCACCGCTTCGGGCAACTCCGAGATACTGGCCGCCTGGTTGGAGCAGTGCGTGAAGAACAACTACACCAAGGCCTACGGGAAGCTGGATGAATTCCTCACCACGGTGGGTCGGCGGAAGTTCCTGGTGCCGCTCTATCAGGAACTCATCGCCACGGAGAAGGGCAAGGCCCTCGCAATGAAGATCTACGGCAATGCGCGCCCCAATTACCACAGTGTGAGCACGCGCACAATCGACGACCTGCTAAAGTGGAAGTCGGAAACGGTGAAGTCGGAAAAGTAGTCGGGCCTGGGGCCGCGTTTAATGAGATCCCAAACAGGTTCTTAGCGTCAGCGTGTCCAGGGCATGCCCTCCTTCAAAGCGGACGGAGCGAAAGGGGACACCTGCAGCCCGCAGCCGTGCCTCGTTCCTGGCATGTGCGTGCTCGTTCACCACGGTGTCACGTTCGCCATGCACCAGCACCACTTCGGTCCGCTTCCATCGATCACCCAGTTCATCCTCGGTGAATTCCGGTGGCAAGTTTCCTCCCCAGAGCACGACACGGGAAGATCCGGTCCGGCCCTTCATGGCCCAGCGGCATGCGGTGGCCACGCCCTGCGAGAAGCCGAGCACGGACACCGGAGTGCCGGCCGCGCAAGACCCAAGCAGATGTTCGGTCAACCGGTCCAAGTAGGCGACCTGGTCGTTGATCTCCTGTTCCCGGTCCTCACGGGTCATCCATGTGGCCCCCACGCGAGAGTGGTCTTCATCGGTATAGAAGCGCGATAACCCTTCGGGAGCAGCGATCAGTCGATCCGTTTCCAAGCCGACGAAGGGCCGGAGGAAGTAGCGCGCCAATTGCGCGTATCCGTGAAGCACGATCCAGAGCTCCCGCGCCTTGGCAGGGTCGCCGATCGTGTGATAGCGTGCGGTGCGGGATACGCTGAGGTGATGTTCTTCCACGGTTCAGTACGCCAGCAGTTCCTTGAGGACGGCCCCGACCTTCTCCGCATTGGGGATCATGGCGGCTTCCAGCGTGCTGTTCAGCGGGATGGCCGGCATGTCCTCCGAGCCGATGTAGCGCACGGGGGCATCCAGGTGCTCGAAGCATTCGGCGGTGATCTTTCCCGCCAGTGCCTGCGCGAACGAGTTGGTGATGGCCTCCTCGGTCACCACAAGGCAACGGCCATGTCGGCGCACGGCCTCCAGCACCGTGGTTTCATCCCACGGCACCAAGGTGCGCAGGTCGATGATGGTGACGCGGCCCGGGAACTCCTTCGCAGCCGCCCGCGCCCAGTACACGCCCATGCCGTACGTAACGATCACCGTGGCTTCCCCGTCATCCACGTGTGCCGGATCGGCTTCCTGCACGATGCGCGCCTTTCCGAAGGGGATGATGTAATCCGCCGAGGGCTCGATGGTCCTGGCGCCTTCCGTGCCGGGCAGTTTGCTCCAATAAAGTCCCTTGTGCTCCAGCATCACCACGGGGTTCGGGTCGTGGAAGGCGGCCTTCATCAATCCTTTCATGTCCGCGCCGTTGCTGGGATAGGCCACCTTGATGCCCTTGATGTTGCAGAGCACGCTCTCCACGCTGCTGCTGTGATAGGGCCCGCCGCTGCCGTACGCGCCGGTGGGCACGCGGATCACGCAGGACACGGGCCACTTGCCATTGCTCAGGTAGCAGCTGCGGGCCACCTCGGTGAAGAGCTGGTTCAGTCCCGGCCAGATGTAGTCGGAGAACTGCACCTCCACGATGGGCTTCAATCCGACCGCGCTCATGCCCACGGTGCTACCGATGATGAAGGCCTCCTGGATGGGGGTGTTGAACACACGGTGCTCCCCGAAATCGCGGCCCAGCGTGGCGGCCTCGCGGAACACCCCTCCGAGCCGGGCGCCCACGTCCTGCCCGTACAGCAAGGCACGGGGATCTTCCTGCATCAGTTCGCGCATGGCGAAGAGCGCGCAATCCACCATCAACGTGGGCTCCTTGTCCGGGGGCTCACGTGTGCCCTGTTCATCCGTTACCGGCGTGGGGGCGAACTTATGCGTGAAGAGGTCCTCGGGACGCGGGTCCTCGGCGGAGCGGGCCTCCTCAAAATCGGACTTCACCAGGTCGATGGCCCTTTTCTCCAGTTCCTTCAAGCCTTGGTGCTGGATCCCGAGGTCGCGCAATTGCTGGAAGAAGCGGGGCTGCGGATCGCGTTTACGATGCTCCGCCAGGTCCTGCTCGCTGCGGTAGAACTCCATGCGCACACCGCTGGTGTGGTGGTTGAGCAGCGGCACCTTGGCGTGGACCAGGAACGGACGGCGTTCCTTCCGCACGGTGTTGATCACCTCATGCAACAGGGCATGGCTGGCGAGAAAGTCCGTGCCGTCCACCTGGCGCACTTCCAATCCCTTGAAGCCACGGGCATAGTGGCTTGCATCATTGGCGCGGATCTCCTCCGCCGTGGCGCTGATGTCCCATTCGTTGTCCTGCACCAAGTAGATGATGGGCAACCTCTTCAGCACCGCCATGTGCAAGGCCTCGCTCACTTCACCTTCCGTCATGGCGGCATCACCGATGGAGCACACCACCACCGGCGCCTCGCCGCCGTGGTTCTCCGCGATGCCCAGGAGTTCCTTGTACTGCACTCCCATGGCCACGCCGGTAGTGGGGATGGCCTGCATGCCCGTGGCGCTGCTCTGGTGCGGGATCTTCGGCATATCGTCGCGCCGCAGGCTGGGGTGGCAGTAGTAGGAGCGGCCCCCGCTGAAGGGGTCGTCGCGCTTGGCCATCAGTTGCAGCATCAGCTCGTAGGGCCGCATGCCGATGGCGAGCAGGATGCTGTCGTCGCGGTAGTAGGGCGCCACGAAATCCTGGGGTTTCAATTGAAGGCCTAGGGCGAGTTGAATGGCTTCATGCCCGCGCGAGGTGGCATGGACGTATTTGCTGGTGAACTTGGCGTGCTCCTCATAGAGGTCCGTCATCGCCTTGGCGGTACACATCAACTCCCAAGCCTTCAGCAGCGTCGCTTGATCGAGGCTTTTCTCTTCGTGTTCCGTCCGGGTGGTGATCGCTGGCATGGTCAGTTTTACAGGAACGGCTAAAATACGGCTTGTGATCCGGCCCGCGCCTACCGGCACGGTCGGCTGAAAGAGGGAACCACGGATACACACCGATGGACACGGAGCAGGATGGCATTGATCCGTGCTCATTCGTGGTCCGCTATACATCGGACCCGAACAACACGGCCGGATGCTCGCAGGGCATCAAGGCAGGTACGTACGGCTGCCGTTTCATTTATCCGTGTTCATCCGTGTCCATCCGTGGTTCAAAAAGCAGACCCGGACGCCCGCAGGGCGTTCATCCCGGGTTTACAAGCACGACAACGGGTGGCGGCCGCAGGCCTAGCGCGCCCGCTGCTCCCCGCCGTCCAGCTTCAGCAGCACGCTTTGCACGGCCCACATCACCACGCTGAAGAAGAGCGCCCACCAGAAGCCGTTCACGGTGAAGCCGGGCACGATGCGCGCCGCAAGCATCACCATGGCGGCGTTGATCACCAGCACGAACAGGCCGAGGGTGAGCACGGTGACCGGCAGGGTGAACAGGATCAGCAGTGGGCGCAGTACGGCGTTGAGCAAGCCCAGCACCACGGCCACCAGCAGGCCCGTTTTGAAGTCGGGCGCATGCACGCCGGATAGCAGCAGGTCCGCCACCAGCACGGCGATGGTGGAGAGCAGGATGCGGATGAGGAGCTTCATGGAGTGATGATCTGCGGGCTGAAGGTAGTTGGTGCGGTTCCGACAGGTCCTGCCTATTGATGTGAACGTTGGTACTGGATCACTTGCGAGCAAGGGCGCAGGATGTAGTTCGTAGAGAATGGGCCACCGAGCTACTCCCCTTGGAACCGCTCCAAGTCCCTCCTGTCGCGCTTGGTGGGGCGCCCTGCTCCCGGCTCGCGGCTGGCCGTGCGCACCTTTCGTGCAATCTCCTGCTTCTCCAGGTCTTCCCAAGGCGTAACGTCTTTGAGCAGTTCCGGGACCCGTTTGGCGCCCACGCGGGAAGCAGGGATCTGCACCACTTCGAACTTCCGCCAGATCGGCGCTTGGCGCACGGCGATGCGGTCGCCTTCCTTCACCTCCCCACTGGCCTTGGCTACGTGTTCATTCAGTTGCACATGGCCACGCTTGCAGGCCTCCACGGCCACGCTGCGCGTTTTGCACAGACGCACGCACCAGAGGAATTTGTCCAAGCGCATGGGGCGAAGTTGTGTAAGCTTCCCCTGATCAGGTACGCGGATTGTTAAAGGTCGGCATTTCGCCGGGATGTTGGTTTGGTCGTTCCTCGATCTTTGCTGTGCCGGTGATAACGGAAGCAGGCACTGCTGGAGAGCAACCTGCCAGGGATAAG
>JAIOIH010000012.1 GCA_019912395.1 Flavobacteriales bacterium | reverse complement strand
GGCCAGCTTGGCTTGCTTGTGATGCACATCGAAAAGACCGGCAGTGGGACGCTTCTTGTTCATGCCTCAAAGAGATCGATCACACCCCACATTGTCAAGATCATCAGGCATCAAGTTGTCAACAGGTTCTTCGAACCACCCCTAAGCCTAACTTTACCAAATACGAGAATGCTGACTGCCGTGCAAAATGCCAGAAGGGCGACGATGCATCTTTGCCCATCCTCCCGTCGAACGAAATGAAATACCCCCTGTTTTTGCTCTTCTTGACCGCTTCTCTACTATCGTGTAAGAAGGACGAGGTACGCCTGCCTGTGAATCTCTCCGCATACTGCAAAGGATGCGCGATTGAGTACTACGACGGCCAAGGAGCAATGCACCGGGATACTATGTTCGGCCACATCAATTATACTTGGACGAGCGGCGATGCGATTGTTGATACCGTTGCAGGATGGACAGCAGGGTATCATGTCGTTCTTGGGGAAAAAGAAGAACCCCGCATAAGTGCCTGCCCGTTGGGCCAGGACTCTGCCGTCATCATCGTGAGGGCAGAGGGTGATATTCTCACACGGACCATCACGGCGCATGTCGGATGCGCCCACTTGCCGTAGCTATAGGAGAAACATGCACGCTACAAAAATCTGGGCCATTACCCTCATTGGACTGGTATCAGGCATGCCCGCTGCTCAGGCACAATGGACAGGAATGACCGATGGACCCAATGAATATGTGAGCACGCTATGTTACGATAGCCTCAATGACCGCCTCTATGCCTTCGGTCGCTTTCTTGAAGCTGGTGGGCAGGTGGTGAACGGCACCACTTTTCTGGAAGATGGCCAATGGCACCCAATGGGGGAAGGTGTGGAGAACGTGTTTGCATGGAGTGTGATGGATGCCTATTTGCGGAACGATAGCGTGATGATCTCAGGAGCCTTCAATACATTGGTGGGCGTACCCAACACAAAGCGCATCGCCTTGTGGAATGGCAGCGAATGGAAAAGCATCGGCGGCTTGGGGGGCAATGGCAATGCCGCAGGGATGTTGGCCAATGAAGATGGTTGGACCATGGCCGGCGGCTTCACGGAAATGGGAGGCATACCTTCCAACTCCATAGCCCGTTACCGCAATGGGGAATGGGAGGATCTTTGTGTTTACCCGGACAATAGTGGATATAAACACTACTCAGCGCTTGCCAAATACCAAGGCCAGTACATTTTTGGCGGGAATATCAACGGTGATTTTCCGGACCTGAATGAAATAGGTGTTCTGCTCAATGATTCGCTGCGCCCGATGGGATCGGGCATTCTTGGCGACTCATGGGTGAATGATATGAAGGTGTACGACGGCAAACTTTTCGTGGGGGGCGAATTCTATGCGGGCTGGGGCAACCCTGGTAGCGGCATCATGATCTGGGATGGGGAGAACTGGAGTGACCCGATACCGGGGGTGCAATGCGCCACCCAGGTTTTTGATATGGACGTGTTCGATGGTAAGCTTTTTTTCAGTGGTTACATGCTGTTGCCGGGTTCCAGTGACTTTTACACCTTGGCCATGTACACCCCCGGCCAGATCTGCTTGTTCGGAAAGAATTTGACCGCTGCCATGAACGCGATCGCTGGCGTGCCGGGCGGTCTTTACGTGGCACCCAACTATCCCGACTTGGTCGTTGACGGAGTTCCGTTGGGAGTGCTTGCCCTTTATGACATTTCCCAGGGTTTTGATACCTGCCTGTCCTTGCCCGTAGGGATCGGCGAGCCGGAGTGGACCGATGATCGCCGCTTGCACATCCACCCCAACCCGAATTATGGCACTTTTCAAGTGGACCTGCCCGCAGGGTTCAAGGCACAGCAAGTAGTGGTGTATGATGCGCTTGGCAATGAGGTCGATTTGATGGCGAAGGCAAGGGCACCGGGCACAGGCAGCATTTCCGTTGAGCTTCAAGCCAGAGTACCGGGTATCTACCTCGTGCGTATTAGCGGTAGCGATGGTGCCACTTACCTCACAGGCAGGGTGATCGTGCATTGATCCGCAGTCTATTCATTTGCATTTGCGGTACCGGTCAAGGTTCCCGGTTTGATGCTCCTCTGATGTTTGTCACTCTAAAGTTTCCCGTCGGAAAAAATCCACCCGGTGGATAAAAAATCCATTTTCTGGAAGTGTTTTTGGCAAAAAGTGACCATACATTGCTCCGTTTCCAAAAAACCACACAGACCATGAAAAGCATTCTACGGTTCGGGTTGATCCAGTTTGCGGCGATCATGTTCACCACTGCCGCCATTGCCCAAGTGTCGGCGTATATCCCTTTGGACTTCAAAGGAGAAGCGCCATCGCCAAACGGTTGTTTCATTTACAATAAAGGCCAACTACTGAATTCCGAGAGGGAACCTGCCTCCAGAGTGACGGCGTACAGTATGCAATACTTCCCGCAGATGTTCATGGAGAAGGACAACACCCTTGCGATTACCTTGGATACGCGTGATACCATTCCGGAAACGCAGGATACCATCGTGAAATTCGAGATCAAGTTCATCGGGGAACATCTGAACCCTTCAAGCTCGATCAGCCTGTACGAGCCGCTCCCGGACAAGTACAACTTCGTGTTTGGCCATCTTGCAAGTCCCATGATGGGGCAAACGAGCTACCGGCGCGTGATATACCGCGATGTGTATCCTTTCATTGACGTACACGTGTATAGCAACAAGTGGGGTCCAAAGCTATATATGGTAATGCGTCCCGGAGCGAATCCGACCGACTTGCGGATGAAATTCATGGGCCAGGATAGTTTGATAATGGATGCCTTCGGCTACCTGAAGCCTTTCATCGATGGGCGCAACATCGTGCTGCCAAAGGGCCTCTGCTATCAGGAGATCGGCGGCAACTTGGTGCTGGTGAATGCTCAATTGGCCTACCAGCTGGACGAAAGCAGCGCGGAAGTGAACTTTCAGCCGGTGAGCTACAACCCTGACTATCCGTTGATCATCGACATAAGTGCCATGGGCGATGCCGATGCTGCCGGTGCGACCGTACCGCCTAAGTGGAATACGTTCTATGGCAACACAGCCGACGACTGGTCCAATGATGGAACGGTTCTGCCCGGCGGAGGCTTATTGGTGGCGGGCACCACTTATAGTCCGCTTTTTCCAGTATATAATGTCGTGGCTGGTCAATTCCAAGGCTCACGCATGGCCTATTTGTCCGAGTTCGATTGGCAATACTCGAGGATCTACACCACCCTTTTCGGTGGTAACGGAGCCGATGATGGCAGCAGCGTGGCGCTCTCATCGGATGGTAATTCCGTGTTCTTGTTCGGTATGACTACCAGTAGCAACTTGCTCGTCACCAATCCGGGCGGTGGAGCGTTCATCGACAATAGTTCTCAATCCCGGAACTGTTACATCGCACAACTATCGAGAACAAGTAACCCTCCCGGCGTGCCGCAATGGGTCACCTACTTCGGCGATGGCATCGGACGGGCTACGTGCGTCCGCCAAAGCCCACAGGGAGACCTGTACATACTTGGAAGTACGTTGGGATACCCAGCACCTGAGCCCAATATACAATTCACCTGCAATGGCACCGATGGCACCTTTCCCATGTGCAATCAACTCGGGCCGCAGGCATATCAGCAAACGGCCAATGCAGGAGGCGGGGATATCTTCCTGGCGCGCTTCAATTCTCAGAAACAATTGGTGTATAGTACCTTATTTGGCGGCAGCAGGTACGATCATGGCTCCAAATTGGCAATACACTCTACCGGCAGGGTCTACATTACCGGATACACCGAGAGCTCCAGGTCAACGGCCTATGACAACTGCCAGCCCCCTACCTCAGGCAACTTTCCATTGTGCAACCTATCCGGCTCCTATTTTCAAGAGGACCTGAACAATGGCTATTATAACTTTAATTTCGATGCTTTCATTGCCGGGTTTGAAGACAACGGCTCGCTTTTTTGGTCCACATACTTTGGTGGCGATCATGAGGATGCCGCTTGGGACATATCCATAAATCCGGTTACGAATCAGCTCTATCTCGGTGGCCTCGCAGGAGGTTATAGCTCTATTGGATATGCGGCCAATGACTGTCAACCACCATCAGGTCCGGGATTCCCGTCTTGCGCGAGCGGGGGCCAAGCTCAGTACCCTCTAACTGCACCGGCAGCATGGCAGGACGGTTTTGTGGCCAGGTTCTCACTATCAGACCATCGTTTGCGCTGGACCACTTTACTTGGCGGCAGTGGTGTTGATGTAGTACTCGCATTGGACTGGGACGAGGGGGGCAATGTATGGGTGGCAGGTTCTACTGAATCCGAAATCATCCCATTGGCCCAAATGGACGGAGTATATTACCAAGACGTGAATGGCAACGCTGGCATCGGTGCTTCATCGGATGCCATGGTCTTTTCCTTCACCCCCCAAGATGAGCTGCGCCATGGAACTTACATGGGTGGTGTGGGGAATGAAAGTCCGCATATGATCGTGGCCCCCGTTGCCGGGCAGCTTTATATGGCAGGTTCCTCCATGAGCACTTCGGCCTATCCTTTCGCCTGCCCATCCACTACCAATCCGTATTGTTACCTCACCTACGCCACCATGCAGCCGGGCACAATGGAAGCTTTCTACGCCGATCTAAGACATGGCAGTGGTGTGGGGGTGGAAGAGCATGCAAATGCTGATGAGAACGGTTCAGCGCTATTGATCTTTCCGAATCCGGGCAATGGAATTATTGAAATAACTCTACCGGAGGACCTGAAAGGACAATTCAATTTGACCGTGCATGATGCCATTGGAAAGTTAGTATTCAATGAGATCCGGGCGGTTGGTCCAGGTGGGAGCCGATTGCCACTGGATCTTCAAAGCCTGGAAGCCGGCATGTACATGGTGGGCCTCCGGGCCTTGGATGGTAGTGCCGAACGAAGGGGTCAGCTGCTGATTAAATGAGAAGGTTGTTATTGCGCACCGGCAAGCGAACGGCCACGTCACCGGCAGGGTCCTTCCTGACAACGGACAATTGAATCCCGGGCAAGCAATTGGGGGCGTTGCGAGTTTGCGTGCCGATGGCAGCATGTAGTCGCTCTCCAACAGGGGCCTCTATGAATCGCTGCTCCTGGCATTCCGCTGGGCCTTGCGCTTCTCGCGCTTGCTCTGAAAGTCCCTGCAGGGTCACGCCAACCGGTATCCCGATGCTAAGCGGACCCTGCGATGGGACGCTCACAGCTAACGTCCAACGCAGGATCTCGCGGCGATGACCGTGCGGGGACTTCCAAGCAAATACCCCAGCATTGACGGGGCGTACAAGAGGTTCGGGCGCATGCGTCCCCGGCCAATTCGATGAGGATCAGTACCTTTGCGCGTCATTTCTCGGAACGGTGGCCTGTTTTTAGGCGGTCATTTGGTCAGCTTCGGTCGTTTGCGGAGTAGATCGGTTCCTTCACTTTCAAAATCCCCCTCCCCGCTCTTTTGCATTGGATCGACGGCACAATCCTCATCGTTTACATGATCGCCCTTGTGGGGATCGGCGTGTACTTCATGCGCAAGAACACCGACCAGGAGGATTATTTCGTCGGCGGCAGGGGCATGGGCAGTTGGTCCATCGGTCTTAGTGTGGCCGCTACCGATGTGGGTGGCGGATTCTCCATCGGCTTGGGAGGTTTGGGCTTCATCATGGGCCTTTCCGGGGCATGGATGCTCTTCACCGGCTTGATCGGTGCTTGGCTGGCCGCTGTGTTCCTCATTCCGCGCGTGTATCCCCTGGCCCGGAAAATGAAGTTCCTCACCTTCCCGCAGCTGATCGGGCACCACTACGATAAGCGTGCGGCGCTGGTGGCGGGCATCATCAGCGCCATCGGCTACTTGGGCTTTACCAGCTCGCAGCTGCTGGCCGGGGCCAAGCTCGCTTCCTCCGCCTTCGTCGGCCTGGATCTCGGCACGGCCTTGCTGATCATGGGCGTGATCATCGTGGGCTATACCGTGATGGGTGGCCTGAAAGCCGTGATATACACCGATATGGTACAGTGGATGGTCCTGATCGCGGGACTCAGCCTGGTCGCCATCCCCATGGCTTGGCAGGCCGTGGGTGGCTGGCATGGCATTCACGACTCCGTGGGGCCGGCACATCTCTCACTCACCAATGTGGCACCCGTTACCATCATCAACTGGGCGGTTACCATCGTGCCGATCTGGTTCGTGGGGATGACGCTCTACCAGCGGATCTATGCCAGCCGGAGCGAGCGATCGGCCAAGCGCGCGTGGTACATCGCCGGTGCGCTGGAATGGCCGTTGATGGCCTTCATGGGCGTTACGCTCGGACTGCTCGGCCGCGTTGCTTTTGACCAAGGGCTGTTGAGCCATCTCTTGGCATCGGGCGTGGTCGATATCGATCCTGAGCTGGGCTTGCCTTTGCTGTTGCGGGCCATTCTGCCGGTGGGCCTGCTCGGCCTGGTCCTGGCGGCCTATTTCTCCGCCATCCTCAGCACGGCCGATAGCTGCCTGATGGCCGCCAGCGGGAACACGCTGACGGACATCATCGGCAAGCGGATGCCCGCCACGGCCACTACGGCGCAAGTGCTACGTGTATCGCAACTGCTCACCTTGGCGCTCGGCATCATCGCCATGATCATCGCGGCCAACATGCAGAACGTGCTGAGCCTGATGCTCGCCTCCTACGCCTTCATGGTGAGCGGATTGTTCGTTCCCCTGATCGCGGCCGTATTCCTCGGTAAACGCAACGGCAATGCCGCCTTGGCAGCCATGATCGGTGGCGGGCTCACCACCATCATCCTCGGGAATATCGGCATGGACCTGCCGCTGGGCCTGGATGCCAACGTCTTCGGCATCACCGTTTCCGCGCTGCTCTTCTTTATCACCGACCGCCTGCTCCCTGCCAGTAACTTGCAGGCTATACCGAACCCGATCTCCAATGAAGATTGAAAAATACACCCCCGATCATCCCGCCGATGCAGCCGCACGCGACGCTGTGGCATCCTTCCTGGAGAACCACTTGGACCAATTCGGGGACCCGAAGGAACACATCCGCATGGCCATCGATTATTCACTGGACCCGGCACGTGGAGGCTTCGTCCTGGCAGGAAGCGAGGACGGAAAGGTCATCGGTGCCGTGGTGGTGAACGATACGAAGATGGGCGGCTACATCCCCGCTAACATTTTGGTCTACATCGCCGTGGACGGTTCCATGCGAGGCAAGGGAGTCGGGCGCAAGCTGATGGAGAAGGCCATCGCCAGTTCCACCGGTGGCATCGCCCTGCACGTGGAGCCGGACAACCCTGCGAAGAAGCTGTACGAATCCCTCGGCTTCACCAACAAGTACCTCGAAATGCGCCTTCAACAATGAGCACTGCGCTAGACCTGAAGGCCTTCCGCCGCGAGCTGCACGCCCACCCGGAAATTTCCGGCGAGGAGCGCGAGACCGCCAAGCGCGTACTGGCCGTGCTGAACAAGCTGAAACCGGATGCGTTGCTCACGGAAGTGGGCGGCACCGGCATTCTGGCCACCTTCGGAACGGAAGAGAAAGGCCCGCAGGTGATGGTGCGGTGCGAATTGGACGCGCTGCCGATCCAGGAGGTGAACAGCTTCAGCCACGCCTCCACGATCAAAGGCGTCTCGCACAAATGCGGGCATGATGGTCACACCGCCATCGTCACCGGGCTGGCCGAAAAGCTCGCAAAGGACCGACCGTCGAACGGTCGCGTACACCTGCTCTACCAGCCTGCGGAAGAGAACGGCGCCGGAGCAGCAGCGGTGTTGAAGGATCCGCGCATGAAGGACAGGCATTTCGACCTGGTGTTGGCATTGCACAACCTGCCGGGCTATCCGCTGGGCCATGCCGTGGTGCGGAAGGGAGCCTTCACCGCCAGCGTCAACAGCATGGTGATCGCGCTGAAAGGCCGCACATCGCACGCCGCGGAACCGGAACATGGGATCAATCCGGCGCTCGCCGTGGCCGAGATCCTCACAGGTGCCATCGCCCTCCAGCACAACGTGCCCACCGAGGACGGCCTGCGCGTGGTGACAGTGGTGCATGTGGATCTCGGTAGCAAGGACTACGGTATTTCCGCCGGGAACGCCGAAGTACACCTCACCGTGCGCTGTTGGACCGACGCCGAGTTGAAGCGGTTGGAACAGGACATCGAGGCCCTCTCCCGGAGGGTGGCCGCGACCCACAAGCTGGGCATTGAGATCGGCTACTGCTTTACGTTCAAGGCCAACCAGAACGATGATGCCGCCGCCGAACTGGTGACCGAAGCGGTGCGAGCCACCGGCCATACGCTGGTGAAGCGCGACCATCCCTTCAAGTGGGGCGAGGACTTCGGCCTCTTTACGGCGAAGTACAAAGGCTGCATGTTCGGGCTGGGGGCCGGCGAGGACATGCCCGCGCTGCACAATCCCGATTATGACTTCCCCGATGAGCTGATCCCCCACGGCATTGAACTCTTCCACACGGCGGTGCGTTCCTTCCTACAGCGCTAATGTTCAACGTTTCCACCATAGAGCTCAGCGCGGAAGCCCTTCGCAACAACCTCTCCTTCATTCGCAAGGCGATGCAGCCGGGCACCAAGCTCTGCAGCGTGGTGAAGGGCAATGCCTACGGGCACGGTATCGGCACCTTCACCTCCTTGGCCCAGCGTCTGGGTGCGGGGATGTTCGCGGTGTACTCCGCCTCCGAGGCCTTCGAGCTGAAAAAGCAACTGACGAACGGTGCGGCGATCTACATCATGGGGGATGTGGACGGGCATGCCTTGGACTGGGCCGTGGAGCATGACATCGCGTTCAATGTGTTCGAAAGGAACCGGCTGTCCCAAGCCCTTCATGCGGCCAAGGCCCAAGGCAAAAAGGCCCAGGTACATATCGAAGTGGAGACCGGCATGCACCGCACCGGCTTTCCCATGGCCGACCTCCCTGAGGTATTGGAGCTGTGCCGGGCCAATCCCGAGAGGATCGAACTGAAAGGCATCTGCTCGCATTTGGCCGGGGCCGAAAGCCGGGACAATCGCCTCCGCATAGACGCGCAAAAGGCACGCTTTCAGGAAGCCGTGGCCATTGCCGAGCTGCACGGCCAGCCCACCGGCCTTCGCCATTTGGCCTGCTCGGCAGGCATCCTCAACGAGCCGGACACCGTGTACGACATGGCCCGCGTGGGCATTCTGCACTACGGATTCTGGCCCAACAACGAGACCCGGGAACGCTATACCAAGCAACACGGCATCGTGGGTGACCCACTGATGCGCGTGATCCGCTGGTGGAGCCGCGTGATGTCCATCACCACCGTGCCGGCCGGGGGCTTCGTGGGCTACGGGAACGACTTCCAAGCGCAGACCGAGACGCGCATTGCCACCATCCCCATGGGCTACGCCTACGGCTATGCACGAAGCCTCAGCAACACCGGCCATGTGCTGGTGCGGGGCAGGAAGGCACCCGTGCGCGGCATCGTGAACATGAACTGCATCACCGTGGACGTCACCGGCATCGAGGGCGTGGAGAAAGGTGATGAGGTGGTGCTGATCGGCACGCAGGATGGCAACAGCATCAGCGTAGCCTCGTTCGGAGACCTCAGCGACCAGTTGAACTATGAACTGTTGACCCGACTGCCCCACTCCATTCCCCGCGTGGTAGTGGAAAAGCACCCCTGAAACATGGCCTTCCTCGAACTCTACCGCGACAAGCTCCGGCACAACCATCGCTTCCTGGCCAACCTGTTCAAGAAGAACAACATCGAATGGGGCATTGTGACCAAACTGCTCTGTGGCAACGAGACCTTCCTGCGCGAGGTGGTGGAACTGGGTGAAAAGGAATTCCACGATACGCGCATCAGCAACCTCAAGGTGCTGAAGAAGCTCGCACCGGACGCACAAACGGTGTACATCAAGCCGCCCGCCAAGCGCGGGATCCCCAATCTGGTGCGCTTTGCCGATGTCAGTTTCAATAGCGACCTGGACACCATCAAGGCCTTGAGCGCCGAAGCGGTGAAGCAAGGGCGTACCCACAAGGTGATCATCATGGTGGAGATGGGTGACCTCCGCGAAGGCGTGATGGGCGACCACTTGGTGGATTTCTATGCGAAGGTGTTCGAGCTGCCCAACATCGCCATCGTGGGCCTGGGCACCAACCTCAACTGCCTCAATGGCATCATGCCCACGCAGGACAAGCTGATCCAGCTCGGCCTGTACAAGCAGCTCATCGAAACGAAGTTCAACAAGCGCATCCCCTGGGTCACCGGTGGTACCAGTGTCACCATCCCCTTGCTGCTGAAAAAACAACTGCCCAAGGGCATGAACCACTTCCGGGTGGGCGAGGCCTTGTTCTTCGGCAAGGACCTCTTCACCGACGGTATGATCAAGGGCATGCGCAACGACGTGTTCAAACTGCACGCCGAGGTGATCGAGCTCTACGAAAAACCGATGACACCCACCGGTGAGCAACGCACCAATGTGGCCGGCATTAAGCCGGAAGTGAAGGAGAGCGACATCGGCCGAACCGCGTTCCGGGCCATTATCGATATCGGGCTTCTGGACGTGAACCCCAAGGACCTCACCCCCTTGGTCAAGGGCATCTCCATCATCGAGGCCAGTTCGGACATGCTGGTACTGGACCTGGGCGACAACCCCGGCAACATCCAAGTAGGCGACCTTATCTCCTTCAGTATCAACTACATGGGAGCATTGGGGCTGATGAATTCGAGATACATCGACAAGGTGGTCCGGAATTAGCCACAACCGCCTGTCCAACAGCGTATTCCAGAGTGAGAAGCTCGACAAGACCCGGCTAGTTCCCGGATCATCCTAACGATCGGGGCCTGACAATTATCGGGTCCGGTGATCGATTCCGGTTCTTCCTCGGACCACAATTGGCTTCCTTTGCGTTTTCCATGGAGGAAACACCCCTCATAGCCCAACCTGCCGCCTTCCAAGACCTGATGGGGCAGTTGGCGGATGAACCCTGCATTGCCCTGGACACCGAGGCGAGCAGCTTCCATCGGTACCACGAGCGCATCGGGCTGATCCAGCTCTCCAACCGGAAGGATACGTGGCTGATCGATCCCCTCGCCTTGGACAACATGGGGACCTTGGGTAAGCTGCTCGGTTCCCAACACGCTGAAACCGTGGTCCACGATGCCGACTTCGACCTCCGCCTGCTGAAGCGGATGTATGGATTCCGCGTGCGTCATGTTTTCGATACGCTGATCGCCGCGGAGCTGGTGAACGAGCCCGAACTGGGCCTGGCCTCCCTGCTGAAGAAATATTTCGGCATTCAACTGGACAAGCGCTACCAGAAAGCCGATTGGTGCAAGCGTCCGCTGACGCCGGGCATGCTGGCCTATGCCGCGATGGACACGCGCTACCTCATCGGGCTGCGGGACGAGCTCGCCGCCAAGCTCCGGGGTGCGGGCCGGTGGGACTGGGCCATGGAAGAATTTGAACTGCTCACCGAAGTGCCCTTTCAAGCCAAGGAGGACCCCACACCCGGCTTTCTGCGGATCAAAGGGGCCAAGGCCCTGAAGCCACACGAACTGGCCGTGCTGAAGGAGCTGCACCAATGGCGCGCCGGCGTGGCTTCCGGACTGGACCGGGCCGCCTTCATGGTTCTGGGCAATGATGTGCTCCTGACCTTGTCGAGGGAACCGGTGACCAGCTTGGCCGCACTGGCCCGGCTGAAAGGTGTTGGACCGTCCACCATGGAAAAGTACGGGACCGATATTCTCGAAGCCCTCCAGCGCGGGCTGACGACGCCCAAGGATCAATGGCCGCGCTTGGAACGGCCCAAACGCTTCCCCCGGGACCCGCAGCTGGAGGAACGCGTAAAGCGCCTGAAAGCCGCACGGGACAAAATGGCCCTTGCGCAGGACCTGCGCCCCGGGATCATCGCGGCCAATCAATTGCTCCTGGATATCGCACGGGCCAAACCTGCGGGCCAGGACGACCTGCTGGCCATACCCGGACTGCGCCGTTACCAGGCACGGGAATTCGGGCCGGCCTTGCTGGCGGTGATCTAAAAAGGACCCGCCGACGTGTTGGAGCATCTATTCATTCCACGGTAACCCTTATCACCTTCCACCACCGCGTGCAGTCCTACGTTTGCACGGCATGAACACCGCACAACCGCACGCCACCGCATGAGCTGGGAGATCTTGGGCTATGCCGGTGCGATCGTGATGGGTTTGGCCCTGGGCCTTATGGGGGGCGGTGGATCCATCCTTACGGTTCCGATCCTGGTCTATCTCTTTGGGCAGGACCCGGTCACCGCTACCGGCCTCTCCCTCTTCATCGTGGGCACCACCAGTGGTGCGGGGCTTTTCTCGCATCACCGGCAGGGCAACATCGAATGGCGCACGGCCGGCGTTTTCGGTAGTGCTTCCATCATCAGCGTGTTCATCACCCGGCGGTGGCTCGTGCCCGCCATGCCGGACCAGCTCCTGTCCATCGGTGGTGTGGAAGTGAGCAAGGGCACCGCGATCCTCGGCCTGTTCGCCGTGGTGATGGTGCTCTCCGCCTGGAGCATGATCCGCCGGAGGAAGCTCAACGCGCCTGCGGACAACGGCGAGCGGCACTTACCCTCATTACTGCTCACCGGCCTGTTCACGGGGCTGCTTACCGGCGTGCTTGGCGCGGGCGGGGGCTTCCTCATCGTGCCCGCACTGGTGCTGTTGGCCGGCGTGGACATGAAGCGCGCCATCGGCACCTCCCTGCTCATCATCACCGTGAATGCCTACATCGGCTTTCTCGGCGACCCCTATGTTCATTTGGCCGACCATGTGACGATCTTGCTGCCCTTCCTGGCACTGGCCATCCTCGGCATCGTTGTTGGGAGCCGTCTTTCCAAGCGCCTGAGCAATGAAACACTACGCCCCGCGTTCGGCTGGTTCATCATGGCCATGGGCGTTTACATCATCATTCGCGAGCTTTATGCCTTGGCATAAAGCTCGTACGGGCGCGAGATCACGCGCCCCCAACCCGCACCCCAACCGAAGAAAATGAAAATCGAACAGATCTACACCGGATGCCTCGCACAAGGCGCCTACTACATCGAAAGCAACGGCGAAGCGGCCGTGATCGATCCCCTGCGTGAATCCCAGCCCTACATCGATCGCGCCGAGAAAAGCGGCGCGAAGATCAAGTACGTGCTGGAGACGCACTTCCACGCCGACTTCGTGAGCGGCCACGTGGACCTCGCCGGGCGCACGGGGGCGACGATCATCTACGGGCCCAATGCCAAAACGGACTTCACCGCGCAGATCGCCGCCGACGGCGAGGAACTCAAGCTGGGCAAGGTCACCATCAAGGTGCTGCACACGCCTGGGCACACCATGGAGAGCACCACCTACCTCTTGCTGGATGAACAGGGCAAGCCGCACTGCATCTTCAGCGGTGACACGCTATTCATCGGCGACGTGGGCCGGCCTGACCTGGCGCAGAAAATGGGGGTGCTCACCAAGGAAGACCTTGCCGGCCACCTCTACGATTCCCTGCACACCAAGATCATGACGCTCCCGGACGATGTGATCGTCTACCCGGCGCACGGGGCCGGCAGCGCCTGCGGCAAGAACATGAGCAAGGAGACCTGGGACACCCTGGGCAACCAAAAGAAAGTGAATTACGCGCTGAAGGCCGCCTCCAAGGACCAGTTCATCAAGGAGGTCACCGACGGGATCCTGCCGCCACCGGCCTACTTCCCGCAGAACGTGGCGATGAACAAGGGTGCCATACCCAGCTTGGATACCGTGAAGGAGAAAGGTCTCCGCGCACTGACACCGGACCAAGTGGAGCTGATCGTGGAGAGCGAGGGTGCCTTGGTGCTGGACACGCGCGCCGCACAAACATTCAAGGATGGTTTCGTGCCGCGCAGCATCAACATCGGGCTGCGAGGCGACTTCGCACCGTGGGTGGGCGCGATGATCCCCGACGTGAAGCATCCCTTGGTGGTGGTGACCGATGAAGGCAACGAGGACGAGGCCGTGACACGCTTGGCCCGCGTGGGCTATGACAATGTGCTCGGCTACCTGAAGGGTGGCATCACGGCGTGGAGGAGCGCCGGGAGGGACGTGGATGCCCTGGAAAGCATTTCAGCCCCGGAGTTCGCCCAGCGCATGAAGACAGGGAAACTGATCGTGTTCGATGTCCGCAAGCAAGGTGAATGGGACGGGGAACACTTGGAGGATGCCAAGCATGCCTCCCTGCAATTCCTCAACGACCATCTCGCCGAATTCAACAGGACGGAGCCGAACTACCTGCATTGTGCGGGCGGCTACAGGAGCATGATCGCGGCATCGGTGCTGAAGGCACGCGGATTCCACAACGTGGTGGAGGTTGCCGGGGGCTTTGACGGGATCAAGCAGACCGATCTGCCGACCACGGAGTTCGCGTGCCCGAGCAAGGCGGAGAAATAGAGGAGGTGCATACACCGCGGAGGCACAGGGGTCACGGCGCTGCACAGAGGAATTGAATGAGAGGAGCCACGTACGAACGAAGGGGGCGATGCGAGCGACCAAACTTCGCCAGCTTCCGTGAGGATCGTCACTGACCGCTGAGGGCGTGGTCCGGACTTTTGCGATCAACAATGAAGGAAATGAAGCGCACATGGCTGATCACCGCACTGGGCGTCCTGCTCGGGGCGGTGGCCGGTTGGTTCTACTGGAGCCAATGGCGCTGTGAGGTGGGCTGTGCCATTACCAGCAGCCCGATACGGAGCACCTTGTACGGAGGGTTCATGGGCGGCTTGATCGTGAACACCTTCAAGAAGGAGAAGAAGACCGAACTACCCAACGACAACCAAAACAAGAACTGAATGTTTCGCACACTTTTCGGAATGGGTCCCAAGGTGGACCTCAAGGAGATCAAGGCCCAAGGAGCGGTGATCCTGGACGTACGCACCACGGGTGAGTTCGCCGGAGGCCATGTGAAGGGTTCCGTCAATATCCCGCTGGACCGGCTTCAGCAACAGCTGAAGAAATTGCCAAAGGGCAAACCCGTGATCGCATGCTGCCTCAGCGGGGCGCGCAGCGGAAGTGCCGTTTCGATTTTGAAGGCCCAAGGCTACGAGGCCTATAACGGCGGGGGTTGGTCCGGCCTCGACCGCGCGCTCAAGGGCTGATGCGCGACCTGCTCCGCAACTGGACCACGGCCCGCGTGCTGCGCCTGGTGCTCGCCGCGGTCTTCCTGGCCGCAGGCATCAGCGAAGGTGAAACCTTGGCCTACATCGCCGCCGCTGTGTTCGGGGTACAGGCCATTTTCAATGTGGGCTGCTGCGGAGCAAGCTGCGCCGCGCCACCAGCGAACCGGAAGGCGGTGGGCGTTGTTCAAGAAGTGGACCACGAGAAGGTAAACTGAGCGATGAACGTGCAGCCTTGAAAAATAACGTCCAGCCAACCGGATCCCCGGGATTCCTCGATCGTGCTTGAACGTGGTCCAATTCAACTTCAACCCCATCAACGAACCAACTTGAAATGAACTCACCAAAAAAAGCGATCGTGATCACTGGAGGCGCCGGAGGGATAGGACAGGCTTGTGCACGAGCATTCAAGGGGGAACAACTGATCATTACCGACTACTCGCAGGAACAGGTCGCCAAGGTTGTTGAGCAGCTTGCGAGCGAAGGCTACAGCGCCACGGGGATCGCCTGCGACATCACGGACAAGGAGGACGTTGACCGGCTCAAGGACCACGTCTCCAAGCATGGAGGGCTGAAGGCATTGGTCCATACGGCCGGTGTCAGTGGGACCGTAAAGGATACGAAGAAGGTCTATACCATCGATCTGATCGGCAGCGAGATCCTTGTCGATGCATTCCATGAACTGGCAACGGAAGGCACGGTGGCCGTTCTGCTCTCCTCCATGATGGCGCATACGGTACCAACCAACGAGGCCCTTGATGCGGCACTTCGCGATCCCCAGGGAACCGGCTCTTTCGAAACGGTGAACCAATTCGTCAAGGGGGACTCGGACCTGATGTACAACCATGCCAAGCGGGGCGTGCTGCTACTGGTGGAAAAGAACGCGGATAAATGGGGGGCAAAAGGTGCGCGGATCGTGGCCGTATCCCCGGGTGTCATTGAAACACCAATGGCCTTGAAGGCTGCGGAGGAACATCCGGAAAGAATGGAAATGATCCGGCAAGCGACACCCCTGAAAAGGCATGGCAAGCCGGAGGAGGTGGCGGGCGTTGTGCGGTTCCTGATCAGTGATGCCGCTGGCTATATCACAGGTACCGACATTCTGGTGGATGGAGGCGTAGTGCATAACATCAAAAAGATGGGGCAAGCCGTCGCGTAGCCGATGGACCAGACAACAGGGACGATGGCTGAAAAGACAACCTTCAAGGAATTGATCAACGGCGATAAGCCCGTGGTGGTGGACTTCTTTGCGGAATGGTGCGGCCCCTGCAAGGCCATGAAGCCGATCCTCGACGAGTTCAAGCGGGAGGTGGGCGACAAGGCCGTGGTGATCAAGATCGATATCGATAAGAACCCTGCCGCAGCCCAGGCCTACCAAGTGCGGGGCGTGCCCACCTTGGCGATCTTCAAGAAGGGACAGGTGGTATGGCGGCAATCCGGGGTCGTGGGATCGGCCCAGCTTCAGGAGGCGCTACAGCCCTTCCTCTGATGCCCGTTCGGCCACATCGGCCAAGTGTACTTCAATAGCGCCACGTGAGAGCGTGACCATGCCACGTGCTTGCAGTTGTTGAAGCAACCGTGTCACCACTTCACGCGGCGAGCCCAGTTCCTGGGCGATATCCTGGTGGGTGGCCTTCAATGTGGTAACCCCGGTGGCCTGCACACGCTTCACCAGATAATCCCATAACTGCTCGTCCATCTTCAGGAAGGCCAGCTTCTCGATGGTCTCCAACAATTCGCCGAAGCGTTGGGCCTGTGCCGCACCCACGTACCTCCGCCATTCGGGGTATACCATCCATTCATCGGCGTACCGGGCGGGCACCATCAACAGGTCGGCATCCTCCTCCACCACGGCCATGATGCCGCTGGTCTTCTTCGCCTCGCAGCAGGTCAACGACATGGAGCAGGTCTCTCCCGGCATGATGTGATAGAGGAAGCGTTCCTTCCCTTCGGTGTCCTGGGCCAGGATGCGCAGGCTGCCCTTCTCCACGATGGGGATCTGCGTGATCGTGTCCCCCACCTGCATGATCACCGTTCCGGCGGGAAAGCTGCGGCGTTTGACCACGGTCGAGAACGCATCCTGTAACGCTTGTTCGGTGAACATGATCGCAAGATACTGGCCGACCCGCGATCCGCCAGCGCTTCAGTCCCCACTGCGCCGTGTACCCGTAGGATTCTCGAAATCGAGGAACAGGTTGGCCCAGATGATCTTGCTCAAGGCATAGAACAAAGGCCCGACAAGCAGCATTGCCGTGCCGATCACCCCGATCATCCAAGGTAGCGGAGCATCCGGCGCCAATACCAGGAAGGCCACCCAGATGCTCACGGCCAAGGCCACGCCCAATGCATAGGACACGTACATGGCGCCGAAGTAGAAGCCCGGCTCGATGGAGTACCGGCCATCACATTCCGAACATCGGTCGTGGAGATCGCCCACGCGCTTGAGGTTATAGGGATGGGCCACGAAGAAATCACCCTGGTGGCAATACGGGCACTTGAAATTGAGGATGCTGTAGAGCTTCGTGTCCTTCACCATGATTTCCGCGAAGGTCGGGCTTTTCAGGAGGCTTTTAGTAACGATCGTCACGAAATGCTGGAAAGCTGACCGGTCTGGGGAGGTGCCTGAACGAAAGCATTTCGGACCGGAGGTCCCCCTCGAGAGCCTGACTGCCGAGGCCTCACCCTATGACCCGGACTTCATCTGAACCACGCGACTTTCCAGCCATGAGCACGCCATCGGCGTCCAGCTGTCCGGTAGCTACTTGAATGACCCGGTCGTATTCCTCGTCATCCTCTGCACACAAGTCCAGATCATAGGTCCGAGCGTAAGTCGCACGAGCGTGTACCCGGCACGTTTGTTCCCATCAACGAAGGGATGATTCTTCACAACACTTTCCAATATGGCAGCAGCCTTGTCAATGGCACCGGGATATGGTTCGGTCCCTTCAAAAGTCATATTCGGCCGGGCCAACGCGGATTCAAGTCCGCCCTTGTCCCGAACACCATGTAACCTCCGGTCGCCGCGACCACTTGTTGATGGATCGCCAAAGCCTCATCCAGCCCGATCATTGCGCTAAGCGAAGCAGCAGCTCCCGCTTTTCAGCGAGGATCTCTCGTAAGGCGATGATGCGTTTCTGCTCCTCCAGGCTCTTCCGCTCGAAATCGTTCAGATAATCGAGCACCTCTTGGAGAATTGCATCAGGAGCTGATTCCAGCTTCTTGGCGATCTCGATCTGCTTTTGCTTGTTGGTCATAGCCATGCAAAAGTAGGTAGGTTCCCTCTGGCCAGGTACCGGAGCTCCTCAGGATCCCCTGCGGGAGATCGCTGAGGGAGCTACGTCCCCTCAAGGTCCCGCAGAGCGGATCTTGGATGCCCTAGAATGCCCTATCCCCCGCTCACCATCTTCGCAGGGTCCACCCACTTGTCAAAATCTTCGGCGCTTACGTAGCCCAGTGCGAGCGCGGCCTGCTTCAGGGTGGTGCCTTCGGTGTGCGCCTTCTTGGCGATCTCCGCGCTCTTGTAGTAGCCGATGTGCGTGTTCAACGCGGTCACCAGCATCAAGGAGTTGTCCAAGTGCTGCTTCAGCACGGGCTTGTTGGGCAGAAGCCCCTCCGCGCAGTGGTCGTTGAAGCTCACGCAAGCATCACCGAGCAAGTGTGCACTTTGCAGCACGTTGGCGGCGATCACCGGCTTGAAGACGTTCAGCTCGAACTGGCCCTGCATGCCGCCGACGCTCACCGCCACATCGTTGCCGATCACCTGGGCGCACACCATGGTGAGGGCCTCGGGCTGGGTGGGATTCACCTTGCCCGGCATGATGGAGGAACCGGGCTCATTGTCCGGGATGATGATCTCGCCGATGCCGCTGCGCGGACCGCTACTGAGCATGCGCACGTCGTTGCCGATCTTGTTGAGGGAAACCGCCAAGCGCTTGAAAGCCCCGCTGAGTTCCACCATCGCATCGTGCCCGGCCAAGGCCTCGAACTTGTTCGGTGCGGTGATGAAGGGCAGGCCGGTAAGCTCCGCGATCTTCTTTGCGACCAGCACGCTGTAGCCTTTCGGCGCATTGAGCCCCGTACCCACGGCGGTACCGCCCAGCGCCAGCTCGCGGATCATCTCCAACGCGTTGTTCACCGCGCGGATGCCGTTGTCCAACTGCTGCACATAGCCGCTGATCTCCTGCCCCAAGGTGAGCGGCGTGGCATCCATGAAGTGCGTGCGGCCCGTCTTCACGATGTCCTTGAAGTCGTTGCTCTTCTTCGCCAGCGTTTCCCGGAGCTTTTTCACCCCCGGCAACGTGACCTTGACCGCAGCGGTGTAGGCCGCGATGTGCATGGCCGTGGGGAAGGTGTCGTTGCTGCTCTGGCTCTTGTTCACGTCGTCATTGGGCTTGAGCACCTTCTCGGTATCGGTGAGACTGCCACCTTGCAGCACGTGCCCGCGGTTGGCCACCACCTCGTTCACGTTCATGTTGCTCTGGGTGCCGCTGCCCGTCTGCCAGATCACCAGCGGGAATTGATCGTCCAACTGGCCGGTGAGGATCTCGTCGCAAACCTTGCCGATGAGGTCGCACTTTTCCTGCGGAAGCTTGCCCAGCTCCAAGTTCGCCAGTGCGGCGGCCTTCTTCAGGTAGGCGAAGGCATGGATGATCTCGATCGGCATGCTCGCGGGCGGACCGATCTTGAAATTGTTGCGGCTGCGCTCCGTCTGCGCGCCCCAGTATTTGTCGGCGGGGACCTTCACCTCGCCCATCGTGTCCTTTTCTATGCGGTAGTTCATGGTTCTTGGGGCGTAGGGTATGGCGATGCATGCATCGCCATACCCTACTTTTTATCGATCAGTTCCTTCACGTTCTCCGTTGGTCGGCCGATCACGGCTTTGTGTCCTTTTACCACCACGGGGCGTTCGATCAGCTGCGGGTTCTCGTGCATGACACGGATCCATTCGTGTTCGTTCAGTTTCAGGCCCTTGTACTTCTCCTTGTACAGTGCTTCATTCTTGCGGACGAGCTCCGAGGCCGGTATGCCGAGCTGCATCACGAGCAACTCCAGCTCCTTCCGGGTGGGTACCTCCTTCAGGTATTGGAGCACCTTCGGCTCAATGCCGTTCTCCTTCAGCAGTGAAAGTGCTTCGCGGCTCTTGCTGCAGCGTGGGTTGTGGTAGATGGTGTAGTCCGACATGTTGTTCTATTTGGAACGCAGATAGCGCAGATCGTTATGATCTACGCTGATATGAAGTAGTTGGTGACCCGTGAGAGAAAGGCCCCCATTGAATTTGCCAAGTGCCTATCGCGGCCACGCCTGACAACCGACAACTAACAACTGACAACTCTACCATTTCAATCGTCAAATCACGCTTTCTGGCTCAGTCCGTTCTGCATCAGCCAGGCCTTCAGGAATTCGTCGATCTCACCGTTCAGCACATCGTCCACGTTGCTGGTCTCGTGGTCCGTGCGGACGTCCTTCACCAGTTTGTAGGGTTGCAGCACGTAGTTGCGGATCTGGCTGCCCCATTCGATCTTCTTCTTGCCCGCCTCGATCGCACTCCGCTTGCTTCTGCGGCGCTCCAGTTCAGCCTCGTACAATTGGCTCTTCAGCAGTTGCAACGCCTTGGTCTTGTTGTCCAACTGGCTGCGCGTCTCGGTGTTCTCGATGATGATGCCCGTGGGCGCGTGCTTCAGGCGCACGCCGGTCTCCACCTTGTTCACGTTCTGGCCACCGGCACCGCCGCTGCGGAAAGTGTCCCAGGTGATGTCCGCGGGATTGATGTCGATGTCGATGCTCTCGTCCACCAAGGGGAACACATAGACGCTCACAAAGCTGGTGTGGCGCCGAGCCTGGCTGTCGAACGGGCTGATGCGCACCAGGCGATGGACGCCGTTCTCACCCTTCAGCATCCCAAATGCGAACTCGCCTCCCACTTCCATGGTGGCCTGCTTGATGCCCGCAGAATCACCGTCCTGATAGTCGAGGATCTTTACTTGGTATCCTTCCTTCTCGGCCCACATGCGGTACATCCGGAGCAGCATCAAGGCCCAATCGTTGCTCTCCGTGCCGCCCGCGCCGCTGGTGATCTGCACCACCGCGCTCAAGGGATCTTCCTCGGCGCTCAGCATGTTCTTGAACTCGAGCTCCTCCAACGCGTCCGAAGCTTTCTTGAACTGCGCTTCCAACTCCACTTCGCTGGCCTCCTTGGCCTTGAAGAATTCGTATGTAACCACCGCGTCGTCCACTTCGCGCTTCACGTTCTCGTACATCCCCACCCAGCGCTTCAGCTCCCGGATCTTGCGCATCACCGCTTGGGCCTTCTTCTGGTCGTTCCAGAAATCCGGGTCCAGGGTGTACTTCTCCTCTTCCAGGATGCGACCGCGCTTGTCCTCGATCTCCAGGTAGCCCTTCAATGCGTCCAGCCGCTCGGCGAGGTCATTTATCTTGTCGATCGTGATCATGGTGCGGGAGGTCCCGGTGCTTTCGGGCCGCGAAAGTACACAGTACGATGCGCATCAAGAACGGTGCGAACTTCCACTTTCCTCCTGCAGTTCCTCCAACGCCTTCTCGATCCGCTCCCGGGAGAAACCCCTTCCGATGAAATGGCGGACCAGCTTCCCCTTCCTTATGAATGGTTCCTCCTTCTTCAGCTTTTCCCAGCGCTTGGTCACGGCCAACCGGAGCTGCTGTTCCTCTTCATCCCCATCGATGGCCTTCAGGCCCGAAGCGATGCAGCGCTCCGAAACGCCCTTCGCCTTCAACGCCTGCTCGATCTTCCGCTCGCCCCAGCCTTTCTGCCTGCTCTTGCTCACCGCGTAGTGCTCCGCGAACCGGGCTTCATTCAAGAAACCTTCACCGATGAGCTGCGCAATGATCTGTTCCACCGATTCTTCGTGCCCACCCCATGCGTACACCTTGTCCCGCACTTCCTGCTGGCACCGCTCTTGGCGGGCGCAGTAGTTGCGGGCTTTTGAGAGGATATTATGCTGTAGCGGTGGATCCTTGTGCATGAACAGGCGCGAACCTACTGCTGCGGGCGCAGCTCATACCTTTGCAATATGGCCTTGGATGATCAAACTTTGGAACGGCTTTGCACCTACTTCGCGATCCAGCCCGTGAAGCAGGCATTCCTTTTCGGTTCATTCGCCCGTGGGGCTGCTGATGCCCAGAGCGATGTGGACATTTTAGTGGAACTGGACCATTCAAAGCCCATCGGCTTGCATTTCATCCAAATGGAGCTGGACCTGGAAGCATTGCTGAAACGACGCGTGGACTTGGTCACCACGAAGGGGCTCAGCCCGCATGTGAAGCCATACGTGGACCGCGACAAGCAGCTGATCTATGCGCGGGCCTGAAGCCGACAGGATCCGGCCATATTCTTGATGCCATCCGGGAATTGGAGGAACATGCCTACCCGGTCACCGAGGACAAACTGGACCGGGATGCAATGCTCCGCTATGCGGTGGTTAAACTCATTGAAGTGATCGGCGAAGCCTCCAACTTGCTGACAAAGGAACTTCGTCAAGCCCACCCGGAAGTTCCTTGGAACTTGGTCATTGGTATGCGGAACCGCTTGGTCCACGATTATTTCCGTATCGATACGGCCATCGTTGCGGAGGTGGTACGGATCCACATTCCTGCGCTAAAGCCCCAAATGGAGGCGATCCTCGATTCGTTGCCGGAATGATGCGCGCACCAGGTGTACACCTTCCCGCACTTCCTGCTGGCACCGCTCTTGGCGGGCGCAGTAGGCGCGGGCTTTGGCGAGGAGGAGTGTTTCGGAGATCGGTTGTTCAGCCATTAGCCGATAGCTTCAAGCCACAAGCTTAACTACCAGAGCAACCCAAGCTTGCAGCTTGAGGCTAATGGCTTGAGGCTAGGGAAATCCAAATGGAACTACACAGGCACCTCTTTCCCCTCGCTATCAAAGACGTGGAACTCGAGGTACCTGCTGGAACCTTTCGGCACCACCTTCACCCATTTCTTCCAGCGCCACCACCACTTGTGCTGGATGCTGGGGAAACCCTTGGTGAAGTACGCGGCCACGAATGGATGGACGTGCAGGCTTACGCCGTTCATGTCCTTTTCGGAGAGCAGGTAGTTGAGGCCGTTCTCGATCTCGTCCACGATGAGGACCGGGGCGCTCACTTCGCCGGTTCCGCCGCAGGTGGGGCAGCTCTCGCTGGTGTCGATCTCCGTTTCCGGGCGCACGCGTTGGCGCGTCATTTCGATCACGCCGAACTTGCTGGGAGGGAGCACATTGTGCTTGGCCTTATCGTCCACCATGGCATCCTTCAGCACCTTGTGCAAGGTGCGGCGGTTCTCCGCTTCGTACAGGTCGATGAAGTCCACGCAGATGATGCCGCCCATGTCCCTGAGCCGCAGCAGGCGTGCGATCTCCCTGGCCGCCTCCACATTGATGGCGAGCGCGTTCTCCTCCTGATCGCTACGGCCTCCCTTGCGGCTGCCGCTGTTCACGTCCACCACGTGCATGGCCTCGGTCTTCTCAACGATGAGGTAGGCCCCGCTGGGCAGCATCACTTGTCGGCCGAAGGCCTGCTTGATCTGCTTGTTGATACCGAAGTTGTCGAAAATATCGAGCTTGCCCTTGTAGTGCTTCACGATATCCACCCGGTCGGGCGCGGTCTTCTCCAGGGTTTGGCGAACTTCCTCATAGACCAGTTCGTCGTCCACGATGATGCTGGTGAAGTCCTTGTTCAGGACGTCGCGAAGCACGGCACTGGTGCGGTCGATCTCCCCCAGTACCTTCTTCGGCGGGATGCCGTTGCGCAGGTTGCGGAACATTTCGTCCCAGCGTTGCAACAGGCTTTTCAGGTCGGCCTCCAGGTCCTCGGTCTTGCGGCCTTCGGCATTGGTTCGGATGATGATGCCAAAGTTCTTCGGGCGGATGGCCTGCATGAGGCCCTTGAGGCGCTTGCGCTCCGTCTCGTCGGTGAGGCGGCTGCTGATGCTGACCTTATTGATGAATGGAACCAGTACCATGTAGCGACCCGCCAAGGTCACTTCCGCCGTGAGGCGTGGGCCCTTGGTGCTGATGGGCTCCTTGGCGATCTGCACCAGGATGCTCTGGCTGGCGCTGAGCACTTCGGCCAGCTTGCCGTCCTTGGTAATGTCCTGCTCAGGCTTCCAGCCTTCCAGCAAGGAGGTCTTTACGGTGCCGCTCACCGCACCCTTGGCGAACTTGTAGCTGTTGCGGTACTGCGGACCAAGGTCGTAGTAGTGCAGGAAGGCGTCCTTCTCGTGCCCCACGTCCACGAAGGCGGCGTTGAGGCCGGGGGCCACCTTGCGTACCTTGGCCAGATAAATATCGCCTACGGCAAAACCACGCTCGGTCCGCTCGCGATGGAGCTCCATGAGGAGCTTGTCGCGCAGCACGGCGATGGCAACTTCGCTCCCTTGGGAGCGGATGATCAGATCTACGCTCACGAGAAATAAGAAATAAGGTGAAGCGCCCAGTGGGGCGCGAAATCCCTGCACGCATGCGCCCGCGGTCCGTCATTCCACGGACCGGGGCCATGCCGGGCTTCAACGCCTACTTCTTCTTCTTGTGGCGATTCTTGCGCAAGCGTTTCTTCCGCTTGTGCGTGGCCATCTTATGGCGCTTCCGTTTTTTACCGCAGGGCATGTTCGGTCAATGTTTGGTCTTGTTCTTGATCTCAATGATGTACCGGTCCGCCCCATTGATCAGGGAGGTGTCGGTCACCAGTGTCTTGTATGTCTCCAGTACCTCAATCGCCTTTTCGGTGCTGTCCAGGGTGGCGTAGGCTTGGCCCAGGTAGGCGTATGCGTCCGGGTACCCCTTGGGGTCCAGGGCGATCGTCTTCCGGAAGCGTTCCATGGCCTTGTCGTACTGGTTGGTTTGCCAGCTGAATAGGCCCATGTGGTACTGGGCTTCCACGTTGTCGGGTTCGTCCTCGGCAAGGTCCCTCAACTTCACGATGGTCTCCATGGGGGGCTTGCCGGCGGCCAGTTCGCCAAGGATGGCGGACACCTTGGGGTCGGAGCTGGTTGCTCCCTCGCGTGGGCCGTCGGCACGGGGTGTGGAGCCGCTGTTGGGATCCTCGCTCACGCGGGCCGAGGTGGCGTTCATTTCGGCTTGCCCGGACGGGGTACGCGGGGCCAAGGCCAGCAGCACGACCACCAGGACGGCGGTCGCGATCATCATCCAATGCTGGCGCTTCAATCCCATCAAGCGGTCACCTTCGGCCGGTTTTTCACCTTGTCCACAAAAATGTCGGCCGGCTTGAAGTAGGGGATGTCGTGCGCCTCGATGATGATGGGCGTGTTGTGCTTGATGTTCCGGCCCACCTTCTTGGCACGGTGCTTCAGCAGAAAGCTGCCAAAGCCGCGCAAATGCACGTCCTCACCGGCCTCCAAGCTGTTCTTCACCTGGTCCATGAACGCCTCGATGGTGTTGAGCACCACCGCGCGCTCAACGCCTGTCCTGCTGCTAATGGCCGCCACCAGTTCCGCCTTCGTCATTCACTCCCTTCTTTTTTCGGGCTGCGAAGATAGGGACCATTTCGATCCATTACGCATCTTTGTCACTGGATGTCAAGCCGTTCGTGGTTTTCGAAGCTGTTGCTGCCCTGGTACCGGGAAAACCACCGCCCCCTGCCCTGGCGGGAAACCCGGGACCCGTACCGCGTATGGCTCAGCGAAGTGATCCTCCAGCAGACCCGTGTGGACCAAGGCTTGGGATACTTCCTGCTCTTCACCGAACGCTGGCCCACGGTGGCCGACCTGGCCACGGCAAGCGAGAATGAGGTGTTAAAGGAATGGCAAGGCCTGGGCTACTACAGCCGGGCCAGGAACCTGCGGACGGCCGCCCGACAGGTTATGGACGAGCACGGCGGGAGACTCCCCGAAAACCACGCCGACCTGGTAATGTTGAAGGGCGTGGGCGACTATACCGCATCGGCCATCGCCTCCATCTGCTTCCACCGGCCGCACGCCGTGGTGGACGGCAACGTGTACCGCGTGCTGGCGCGGGTATTCGGCATCGATATGCCGATCGACAGCACAGAAGGAAGGAAGCGCTTCAAGGAGCTGGCCGGAGAGCTGTTGGACCCCAAGCAACCGGGTGACCACAACCAGGCGGTGATGGAACTGGGGGCCACGGTGTGCATGCCACGATCGCCCGATTGCCCCCATTGCCCCTTGCATGCAAACTGCATTGCGCTGGCCACCGGGACGGTCCAAGCGCTACCGGTAAAGCAGGGCAGAACGAAGTCCCGCGACCGCTTCTTCAACTACCTGCATATCCGCACGGCGAAGGGGCTGTACATGCAGCAGCGCACGGGCAAGGACATTTGGCAGGGGCTGTGGGAACCACCGATGGTGGAAAGCAAGGCCCCCGTGAAGAACCGGTCCTTGAAAGCCGAACTGGACCACGCCTTCGGAAAGGGATGGACCGTTTCGGCCAAAGGCGCGGAGGCTCGGCACGTATTGAGCCACCAAGTGATCCATGCCGTGTTCTGGACGGTGGTCCCGCCTAAGGGTCATGCACCACCGGAAGAATGGGAACTCGTGCCGCTTAAGAAGCTGAGGGCATTGGCCGTGCCGCGATTGATCGAGCGGTGGCTTGCCCCATCGTTGGAATAGGCCCCAGCAGGAATTTTGCAACGAACGATCTGCGGGTGCATGCAGCACCTGCATCCGGGGCGGGACCATCCTCAGCAGACTATACCCTCAAAGTTGGAAGAATGTAAAAATTCTCGTTAATTTCATCCCTCCAAACCACAGCCCAATGAAACTCCCCCCCCCACGCCGCACTGTGCACCTCATTTCCATAGCCTTTTTTAGCCTATTGATCAGTTCTGCCTTTGCACAATCGGCAACATTTTACTCCAAGTGCGAATGTCCGGTGATGGTGGTTCCCTGGTACTCCACGAGTTGTTTACAGTTACCTTCAGGACCATCGTCGCCAGATGCAATTTCAGTTGGGCCATCCAATACCCCGGCCACGATCACGCCGCCTTCTGGATTTATCATATATCAGCTGGATTTTTATTACCCGACCACGGGCGGTACCTTCCTCTATTCCTGGAATTGCGCACAATGGTCTTGGTCCAGCGGCTCGTCACCAATTAACCCACATTGCGAGAATGAAGCCTCGAACTTTGTGACCACATTATACCCTGGCCTGATGTTCGAAATTACCTGTCGGCACATCCGTCCGTGAGATTGACCCATGAAAAGGCGACATCATATATTATGGTCTTGCTTGGTGATTGCCCAGCTCGCACAAGCGCAGTCCCGCAATGCCAACTGGGTGTTCGGGAGTGGGGTATGGATCCATTTTCCCGATAGCCTACCACAAGGGTTACCTTATGACGACCTGGGGCTTACCCTCTTTTCCTTGAACGATCCGATCTCGGACCACAGTGCCTGTATCAGTGACACCGCTGGTCAATTTGTGCTCTTGGCGGATGACCATGGCATACGAAATGCGCTGTTCGGAACGGTGGCAGGAGGAAGCGCCGCCGATCTCGGATGGTCCGTTCCCGCGGGCAACTATTTGATCCTCCCAGTGCCCGGTCTTCCCGAACGGTACGGTGTTTTCATCAACGAACTTCCGCCCAGTTCCAGAGCGGGCTACGTGGAAGTGGACGTGGCCGCCAATGGTGGCACGGGTGCCGTGGTCGGTAGTGGAACACTTTGGTACATGGAGCGCGCCACGGCCAAGATCTCCGCAACGGTGGACTCCTCCGAGACAGGCTATTGGGTGGTGCAGCACAAGGACTCCGGAGACACTTTTTTGGCATTCCACTTCACCTCCGGAGGGCTCGCCGATCTACCGGTCACTTCCAACGTCGGGTCCGATTTCCTTCCGGAGGTCGCACCACATGAAAATGTGGACCGGCTAGGACAAATGATATTTTCAAAGCCAGGAACCCTTTTGGCCGTTGCCAAGCTCGCGAGCTCGTTGGACACCAGCAAGATCGAGTTTTTTCAATTTGACCGGGCCACGGGCCAATTGGATCTTTGGAGCGAACTGGGCATGGACCTGGTCATCTTTCCGGGTGGCCCCCCGTTAAATTTCCGACCATCAAAGGTCTTGGGCCTGGATTTTGACCCTTCCGGCCAACATCTTTACTTGGCTTTGGCATCGTATACTTCGTATGTCGCAGACCTCTTGATCCAATGTTCGATGGCATCACCTGACAACATCGCGGCAACATCCTATTCACTTCTTGGCACGACTGACCTTCTTGATTCCACGTACATCCATCTTCATGCACCGACACTTGCGGTTGCCCCGCCAGGTCAACTATTGTTCCAATTACGAGGCAATACCACGTTGCCAGGTCGAACGATGCGCGCATATACGCCACCCCTCGCCGACATCGTAAACGGGGGACACAATCATGAAAGTACATTTTACGATATCAATCCACTTGCCGGTTTTCCAACCCCTTGCAAACGTTATGTGAACATAGCGCCGGTCACCACTGCAATTGCGGAGGGGACCATGCCAAACAGGATCGGCATCCGGCCCAACCCCATGGCGGACCGTTCGGCCTTGGTCTTCAGTGGCGCCACCCAACCGGAAAGTCTGATCTGGCGTAATGCCTTGGGAAGTGTGCTGCGGCGGACGGCAGTAGGGCAGGTCGGTCCCACCTACACCATTGAGCGGAATGGATTGCCCGCCGGGCTGTACATGGTGGAAGTGCTTGGCAAAAAGGGAAGCCTCGGCGTGGTGAAGGTCATCTGTGAGTGAGCCGCCGGATGTGCCCCGCTTGATCGAGCGATGGCTTGCGTCCCTGCTGGATCCACCCACTGTTCAAATTCCTTGAGCAGCAAACATCAGCCAGCCGTTATCTTCGTAGCCCAATACCCATCCCCATGAGCGGCGTGAACAAAGTGATATTGATCGGCAACCTCGGGGCCGATCCCGAAGTACGGCACCTCCAGAACGATGTGACCGTCGCCAACTTCAACCTGGCCACCAGCGAAACGTACAAGGACCGCCAGACCGGTGAAAAGCGTGAAGTGACCGAATGGCACCGCGTGGTGGTGTGGCGCGGCCTGGCGGAAGTGGTGGAGAAATACGTGAAGAAGGGCAGCAAGGTGTACGTGGAAGGAAAGCTGCGCACCCGCAAATGGGAAAAGGACGGCATCGACCGCTACACCACGGAGATCATGGCGGACAACCTCACCATGCTGGACCGCCCCACCGGTGACGGCCCTGCACAAGGAGGCGCACCCCGCCAAGCGGAGGCTGCCCAACCTGCTCACGCCGCTCCTGGATCAGCCGATCCGGGTGATGATGATGACCTTCCCTTCTGAGCTTTGAGACGACGACCTTCCACGCCTCGGGCGATCCCCGCGGCACCCGCTGAACGGGCCGCGCATTGATGGGAAGCTTCGACCCCATGACCTTGGCCGCGTTGATCGGCATCGTTCTGCTCCTTGCCGTATCGGCGATCACTGCGGCCAGCGAGGTGGCCCTGTTCTCCCTGAACGCCACCCACATGCGCGACCTGAAGGAACGCGGGGGCGCCAGCGGTGCCAATGTGCTGGAGCTCCTCTCCAAGCCGCGCAGATTGCTGGCCACCATCCTGGTGACCAACAATTTTGCCAATGTGGGCATCACCGTGCTTTCCACGATCGTGGTGGCCAGCCTCATGGACCTGGGGGCGATGGGCGAGAAGCTGGTCTTCCTGATCCAGGTGATCGCCGTTACGGCCATCATCCTGATGCTCGGCGAGGTGCTGCCGAAGGTATACGCCACCAGCCACCCCATGCGCGTGGCGCAGGTGTTCAGCACCCCGATCTTGGGCCTGCGCTTCTTCTGGACACCGGTGACCAAGCTGCTGCTGGGCTCCACCTCCTTCATTGAAAAACGCTACAAGAAGCGGGCACAGAACGTGGACGCCGAATCCTTGGGCCATGCCCTGGAGCTCACCACCGATGCCAGCACCACCGCCGAGGAGCAGCGCATCCTTAGCGGCATCGTGAAGTTCGGCAACATCGAAGCCCGGCAGGTGATGCGCGCCCGCACCGAGATGACCGCCTTCAACAAGGACATCAGCTTCAAGGAGCTGATGGAGGCCATCATCTCCAGCGGCTTTTCGAGGGTGCCGATCTATGAGGAAACCGCCGACCGCGTGGTGGGCGTGCTCTACATCAAGGATGTGCTGCCGCACATCGAATCGGTGGACTTTGATTGGAACGCCCTGTTGCGCCCCGCCTATTTCGTGCCCGAGAACAAGAAGCTCGACGAGCTGCTGAAGGAATTCCAGAAGAAGCATGTCCACTTGGCCATCGTGGTGGACGAGTATGGCGGCACCAGCGGGATCATCACCCTGGAGGATGTGATCGAGGAGATCGTGGGCGACATCACCGACGAGTACGATGATGTGGACCTGATCTATAGCAAACTGGACGACCGCACCTACGTGTTCGAGGGCCGTGCCCCGCTCACGGACATGTACCGCATCCTCGGTATCGATGGCAAGCTGTTCGAGGAGCACAAGGGCGAAAGCGAGACCTTGGGCGGGTTCGTACTGGAGCTTACCGGACGCATCCCCAAAAAAGGCGAACGCGTGAGCCTGCACAACTTCAACTTCACCGTGGAAAGCGCGGACAACAAACGGGTGCGCCGGGTAAAAGTGCATATACGGGATGAGGTGGCTTAGTTCAGTTGTCCGTTGTCCGTTGTCCGTTGTCAGGGTGCCTTCCAGGGCTATCGGGTCTTCCGGCCATGCCTTGCGGCGTGGTTGGCCCTTAGAGAGGAACCACGGATGGACACGGATCCACACGGATAAATACTGTGCTCATCCGTGTCCATCTGTGTCCATCCGTGGTTCAAAACATCAAGGGTGCTCGCCCGCAGGGCGATCAAACCCTTCCGCTGGGAGCTATGCGACCTTGGATGCAGCGCCCAACGGGCGCATTAGACCCGATAGCCCTGGGGGGCCGTCGCCAAAGCGCTTCGGCGACGGCAGGCGAACGATGGGGCTGACTGCAGTTCTTGGCTTGGTGCTACTAACAACCCTTGCTGCGGGTTGTACGGAGGACCCCGTGCCCAAGCCTCGCGGCTATTTCCGGATCGACCTTCCGCCGGACAGCACCCGGACCGTCACCAGCCATTGCCCGTTCACCGCGGACGTGCCGGTGTATGCCCAACTGGTGAAGGGTAAGGGGACCGGCCTGGATGATGGAAGGACCTGTTGGAGCGACATGCTCTTCCCGGAGCAGCGGGCAGCGGTACACATGACCTGGCGTCGTGTGGAGGGCGACCTGCCGGAGCTGGTGCGGGATGCGCACGAATTCAAGGACAAGCACATGGCCTTGGCCACGCGGATCAAGGTGGAGGAAGTGCTTCGCGATAGCAACCGCGTGTTCGGGACCATTTTCGCGGTGGACGGCAATGTGGCCAGCCCCATGGTGTTCTACCTCACCGATAGCGTCTCGAATTTTCTCTACGGCGCGCTCTACTTCGATGTGCGTCCGAACGCCGATTCACTGGCCCCGGTGACCGATCGCATCCGCACGGACATCAGCCGCTTCGCGCACAGCCTCCGCTGGGAGCACCCGGCCGGTGTGGTGGAGCACGTGCAACAGCACCGACAATAGCAGCAGCGCACCCAGTTGGTGCAGCACGCCCAAGGGCAGCCATACCTGTGTGATCAGGGTGAGCACACCAAGCGCGAACTGGATGAAGACGGCGAAGAAGAGCAGGATGTCCCCGCCCTTCAGCGCCTTGTTCCTGCGGTTGGCATGGCCGAACCAGATCACGGCAATGGCCACCACCCATGCGAAGTTGCGGTGGATGAACTGCACGCCGTCGCGGTGATCGGTGAAGTCCTTCCAAAGGCTGCCGAACGCAGTGACGTTGGCCGGCATGAACTCGCCGTTCATGAGCGGCCAGGTGTTGTAGATGCGCCCGGCATCGAGACCTGCGGTGAAGGCTCCATAGATGATCTGCACCATCACTATGAGCAGGAGCCAGCGCGACCACTTGGCCGCCGATGTACCATCGCCCAGGAAGCTCCTTCGCCCCCATCGGATGTCGAAGATGGTCCAGAGCACAAGGCAGAACACGATGAAGGCCGCGCAGAGGTGGATGGCCAGCCGGTATTGGCTCACATCGGGATTGTCCTCCAAGCCGCTGACCACCATGAACCAACCCAGCGCACCCACCAGCCCGCCGCCGATCAGAATGCTCCAACCGCGGCGCATCAGCCAACCCTTCAACAGGCCCTTCCCCCAGAACCACACAAAAGGCACAATGAAGACGATGCCCATCAACCGGCCCCAGTTGCGGTGCAGGAATTCCCAGAAGAAGATCTCCTTGAAATCGTCCAGCTCCATGTGCTGGTTGATCAAGTTGTACTCCGGGATCTGCTTGTACTTGTCAAACGCTTCGTGCCATTCCACCTCATTCATCGGAGGCAACGCCCCAATGATCGGCTTCCACTCGGTGATGCTGAGCCCGCTGCCGGTGAGCCGGGTGATGCCACCGATGGCCACCATGCAGGCAATGAGAAAACAACCGGTGAGCAGCCAGATCACCACTGGCCGGAGCGGATGCGCACTTGCGTTGGACATGGAGCGCGAAATTAGGTTCCGGGGGCACGGGGCTTGATCAGCTGATCATCCTCACCTGCCCATTGCTCACGATCCCCATGGCCTTCCCGGTAAAGCGATGCCCGACGAAAGGCGTGTTCCGCGAGCGGCTCACGATGTCCTTCTCGGTGAACATCCACTGGTGCTCCGGAGCGAAGAGGGTGATCTCGGCCATCTCGCCTTCCACGAGGTGCGGCACGGAAAGGCCCAAGGCAGCGCGGGGGCCTTGGCAGAAACGCTCCACGATCCTGCGTGCGGACATCCGGCTCTTCAAGGCGGTGTTGGCCACGGCATACGCCGTCTCCAGCCCGATGATGCCGAAGGCCGCTTGTGCGAATTCCACCTTCTTGTGCTCGGTATCCTCCGGCCGGTGATCGCTGACGATGCTATCGATGGTGCCGTCCTTCACACCCTCACGCAAGGCCTCCATGTGCTCGAGGCTGCGCAGGGGCGGCATTACCTTGTAGTTGGTGTCGAAGCCGCGCAGGCTGCCGTCGTCCAGCATCAGGTGGTGCGCGGCTACGCTGGCGGTCACACGCAGCTTTTTGGCCTTTGCTTGTCGGATCAGCTCCACTCCTTCCGCCGTGCTCACCAGGTCCACGTGCAAGCGGGAACCGGTGTATGCCAGCAGCTCCAGGTCGCGGGCCAGCCGCACCGCTTCCGCCATGGGCGGAATGCCCCGCATGCCCAGCCGGGTGCTCATCACTCCTTCGTGCATCTGTCCCAGCGCTGCGAGGTCCACATCCTGTGCATGGGCCATCACGCGCCCATCGAAATTCATGACGTACTGCAATGCCAGCAGCATCACGCGTGCGTTCCGGGAGGGCGCAAGGTCATCGGTGAAGGCCACGACACCCGCATCGCTCATATCGAAATGCTCCGCGAGCTGCTCCCCCTTCAACCCCTTGGTGATCGCTCCCAGCGGCAGCACCCGTACCGCATGTCCTTGGCCCTTGCGCAGCAGGTATTCCACCGCGGCCCGCTGGTCCACTGGCGGGTTGGTGCTCGGCAGGACGGCCACCGCTGTATAACCACCGGCTGCAGCGGCATCCAGCCCGTTCACCAGGCCTTCCTTGTATTCCTCGCCGGGATCGCGGAAGTGCGCCCGCAGGTCCACCCAACCGGGGGAAGCGTGCAGCCCTTCCATGGCGATCTCCTCCCCTTTTCCCTTGGGCAGTTTCGCTCCGGCCTTCACCAATCGGCCGTTCTCCATCTGCAGGTCGGTGACCGTGTTGTGCAGCGGACCACCGGGGTCCAGCACTTTTACTTGGCGAAGCAACAGGTCTTTCATCGGATAATGCGGATCAAGAGGATCTCCAGGATCAAAAAGATCAGGGCGGCCAGGATGAACCATTTCCAAAGCTTCGGGCCTTGGCCGAGGTCCTTCAGGCTGGCTGCAAGTTCGTTGCCGGATTTCTCCAACACGGAAATAGTAGTGAGTTCGCGCTGTACCAATATCTCCTTCAGTTCATCCGCCGTGTAGGCACTGAGGTCGCCCTCCTTGCGGGAAAGATCCAATGCGAGGATGGCGATCGTATCATCCTCCACCGTTACGGCATAGGGGCCGGGCTGCAGGTCCTCATCATGAAGCACCAGCGATACGCCGCCTACGGTGCGCCTCACTTCCGGGATGATGTCGATCCCTTCGGGTCCTTTCAAATGCGGAGGGGCCTCGCCTTGCAGGTCGGCACCTTCCAAGGGAATGGCGCCCTCATCGCCGATGATGTGGTAGAGCGGACCCATGGGGCGCGCCAGTTCGGCCATGCGCAACATGGAAGTGACGAACAAGGCGTGGCGGCTGAAGGTGCCACCCGAAGCATCCAGCGGGGCGGCGCTCAAGTACACGCGGCCCTTGCCCTGCGGCGTGGAGCTGAGGAATGCCGCACTGCTCTGCAGGCGCAGCAGCACATCGGCCGCCGGTGCCGGGGTGATCGCATAGCGCGTCCGTACCATCGGCAGATCGACGTTGGCGGGCATGCTACTGAATACATCCCGGAAGAAGGGCGAACGCAGATCGATCCGTTCCACCTTTATACCCGTGGTATCGCGCGCACCGAATCCTGCTCCGAACTGGGTCAGGGCCGCCCCATAGGATGCGGCATCGGCATCGGCCGCAGGGAATATCGCAACGCTCCCCCCGCCTTCAACGAAGTCCTTCAATTCATTGGCCAAGCCACTGGGAATCTCCGGCAGGGCATTCAGTACAACGAGGTCCTGTTTTGCCAACTCAGCGAGATCGATCTGGCGGTACGGCTGGCTGGTGAAGGCATGTACGCTGTCCCCGGTGAACACCGCCGCAATGTCCTTGTCGCTGGTGGCCTGCCCCCCGCTCACCAGTAGCACGTGCAGCTTTTCCGCCGTTCGGTAGGCGATGTGGAAGTTATTGTCAAAGGTGATCGGCCGGTCATCGATGGAGACCTCGCCCCGATGGTAGCCGGTAGCATCATTGGTGAAGTTCAGTACGGTGTCCACCATGGCGTTGGCACCGATCCCGAAGGTGGCCATCGCGCGCTGGCGTCCGTCTATCGTGAGCTTCAGCGGCACGTTGCGCAGCTCCTGCTTCCCATAGTTCCGCACGCGGACGTGCAGCTCTTCCACTTGCCCCAGGCGGCGCACCGGGTTGCCGAACCAGACCGAATCGATGGCGAGGTTGTCCGCATTGGCAGCCTCCAGCGATACGATCACGGTATGCACCGTGCTATCGTTGCTCCATTCCTCCACGTCGGTGGTCACGCGCTGAAGATCAGTGAAGAGGAAAGCCCGCTTCGCCGGAGCATCGCTTCGAGCCAAGGCCTCGCGTTGGCGTTCCATCACCTGTGAGATCGGCCGGGCATACGGCCCCACCTCCACCTGTCCGGCGGCGGCCAAGGCTTCATCGCGCCCCATCAGCAACTGTTGGCGACCCTCGAAGAGGTTGGTGAGCACTTGGAAGCGGTCCGTGGGGTTGTGGCCCATCACGGCGTCCTGTGCATCGGTGCGGGCCTGGTCCAAAAGTCGGCCGCCGCTGTTCTGGCCGTCCATGCTCCAGCTATCATCGAGATAGAGGCTTACGGCGCGTTCGCCCGCCTTCACCGCTCCGTCATCGGTCTTCAAATAGGGCTGCGCGAAGGCCATTACCAAGCAGGCCAGCGCCAGCAACCGCGCGAGGAGCACCAGCCAATGCCGCACCTTCTTGCGCGAGCGGGTCTGCTGCGTCACTTCTTGCAGAAAGCGCACATTGGGAAAGTCGATCCGCTTGAACCGCCGCAACTGGAAGAGGTGAATGATCACCGGGATGGCCAGCGCAGCGAGCGCCCAGAGGAAGGAGGGATGGAGAAAGGCCATTGGCGGCGCAAAGGTGGTTGATAGTTCCGAGTTCCCCTTAGTTGTCAGTTGTCCGTTGTCCGTTGTCAGGATGTCAAGTCCTGCCAGACGTTGACCTCTTTTCAGTGTTCTGTCAACTCGATTTGTTGGTTGTGTTGTGATTTTTCTCTTTTGGTCCTTTTCTCTTTGTTGATCACTGTTAGCTCTGTGAACAACTCGGGGT
>JAIOIH010000011.1 GCA_019912395.1 Flavobacteriales bacterium | reverse complement strand
CGCTGCCACGGCCGGTAGCCCCATTGCTCGGCATTACCATCTTCGCCCCCTTCGGCCAAATGCAGGCGGCTGAAAGGACCTCTCGGGGGCTGGTTCAGAAAACCCATGTCCGGCGTGATCAGGGTGAAGCCGTCCGCAGGGATGTTCGGGAAGGTGTTCAAGCTGGGGTATATAACCCTCTCATTGATCAGCCCCCGGAAGCTCCCGCTCGTCCAGAATTGGATCGGGAAAGCCCCATCGTGGCGGATCTCCAGCGGAAAGTTGTTGGTCACACTGCCATCCCAACCCAGAAAATCGGTTGGGCCGGAAGCCAAATTGCCAAGTACAGATGTCTGACCGACCACGTTACCGGTCGTCAGGATCAATGCACCCAAGATCAGGTGCTTTGTTATGTTCTTCGTTCTCATTGCTTTTCGTGTTTATCGTTTACGACGAAAAGACCGGAACGATGCTCCTACTCGGTCAATACGAACTTCCGTGTTTCCACCCGTCCAAAGCGTACCATGCGCAACACATACGCACCGCGCGCCCAAGAACCCACATCCAGCACCCAGTGATCGCTGGTGACCTTGCCCTGCCACATCAAGCGCCCGACAGCATCCCGCACTTGCGCCTCCGCCCCAGCACGCTGGCCCACGACCAATTGGTCTTGCGCAGGGTTCGGGAACAGGGAATAGCCTACCGGTTGCTCCTCGCCCACCCCTTGCCCCAGGTCGCAACCGGCCGGGCTGGCCGATACACAGACCGCATCGACCAAGGTGTAGCCACGTGGTGCCCACGGGAACACGGAACTCGGGTCCGCGAAGTGAAGTGTATCGGTCAAGGAATTGCTGAAGAACTGCCCGATAATCACGTACGTGTAAGCACTGTCCGCCACAAAACTGCCGCTCACCAGGGTCCAGCCCACCGTATCCGCGAGTATCTGCGGATAGACGATGTGCGCATGGTTGGGAGGCTCCGGATAAGGGTCCATTTCATACCACGGTCGGTCCTGCATAGTGAAGAGCATCCCCACCTTGTCATTGGCCAGCCAGATCTGCGGATACTCGGCGTTGCCACCGAATGCCGCGTTCGCCCGGAAACTGCAGTAGTAGGTCTGCCCCACGACCAAGGGTTCCAACAGAGGAGCCATGATCCATTCACGGTATTCATACGGACCATTTTGATGGAACGTGAACATGCCCGCGCATGAGCTCCCTTCATACGGCTCTTGAAAGGTGAAGAAATCCAATGGCAACCCGAAGGGATTCCCATACGGCAAACAGCTTTGCAGGTGATCCGGGGTTCCATTGGCGCTGTGCCAATCGAGCGGACCTTGAACGCCAAACCCCATTGTAGAGCAGGTGTCCGATTCTTCGAAGCCCGGGTTGGGCACCAGATTCTGGGCGGCAAGGGAGGAAGCGCAAGGCAAGAGGCAAAAAGCCAGCAATGAGCATTGCACGACTTGCTCGAATGCCCCGTACCTATTGCTTGTGGAAGTCATTGTTTGTTCGCATCGACCGGAAGCATCGCTCCGGTCTTAAAAACCGCTTGTTCCAATGCCCTTTCACCGCGCGGCTGTGGTGGGGCATACCAGAGGTGGGTCCGGTGGCTACGGTGGCGGGGCCTACTGTGCTTGGGCCTTAGCCGTACCTTTGCTCAGCTTCTGTTCATCTTCTTTCGCGAGTTGGTGGAACATGAGCGACAATGGCCCTCGGTGTTACAAGCACCGGGGGCTTTTTTCTTGGAAGAAGAGAAAGCGCTACCTTCAGTAGTCCTGATGAGCTGATGAGCTGATGAGCTGATGAGCTGATGATGATCTGGTATTTGAATTGAACATCTCATCACTTTTACAAGGTACAGGTTAATAGTTGTAAATGCGATCATTCTGGTTGAAAACTGGGCAGAATTTTTCATAAGTGCCTTGGTCGTAGGCGGATGTCAAGATGAACCGCAGGCGGTCCGCCTTGTCGACTCCCGGGTTATCGCTCCACTGGATCACCATATCGGTTTCGCCTTCTCCCCCTTCCCGGAACTTCTGCCCAATGTAGCC
>JAIOIH010000010.1 GCA_019912395.1 Flavobacteriales bacterium | reverse complement strand
GCGCCTGGACGCCTCACGCGAGGCGCTGGCGGAGTGCATCAAGGAGGTGCGCCGCCTGGGGCATACCCTGAACACGGACCTCTGGGAGGACCGCACCTTGGAAACGGCCCTGAAGGACCTGGCGGACCGCCTGAACCGCACAGGGAAGCTGGACGCGCAAGTGGTGACGGAAGGGCTGCTGCCGCACCTGCCGAACGATGTGAGCACCATTCTCTTCCGCGTGTGCCAGGAGGTGGTGTCCAACACGGCGAAGCACAGTGGCGCTGAGGCGCTCACGATCACCCTGCACAGCGATCCGGTGGGCATCACCCTGGCGGACAATGGCAAGGGCTTCGACCCCGACACGGTAAAGGCCCGGGCGGGCCTGCGCAACATCGAGCGGCGCTGCGCGCTGATCGGCTTCGAGGCGAAGTGTACCACGGCCTTGGGGCAGGGTTGCTCATGGACGCTGCAGCGGCGGGGGATCGTGGGCTTTGCGACCCCTCCCCGGCCCCCAACCAACGTTGCGAGGCGTCTTCGGTCCCGGCTTTAAGCCGGGAAGCGCTCCGTGCCCATGCCCACAAGTGACCCAGCCGGGAATGGTCGGGGATCGCGGGGTGGCTGGAACACTTGCGGGAGCGTTGGGAATGGTCGGAGACCACAAGGGGGCTGGAACACTTGCGGGAGCGTTGGGCAGCTTAAGCGAAGGATACCTCGGAACCCTGATGAAACCGGGTGAAGTCTGAAGACTTCAGGGAAGACACGCATGCAACAAGAAGGAGCCATGCCCACAAGTGACCCAGCCGGGAATGGTCGGGGATCGCGGGGTGGCTGGAACACTTGCGGGAGCGTTGGGGGTGGCTGGATCACTTGCGGGAGCGTTGGGCAAAAGCCGAGCGGCAGTTGGAGCCGCACCTACCAGTTGATCATTCAAACCCGCCACTTGCTCGGGGGCGCATGAAGAACGCTGTGGATCAGGGGACTTTTGACCTGTCAACAACGAGAAACACCCCTGGCACCACACAACGATGAACACCGCAAAACGCACCCTCCTTTCGGCCGCCATCGCCGCCGCCCTCATCTGCTGCTGCTCCATCAAGGCCAACGCCATGGTAGGCGGACAGGAAAGTTCCAACGGCACCGTGAACGTGCCGCGCACCGAGGCCGTGGACATGTACCTGATGCCCACCACCGACACGGTGAATACATGGCACCGGGTGATCCGCGCCACTTCCGACGGAAAGTTCATCGCACAGGTAACCGCGCCCGATGGCACGCTGATGATGGAAGGCACCTACAGCGATGCACAGTGCTTGGTGCAGCACGGCCGCTTCACCTACTTCTACGGCAACGGCCAGGTGAGCGCTTGGGGCTACTACGACATGGGCGTGAAGACGGGGACCTGGCTGCGCTTCGACGTACGGGAGCCACGCGCACAGCACGGGAATGAAGCCGTTGCCTCGAAGAAGTAGTGAGTTCTTTCCGACCGCATTGAGCGAGCAAAGGCCGTCCGTGGACGGTCTTTTTTTGCTTCATCAGGTCCGATATGTATCGGACCTCCGCTTTCAGTAGCCGTAGCTTAAGCGAAGGATACCTCGGGACCCTGATGAAACCTGGTACAGTCCCGGAGGCACGCGAAGGGCCGTGGCCCTCCATCCCTACACCGGTACGGCCATCACCGGGCAATGCACTTCGCGGAGCACGCGCTCGGTCTTGCTTCCCCGGAGCATGTCGAGGAAGCCATCGTGGCCCTTGGTGGCCATTACCACAAGGTCGACCTGATCTAAGTTGGCCACTTTCACGATGGTATCCACCGGATCGCCTGTGCGCAGCATGTGCTCCACGCTCCAGTCGGGATGTTCCGGAACGGTGACCGTGGGCGCCTCAAACACGCCGGCCACGTGCAGGAAGGTGAAGCGCACCAACCCATCGGCCAGCGCCTTCGCCGTGTGTACGGCCATATCGATGGCGCGCTGTGGGCTGGGTTCCATGGCCACCGGCACCAGGATGTGCCGCAGGGTGACCTTGCCGGTGTCGGCATCCACCAGGCCCTTGGCGTTCTCGGGCACGAAGAGGGTGGGTTCGCCGGAACCGCGTGCGAGCGGCTCGGCCACCTTGCGCTTCAGCCAGTTGTTGCCGCTGCCTTGGTGGGTGGCCAGCACGATGAGGTCGGTAGGATGTTCGCCGAGGTAGTTCAGGCAACTGCTCACCGGGCGCTTGCCCTGCATCAATTGCTTGCGCACCCGCATGCCGGTCCGCTCGAACTCTTCGAGGTCGTGCTCATCGTGGAGCAGGCCCCAGCGGCTCAAGGTCTTGCGCACGCCGGGGAGGTCGGTCCATTCGCCTTCGCCGGTGCCGTCCACGTGCATGATGGTGAGTGCGCCTTTGGTGGTGGCGGCGATCCGCAGGGCGATCAGGAAGGCGGTGGTGCTACCGTGTCCGAGGTCGGTGGGGTGGAAGATGTGCTTCATGCGTGGGGTTGGGGGTGCAAGGTAGCGGCGGGGTTGAAGATGCTTGTGCCTACTGCACGCAGGCGCACTTGTTCTTGCTCCATCTGGACCTCCGCTTTCAGTAGCCGTAGCTTAAGCGAAGGATACCTCGGGACCTTGATGAAGCCTGAGTGAAGTCCGAAGACTTCATTGTACACGCATGCAACAACCAAGAGCCGGACCCACAAGTGACCCAGCCGGAATTGGTCGGAGATCACAAGGGGGCTGGAACACTTGCGGGAGCGTTGCGCAGGCTCACGCCAGCTTATCGCTCAGCAGCCGCATCTCGATGGTGGGCGCGATGCGCTCGTAGAGCATGCGGTACGTGGCGCCCGTGATGGGCATGTCCACACCGAGTTTTTCGTTGATCTCGTGGACGCACTTCACGGCGTAGTAGCCCTCGGCCACCATCTTCATCTCCAGCTGCGCGGCCCGCACGCTGTAGCCCTTGCCCACCATCGCCCCGAACTCGCGGTTGCGGCTGAAGGTGGAATAGGCCGTCACCAGCAGATCGCCCAAGTAGGCCGGCTCGTTGATGTCACGGGTGATGGGATGCACGGCCGTAACGAAGCGCTCGATCTCCTGGATGGCGCGGCTCACCAACACCGCGCGGAAGTTGTCGCCATAGCCTAAGCCCACGCTGATGCCGGAGCAGACCGCGATCACGTTCTTCAGGATCGCTGCGTACTCCGTTCCGTAGATGTCGTCGCTCAAGGTGGTCTTCAGGAAGCGGCCGCTGAGGGCCTGGCCCATGTGTTCCGCTTTTTGGGGGTCCTGGCTGGCGATGGTGAGGTAGCTGAGGCGCTCCAGGGCCACCTCCTCGGCGTGGCACGGCCCGCAGATCACGCCGAACATCGGCTTCTGCACGCCCCAATGGTCGAAGAGGTATTCGCCCACGATCTGGTTGGTCTCGGGTACGATGCCCTTCACGGCGCTGAAGCATGTTTTCCCCTTCAATGCGTCCGGGCCCAACTGGTCCAGGGCGGTCTTGAGGAAGGCGCTGGGCACGGCGATCACCAGCACGTCGGCGCCGTCCACCACCGCGCGGATGTCGGTGTCCATGGCCAAGCGGGCAGCGTCCAGCTGGGCACCGGAGGTATAGTCCGGGTTGTGGCCGTACTTGGTGATGTGGTCGATGGTCTCCTGCCGGCGCACCCACCATCCCACCTTCTCATCGTTGCTGCTCAGGAGCTTCACCAGGGCCGTGCCCCACGAGCCGGCACCGATCACCGCGATCCGTGGTTGGCTCATTTGAAGTGGACCTCGGCTGTCATTTCCTTGCCGTCGCGCAGCACGGTCACTTGCGTGGTGTCGCCCTTCCTGAACATGCCGAGTGCCTTCATGTAACCCATCATGTCGGGTATGTCGAGGTCGCCCATTTTGATCACGATGTCGCCGGACTTCAATCCGGCCTCGGCCGCCGTCCTGCCTTCGGTCACACCGTCGATGCGCAGGCCCTTGCCGTCGTACATGTAGTCCGGCACCACGCCGAGCGTCACGGTGAAGCGCGGGGTCTCCGTGCTGTCGCTGCTTGCGGTCTTGGTGAAGGCGAGCTTGGTGCTGTCGTTCAGGGTGGTGATCACCGCCTCGATGTAGCGCGCCACGCGCAGCATGCCGGGGTAGTTCACCTTGTCGGCATCGTCGGTGGGCTTGTGGTAGTCGGCCTCGCTGCCGGTGAAGAAGTGGATCGCGGGCACGCCCTGCAGGTAGAAGCTGGTGTGGTCGCTGGGGCCGATGCCGCCCTCGGTGGTCTTGATGTTGAGGTCGCCCACCTTCAGCTTGGTGATCCCCGGCCACGAGGGCGAGGTGCCGATGCTGTTGATCGCGAGGTTGTTGGTGCTGTCCAGGCGCCCCACCATGTCCATGTTGATCATGTAGTTGAGACTGTCGATCGGCAACGTGGGATGCTTGGTCCACCAGTTCGATCCGTACAATCCCTTTTCCTCCCCGCTGAAGGCGATGAAGAGGTAGTTGTTGTTCTTCGCGTCCGGCATGTGCTGCAGGTCCGCGGCCAATTGCAGCATCACCGCCACGCCGCTGGCGTTGTCGTCGGCGCCGTTGTGGACCGCCGGTTCACCGCGATGGAGCGAGCCCTCACCTCCGAAGCCGAGGTGGTCGTAGTGCGCACCGATCACCACCGTGTACGGCTTTCCGTTGCCGAGATAGCCCACCACGTTGTGGCCCGTCTTCTGCTCGCGGATGATGTCCGTGCTGATCGCCACGGGGTCGCCGCTGAGACCCAGCTTCGCGAAGCCGCTCTTGGTGAGGAAGACCACGGGCACGGAGCTGGGCTGCAGCTTCATCCCGAGATCCCGAGGCGGGTCATTGGCCATTTCGGGATCGTCGTTGTAGAAGAGGATCGCGTTGGCACCGAGCTTGATCGCGTCGTCGATGCGCGAGCGGAGGTCGTTGTGCGCGATCCACTTCGAGTGCGGATGGATGCCGTCGGGCGAGCTGATGCTCATGGCCGCCGCATGGTCCTTCACCTCCACGCCATCGAAATCGTTGCGGTCCAGTTCCGGTGCCAGGATGCCGTACTTGCAGCGGGCCACGCGGGTGAGCACGTTGGCATTGGCCGAGTAGCCGAGCGGATAAAAATCGTCCCCGAACTTCAAGGTGTGGCGGCCGATCTTCAGCGTATTGCCGGGGCCGGTGCGCGGCAACGCGGCGAAGTGGAATGCGTTCAAATAGCTGGTGCTGTCGCCCTTGGGAGCGAGGCCGATGGCCTTGTAACGGTCCACGATGTAGCGGCTCGCCATCTGCTCGCCCACGGTGCCGGTCTCGCGGCCCTGCATGCTGTCATCGGCAAGGGTGTATACGTCAAGGCGCATCTGCTGCACGGCCTGGCTGTCCGGCATCAGGGTCTGGGCCTGGGTGGCGCAGGGGGAGAGGAACAGGGTGGCAAGGGCCACTAGGCTGATGGAAGTTCTTCTGTGCATTGTTCAGGTTACGGGCTGCGAAGGTACCTACCACGGCTAACGGCCATGCACCCGCAATTACTGGAATTACAGGGGGATGACCGGGCGGACGGGCGTGCTCATTGTTGTGGACAGGATGAACCGGATGAAAGCGGATTGCAGAGGATCGACGGACGCTCCTTACGCTTCCGGTCAATGGCTCCTCTATCCTCAACGATCGTAGTGGTAGCGGCACATCAGCACGACCACTTTTCGCTCCTTGCGATCACCCGCAACGGCATAGACCAGCCGGTGTTCACCATTGATCCGCCGTGACCAACACCCTGCAAGATCGTGCCGGAGCGGTTCGGGCTTGCCGATTCCCTTGAACGGATCACGTGCGACATCCTTGATCAACTCGTGGATGCGCTCCACTATTTTGGGGTCTGCATCCACCCAGTAACAATAGTCGGCCCAGCCGGTGGGAGTGAACGCCACTCGTAACGCCATTGCGCTCAGCGCTTCGCGTTGAACTCCTTGGGTGCGATCAGCTTCCCTGCTTTCATTTCGGCGAGGGAGGCACGCAGCTTGTCGCGGTTCGTCGCCGTGCCCATCAGGTGGCCCATTTCCATGAGCGCGTTGTATTCCTTCAACGACATGATCACCACGGCATCGTCCTCATCCGGACCGCGAGAAACGACGATCACCTCCAATGACTTGGATACACGATCCAAGTAGGACTTGAGCTTTTGGCGTAGCGAACTAACGGGGATGGCGATCATCGATGTACGGTTTGGTGTACGTGCAAATGTACGTGATCTCAGCATGATCATCCACCGAATGACCACTTACTGCATTGCTGATAGGAGCCTTCCGAAGTGGTGGGCAAGGCCAGTCCGATACTGCCTCTCGTCTGTATTCCACCATCATCAGATCCATTCGATGTCCAAACTGCAATAGCTTTCCCGACCGATGAAGAACGCGCTCTTGCCACTCTGTCTTTTCCTCTGGAGCTGTGGTTCACCAGCGGACCCTTCTGCTTCCGCGCCCGCCAACAACAAATGGTCCGATGCACGCTTGACGCCGGTTCTTGAAGCGCAGGACCACCGTGATACGCAGCGGCTGTTGGCCCTGTTGACGGACACTTCCTCCGTGGTGCGCGAAGCCGCCGCCATGGCCTTTGCCAGTGTGCAGGACAGTGCAGCCAACCAAGCATTGCTCGTGGCTCTGCGGGATGAACAGCCATCCGTCCGGCAAGCTGCAGCCCGGGCCTTGAGCTTCACGGCGGATACCACCGTGGCCAAAATGTTGGCTGAGCAAGCACTGAAGGAGACCTCTGCCGAGGTCGCCAATTCCATCTATGCCTCCTCGTTCCGCGCATTGGTCAGGGCCAAGCCGGCCCAGGATCCGCAGTTGCTCTTCGCGGCCTTCACCAAGAGCACCGGATACCAACGAGCGTGCATCGCCGATGTGCTGAGGCGCTTGCCGAAGGAGTTGATCGCGCAGCACGAGGCCCGCTATGTGGAACTGCTGCAGCGAGAGCGCGAACCTTACGTGAAAGTGCTACTGATGCAGGGCTGAGGAATTTCAGTGACCAACGTGCTGCCAAAGCTGCTGCCGAATTGGTGCGTGACCCGGACCCGATGATCCGCGTCAGTGCCCTGCGCGCCCATGCCGCGATCAACGGGACCGATGCCGCGCCCGACTTGCTGAAAGCAGTGCAGGACAGCAGTCCGGCGGTGCGCTCCACGGCGGTGCAACTGCTGCAGGGCATGGATGCCCTTGACGGCGAAGCCTGCCGGAAGGCCGGACAGGAAGCCACGGACACGATGGTGAAGATCCCGCTCTATGGACTGGCGCTGAAGTTCGGAGATGCCAACACGCACAAGGAGGCCACCTCTCAATTGAATAATATGTGGAAGCAGGAAGAAGGCCCGTATGTGCGAGCGGCGTTGATCGATGCACAGGCCCTGGACCCCAACGGAAACATTGCAGCGGATGTGATCGAGCCCATGATCCAGCAGGCCGGATCCTCCATTGAACGGATCCACGCCTTCAATGCAGTAATGGCATTTTATGGTGATAAGACCACTCCGGAAGTGGAGGTGTTGATAAGGACCATCGCCGGGTCAGATGATCCAGGCATGCTCACTGCAGTTGCGGAGTTCATAGCCTCTTGTCCGAACTATATGGGGTTCAACATTGAACCACTCGTGGTGCCGCTTCGTAAGAAATTAGATGGTCTCCAACTTCCGAGGGATCAAGAAGGGTCCATTGCCATTCATCAAGCGCTGGCACACTTGGACGGTTCAACTGCGCCTCCCTATTCCCCGCCGTTCAACCACCCCATCGACCTCGCCCGACTCGCCAACCTGAAGGAGGGACAACGCTATCGGATCTCCACCGAAAAGGGGGAAGTGGTGATCGCCATCGAGCCGAATGCGGCCCCGGGCACCTGCGTGGCCTTCGACTCCCTTGTTTCTTCCGGTTATTACAATGGCAAAAGCTTCAACCGCATCGTGCCCATTTTCGTTGCACAAGGCGGCTGCCCGCGCGGCGACGGTTACGGTGCCATGGACTGGACCCTGCGCACAGAGATCGGCCAAACAGGCTTCGTGGCGGGCGCGGTGGGCATCGCCTCAGCTGGGCGTGATACCGAGAGCTGCCAGTTCTTCATCACGCTGGCACCAGCGCCCCACTTGGATGGGCGCTACACACGCTTCGCACATGTGGTGAGCGGGATGGAGGTGGCGCAACGGCTGGTCGTGGGAGATGAAATAAGCAGAGTTGAACCTGTTCAGTGATGGGCTTTTCATCAGCTTCGCATTCCCCGTGCTCCACTGTGCCTCTGTGGTCTTCTTCGCCCCCTCAGTCCCACTTCTCCGGTCGCATCTGCGGGAACAACAGCACTTCCTGGATCGCGGGATTATTCGTGAGCAGCATCACCAAGCGGTCCATGCCGATGCCGATGCCGCTGGAAGGTGGCATGCCGTATTCGAGTGCGCGCAAAAAGTCGCGGTCGATGAACATGGCCTCGTCGTCGCCGCGCTCCATCAACTTCAGTTGCGCCTCGAAGCGCTCGCGCTGATCGATGGGGTCGTTCAGTTCGCTGTAGGCATTGGCCACCTCGAAGCCGCCGACGAAGAGCTCGAAGCGCTCGGTGAGGCGGTCGTCCTCGCGGTGCTTTTTGCAGAGCGGGCTCATCTCCACGGGGAAGTCCATCACATAGGTGGGCTGGATCAGCTCCGGTTGCACCAGTTCGCTGAAGAGCTCATCGATCAACTTGCCCTTGCCCATGGCGGCGGTCACCTCCACACCGTGCTTCTTGCACAGCTCACCCAATTGCTGCTCGTTCATTTCCAGCACGTCCTGGCCGGTCTTCTCCTGAATGCTCCCGCACACGGTGATGCGCTTGAACGGCGCTTGGAAACTGATCTCCTTGCCTTGGAAGGTGGTGGAGGGCGAACCATTGGCAGCTTGCGCCACGGCGGAGAACACCCCTTCCATGTAGTCCATCATCCAGCGGTAGTCCTTGTAGGCCACGTAGAGCTCCATCACGGTGAACTCCGGGTTGTGGGTGCGGTCCATGCCTTCATTGCGGAAGTTGCGGCTGAACTCGAACACACCGTCGAAACCGCCCACGATGAGGCGCTTGAGATAGAGCTCGTTGGCGATGCGCAGGTAGAGGGTGGTGTCCAGCGCATTGTGGTGCGTTTCGAACGGGCGCGCGGCAGCTCCTCCGGGGATCGCTTGGAGCACGGGGGTGTCCACTTCGATGTAACCGGCCTTCTCGAAGCTCTTGCGCATGGCATCGAAGATCCGGGCGCGCTTCAGGAAAGTCTCCTTCACGTTCGGGTTCACGATCAGGTCCACGTAGCGCATGCGATAGCGCTGCTCGGGATCGCCGAAGGCATCGAACACGTTGCCTTCCTCGTCCGTCTTCGGGGTGGGAAGGGGGCGCAAGGATTTCGCCAACAAGGTCAGTTCCTTCACGTGCACGGTGATCTCGCCGGTGCGCGTGCGGAACACGAAGCCCTTCACGCCGATGAAGTCGCCGAGGTCGAGGAGCTTCTTGAAGAAGTCGTTGTACATCGCCTTGTCCTCACCGGGGGCGATGTCGTCGCGGGTGATGTAGATCTGTTGGTCGCCTTCCCCATCGCGCAGCACGGCGAACGCGGCCTTGCCCATGATGCGGATGCTCATCACCCGGCCGGCGATGGTGACGTCCTGCTGCGGGGCATCGTCCTTGAAACTGGCCGCAATGCTCCTGCTGGAGGCGGAAACGGGGAACTCCGCGGCCGGGAAGGGCTCGATGCCCATGGCGCGGATCTTCTGGAGGGAATCGCGGCGGTGGATCTCCTGCTCGCTCAAGGTCTCTGTCATCTTCGTTGGAATCGCCGCGAAGATACCGGCACTGCCGAGCGTTGCAGCACCTCCTTACGGTCATCGGGGCTTTCGGCCACGCCTTGCGGCGCGTTTGGTTCACTACGAGGAACCACGGACCGTGGTTCGCACGCCGTCGCCAAAGCGCTATGGCGAAGGAACCCAAAGCGCTTCGCAACGGCGCGTATACACGGACCCGCACGGATGAGAGCCACGCCTAATGGGGGTGGCAGGGCCTACGGCTCCGAATGCCTTTCGGACCGGATCAAGGCTCTAGCGACCTATTCCACCACGATCCGGCGCTTGCCGGTGCGGGAGATGCCCAGCCCGGAAAGATCCCCTGCGGGGCGGCCCAGCACATCGTACACCGGCTCCGTCCTCCCGCTTGGCTTTCCGCTCAGTTCGGTCAATCCCGTAGAGATACCGGGCGCACTGGGGCTTGCCGTTACGCGCACCGCATCCAACACCCATGCACCGCCGTCGCTGCCGAAGGCCTGCAACCGCAGTTGGAAGCCAGCGGCCGTGTATCCCTCGGGGATCTCAAGTATGCCCAGGTCCGAAAGGACCAGGGAGGTGAGTTGTTCGGTGATGGGCCCTTCATGGACCACCACGGCCGGTCGGGAAAGATCCCGTTTCAGGGATACGCGCAGCCAGGTGGGACCTTGATCGGCGGAATGGTGGCGGATGACGATGGAGTCCAATGTCATCGGACCCGCTGCTATTCCACCGATCATCACCATTTTCATCGGGTTGGGTGCGGATGTCCACCCTTCGCTGAACACGGCATTGTCGCCCGTGGTCGTGGGTTGCGGACAAGTGCTGAGGCCCAACCAAGCGGCGTTGACGCCATAAAAGTTCGGAAGGAATCCTGCCGGCTGATTACAGGCGCTGCAACCGGTGTTGCAGTTGAGCATATCGCCGCAAACAGTGTTGGTCCAGTTCCAGCTCAGCGTTTGTTGCTGGGCATGGGTGCTGGAGCATCCCAGAAAGAACAGGGCCAAGGTGATCAGGTGCAAGCGTAGGGGTTCCATTCAGTGCCTCCTTTAGGAAAGGGGCCTGTGTACGCGAGGTAGTGGCAGTGGTTACGAGGTGGAGGTGTTTGGTCGAGGGGTTACGCGGCTTCATCTGGCGAAATGCCACTTTGGTCCTATTGCAATGGAAAGCCCAGCACGGCGTGCATCACCCCTTTGCGTTCTCCCGAATAGATCGGGATGAAAAAGTTGCGGCCGTTGCGGTCCGCTCCAGCCGTCACCTGCGTTGCTGATATGAAAGCTCGGCACCTCGCGATCAAGGAACCACCCGCCCATCATCCATTTCGATGATGCGGTCCGTGCGCGCTGCAAAGTCCTGGTCGTGCGTAACGATCAGCAGGCTGCGCTTGTGTTCATCCGCGATCTTCCGGAAAATGTCGAACACGATGTCGCTGTTGCGGCTGTCGAGGTTGCCGGTGGGTTCGTCGCCCATAATGATGAGCGGGTCGTTGATCATGGCCCGGGCGATGGCCACGCGCTGCTTTTGGCCGCCGCTGATCTGGTTCGCGGCCTTGCGGGCCTGGTCGGCGATGCCGAGATCGTCCAGCAGTTCCATGGCGCGGTGCTCCACTTCCTCGCGGCTTTTCAGGGCCAACTTCAGGCCGGGCAGCATCACGTTGTGCAGCACGCTGAATTCCGTGAGCAGGTAGTGGAACTGGAACACGAAGCCGATCTTCTCGTTGCGGATCCGGGCCAAGCGGGTATGGCCTGCCTTGCGCGTGGGTTCACCGTCGATCTTCAGCTCGCCCTCGTAGTCCGTGTCCATGGTGCTGAGGATGTACAGCAGCGTGCTCTTGCCGCATCCGCTCTTGCCGGTGATGCTCACGAACTCACCGCGGGCCACCTGCATGCTCACCTCCTTCAGCACTTGGATGGTCACGGGGTCGTGGAAGTACTTGTTCACCTTCTCCACTTCCAGTACCAGAGCGCTCTTGTTCATTTTCCTCGGATGATCTCCACCGGGTCCACTTGGCTGGCCTTGCGGGCGGGGAACCAGCCCGCCACCCAGGTGGTGGCCAGCGCGAAGGTGACGGCGATAATGTAGTAGCGGATGGAGTAATCCACCGGGAATGTGGTGATGGTGGGCAGCGCTGCGGTGTTGAACGGGATGTTGTCGATGATGCGTTGCAGCAGGATGCCCGAGATGAGGCCGCCGATGGCGCCGAAGATGCCGATGATGACGCTGAGCAGCAGGAAGATCCGGCGCACATCGCTGCCGTTGAAGCCGGTGGCCTTGAGGATGGCGATGGCATCGAGCTTCTCGTAGATCATCATGTTGAGGATGTTGTAGATGCCGAAGCCCGCCACGATGAGCAGCACGATGCCCACCGCATAGCTGATGATGTTGCGCACGTCGGTGCCGGTCTCGAACTGCGCGTTGGCCGTCTGAATGTCCGTGGCCTGCACCCCGAAGCGCGCGGCCAGTTCCTTGGCCATCGCGGGCGCTTCCTCCAGGTCGTGCAGCTTGAAGTTGATGTCGGTATAGTAGCTGGCCGGTCGTTGAAGCAATTTCTGTACGGTCTTGATGTTGGCGTAGCACTGCACCTTGTCATAGTCCGCGATGCCGCTTTGGAAGTAGCCCGTTACCCGCAACATGGTGCGGTCGCCGGTGGCGGTGGTCACCTGCACCAGGTCGCCGATCTTGGCCTCCATCATATCGGCGAGCCCCTTGCCCAGCACAATGGTGTTGTTGCCGTCGGAAAGATCATACGGATCACCCGCCACGAGGTAGTCCTGGAACATGTAGTAGCGCACCTCCTGCATCACATCGATGCCGTTGACCTGGCCCGTGAGGTCGGTAGTGCCCACATTGAAGAGCACTTGCGCCACCAGCCGCGGCGACACGGCAAGAACGCGAGGGTCCTTCTCCATCGCCGACATGATGGCGGTGGCGTTGCGAAGCCGGGGCAGGTCGTCCTTGGGCTTGATGGAGCGGATGAAATGGTGGATGGCCGCGCCGTCGCTCCTTGAACTGTCATCATGGGCCAGTTGCACGGGCTGCTCCGGCGAGGCGTGCAGTTCGTTGTAGAGGCGGATGTGGGGCGTGCGGTTAAGGGTCAGGCCGTCCAGCAATTGGTTCAGCCCGTTCATGAAACCGAGGAGCGTAACGAACATGGCAATGCTGAACATCACGCCCACGGCCGCCACTACGCTCTGCCGCATCTTGGCACGCAGCAGGGTGAGGGCGATGGTGACCAGCAACTGCATGGGCCGGATCACGGCTTGTAGAGGGTGGTGTTGGCGGTGATACCGTCGAGCACTTCCACCTTTTCCATGTCGCGCGCGCCGAGCTTCACCAGGGTTTTCTCATCCGTGCCGGTGAGCACGTAGGTGCCGTCCACGATGTAGGAGGCCGGTACCAGCAGGGCGTTCTCCTTGGTGCGCAACACGATGCTGGCCTCCACGGTGAGGTTGGGGTAGAGTTGCGGCGGCCGCTTGGTGAAGCGGGCCTCCACCTTGAAGGTGCGCGAACGTTCGTTCATCAACGGGATGATGCGCGAGACCTGCGCTTCGAACGCCTGGTCGCCATAGCTGTCCAAGGATACGAACACCTGCAGGCCGGGCTTGATCAAGCGGATGTCGAACTCATCGACCTCCAGCTCCAGGTACAGGTCGCTCGCGCTGCCGATCACGGCCACGGGCCTTTGCGGCGTGGCCAGCTCGCCCGGTTCGATCATCAGGTCGTACACGATGCCATCGATCAGGCTGCCGGGCGCCCGGTCCGCATCACCCACTGCGCTGATGGCCGCGGTGTTGCGCGCCACCTCCAACTGGGTGCGCAGCTGTTCGCGGTTCTCCGTCAAGGCCTTTGTCGCCATGGCGTATGCCGCCTTGCTGGTGGTATAGGCCAGTTGGCGCTGGTCCAGTTCGTTCCTGCTCCCGATGCCTTGCGCCCAGAGCGCCTCCTGCCGCTTGAAGTTGGTGCTGTCCAGGTTCAGCCTGTCGCGGGCCTGGTCCACTGCGGCGCGAAGGCGGGTGAGCACGGGACCCTCCTCGCGCACATTCTGTTCCAGCAGGCGCAATTGGGCTTCGGCACTGCTGGTGGAGAGGCTGCTGGTGCGGTCATCAATGCGCAGCAAGGGTTGCCCCGCCCTCACCGTATCGCCCTCCTTCACCAGCAGGGCCAGCACCGTACCGCTCACCGTGGGGAATACCTGGTACTGCCCTTCGGCCTTCACCAGTCCGTTGGCGTATACGCTCTCGGTGATCGGCCCGGTTGCGGGCGTAATGGGGTTTCCCTTTTGCCCGCACGCCGTGCCGAGGAACAAGAAGCCGAGTACGGTCCAAATGCGTGTGCCCATGGCACAAAGGTCGCGATGGACCGTGTTCCTCCACTGCGCTTTGTCAATTGGTCGGCATATACGTCCGACCTTCGTCGCACATCCTGCACAGATCGATACGCACATGTCCTCCATTTCCAGCAACAAAGCACCAGAGCCCGTCGGGCACTACCCGCATGCCCGCCGCGTGGGCGACCTGTTGTTCCTCAGCGGCGTGGGCCCGCGCGAACGCGGCACCAGCAAGATCCCCGGCGTGGAACTGGAAACAGATGGCCGGATCATCAGCTACAACATCGAAACGCAGGTGCGAAGCGTGTTCCAGAACGTGAAGTGGATCCTGGAGGATGCCGGGAGCAGCTGGGAGAAGATCGTGGATGTCACGGTGTACCTCACCAACATGAAGGAGGATTTCCCCATCTACAACCGACTGTGGAAGGAGTACTTCGAGCACGACCCGCCGTGCCGCACCACGCTGGAGATCAACTGCCTGCCCACGCCGATCGCGATCGAGCTGAAGGTGGTGGCGACGGTGTAGGGCGTATCTTTGAAGTATGGTCGCCGAACTCATTAATCAGGACAGGCAGGCCTTTATCGACTTGTGCAAACGCAACAGGGTGAGTTCACTGTTCGCGTTCGGTAGCAGCGTGCATGGGGACTTTGGACCGGAAAGCGATGTGGATGTGCTGGTAACGGTGGATGTGGCCGACGACCTGGAACACGGCGGAGCGTTGATCAATGTGTGGAACGGGCTTGAGAAACTTTTCGGTCGGCCCGTGGACCTGCTCACGGAGAATTCGCTCAAGAACCCTTATCTCCGCAAGGAAATTGAGCGGACCAAGCGCTTGATCCATGACGGGGTAAACGCGCTTGTCCTGGTCTGGGATCAAATTCAAGGCCGCCTTCCCCCCAGCATCGCATCCAGCTTCTCGCCACCCTTGATGCCGAAGTCCAAGGTGCGTATGGGGAAGGGGATCATGATGCCCTCCTTGTCGTAGGCCGCCTTGATGGCCTTGAGCGCACGGCTGCGCATGGCGTTGTAATGCTTGTTGCTGAGGGCCTTGATCCAAAAGCGCACCTCGAAGTTGATGCTGCTGTCGCCGAAGGCGTTGAAGAACAGCTCCACCTCCTTGTCCGGCACCAGGTCGCGAATGCCCTTCACGGCTTCTATCGTCACCTGTTCCACCTTCTCCATGTCGTCGCCATAACTGACGCCGATGGTGAGGTCCACGCGGCGGATGCCGTTGCGGGTATAGTTCACCAGCGGGGATTGGAAGATGTCCTTGTTGGGGATGATCACCTGCACGCCTTGCAAGTTGCGCAGCTCGGTGGTGCGCAGGTCGATGTTCTCCACCACGCCCTTGTGCCCGCCGGTCTCCACCAGTTCGCCGGTGCGGATGGGGCGCTGCACCGCCATCACCACGCCGGAAAGGAAGTTCGCCGCGATGTCCTGGAAGGCGAAGCCCAAGGCCAGGCCGATGATCCCGGCACCCGCCAGCATGGAGGTGACGGTCTTGTCCAAATGCAGTACGCTCAAGGCACCGAACACGCCGATGAGCACTACGGTGAGGTAGGTCGTATTGGCGATCAACCGCCGCAGGTTCCTGCTGTCGGTGACCCCGGAGACCAGTTTGAGCGTGCCCCTGCGCACCAGCCGCGCCAAGAGCCACGCACCCACCACGATCAAGGCCGCTATCACCAGGTTCGGCAGGAGTCCGATGAACTCGTGCAGCCAAGTGCTCAACTTGTTTTGGATCAGATCGGCTGCTTCGGCAGGGTCCATCATGGGCTTTTCGTTGCGGTGCTCATTTCCCGTCCAGGCCAGCTCGGTGCGAACATCCTCGGCACGTTGCATGTTCACTCCAAGGATCAATAAAAGTACGGCAATGAAGGATACACTGAAGAACAGGACCGTGGCGATCCTGGCCACGGACGGATTCGAGGAGAGTGAGCTTTCCTCCCCGAAGGAGGCATTGGAGAAAGCTGGTGCCACCGTGCATGTGGTCTCCTTGGCCACCGGAAAGATCAAGGGCTGGAAGGACGGCAACTGGAGCAGCGGGGTGAACGTGGACACAACCGTGGAAAAGGCCATGGCCGATGACTATGATGCCCTGGTGATCCCCGGTGGTGTCATCAGCCCCGACCGGCTGCGACGCAGCGCGGAGGCCGTGGAATTCGTGCGGGGGTTCTTCCGCGATAAAAAGCCCGTTGCCGCCATCTGCCACGGTCCGCAGCTATTGATCGAGGCCGATGCCGTGCGCGACCGCAAGCTCACTTCCTTTTCCAGCATCAAGACCGACCTGATGAACGCCGGTGCAATGTGGCAGGATGCCGAAGTGGTGGTGGACCATGGGCTCGTGACCAGCCGAAGCCCCGCGGACCTTCCCGCCTTCAATGCGAGGATGGTGGAGAACTTCGCCATGGGTGTTCCAACCCGGAGCGATGGCGTGATCGGCTGATCGTTCGGGGATACGTGATGGCCGGGAAGGTTAAGCGCATCTTTGGGACAAGCAACCGAACATGATCAGCTTGCCCTCCCCGCTGTACTTTTTCATCGTGCTCGGCATTTCGGAACTGGGCTTGGCCCTGTTCAAGCGCAGCGGCGGATCCGCACAGCGCAAGGACAAGGGATCGTTCGGCATGTTGTGGGCGGTGATCGGCGTTTCCATTTTCCTCGCGATCCATATCTCCATCGCTTGGCCGCAATTCGGCCACGGGTTTTCCCTCCTGTCCTATGGGTCCGGTACGTTGCTCTTCGCACTCGGTATCGGGCTGCGTTGGTGGTCCATCATCCACCTCGGTCGCTTCTTCACGGTGGACGTGGCGATCGCGAATGACCATACCGTGGTGAGCGACGGCCCGTACCGCTTGGTGCGCCATCCCAGCTACAGCGGTGCCCTGCTCGCTTTTCTCGGTTTGGGGATATTGGTCCACAATTGGCTGGCGGCCATTCTTCTCCTTATGCCCATCACCGCAATGTTCCTCTGGCGGATGAAGGTGGAGGAGCAGGCGCTGTCCGCCGCGCCGGGCGCAGCCTACACGGACTATATGGCACGCACCAAGCGGCTGGTGCCGTTCGTGTACTGACGTATTGCCGGTTTGTTCGCTCCCGGAACGGATCTTGCACGGTCACTGCTGAACCAAACCATTAAAAGCCATGAGAACTATGACCTTCATAGCAGCCGTGGCAGTAGCATTGTCAACGGCAGCCATGCCCGGTAGCGACGGGCCCTATACGAGCAACCACTGGACCAATGGGCAGTATGCCCAGCAGCTATCGGGACCGGTGAACATATTCCCGAATCCTGCGAGCCAACAAGTGAATGTCGTCTACCCCGGGCTAATGGGCGAAGCCACGCTCACTATTGTGGCCGAGGATGGTCGGATCATGCGCAGCATGCATATCGGACAGACCAACGGGACGCGATCGGTGATCGACCTGAACAACCTTGCGAACGGTGTCTATCTCGTACGGGTGGAGCAACCCAGCGGCTTGAACATCTCCCGGAGGCTGATCGTGTCCAGTGCGGCTCAATCAGTTTCTCCATAACGGCGTAAGCGATTCCGCAGGTCCGTCATTTCCTCCTGAAGGGTCTCCAGTTTTTCCAATAGGTGTTCGATGGCCTCGATGCCTTCCACGTTGATGCCGAGGTCCTCGTGCAGGCGCACCATCTTTTCCACCCGGCCCAAGTGCTCCACGGCGATGTAGCGGCGATGCTCCAACACCGTGAGCTGCACCAGTCCGCTTGCCGCCAGTGTGTCGATCAATGTGGTCTCCACATGGTAGGTGGTGCAAAAAACCTCGACCGGTACCAGTTCCTCATTTGCCATGGCTCATCCGTTCTTCAGTTGGGTGAAGAGTTCCTTCTGCTTTTCCGTGAGGTTCGTCGGCAGCTTCACGGAATAGGTCACGAAGAGATCACCGAAGCTGCCCTCCTTCTTGTAGACCGGAAAACCCTTGCCCTTCAACCGCACCACGATGCCGTTCTGCGTTTCAGGTTTCACCGGCACCTTCACCTGGCCGTCCAGGGTCGGCACGGTGATGTCCCCGCCCAGCACGGCGGTGTAGAGGGGCACTTCCACGGTTGCGTACAGGTTCTTCCCCACGCGCTTGAATACCGGATGGTCCGCGATGGAAAAGGTGATCAGCAGGTCGCCTGCCGGTCCCCCGTTCATGCCCGGTCCCCCGTGGCCCTTGATCCGGATGGTCTGTCCGTTCTCCACGCCGGCCGGGATGGTGAGGCGGATCTGCTTCCCGTTCACCGTGAGCGTGCGCGGCATCGTTTTGGCCGCATCCATCAGGTCCAGATGAAGCTCGGCCTGATAGTCGTGTCCCCGAAAACGCGCTTGGCCGCGGGCACTGCCGAACATGGAGCCGAAGATATCGTTGATGTCCTGTTCCTGACCGCCACCGCCGAAACCTTGGAACGAGCCGCCGCCGAAGGGCTCTCCGCCCCGGAACGGGCCTCCACCGGCCGATGCACGTTCGCGTTGCGCAGCCTCGATCTGGTCGGCGTGCTTCCATTGATCACCGTACTTATCGTACTTCTTCCGGCTTTCCGGGTCGCTGAGCACCTCGTTCGCCTCGTTGATCTGCTGGAAGCGCTTATGCGCCTCCTTGTCGTTCGGGTTGAGGTCCGGGTGGTGCTTGCGCGCCAGCTTGCGGTACGCCTTCTTGATCTGCTCCGCGGTGGCGGTGCGCTCCACACCCAGCGTTTTGTAATAGTCCATGGCCTTGGGTGGCGAATTTACCCGCTGATGCCCGCATGCCCAACAACGCTGACGAGCCTTTCGTTCAACCGCGATCCCCCCCCGGCCATGAATTGCTTCCCCGAACGGAGGATGGATCGGGGCGGGCTTTCCCCGCCGGGATCAACCGCCAGGGACGAACGTGACCGCAGGAAAGCCTTGCCCTGTGGCGTTCCCGGCCTGATTGCGAAGACCAGAGGGCAATTGGAACGTCATTCGCCATCCCTCACAAAACCTGAACTGCTACGCCCAATAGGTCATCTCCCCCGCTGCACTTCGCGGAAGCCTTTTCCTATTCAAGGGCCAACGTCCCCGATGAATTGGAAAACGGGCAGAACGTCACCTCCGCTGCGTGGAACGATGTGAGGAGCTGGCAGGGAAAACGGAAGGGCAACGTGGATCAGGAAACGGACGCTGATAACGACAAGGACGGTCAATGACCGTTTGTCCGCGGCGCTTTGGTGGAAGCGTCACGGACGGGGCGGCACTCCTTCGGGGGTGCCGTTCTTCGTTTTGGCCCCTCCGGGTTCAGCGTTCACCACCACCGGCGGCGGCGTGCCGTACACCGAGATCGGCTCCATGTAGCGGGAAACGAGGTAGGCAATGGAGGTCACCACCATCAGCGGCACGAACAAGGCATATCCGCCGGTGATCTCCGCGATGAGGAAGATCGCCGTGAGCGGAACATGGATCGAACCACTGAGCACGGCGGCCATGCCCACCACGGTGAAGTTCACCTCGTCCACATGCGCGATGCCGGAGAGGTTCAAAGCGTGCGCGAAGGTGAAGCCCAGCATCGCGCCGATGAAGAGCGAAGGGCCGAACATGCCGCCGTTTCCGCCGGAATGCACGGTGAACGAGGTGGCCACCACCTTCAGTAGGGTAAGGCCCAGGGTGAGCAGCACGATGTTCCACGGCCCGAGGTCCAGGGTCACGGGCTGGTGCGTGGCCAGGGCGGCGGCTTGTCCTTTCAGCAGCAGCTCCACGCTGTCGTAGCCTTCACCGAACAGCGGTGGGAAAAAGAAAATGAGCGCGCCCAGCAGCAAGCCACCGGCGGCGGCCCGTGCGAACGGGTTGTGGAATTGCGTGGAGGCGAACCGGGCGGTCCAGCGGTACATGCGGACCACGTACACGGAGAGGAACGCGGCAACAAAGGCCAGCAGGATGTACCACGGCATGGCGGAAGCGTCCCACGCATTGGTGATGAGCACGAAGGGCTGGCCGCTGTAGATGAGCGAGGAGACCATGGTGGCGCTGGCCGAGGCGATGAGCATGGGCACCACCAGCGAAAGCGCATTGTTGGCCAGCAGGATCTCCAGGGCGAAAATGGTGCCCGCGATCGGCGCGTTGAAGATGGCGCCCACGCCCGCTCCGGCACCGCTGGCCAGTAGCAGGATGCGTTCACTGCGGCCAAAGCGCAGCCATTGTGCCACCTTGCTGCCGATGGCACCTCCCGTGGCCGCAATGGGAGGTTCCAGACCGGCCGAGCCGCCCATGCCCATGGTGATGGCGCTGGTCACGATCTGCGACCACATCTTGTGCGACGCCACGCGGCCGTCGCGCATGCGTACGTCCCGGATCAAGCTGGGCAAACCGGCCCCAAGATTATCCTTCAGGAACAGCTTGGTGAAGCCCACCGTGATCAACAGGCCGATCATGGGCACCAGGAACACCAGGTACCGCCGACCCGGCGAAAAGGTGACATCATGAACCGCCTCGCTGATGTAATGCACCCCTTGTTTCAACGCCACCGCGCCCAAGGAGGCCAAGCAGCCGATCACCACGCTCGCCACGATCAGGGACGTCTGCGGACCGAAGTACCGCTGGCGCACATGGCCCACGGTGGTCAACGGGTGCGAGCGTTCCATGGCACAATAGTACTGCCCTTGGATCGACCGCCCCCGTAAACGCCTCGAAAGCGCGACCAATACGTGCTGAAAAAAATATTCCGCCGTTTCCGTGTACTTGTCCAACTTCGCCCCTTCCATGGCACATGCACCGAAGAAGCTGGGCACCCTCGCGGCCACGGCGATCGCCGGCAACGACATCACCAGCAGCTGCCTCTACGTGGGCGCCATCGCCATGGGCTACGCCGGGCCTTGGGCGGTGGTCGCCTTGCTGATCGTGGCCGGCGTACTGTACCTGTTCCGCAAGATCTACGGCGAAGTGGTGGGAGCGCTTCCGCTCAACGGCGGCGCCTACAACGTGCTGCTGAACACCACCAACAAGTACAACGCCAGCATCGCGGCCTGCCTTACGATCCTCAGCTACATGGCCACCGCCGTGCTCAGTGCCAGCACGGCCATGTACTACCTGCACGCATTGGTGCCCTTCCTGCCGGTACTGTTGGCCACGGTCGTCGTGCTCGGCATCTTCATGATGCTCAGCATTGCGGGCATTGGTGAATCCTCCGTGGTGGCCATCATCATCTTCATCGCGCACCTCGCCACCATGGCGCTGCTCATCGTTGCCAGCTTCTGGTTCGTTACCCAGCACGGGTTTTCCTTGGTCAAGATGAACCTCTCCGCGCCGCTCCCGCACGGCAGGGGGATCGCGGCGGCATTGTTCTTCGGATTCAGTACGGCCATGCTCGGGGTCACCGGCTTTGAGAGCTCCGCGAACTACGTGGAGGAGCAGAAGCACGGCGTGTTCCCCAGGACGCTCAAGAACATGTGGGTGGCCGTTACCGTCCTCAACCCGTTGATCGTGCTGTGCGCCATCATGGTGCTGCCCCTCGCCGCAGTGGGCGATCATCAGGAGACGATGCTCTCCTTCATGGGCCTGACGATCGGCGGTAACTGGCTCGCCAGCATCATCACCGTGGACGCGGTGGTGGTGCTCTGCGGTGCGGTGCTCACCAGCTATGTGGGCGTTTCCGGCCTGGTGAAGCGGATGACGCTGGACCGGATCATGCCGCAATTCCTGCTGAGGGAGACCAAGAAGGGCAGCTCGCCGCGCATCATCATCCTCTTTTTCCTGCTCTGCCTCTCGGTGCTCTTCCTTACCAACGCGGAGACCGAGGCGCTTGCAGGGGTCTACACCATCTCCTTCCTCACGGTGATGGCCTTCTTCGCCGTCGGCAATTTCCTGCTGAAGATGAAGCGCTCCAAGCTGCCCCGGCCGGAAACGGCATCGGTCGCAGCGGTCTCGGTCGCCTTATTGGGGGTGGTGCTCGCGCTCTATGGCAACGTACGCCTGAATCCGCAATACCTCGTGGTCTTCCTCCAGTACTTCATCCCCACCATGCTCGTCATCGCGGTGATGCTGAACCGCAAGTCCATCCTGGAGGTGATGATGGCCTGGGTGAGCCGCTTCGTGGAAAGCGTGCCCGGCCTGGCGGTGGTGGGCCGCTTTACGCTCTCGCGCATGATCCGCAAGCTCAGCAGTCAGGAGTTCGTCTACTTCACCAAGGGGGACGACCTCTCCATCCTGAACCGCGTGATGATGTACGTGCAGGCCAACGAGATCACCAAGAAGCTCAGGATCGTCACCGTGCTGAAGGAAGGGGAGAGGATGCACGAGGATTACCTCCGCGACATGGAGGTGCTGGACCGCGCCTACCCGGAGATCAAGATCGAGTTCACCGAGCTGCACGGCGTCTTCGGGCCGGAGCTGGTACACCGCCTCAGCGAGGAGTGGAACATCCCCACCAACTTCATGTTCATCGGCTCGCCGAGCGACAGGTTCCCGTACCGCGTGGCGGACCTGGGCGGGGTGCGATTGGTGATCTAAGGGGGCGGTTGTTGATTCTCGCTTGTCAGGCGGGACATCGCAAGTACGGTTACTTGCCACAAGTTCCGTTCGGTCGGCCTCCCGCGCTAGAGGTCGTCTTGAAGCTGCAGACAGTACAACAAAAGGCGCAGCCTCCGCCGCGCTTTTCCTGAAGTGTTCGTTCAGTCGATCAACCTACTTGCTGGTGGCGATGGTCGCGGTCCCTCCTGTTCCCGCGTTTGCGTATGCAAGGTTGCTATTTCATCCGGTTCAGCGAAGCTGATGGTCGCACGGGTTCACCGTCGTTGATCGTGGAGTGAGCGGCACCTTCTCAATCCTTTTTTCTCCCGCCGCGCCTTGGCCCCTTGGTCAAGCTTTTCTGTTCACTGTTCGATCGACGTTCCACCTTCTTCACATCTTCACCGGCAGGCAACTGTTCCGGCTTTATCCCTCGCTGTAGCATGCTTTGCCTGACCGCCTTGTTGCTCGCAACATGTTCATCTGCGATCGGGGTAATACCCTTGAGGTCCTTTTCGATCACGTTGTGACTTGTCATTTCGGTCGCGAAGTCCTTGGCTTTGATCGCGAGCGTGGAAAGGAAATCAGCCAACGGACGTTTTTCGGGTGCACGAAGCTTCCGTTTCATTTCGTTCGTGCCAAAACCGCCGAAGAGCGCTTGATCTCCTTTTGATCGGATCACGGCAAAACCACCTTGGTCCACTCCGCGTTCATAAATGATTCCGCTGAGCTTCTTCTCGGACCTCATCAACTTATCGCGTGCGATAACCCTCGCCACATCGATCAGCCGTTGTTCAATGACTTCCAGTTTCCGTGTTTGAACCGCGAAGTAGGTTTGCGCGAAAGCGATCGCGGGCTTGGATGGATCACCGTTCTGCGCAATGAGGTAGCAGGCGTATCGTGTTAGTGCGATATCCTCAATTGCACGTTGTGCTCCTTTAGCAAGGCTTATCATTTTGTTGATCCCAACAAAATGATCGGACATCTCTTCCCCAGCGGCCTTGCAGGCTTCTCTCGCCCGATCGATCACCGTATTGAAGTTGCGCCATTCCGAATATCCGAGAACCGATTGAAGCTCCCGTGCGCTCCAACACTCAATTCCTTCCATTGTGCCGCCTGCGGCTTCAAAGCGCACGAACAACTCGTTGATCTGTTCTTTCTTCATGATCGTTTTTCTGTCGATCCGGGTTTGGTCAAGATAGGGATGGTCAGGAAATTCAACAAAGTGCGCGATCCGAGCTCGCTGGGCGCAAGACTTCCTGTCAGCGGAGGTTCCAAAATACGGTCACTCGGGCCTTTGACTCTTCGAATATCACAGGGGCAAAAGCCTCAGGCACCGAGCCGAGCGCCAACGATGCAAACGAAGAAAGGCGCAGCCTCCGCCGCGCCCTTCATCCCAGTCGTTGTCCGCTTAACCTACCGCCGGCGGAGGGTTATGCGCTTTCTCCGCTTCGCGAAGCTCCCTCTTCCACTGCCTGCGGTGCTTGATCTTCATCACGATCAGCAGCATCACCGGCACCATGATCAGGGTAAGGAAGGTGGCGAAGATCAGGCCGTAGATCACCGCCCAGCTCAGCGGACCCCAGAACACCACGTTGTCGCCGCCCATGTGGATGTGCGGGTTCAATTCAGTGAACAGGCTGAAGAAGTTGAAGTTGAGGCCGATGGCCAATGGCAACAGGCCCAATACCGCGGTGATGGCCGTGAGCAGCACCGGACGCAAGCGCGTCTTCCCGGCGATCACCAGGGCTTCCCTGCTCTCCTCGATGGGGATGATGACCTCCGGGCCCAAGCCCAGCCGTCGCGCACTCCGTTCAAAGAGCAGGCGGGCGAAGTCCATCAGCACGATGGCATTGTTCACCACCACGCCGATCAATGAGATGATGCCGAGCATGGTCATCAGGATGATGAAGTCCATGCGGAACACCACCAGCCCCAGGAACACGCCGATGGTGCTGAAGGTCACGGTGCTCATCACGATCAATGGATAGCTGATGCTGTTGAACTGCGCCACGATGATCAGGAACACCACGAAGATCGCCACCAGGAAGGCGGTGAAGAGGAAGTTCATGTCCTTGGCCTGGTCCTCCTGCTCGCCGGTGAAGCGCAGGTTGAAGCGGTCGTCCACCTTATAGCCGTTGGCCATCTCGTCCTTGATCTGTTGGACCACCTCGTTGTTGTTGTACCCGGCGATCACGTTGGAGCTCACCGTTACCACGCGGTCCATGTCCTTGCGCTTGATGGCGCTGAAGGTGGTGCTGTACTCGGCCTTGGCCACGGCGCTGATGGGCACTTGGCGGATCTGCCCGGACAACATGTCGCGGAAGGTGATCTTCATGTCCAACAGGCGCTGCGGATCATAGCGGTAGTCGTCCTTGAGGCGCACGTTGATCTCGTAGTCGTCGTCATCGCCCTCGATGCGGAAGGTGCTCACCTCCTTGCCGAAGAGCGCGGTGCGGATGGCATCGGCGATGGCGTAGGTGCTCACGTTGAAGCGGCGGGCCTTCTCGCGGTCGATGATGATGGGCATCTCGGGCTTGGCACGGTCGATATCGATGCGCAGCGCCTCCACGCCCGGCACGTTGCGGGCCTCGATGAAGGCCTTTACGTTTTCCGCCTCATCGAGCAGGCCTTCGATCTCCTTGCCCTTGATCTCGATGTTGATGGGCTTGCCCACCGGGGGGCCGTCCGCATTCTTGGCCACGGTGACCACCACGCCCGGATAACCGGTAACGCCTTTCTGCAGCGCAGCCAACACATCGTTGGTGTTCACGCCGTGGCGTTCGGCGAAGGCCACGAAGGTCACTTGTATCCGGCCCTTGTGCGGGGTGGAGCCCATCACCACTTCACCGGTGCCGGGGTCGCTGGTGCCCTCGCCCACTTGGCTGATCACGGACTTCACCAGGAAGTTCACCGTGTCCGTACCGATCACGTTGCCTTCTTCGTCCTTTATCTCCTTCACCTCCTTGTATTCGGGCACATCGATCACCTTCATCACCTGGGCCTCCACGATGCGCGTGATGCTGTCGGTATGCACGATGTCCGTGCCGATGGGGGCCTCGATGAAGGCGTTGATGAACTGCGGCTGGTTGGTGGGGAGGAACAGGATCTTGGGCGGGAACAAGGCCAGCATCAAGAACACCAGGATCATCAGGCCGAAGGTGCCGAAGAGGAAGGTGCGCGGGTGATGCTTGTTCAGCGCATAGCGGAGGAATCGCTCATAGTTGCCCTCCAAGCGTGGGAGCCAGCTGTTCTGGAACCAGTTGGAAGCGGGCACGAGCAGCTTCTCGTTGACCACGCCCAGGATGCCGAAGAAGACCGAGAGGGTTCCCAGGCTGAAGAGCGTGGAGCTTTGGACGACCCCTCCCCCGGTGGCCACCAGCACGCCCACCACCACCAGGATCGTGGCCAAGCGCCACATCTTCCTGGTCGGCATGTGATCGGACTCCACCTTCATGAACTTCGAGGCCAACGCGGGGTTCACCACCAAGGCCACGAAGAGGGAGGAACCGAGGGCGATCATGAAGGTGATGGGCATCAGGCTCATGAACTCGCCCATCATGCCCGGCCAGAAGAGCAGGGGCACGAACACCATCACCGTGGCGGTGGTGGCGGCGATGATCGGCATGGTCACTTCGCCCACCGCCAACTGGGTGGCTCGCATGGCCGGCTCGCCGTTGCTCATGTGCCGGTGGATGTTCTCCACGATCACGATCCCATCATCCACCAAGCGGCCCAAGGCCAGGATCAGGGCGAAGAGCACCATCATGTTGAGTGAGATGCCGAAGAGGTTGAGCAGGGTGAAGGAGATGAACATGCTCATGGGGATCGCGAGGCCCACGAAGAGTGCGTTGCGCAGTCCAAGGAAGAGCATCAGCACGCCCACCACCAGGATCACGCCCAGCACGATGTGGTTCATCAGCTCGTCCACGCTCACGCGGGTCTGCTCGCTCTGATCGCCGGTGAGGGTGATGACGAGGTCCGCCGGCAACACGGTCCCGTGGTCCTCGGCGATGATGGCGTTGATCTTGTCACTGGCATCGAGCAGGTTCTCCCCGGCCCGTTTCATCACGTCGAGCATCACCACGCTCTTCCCGTATTCCCGGGCGAAGCTCTCGGGCTCCTTGAAGTCGAAGGTGACGGCTGCGATATCGCCCAGACGCACTTCGCGCTGGCCCTCGTTCTTCACCACGATGTCACGGATCTGGGCCATGTTCTTGAACTCGCCGACCACGCGCACCGAACGGCGCTGGTCGCCGATGAGCACATCGCCGCCGCTCATGGTGAGGTTCTCGCTGCGCAGGGCGTTGCCGATATCGTCGAAATTCAATTGCAGCGCCTCGAGCTGGTTCAGGTCCACGCTCACCTTCACCTCGCGCTCGGGCACGCCACGGATCTCCACCTTGTTGATCTCCTCCAGGTCCTCGATGCGATCTTCCAGATGCTTGGCGTACTCATGGAGCTGCTCCATGGGGTAATCCCCGCTGAGGTTGATGTTCATCACGGGGATCAACTCCGAGAAATTCATCTCGAACACGTTGGGCTCGGAAGGCAGGTCCGTGGGGAAGTTGGCATCGCCCCGGGCCTTGTCCACCGCATCCTTCACCTTGCGCAAGGCCTCGGTGGGCGTGATGTTGTAGGAGAACTTGACGTGGATGGAACTGTAATTGGGCACGCTGGTGCTGGTGATCTCGTCCACCCCGCTGATGGTGTTGATCTCCTTCTCGATCGGCTTGGTGATCAGCTTCTCGATATCCACCACCGAGCTGCTGTTGTAGGGGGTGCCCACGAACACCTCGGGCGTCACCACCTCGGGGAAGCTCACCTTGGGCATCACGATGTAGGAGTAGATCCCCAGCACGCAGATCAGCAGGGTGAGCACGATCACCGTGGTGCGGTTGTTCACCGCCCATGTGGTGATGGCGAATCGACGCTCCCCCGCGTGGAGGTCCTTCTCGATGTCTTCGTTGTGCGCCATGGGGCTTAGGGCTTGGCGATACGCACCGTGAGGCCGTCGCTTACATTCTTGGCTCCGGCATCCACGAGGGATTCACCACCGGTGAGCGTACCCTCCACCGTGGGCTTTATGCGGATGTTGGTTCCGTACTGGCTGATGCGGTCCACCATCACTTTGCGGGCGGTGGCCTCGCCGGGGCGCACGCTGTCCAGGACATAGATGTAGTTGTTGCCGTTCACATCCTGCAGCACGGTACTGGCCGGCACCACCATCGCACTGTCGGACTGTTCATCCTGGATGCTGAGGTCGCTCAGCAGGTTCGGCCGCATGTAGGTCTCGCCCTGGGGGGCACGCACCGCGACCTTGAAGGTGCGGTTGGCCGGATCGATGTAGTTGCCCACATGTGCGATCTTCCCGGTGAAGCTCTCCCCGATGCTCGGGAAGGCCACCTTCACCGGTGCGCCCTCCTTTACCTGTTTCAGGTACACCTCGCTCACGTCCGCTTCGATCTGTGCTCCGGCGGAATTCACGACCCGCACCACCGGTTGGCTGGGAGCGGCCATGTCCCCCACGCGCACCATCACCTCATCCACCACCCCGGTGAACGGGGCGGTGATGTTGGACAGCCGTTGTTGCTCATTCAATGCGGCAATGGTCGCCTCGGCCTGTTCCATGTTGGTCTTGGCCTGGAGGTATTGCATCTCACTGCCGATGTGCTGCTCCCACAGGCGCTCCTGTTTCTCGAAGGTGATGCGGGCCAGTTCGGCACCGGTCTCGGCTTGGGCGATCTGCTTCTCCACCAGGTCGTTGTCCATGGCCACCAGCAATTGGCCTTGGTGTACACGGTCGCCGGCCTTCACCTTGATGCTGCGCACCCGGCCGCCCATGGCGTAGAGCGCGGCGGACTCATCGGCCTTCACCACGCCATGCAGGTCGATGTAGTGGGCATAAGGGCCGAAGGAGAGCGGCGTGGCGGTCACCACCATCAGGTTGCGTTCCACCGTGCTGTCATGGAGGGCCAGCCACTCCTCCACCTCCTTGATCTGCTTGCCCAGGTCGGTGTACAGGACCTTGAGCGAGTCGCGCTCGGCGCGCTTTTCGGCCAATTCGCCGGTCTGCTTGGTGCCGCAGGAAGCCAGCACGGCCAGCATCGTGATCAAGTAGATCGTTCTTTTCATCGGGGGGTTTTCTTGGTCGACCCAATGGATCGACGGTACGGATGCGTTGCTCAGATCACCGATCATTCCTCTCCATTCACCGATCACGTCAGTACAGGTCCAATGCTTTGTGCATGTCCACGCGGGCCTTCAGCAGGTCCACGATGCGTTGGATGTACGTCTGTTGGGCAGCGAGGTAATTGCCGTGCTCCTGCGTCAGTTCGAAGCTGCTGGCCATGCCTTCGCTGAACTTCACGGAGGTCTGCTCGAAAATGCGCTTGCTCAGGGCCAAGCTGCGTTTCCCGGTCTGGTAGTTCTCTTGGGCAGAGATCAATATGGCCTGCTGTGACAGGTGGTCCGTCAACAACCGTTGTTCGGTGGCCTTCAATTGCACTTGGGCCTGGTCGAGGGCGATGCTGGCCTGCTTCACTTGGTTCTTGCGCATGCCACTGCTGAATATGGGCACGTTCAGTTGCAGGCCCCACATGCTGGCGGGAAACCAAAAGGAGCCGTTGCCCGGCTCGAATTCGGTGGAGCTGAACTGCTCCTGATAGTTGATGAAGCCCGATAGTTGCGGCAGGTAGGCAGCCTTCTTGTTGCGGACGTTGAGCACGCCCATCGTCACATACGTGCGGGCCACTTCCTCGTCCACATGTTGCGAAGGGTCGAAGGGCCTATTGACCAGGTCGGCATCGGTAGGTACGTCCAGCAGCGGCTGCAGCGAATCAGTGAGCTGGATCGGGGTGCCCGTGGGCAGGCCCAGCACCAGCGCGAGGTAGGCGCGGGCCACCGCGGCCTGTTGCAGCAAGGTGCGCCTTTGGTTCTCCGTTTCGTCCACCTGCACGGTGAGCCGGTCCGCATCGGTGCTTTCCATCAGGCCCTGCTCGGTCATTGCGGCGGCCTCATTCGCCGACTTCCGGACCAGGGGAAGGCTCTCGCCGAGCAATCGGGCACCTTCCTCCGCGGCCAATACCCCCAAGTAGGCCTTAGCGGCCTGCACGCGCGCCTCCAAGCGGGTCTGTTCGAGCTCCTTCACGCTTCGGTTCTGCAGCTCGCGCACGGCCTTCAACCCGATGAGGTAGCTGCCGTCGAAGATCAATTGGTTCAACTGCACGCCACCGCTGATGCTCCACGGAATGCCGAACTGTACCTCCAAGGTCTTCGGCTCGTTGCCGAAGAAGTTCGGGATCACCTGGGTGGGCACCTGCAAGTAGTTGCTCAAACTGCCCGTGGCGCTCACCTGCGGCAGTCCGATGGCGGTGATCTCCCGGATCTTGGCCAAGGACTTCTCCGCCTCCAGCTTGCTGCCTTGTACCATGTAGCTCTGCTCGGCCGCCATGTCCACGGCCTGCTGCAGGGAAAGGCTCACGGGGCCTTGCGCGGCCAGTGCGGTGCTCAGGATGAAAAGCGCCGATGTCAATAGGTCCCTCATGGATTCTTTGGTGCTTTGCCGGGCGACGGCGTTGCGGTCTTCATTTCCTTGCGGACCTTCCTCTCCAGATACTTCAGGCCCTTTGCGCTGGCGATGCCGCGGATGTGATAGCGGAACAGTTCCCAGTGCAGCTCCTCCGGGCGGAAACGGTCGGGTGGGAAGAGCTCGCCATCGAAGACCATGTCGAAGCGGGCGATGTAGATCGTGGCGATCATCGGGATGTTCAGGTCCGTGCGGTACAGGCCTTCATCAATACCCCGTTGCAGGTTCCCGGTGGTGGTGGTGTAGATCTCCCGCCGCTTGTCGTCCAGCATCTTGCGGAAAGCGGCCGGATGGTATTTCTCCAGGTCGAAGTGGATGGACGGGTGGATGTCCTTGAGCCGGTCGGCCACCGTGGTGGTGATGTTGAACAGCTCGTCGATCGCGTTCTTGTCGCGACCCGAGCTCTCGTCCACCATGCACTTGAAATCCTTCGAGATGTGCGTGAGCACCTTGTCCACCAGGTCGTTCTTGTCCTTCACGTGCTGGTAGAGGGTCTTCTTGCTGATGCCGAGCCGGGTGGACAGGTCGTCCATCGTCATGCTCTTGATCCCGTAGGTCCAAAAGGCCTTGGCAGCCTCGGCGATCAAACGATCACCGCGCTCATCCATGGGCTTGCTTTTGTCGGAGTCCATCATTTTTGGAGGGCGCAAATGTAGACAATATCGACACACTGGAAACGAATTGAAGAAAAAATGTTTCCGGTGTGCCGTTGGAATACCCGCCTCTGGCGCCCAGGCGAGGTGTTCTTCCCCATTTCGCACAGGGAAACGAAAACGAGTGAAGGCGAAACGGGGTGTACGGTTGCGATCAGTCCTGATCACAGGTAAGTGGAACGAATGTGAGGTCGGCGGCCAATGCGCCGATGTCCTCCGCGTAGTTTTGCCGCCTCATCCCCATCCCTTCGCCATGAACAGGTTTCGAGCCCTCCTGATTCCTGCGCTACTGTCCCTGCCTGCCGCGCTCATGGCCCGGGACCAAGGGCCCGAGGTATTGAATACCGATGATGGCCGCACCATCACCATTTATCAGCCGCAGCCGGAGAGCTATACCGACGGGACCTCAACTGAGGGCGAGCATCCACCCGGCGGACCGGACCTGGGCTACAAGCGTACTGAGCGGTGGCTGGCGGATGGAAGCTCCGCGGGCATCCCCGGCGATGGCAAGGCGCAGCCAAGCAATGCGATGGCACACGCGGGTGCAGCCATCAAACTGCTCCTCCCGGGCAGTGATGGCCGCTATCCAAACGGGATCACCGAGCCGCATTGCGGCGTGCGCAACACCAACATACGGATCGGGCCCAGTACGTTCCTCTAGGCCATGCAAAAGCAAGGGACGGGGACCGATCCCGCGAACGACAACCACATGCACTTTCCATTCAAGCCTTTTATGCTTTCCTCGGCGAAATGGTCCCTCCTCCCGGTCGCACTGCTTGTTGCCGCCCACTGTGCTGCCCAGGATGTGGAGAATGCGGACACTATCCCGCCGCGCTCGGAGAACCAGCACAGCTCCAAGGGCTTCATCCTGGCCACCCCTGATGGGAAGTACGAACTGCAGCTGGCCGCGCGCCTGCAATTCCGTTTCACCACTCCCTTCGACCAGGACCCGCTGACGTATGATGACTTCAGCGACCAAGGGACCACGGCATTCAAGGTGAACCGCGCCCGGCTCAAGATCGGCGGGCACGCCTACGAGCCGTGGCTCAAGTACTACTTCGAGTATGAGATGGGCCGAGGCAATCTGCTCGATCTCAGGGTGATGGTGGAACGCTACAAGGGCCTGTCCCTGAAGGTGGGCCAGTGGAAGACCCAATACAACCGCGAACGCATGATCTCCAGCGGGGAGCAACAGATGGTGGAGCGCTCATTGATCAACCGGCCCTTCACGCTGGACCGCCAGCAAGGGGTGGAAGTGTACGGCCACCTGGACGGAAGCGGCATGGCGAACGTGAACTACTGGCTGAGCGCCCTCACTGGCACTGGCCGTGGCGCGCGGGACAATGATGATAGGCACTTGATGTACGAGGCGCGCTTGCAATGGAACCCCTTGGGCCGTGTGGTGAAGTTGAACGGCAGTGATCAGGAACGCACCCCGAAGCCCGCAGCGTTACTCGCCGTGGGCGGTGCTACCAACCGCAGCCGGTACACGCGCTTTTCGCAAGCCGGAGGCGGTGCCTTGGAAGGACTCCCCGACACGGATACCAGTCTCTACGACGTGGAGCAGATCATGGTGGAAACAGCCTTCAAGTACAAGGGCTTCAGCTGGCAACACGAGTCGCATTGGAAGCATATCGACGATCGGCATGGCGGCGGCACCCGGGACCTCGTGGGCAGCTACGTGCAGGCCGGCTATTTCCTGCACGGGTCCTTCCCCGGCATCCCCAAGGCCCTGGAACTGGCCGCCCGCTATGCGTTCCATCAGCCGGATAGCAGTGTGCCCGGCCATCTGCAGACTGAGTATACGGCAGTGGTGAACTGGTTCTTCGCGGCCGGGCATAAGAACAAGCTCTCCGTGGAATACAGCTTGATCACCTTCGAGCAGCAGGACCTCGCGCGCGCCGAAGGGAGCCGTGTGCGCTTGCAATGGGATATCTCGTTCTGATCGCTGCTAAAGCTCCCGGCCAAGGGCGATCCGGTACGGATGGTCCGTCCCGGTCGCGCCTTCCACCGGGCGGTGGTCAGAATTGGACGGCAGGCCAAGGCGGCCATGGAGGTTTTTGGGCAGGTCGTACTTGACATTGAGCGACTCGTCCATCCGCCATCGCCCGGTCTCGGTAATGCCGGGAAAGACCTTGGATCTCAACGAGGTTCACATCACCCACATCGAATAGGTTGCGGAGATCCCCATGCATATCGGTGACGAAGTGGTCTTCACCCGGAGCGTGCCACGCGGGTCCCGCGATCGTCGCCTTCGGTCCAATTCCGGGAATGGAGGACGGCGATCTGCCCGGGGTATCCGTTCGGGTAGCTCCAGTACCAGTGTCGGGGTGGATGAAACACACCCTTTACCGGGCCTACCTTTGCGCTACCCAACCCCCCATCCCCCATGCATACGCGCCGCAGCCTTTTGGTCCTTCCCTTCGCCCTCGCGCTGGCCATGGGCAGCACCGCCCAGAACACCCTGAAGGACGGTACCACGCTGGTGTGGGACAAGGTGATCGCCGTGGGCGCGGATTCGCTGCGGAACGATAGCGTCAACGTGCCCGCCTTCTCGGTGCCCGTGCATGAGGCAAGCGCAAAGCAGGTGAGCGCTCTGCTGAAGACCGTGCTGCCCGGTACCTCCTTCAGGAAGCAAGGCCGGCTGATGAAGGCCACGGGCGTCACCTTCGCGGCGGCCGGCAGCGCTCCGGTGGACGTGCTCGCCCGAGTGACGCAGAACAAGAAACAGCGCCTGAGCACCCTTTCGCTCGCCTTCCTCAACAGCGGCACTTCCACCCCCGTGGGCAACCCCGCGCTATCACCCGCCGTGCGCGACCTGGGCGTGCAGTTGAACAAGGCCGTGGTGCAGCAACAGGTGGACGCATGGACCAAGAAGCTGGGCAAGGCCCACGGCAAGGCCGAGAGCGCCGCCAAAAGCCGGGACAAGGCCCGGAAGAAGCTGAACAAGGCCCAAAGCCAAGTGGAGAAGAACGCCAAGGAAAGGAGCAAGCTGCAAAATGAGCGCGCCATCATGCAGAGGGAGATCGACCTCTACAACGAGAAGTGGATGCTGGGCCAGGACCCCAAGGACCTGAAGAAGCTCACCAAGGCGCGGTCCGGGATCACCAAGAACGAAGCGCGGATGGCCAAGTTGATGGCCAACGAGGCCAAGGCCCAAAGGGAACTGTCCAAGACCAGCTCCAACCTGCCCGACGTGCAGCAGGAGCAGGACGCGAAGGCCGCCGCCCGGAACGAGGTGCAGCGCACCGTGGATGCCCTGCAGCGAAAGCTGGAGAATATCCGCTGACCGCAACACCGTTCGGGAGATCAGGCATTTCCGTTTTCCGTCGCGTGAGTTCGATACGTCTCGGACCCACCCGGTCCTCTTCAGTGATCCGTTGTGTGCAAGTGTAGGGTCGCGCCGGAAAGCGGGGCTTTTTGCCATGGGCGAAACCAAGGTTCCCACTTCGGGCACCTGCCCGTGCTCACCACGCCCCCGCTCACCCGAGCGCTTCGGGTATGGTGATCACCCGATGCACGGGGAAGGCGTTGGCAGGCTCCGAAGCGTTCGGGACCACCGCAAAGGCATGCACGATGTGCGTGAAGCGTTTCCGCTGCCGGTCGTAGTAGAGGTAGGGCTTCAAGCGCCCCACGAGCCTGTCCACTGCGGGCACGTCCATCGGCACCACCCAGGTGGGTGGGATGTCGCGGTCCGGTGCCTGCTCCAGCATCGCCTCCGCGCGTTCGCGCATGGAGTCGCGTTGCAGCATGTACACCTTGATGATGGCCTCCTCGATGCCTTCCATGGGAGCGGTGGATCACTGGGGCTTGCCTTCCTGCCGCGGAGGCTTCACCGCGCCATCGCGGAAGTATTCGTTCTTCAGGGAGTCCATCCGCGCCATCATCTCCTCCATCCACCTCGTGTTCATCTCCATCCGCTTGCGGAAGAAGTCGTTGTGGAAGAAGTCGGGGTAGAGGAGCGAGTCGCGGAAGAACAGGTCGTTGAATCCCGGGTCAGTCAGGAACGGGAAGCGTTCCCTGAAGCGCGGGCGGAAGTCGCGGAACAGGCTGTCCATGTACGCGGGGTCCGCGTTGTGGCTGTTGTAGTAGGAGGAGTAGGTGGAGTCGTAGGCGATCAGGTTGCCGTTCGCATCGTACTCCTTGTTCACGCGCACCTCGGTCCTCGGGGTATCCGGGGGTGGTGCCAGGGTATCCGCTTTCGCGGGACCGGTCTGGTGCTGCTGCGCCTGTCCGTTGCAGGCGGACAGGACCATGGTCACGAGGGCCAACGCATGCACCAACGGGGTTGTTCCAATGGTTTTCATGGTCGACGGGTTTTTCAATTGGTTCCGTTGGAAGCAAGGAAGGCCGCCCGGTGTTGGCGGCCTCCCTTCACTTCGCAGGGCCGCTTAGCGGATGCTGATGGTGCGCGTCTTGGGCTTGGCCTCCTCCGATTTCGGAATGGTCACCTGCAGCACGCCGTTCACGTAGTCCGCCTTGATGCCATCGGCCTTCACGCTCTGGGGCATCACGAAGCTGCGCTCGAAGGCGGTGCGGCTGAACTCGCGCCGGGTCCAGCGGTCGTCCTCCTTCTGCTGCTCCTCGGTCTGTTCGCCCCGGATGGTGAGGGTATCGTCCACCATCTCCAGCTTCAGGTCCTTCTTGTCGAAGCCCGGGGCCTGCATCTCCAGCCGGAAGGCATCGTTGCCCTCCACGATGTTCACGCGCGGGCCGTGGTCCATGAAGCCGTCGCTGCCGAAGAGGCGGGAAATGTTGGGGCCGAAGATCTCGCTGGCCAGGCGGTCCACCGGGGAAGCTGTGCTCACCGGTGCACCCTTATACTTCACAAGTGTCATTGTTTTGGTTTTTTACCCCGGCCACATGGTCGGGGGCGCGTTCCGGTGGGCAAACAAGGTGCCACTGCATTTGCCCTGACAACTTTTACACGGTGTTGATCAAATTTCATAAAACGAGGCGGCAGGTCCTGTCGATCTTTCGGGGCCAGGTGAAAAAGTGGCGGTTTGACGGGTCCTCGCGCGCAGCGCCGACCATACCGTGCTTTCAATGGCCTGGAGGGGCGTGCGTGCCATATCCCGCCGCCATCGTTCCTTTGCAGCCGCCCAGCGCAGGCGGTCAGGTCTTTTCCGATCGTCTGATCGTCTGATCCTCTGATCGTCTAATTGTCTGATCGAAATGCATTCCATCCAATTCGCCCTCGACGAGGAATCGCTCACCGGCACCACCGTCACCGTGGCGGGCTGGGTGCGCACTTTCCGCAACGACCGCTTCATCGCGCTCAACGACGGCAGCACCATCCGCAACCTGCAGTGCGTGATCGATCAGAAGGAGGTGGATGCGGCCACCCGTGCGCGCTTTACCACGGGGGCCTCCGTGCAATGCACCGGGGAACTGATCGCCTCGCAGGGCAGCGGCCAGCGCGTGGAAATGAAGGTGACCTCCGTGGAAGTGCTTGGCGACAGTCCGGCGGACAAGTACCCCATCCAACCCAAGAAGCACTCGCTGGAATTCCTGCGGCAGCACGCCCACCTGCGCTTCCGCACCAACACCTACAGCGCGGTCTTCCGCATCCGCCACCAGGTGAGCTTCGGCATCCACGAGTACTTCGACATGCACGGCTACAACTACTTCCACGCGCCCATCATCACCGCCAGCGATGCGGAGGGGGCGGGCGAGATGTTCCGCGTCAGTGTGCTCGATCCCAAGGACCCACCGCTGAACGATGCCGGCGGAGTGGATTTCAAAGAAGACTTTTTCGGTGCCGAAAGCCGCCTCACCGTGAGCGGCCAATTGCAAGCAGAGACGGCCGCGCTCGCACTCGGCAAGGTCTACACGTTCGGCCCCACGTTCCGGGCGGAGAACAGCAACACCACGCGCCACCTCGCGGAGTTCTGGATGATCGAGCCCGAGGCCGCCTTCATGGACCTCAAGGGCGACATGGACCTGGCCGAGGGGTTGTGCAAGCACCTCATCATGCGCGTGCTGAACAACAGCATGGACGACCTGCGGTTCCTGGACGCGAGGCTCGCCGAGGAGGAGAAGGCAAAACCGCAGGACCAGCGCAGCGAAATGGGCCTGATCGAACGCCTGAAGTTCGTGCTGGAAAATCCCTTCGAACGCATCACCTACGATGAGGCGATCACCATCCTCCTCCGCAGCAAGCCCTACCAGAAGAAGAAGTTCCAGTTCCCGGTGGAATGGGGCGTGGACCTGCAGAGCGAGCACGAGCGCTACCTCGTGGAGAAGCATTTCAAGAAGCCGGTGATCGTAACGGGCTATCCCGCCAAGATCAAGGCTTTCTACATGCGCACCAACGCACCCGGCGATTTCGGTTACAGCGATAAAGGCAAGACCGTCGCCGCAATGGACGTGCTCTTTCCCGGCATCGGCGAGATCATCGGCGGCAGCCAGCGCGAGGAACGCCTCGATGTGCTGGAGGCGCGCATGAAGGAAATGGGCGTGGACGCCGAGGAGCTCTGGTGGTACCTGGACACGCGGAAGTACGGCACCGTGCCGCACGCGGGCTTCGGGCTGGGGCTGGAGCGCTTTGTGCTGTTCGTTACGGGCATGGGGAACATCCGGGATGTGATCCCGTTCCCGAGGACGCCGGGGAGCGCGGAGTTCTGAGCCGCGTACCAGCCCCGCCCTCCGTTCGCAGTGAAGGAGAAACCCTAAGAGCTGTTCACGGCCACGTGGCCCAGGGAATGCGCGAGAGGATCAGCAGCAGACCGATGCCATAGAACCAAGCGACGAGCTTGAACTTCCGCGCATCCATGGTGGCGCGTTTGGCCTTCGCGTATCCGATGGTGATCAAGATGATCGCCACGAGCATCATCAGCGGATGCTCCAGCGCGAAGAGCCGTGCAACCGGGTCCTTCATCGTTTCACCGGAGAGATTCCGCATGCCCATGGGTGAAATGAAGTAAATGACCAGCCCGAAGACGATCTGCAAATGCGTGAAAATGAGGCCGAACAAGACAAGCTTGCGGCTAGTGGACGAGAAAGGGCGCTTACCGGACAAGCCGAACATGGCGTGCACCACTGCCACCACAAGGGCCAGCAATACGAGGTAAGCGAAGTAGGAGTGGAGGTGTTGAAGGCCGGTGTACATGGTGCGATGGGAATGCGCCGAAGATAGCCGGAAGGTCGGAAGGGTCTGCTTCGTGAAGTCAACATGGCCGTGGCCATCACACAGCCGTGTTCTCAGCAGCACCGAGCGCGCTATTCCGTGAGCGGAAGCGAGTGACGATCTTCGCGCAATGGCCCTGAAGATCTACCACCTCTCCACCTGCTCCACCTGCCAGCGCATCCTCAAGGAGATCCCCCACTTGGAGCGCTTCGAACTGAAGGACATCAAAACGCAGCCGATCACCCCGGAACAACTCGATGCCATGCGGGAGCGGGCGGGCAGCTATGAGGCCCTGTTCAGCCGGAGGGCGATGAAGTACCGGGCCATGGGCCTGCACGGGAAAGCACTGACCGAAAAGGACTACCGAGAGCTGATCCTGCAGGAATACACCTTCCTGAAGCGGCCGGTGATCGTGATCGATGGGCAGCAGTTCACGGGGAACGCGAAGGCGGTGGTGGAAGCGGCGGTAGCGGCGGCGGGCTGATCGGGGTAACGGATCTTCTGCGGACGGGCATCCGCTCGAATTCCGGGGGAACCATTACGATGAGCTTGGCAGCTCCGCGGACTATACGTGAATACGGCAGTTCGTCGCCCATTGGACCTTCCGGTGCGCTCGATCCAAGGAAGAAAACGGATCTTTGCCGAGCTTGATCGGTGGAGGCGATCGCCAAGAACGACCATCAGCCGATCAGACTTCCATCCTCACCAACGGATCAACACCGATGCCCACGCTACGCTTTCACTGGGACTTTCTGGGTCCGGACGCCAAGCTCACGGCCGAGCATTTCTGCCATCACGTGGAGGAGTTCTGCGAGGCCAACGCGATCGCGGACCCCCGCACCTACACCACCATGGTACAAGGCCGCTGCGTGGCCTCCCTGGAATGCGATGAGAAGCACATGCTGGTGGTGCGCGACAGGTTGCGCCCGAGGCGCGCCGAGCGGTTGGCTGAATAACTGACCACTGGTGTCCGGGGAATGGTAATGGTGTTGCCGGATCAAACCGTCCACACTGTTGAAATTGGGTCTCAACGAAATGAGACCTTGCTTTTTGGAACTGGGGATCAACTCCGGCTGTGACCCCTTCGGAGTCGAAACCCAACAGCCACAAGCCTTTTGACCCCAGAGGGGTCACAGCATGTTGCACTTGGACATGAATGCTCAACGACCCTGAAGGGGTCGCAGCAGTTGTTTGCTTTTATTCCCGGGCACCAATGATCAGCTGATGGCACCGTCATGTCCGACCGTCCGCTGACCCATCAGCTGATCCACCCCTCCCGCTACTTCATCGCCCAGCGAAGGACCTTCTCCTTCCAACGGGCATAGGGGGGGTACTGGATGCCGGGATCCGGAAGCGCGCCTGCGGTAACAAGGCCCTTGTGGTGGCTGAACAGGTCGAAGCTCCGCTTGCCGTGATAGCGCCCCATGCCGCTGGTGCCCACACCGCCAAAAGGCAGCTCCGGATTGCCGAAGTGCAGCAAACAGTGATTGATGCAGCCGCCGCCGAAGGCGATGCGCTCCGTGAAATAGCCTTGTGTTGATCGGCTCTTGCTGAACACATAGAGCGCCAGGGGCGTGGGATTCCGCTGTACAATGCCGATCACTTCCTCCGGTTCCGTCCACGGGACCACCGGCAGAAGGGGTCCGAAGATCTCCTCGTTCATCACCGGGCTATCCGTGCGGATATCCACCAGCACGGAAGGTGCGATGTACCGCTCGGCAGCATCGTTCCGCCCACCGAACAGGATGCGCCCATCGGCGAGATAACCCCTTACCCGTTGGAAGTTCCTGTCGTTCACCAGCCGTGCGAAATGCGGCGATCGCTGCGGCTCCTTCCCGTAGAAGCGCTCGGTATGCTTCGCGAAGGCCGCAAGGAAAGGTTCCATCACCGACGTGTGGACCAGCGCGTGGTCGGTGGCGATGCAGGTTTGTCCCGCGTTGAAGAATTTGCTCCAGGCGATGCGTTTCGCCGCTTGATCGATGTTCGCTTTCCGGTCCACGATCGCAGGGCTTTTTCCACCAAGCTCCAAGGTGACCGGCGTAAGCCGTGGAGCGGCTTGGGCCAGGATCTTCCGGCCCACGTTCGTGCTGCCCGTGAAGAAGACATGGTCGAAGTGGAAGCCGTCGATCAAGGGTGGAACAACCGCGCTTCCGGATCCCTGCACCACATGCACATGTTCCTTCCGGAACGCTTCATTGATGATGCGCTCCACCACCTCGGCAGTGCGCGGCGCCTCATTGCTCGGCTTCACCACCGCGCAATTTCCCGCAGCGATGGCACCCACCAGCGGTGAAAGCGCAAGCACCACCGGATAGTTCCACGGCGCGATGATCAGCACCACGCCCAACGGCTGCGGATGGATCGCACTGGTAGCAGGCCACAGGCTGATCGGCGTGGCCACATCCTCTCGCTGCATCCATTCGCTCAGGTGCGCCAGTGCATGGCCGATCTCGGCATGCACCAGGCCGATATCCGCCATGTAGCCCTCGAAGCGGGGCTTTTGCATATCGGCATGCATGGCCGCCAGCAAGGCTTCCTCGTGGTTCCGCAACGCGCGCTTCAAGGCCTTCAAGGCATCGCGGCGGACCCTGTAAGGTCGTGTGGCACCGCCGTGGAAATGATCGCGCAATGCGCGGAGGTCCTTGGCGGGGTCGAAAGATGATGTTCGGATATGGCCCATGCGGATATCCCGCCAAAGTACTTCGTTCCCTGCGGTCAGGCCGCCAGGATAAAGTCCTTCCCTTCCTCCAGATCGCGTGAGACCAGGAACTCCGCGATCCGATCACCGGTGCCGCGTTGCGAAATGAACGAGACGACGAATGCTTTTCCGGATGGAGGCAGTTCATCGTGAGGAATGAATCCATGGCCGGGAACGATGCGCGGTTTCACATCGGTGAAGGCCGTGATCGCGACCCCCTCGGCCCCCAGCAGGCGAGCACGCTCGCGGCACATCCCGCTCGTCCCTGCGATGATCACCGGCCTGCCGTGCAGCGTTCGGTGCAACCACTTGGCGAGCCACTTTGCCTTGGTTTTGAAGAAGGCGTCCACGCTGTAGTTGGGGTGCGTACGGCTGAGGCGCATCGCATGGTCGTTCCATGTAAGCAGCTCCTCGGGCAACTTCGCGAAGCGCACGCCGGCATCCATCCAGCGCAACCAAAGCTCATGGTCCTCCGGTAGCGGGCCGATATCGTAGTTGCCAAAGCGCTCCACCAGCTCACGACGGAACATCACCGTGGGGTGCGCCAAGGGAACATCCACAAAGCGTTTCACGAAGTGCTCGTGCGGCGTGCCGATCGCGTTCTGCCAATCCGTGAACCAGCGCATGCCGCTGCTCTTTTCCACCGAAGTGCTGAAGGTGGTGCGCGTTCCCAGCACGCCGATCTCCGGATGCGTGGCCATGTATTCCGTCTGCTTCGCCAAGCGTTCCGGATGGCTGAGATCATCGGCATCCATGCGGGCGATCAGTGGGGTGCTGGCGAAGCGCAGCCCGGTGTTGAGCGCGTGCGCAATGCCGACCGTTTCCTCCTGCATCACACGGATCCGCTCATCGCGCGCAGCCCATTGACTTGCGATCTTGGAGCTGTCATCCGTCGACGCATTGTCGATCAGCAGGAGTTCCCAGTCCTGGAATGTTTGCGCGGTAATGCTCGCGATGGCGGCATCCAGCGTTGGGGCCGCGTTGCGGAAAGGGAGGAGGATCGCGGCTGGCATCACCTAACGGATCGAGTGAATTGGCCGGAACCAATGTTGCAATTGGCCGAGCACTGCATGATGGTAAGGTAGTGAGCCGACAGTGACGCGCCCATTGATCGCTCTGCGAAGGAACGGGTCACTGGATGATCAGATGGCTAACGGACGAACCGCTACGGACCACATAGCTTCCATTTGCATCCAAGGTGGCGAGCAGCAAGCCGAGTCCGTTCACCTCCGTGTAGGTCTCCCCATTGACGAGGGCCGTATCGTTGAAATGGTATTGGAAGAATGTATGGCCTGTTTCGTCCGCGAAGGGATTGCTCGAAACTCCCTCGGAGAAGCCTTTCCCCCAGATCCACGAAGGCTCTTGCGCGAGTGCTGAACCGGAAAGGGCCATGGCCAGTGCAACAGCGGTGATCGCTTTCATGTCCGGAAGCTTAGGACGTACAAGGTAATGACCCCGCGGACGAGGAGGTCGTAAAAGCGTCACTTCACCACAGCGATCCCCTTCAGCACCACCTCCGCCTTCTTCGCGCCGATCTCCGCGACCACTTCTTCGCTCGTGGCTTCGCGGATGCCCTTGATGGAGCCGAAGCGGTTGAGCAACTTCTTCGCAGTGCTCGGGCCGATGCCGGGGATGTCCTCCAGCCCCGTGCGCACGGTGCGCTTGCTGCGTTTGCTGCGGTGGTGCGCAATGCCGAAGCGGTGCGCCTCGTTGCGCATCTGCTGGATCAGGCGAAGGCTGGTGCTTCGCTTGTCGATGTGCAAGGGATAGGGGTCGCCCGGGAAGAAGATCTCCTCCAAATTCTTGGCGATGCCCACGAGCGCGATCTTGCCGCGAAGGCCCAGCCGGTCGAAGACGTTGAGCGCGGCGTGCAGTTGGCCTTTTCCGCCATCGATCACCACGAGCTGCGGCAGTGGTGCATCTTCGGTCAATAACCGGGCGTAGCGCCGCTCCACGGCCTCTTCCATGCTGGCGAAATCATCCGGGCCTTCCACGGTGCGGATGTTGAAGTGGCGGTAGTCCTTCTTGCTGGGCTTGGCGTCCTTGAAGACCACACAGGCGCTCACCGGGTCCGTGCCTTGCGTGTTGCTGTTGTCGAAGCACTCGATGTGGCGCGGCAGTTCCGTGAGGCGCAGGTCCTGCTTCAGTTGTTCCAGCACGCGGTTGGTGGCGGCCTCGGGATCCACAAGGGATTCCTGCTTCTGCTTCTCCAGCATGAAGTAACGCGCATTGCGCTCGCCCATGTCCAGCAGGTGCTTCTTGTCGCCGCGCTGGGGCACGGTGAAGGAGAGCCCCGGTATCGGGATGCCGGGGTCCATGGGCACGATGGCCTCGGGCGCATTGCTGCGATAGCGCTGGCGCAGCTCGGCGATGGCATATTGCAGCACCTCGTCGTCAGGCTCGTCCAGTTTGCGCTTCAGCTCGATGGTGATGCCATGTACCACGGCCCCGTCGATCACGCGCATGTAGTTCACAAAAGTGCTGTCGGTGTTGCGGGCCAGGCCGAACACGTCCACGTCGCCGATGTCCGGGTTCACCACGGTGCTGCGGGCCTGGTACTTTTCCAGGCGCTCGATCTTCTCCCGCACCTCCTCCGCCAGCTCGAAGTCGAGCTTCTCGGCATGGTCGCTCATCTGCTCCTTCAGCAAGCGCAGCACGCCGCTGATCCGGCCTTTCAGCACTTGGCGCGCAAGAGCGACGTTGGCATCATAGTCCGCCTCGCTTTGCAGGGCCTCGCACGGTGCCCTGCAATTGCCCAGGTGGAATTCCAGGCAGCGCTTGTACTTGCCTTTGGCGATGTTCGCGGGTGAAAGGTCGTAGTTGCAGGTACGGAGCTTGTAGAGTTGGTGGACCAGCTTGAGCAGCGTCCGCATGGTGCGCACGGAAGCGAAGGGGCCGATGTACTCGGAGCCGTCGTCCTCCGGATTCCGCATGCCCTCGATGCGGGGGTAGTGCTCGTTGCGGATCCGGATCCACGGATAGCTCTTGTCGTCGCGCAGCAGGATGTTGTAGCGCGGCTGGTAGGCCTTGATCAGGGAGTTCTCCAGCAAGAGCGCCTCATACGGGGACTCCGTTACGATGGTGCGCAGGTCGGTGATCTTGCGCACCAGCACGCGGGTCTTGCCATCGGGGTGGTCCTTGGCGAAATAGCTGCCCACGCGGCTGCGCAGGCTGGTGGCCTTGCCCACGTACAGGATCTTCCCCTCGCTGTCGAAGAACTGGTACACACCCGGCTGATGCGGCAGCAGCTTGATCTTCTCGCGTATGTCAAGGGGTTCGGGCATGGCGACCGCGAAATTACTGAGTCCTGCCGTGGGTCGGGGGAAAACCCCAATGGGCGCGGACCGTGCTTATGGAGGATGAATCTCCGGGTGGACCGGTGGGTGGCCGTCCAAGAAGGCGTTGAACTCCGATACATATCGGAGCGATCCCGCAATGCTCCTGCGGCACGATGCACCTCCGTGGCGAACTACTTCCCCCCCTTCTCCAACTTCTCCAATTTTTCCACCCGCTCCACAAGCTTATCCAAGTTCCGGAAGTGGATATAGTTCTTGCGGTACTTGCCCGCCTCCCAGGCCGGTGAACCCATGTAGCTCTCGCCTGTCACGGTGTTCTTGCTGATGCCGCTCTGCGCCGCGATGATGGTGCCGTCGGCGATCTTCAGATGCCCGATGATGCCCACCTGTCCGCTGAACATGCAGTTCTTGCCGATCTTGGTACTGCCCGCCACCACGCCGCCCGCCGCGTAGTAGGTGTTCTCCCCCACTTCCACGTTGTGCGCAATATGGATCAGGTTGTCGAACTTGACGCCTTTGCGCAGGATGGTGCTGCCCAGCGTCGCGCGGTCGATCGCACAGTTCGCACCGATCTCCACGTTATCCTCAAGCACCACGTTGCCGATCTGCGGCACCTTTTGACCGCCGTCCGGACCGGTAGCAAAGCGGAAGCCGTCGCTGCCGATCACCGTGCCGCTGTGGATGATGCAATCCTTGCCGATCACGCAGTCCGAATAGATCTTCACGCCGGCATGAATGGTGGTGTTGTCACCGATGGTGACGTTGTCACCGACGTAGACCTGCGGGTAGATCTTCACGTTGTGGCCGATGCGTGCGTTCTCGCCGATGAAGGCCAATGGTCCGATGTAACAATCCGTGCCGTGCGTGGCACCATCGGAGATCACCGCTTGCGGGGATATGCCCTTCTTGTTCCGCTTGACCTGATCGTACATCTCCAGCACCTTCGCGAAGGCACCTTGCGCATCAGCCACGCGCACGAGCGTTGTTTTCACGGGTGCCGTTAGCGCAAAGTCCTTGCCGATGATCACCACCGAAGCCGTGGTGCCGTAGATGTGTTGCGTGTAGGCCGGATTGGCGAGGAACGAAAGCGAACCAGCGCCGCCCTCTTCGATCTTCGACAGGCGTGAAACGGTGGATTGGGGATCACCCTCAACGGTTCCTTGGAGGAGGTCGGCGATCTGGGCGGCTGTGAATTGCATCGGCCCAAGGTAGCCCAACGCGGATACTTTCGTCCACCTACTTCACCTCAGCCAGCTTCCCTTTCAGCATGTTGATCACGCCGATCTCGGTGGCGTCAACACCCTTCTTCTCGGCGAGGTACCAGCTCGTCCAATCACCAAGGTGGATCAAGTACAGCTGGCGTTCGAGCCTATCATCGCCTTTGCTCCACACCTCGTACACGTTCGGTGTGTACTTGGCAAAAACCTCTTTGTTGATCTCCATGCGCATCTGGCTGCGCTCGTGGTCGTCCTTGTGGCGGAAGATCACCACGGCAATGCTTTTGTCACCACCGGCCCAGCCCACCAGCTCGTTGTGGTTCATCTCCGGGATGGCGTGGTGCCAGCATAGCTCCTTGCTGTTCTCATTGAGCTGCTGCCGGAAGCGGATGCTCACCGCCTCGGTGGAGGCTTCGCTATAGATGACGGCGCGCTTGCCGAACAGCTTCCCCGCCAACTCCTTCCCTTCCGCCTGGATCGCGGCTTGGTTGCTCTTCAATTGCTCGGCTGAGCGGGACACGGAGCTCTCGAAGTCGCTCTTGATGATGCCGAAATGCTTCAGCACGAAGAACTGCTGGGTAAGTGAATAGGCCAGCATGGTGCGAGGCGGGTTGCCGCCGGGGATCACGATATGGTCCAAGCCCTTGGCTTTGGCGGTGTCCAGCATGGTGCCGCCGCTGGTGATACAGACCACACGTGCGCCCTTGTCCATGGCCTGCTTCATCGCGGCCAGGGTCTCTTCCGTGTTGCCGCTGTAGCTGCACGCGATCACCAGGCTGCCCTTGCCCACGTACGCTGGCAAGTAGTAATTGCTGTACACTTCGATCGGGCAGGTGGCCTCACCGGCTACGGCCTGCGCCGCGATCAGTCCACCAATGCCGCTGCCACCAAGCCCGGTGACGACCACATTGGTGTACGGGCCGTTCGGTGTGCCCAATTTGGCGTTCCGGCCAATGGAAAGGGCTTCTTGCAGGTGGTCGGGGAAATCACGAATGAGGTCGAACATGGTGCGAAGTGGAAAATGTGCGGTGAACGGCGCGAAAATAGGCACCCAGTACGCAGGACGGCGACCAGAGTTCTCTCGTCGCCGTCCTTTCCGGTGCCCTGATCAGGTCTTGGTCGATCACTTGGGCATGGGGTCCAAGCCGCATTCCGAAGGGGTCACGTCCTTCAGCTCCTTCATCTTCAGGAAGGTGTTGTTCACCTGTTGGGTAATACTGGTGCCGGCGTCCAATGTGCTCACTTTCTCGAACCAGCATTTGGCCTTCGCACGGTCCATATCGGCCTCGTTGTAGAGGTAGTAGAGGCCCATGTAGTTGTAGGCTTCCTCGAGGTCGTCCTTGTGCTTTTCCCGGTCTTCGGGCTTCATTTTGCGGATCACCTCCTCGTAGTTCGGCCTGGCGGACCAGGTCTTCACTTCCGCCGTGTCCATACCGGCTTGGGAGCGGGCGCGGTAGAGGTAGCCCTGGTAGATGTTCGGTTGCTTGGCGATGTACTCGGCCCAAGCACTGTCGGCGGTCTGGTACATTTTGGCGCGGTTTGCCATGGCGCCGAGGTAGTACCAATCGTTCACCTCTGGCCGGTCCCCTCGTACTTTCTCCCGCATGGTGGAAACAGCCTTTCCGTATGCTTTGGCGTCCGTGAATGCCTTGGCGGCCTCCAGAAAGAGGTAGTCCTTGGTCTTGTCCATGCGGGCGGCCTTCAGGTACATCTCGGCGGCGAGGGAGTCGTAGGGTGTCAAGTTGAAGTTCACCGTGGTAGTGCCATCGGCGTTCTCTACTGAGCCAGTGAACTTGGCGGCGTTTTCGTTCACTTGCGCAGTCCCGTTCACGATCTTGATCGCCGGGTTCGTTTCCAGCTCCTTGGCCAGCCCTTGGTAGATCTTGCCGTAGTACTCGTAGTCGAGGCTGATCACCTTGTCGGCCGGTTGTTCCTTGAAGTATTCCTGCATAGTGCTCTCCGCTGCTGCAAAGTCGCCCTTTTCGGTCAGGTCGAAGGCTTTGAGACGCTTGAGCACCATGTTCTTCACCCCTTCGTTCTCCAGTGCTTGGATCTCGCTGAGGCTCTCATCGTACTTCTTCACCAGGAACAGGAACTGGGCGTTCCGCACGCGTGCGCTGATGCTGCCACTGTTCAACTGGAGGTATTTCTGCATGTCCGCGTTGGCCTTGTCGAAGTCGCGTGCCATGAAGAAGGCTTCCGCCCTGCCCCGATAGGCCGGTGCGAATCCGGGGTCCAGCGTGATGGCGTTGGTGTATTCCTCGATGGATCCGGGGAAGTTCTTCGCCCGGTAGTACATGAAGGCCTTCCGGGCCACGGGCTTGGCGTTCATCGGCTCCAGCTCCATGGCCTTTTTATAGTTCTCCAATGGGGCTGAACCGTCCCTCGGGTTCCGGTCAAACAGGACATCACCCTTGAGGATGTAAGCTTCGGGGTCCTTCGGATACAGGTCGATGGCCTTCTGCACCATGGCCAAGGCGGCATCATAGTCCGGGCTCTTGCCAGCCAATAGCCCCTCCCCCACTTCGCGGTACGTGGCGGCGATCTGCTCCTTGCTGAACTTGTTGGACTTGAGCAGCGCCACCTCGGTGGCCTTGTCCAACTGGCTTTGGGCCTCCGCGTCCTTTCCATGCTCCCGGAGCACCTTGCCCAGGCCGGCATAATTGAGCGGATAGCTCGGGTTCACCTCCAACCCCCGACGGTAGGCCGCCTCCGCACTGTCCGACCGGTCATTGGCGAAGTAGTTTTCACCCAGATGGAACCAAGCCTCTCCGCTGGTGGGCGCAGTGCTCAAGATGCGTTTGAAGGCGGCAGTGGCCTTCTCGAACTGTTCATTGTCCGTAAGCTTGATGGCTTCCGGCAATTGAGCGGTGGCACCAAGGGCGACACAGGCAAATCCAAAGGTCAGGATAGTCTTCATTCCAAATCGGCTAATAAGGGACGATCTCCACGTTTCGTGTGGGTATGTTGATGGGGGCTACACCCAGCTTGAGAATGATCCGTTGCCCTTTATGGTTGGCGACAAAGGAAACAAAACCAGTGCCAAGACCGCTTTTCCCCTCCGTAAGTATGGCATGCACGGTGCGCTGAAGGGGGTATGCCCCGTCGGCAAGGGTGCTTTGCGAGGGAAGTACGGGGGGGTCATCCGCCCTGCGGGCGATCGGCAACAAGCGCACCTGATCGCGCAGCGCCCGCATTTGCGGGTTGTCCAGGTCGCTGATGGCCTCGAAGGGCAGGAATCCGATGGTCCGCGGGTCACGGGCCACCTGGGCCACCACGGCTGGCACATCCGCCAAGGCGCGCCCCCGCAACTTGCCGATACGGAGGGAATCCACCAGCAGCCGCGCCACCCCGCTCCCCGCGCCGGCGAACAAGGCTGTCATGGAGTCCAGGCCGAGGCTTCCTTCCTCATCCGCGGTCACTTCCAGCGCATTCGTTCCGCCCAGCAACTTCGCCAATTTCCCCAGGTCCAAATGGTGCAACGGGCTTTCCTTGTTCACCACCACGGCTATCCCTCCCTTGTAGATCGGGATGATGGGCGTGCTGAGGTTGCGTTGCCGGAACCACGCCTGCTGCTCCCCGCCAAGGTCCACGGAGGTGAACACGCAACGCACGCTATCGTTGAGCATGGCCTTGAGCAGGTCCGCCTCGTTCAGGTAGCGCACGGTCACCTCCGCTTTGGGGTAGAAGGAGGAGAATATCATGTGTTCCTTTTCGATCACCGGTCGGCAGTCCATGTCAGCCAACACCAGGATCCTCCCTTGCGTGGGGGTATCGTTGACCCCGGGATCGGGAGCGGCGGACCGGCAGCCCGCCAATAGCAGGATGCAGATCCCCGGGATGATGCTGATGCGGTTGCTCACGGACCCTCTTCGCTTTGGGCCTGCTTGCGCTGCCACATGATGCCCCGGACCACACCGTACCCCAGCAATACCACACCCAAAGGAACCCGGAAGCGCGAGATCTGCGGGTACATGAAGTTGGTAAAGAGGATCAAGCATCCAGCCATCAGGTACAACACGCTCATCACAAGGGCGAAATACTTCATCGTGCAATATTAGCGCGTCTCGAACCGGATGGGCAACGTAAGTCGGCACCGCACCTCATGCCCGTTCATGCGCGCGGGCTTCCAGCGGGGCATCCGCCGCAGGGTGCGTTCCGCTGCGTTCCTAAGCGCTTCCTGCTCGCCCTTCACCGCCTGCACATCCTCCACCGAGCCGTTCAGCCCTATGATGAACTGCACGTACACCACATCCTTGCCGAACGCGTCCGGCGGAAATTCAAGATTGCGTTGAACCCACTGGTGCAGCGCCTTCTCGCCACCGGGGAATTGTGGTACCTCCTGCACCTCGAAGCCCTCCCACGTGCTGGCGCCCGCTTCGATGTCCGGCCCCGCATCACCCCCGGTGCCTCCGCCCGGAACAGCGGTGCCACCCGATCGCGACGTTGACGGATTTCCCTGTACCGCGGCCATGCTGCTCGTATCCCGAGGGGGCAAGGGCGGCTCCACCAAGCTGTCCGTGGCGTCCACCGGTCGCAGTTCGTCCGGGTCCCGCTTCACCGGAGGCAGCACTTCCCTTTTCCCCGGCGCGGGCTGGGGCGGCTCGGGCGGGAAAATGAACGCCCTGCCCAAGTCCACATCCACCACGACTTCCCCGGTCGCCGGGACCCGAACTTGTGGCTGGAAGTGCGCGACGGCCTTCGCCACCGAGACGATCAGCCCCAGGATGCCGACCGCCGCCAGGAACGCCAACCCCAAGCGACGTTCGTATCCGGTACGCAAGCGATAGGCTCCATAGTGCCTGTTGCGATGCTGGAACACGAGCATATTGCGTTCTCTCCGCGTCTCATTGCTCCACGAAAGGTTCCGGCCCATGGCCAAGCAGAGCAGGGTGAAGGGGATCAGTACGGCAGCGATCATCATGGCTTTCGGGGTGTTTGGGATGAACCAACGTCCTATCCCCTGTACAACCCAAGCCGGACCGCGTTCATTGCACCGATGGTGGGATCACCACCGCCGATGCTCGTGCCCTTCAGTTACTACACGGTCCTCCGCTCAATAACGCGTCACCAAGGCCAGTCCGTTGAAGCGGTCCAGTTCATCTCCATGCACGAAGACCGCATCGCCTCCAAAGGCCTTGTTCCGTTCGATCATCTCATCGATGATATCGTCCACGGCACCTTTCCTTTTTCGCTCGGGACCGGGCAGGAGTTCGATCTGGCCATTGTTGAGCATGGCGGGCTGAAAAAGTCCCTGCTTCACGAAGATCGTTCCCCCTCGACCCTCCTGCAGTGCGCGCCAGATGTCGTTGTGGTCGGTCAACAGCCGTCCGGCGGAAATGGCCGTTTCCAAGGCATCCGTCCGTTGATCATACTTCGACTTTACAACGGGCGCATAGGCCTTCCATGCCTCCTCGACCAGATGGTGCGGGGTGAGGTCATCATGCGAGGGGTTGAAGTTCGCCTTCAGGAATTCCTTCTTGTCCGCGATCCGGCCGTAGTGGTCCACATTGCGACTCTCGGTGGCCAGGACCACCGGGAGTGGCTCCTCATTGATCACCTTGACCAAGGCCTTGTCCACCCGATTGAAGAACTCCTCCACCAGGGCCGTGAAATCCCTATTGGATACGATCTTGGCGGCATCCGAGCCCGCCACGGAGTTCTTGACAGGGAAATCGCCCCGGACCTCCGCCTCCACCTTCCCATTGATCGCCTGGAACAGCCGGGCTTCGACCCTGTTCAGCAGGAGCACATAGTATTCCGCCTCCCGATGCAGGGCCCGGTACAGGTCCCGTGTGGCAAAGGTGTCATCGATGGTCACGCGGTCCACCACGGCCACCGGCAGCTTCACATGGGCGGAAAATTCGGTGTTGGCGAACAGCACCAAGCTTTCCAGGTTGTGTGCATGATCGATGCTGCCGGCCATGGTGTTCAGTTTGGCCATGGTGGCTTGCGCAATCTTGGCCCCGTGATCCGCGGACAGCCTGCTCTCCGCTTGTTTGAGCAGCTCCTTGAGCAGGATCGGGTCCTTCAGGCAGTCGGGGGCCGTTCTGTGGGTGTTCAGGGTCACCGTCACGCAACCTTCGCCATGTATCTGCGCCGCCTTTTTCAATACGTCCTTCGTCTGTTGGTTCATTTATCCGGGTTCAATGTGGGTATGGGGAACGATTCGTACCGTCTCTTGGTTCGTCCGTGAACATAATCCTTTGGTATCGAATCAGCGGGTGAGGAAAATCACCTTGTGGAGGTCCGGTTGGAAAAGTCCGTACCCGGGGCGACGAACCGATCTGGAACCCATGGCGCCCAGCATCCGGTATCTTCAGGAAAACAACCCGCACCATTGGTTGGGAGCGGGCTATTGGTCCCCAGTATGGTACGGTCTACTTCAGCTTGAAGTCCACCGGGATGGTGAAGCGGACCTTCACCGGCTTGCCGTTCATTTTGCCGGGGCTCCACTTGGGCATGGACCTCACCGCCCGCAAGGCCTCCTTGTCCAATCCGGGGCTTACGCCTCGTCGGACCTTCACGTCCTCCACGCTTCCGTCCTTGTCCACCACGAACTCAATGAACACCTTGCCTTGGATGCCTGCGTCGAACTCCATGTCCGGGTACTTGGTGGTCTTTTGAAGGTACTCGTACATCTTGGCCATGCCACCCGGGAAATCAGGCTGTTCCTGCACGGCGGCCAGATCAAAGGTGACCTCCTCCACGGGCGGGGGTGGTGGAGGAGCATCGATCTTTTCACCCTCCTGGGTGGTGGTGCTGGCAGTGGTCTCACCCAGGTCCTCCTGGGTGGGCGGGGGTGCTTCCACCGGCTCGTCACTGGCCTCCACCGCAACGAACTGCACGGTCTCGATCTGGGGTTGGGCGGGCGGTACGATCTCGGGTGGAGGTGGCGCTTCTTCCGGTTGGTCTTCCTCAAAGAGGTCGAGGTTCACCTCCACGATCTTCACTTTCTCCGGCTCGGGCACCTTATCCCCAACCTTGGAGAGGACAAAGGGCGTGCCCACCATCACGGCAAAGAATGCCACACCGGCCACCATCGCGAGGCCCAGTCGGGTCGTATAGGCCTTCCGGAGATCGAAGGCGCCGTACTCCTTGTTCCTTCCCGCAAAGACCAACTCGTTGCGGGTGCCCTGAAGGAGGTTCATCCACGAGGTGTCGAACGTGAGCAAGACGCTCAAGACGACCAGCACTGCAACGATGATTACGAAGGGCATGTGCTCAGAATTTGAGTTTCTCGGCGTTCAACAATTCGAGCTCTACCGGCTTTATGGTGTCCTGCACGGCATACTTGCCTATACCGCTGATATCCATGTCGTCCACCATATCGATCATGTTGCGGTACTTGGCATCCTTGTCCGGCTTAATGATGACAAAAAGGGCTTCGGGCCGCTTTTGCACATTGTTCTTCAACGTATCGTAGGCCAGTTGATCGATCTCGTTCGCGTTGTACCGTCGTCCCAATTCCTGTACTTGATCAAAGGTACTCCGGTTCTCATCGATCAGGAACTTGGTGATCTTGCTGAAATCCGTTCGGGTCAGTTGGGTCTCCCCGGGCTTGAAGGCGTCCCGGTAGTAGAATATTTGGTCCTCCTTGGTCAGGAAGACCGTGAGCGCGTTGTTCACCTTCTCAAGCTCGCGCTTGTCCGCTCCATCCTGGGGCACGGGGAAGGTGAGCTGGAGCGAGGAAGGCTGGTACATGGTGGTGGTAAGGATGAAGAAGGTGAGCAAGAGGAATGCCAGATCGACCAATGGGGTCATGTCGATCCGGGTGCTGCCCTTCTTGGCACGCTTCTTCTTGTGCCGTCCGCCGCCGCCACCTTCATCTCCGCCGGGTACTTCTGCCATGGTCGCTGGTTATCTACCGTGTTGAAGTGTCTCTTGTAGCATCCTGTACACCCATGTCCTCATTTGGTTGGGGGTGGAACCACCATTCGGCTTTCTTCCAGGTTCGTGATCATCTTGAACCGGTTGATCTTCACCGTTGGGCTCTGGAAGATCTTGATCACTTTGTTGATCACGGAGTAATTCACATTCCCGTCACCCTTCAAGGCCACGATCGGGTTCCTGCCCTCCGCACCGCTGCTGAAGATAAGCTGCGTGACGCGGATCCAGTCCAGGAGCTGGTTGTTCGTGCTATCAATGGGTATACCGGGCGATCGCTTGTCCACCTCGGTGCGGTCAGCAGCGGCATCGAGGTCGAGATAGGCCGGGAGCTGTTGCATGGGTATGCCGATGGAATTCAGGTTCACGAAGCGCTGCGTTTGCTCGGCGTCGAAATCGAGCTTGTACCGCTCGCCCATTTCCTTGAGCACCGCCCTGCGCACTTTCTTATCGGTAAAATCCCAGAACACCCTTCCCGCACTGTCCACGATCACCGTCATCAAATTCTCGGCGGGGATGGGCGATTGGCTCCGGCTGGTGGGAATGTCAACCACCACCGCCTCCTCGGGCCGGAATTGTGCGGTGAGCATGAAAAAGGTGACCAACAGGAAGCCGAGGTCCACCAAGGGGGTCATGTCCATGTGTGGACTCGACCGGGGCATCTTGATCTTTGCCATGCCTGGTTTTGGTCTCCTTGATCGGTTTATGTCATCCTGCACGTCGGTGCGCGGATGGTCCTTACTTGTAGTTGGCCAGTGTTTGGCTTACGCTGAACCCCGCCTCATCGATGCCATGGGTGATGCCATCGATCTTGGTGCTGAAGTAGTTGAACATGATGATGCCCAGGGCCGATCCCGCCACACCCAGTGCGGTGTTGATCAGGGCCTCCGAAATACCTGTTGAGAGCTGGGTGGCATCCGGTGTACCGGCGGTGGCCATGGCACTGAAGGCCCGGATCATCCCCAGAACGGTTCCGATCAGACCCAACAGCGTACTCACACTGGCACAGGTGGAAAGGATCACGAGGTTCTTGCTCAGCATGGGCAGTTCCAAGGCCGTGGCCTCCTCGATCTCCTGCTTCACGATGTTGATCTTGGTCTCCTTGTCCAGGGTGCCATCGTTGATCACGGTCTTGTACTTCACCAGTCCGCTGCGCATCACGTTGGCCACGCTGCCCTGCTGTTCGTCACAAACGGTCATCGCTTCGTCCACGCGGTCCGTGGCCAGGAGCTGGCGCACGTTGTGGAGGAATTCATCCACGCGGCCCTTACCCGAAGCACGGCTCAAGGTGATGAACCGCTCAATCGAGAAGATGATGATCAACAGGAACACCGTTACCAAGATCGGCACGATGAAGCCACCCTTGTGGATCAAGCCGAACGTATGGGCCGGATTCTCGGCCACGGGGTGCCCATGAACCGGGTCTCCGCCTTCGAAGTTGGCCGGATCGCCAAGCACGAACATGTAGAAGAGGATGCTGACGCCGAGGGCCAAGGGAAAGGCCAAGGCCACGAACAGGCTGGACAACTTTCCGGATTTACGTGTGCTCATGTAGGAAGGGTTTCTTGGTTGAAATAGCTCGTTGGCTTGTTCGTTGCGTGTACGTTACGGCGACCCGATGCGCTGGCCGAAGAGGGCGCAAACATAGGAAGTTCATCGTTTTCCTGGATCGCCTTCCGCAGAAACCTCCCGAACACGGCCATGGACCATGGGACCGCAGAACAACGCGGGTATCCCGGGATCCTTGCTTGCAGGTGCGGGAACGGGCAGGAAACGGCGCACATCAGGCAAGGAACGGCACCGTTCAAGCGATCGCGGTCGAAAGTCCCACAGCGCGAAAAAAGTTCAACGACTCCTGTGGGCATGGCCTGGGCGAGTCGCCCCCCCCACACACACCGCTCAAAATCCCTATTTCGGGGTATAGGAACGGGAAGAAGGGTGCCTCACCTTTGTTACGTGACATGGGTAACCATCAATCCCGCCACAATGAAAACCCCGCTGATCCCCTTCGTATTGTTGATCGCCACGATCACCCTCGGAGCAACCGTACCGCAAGGATTGCTGGTTGATGGCAAGTTCCGCGTCAAGGGTGTGCCCATGAAAGGGGCCCGGGTGATCGTGGAGCGCAACGGGGTCCAGGTCCAAGTGCTGCACGATGATATCAGCCGCTTCACGTTGAACTTGGACCTGCAACAGGACTACGTGCTGCACTTTGTCCGCGAAGGGTGCTTGAGCAAAACCCTGCACTTCGATACCCACATGCCGGAGAGTTCCATGGCAGCGGCACCCTTCCGTTTCCCATTCCTCGTCACGCTGGAACCCAAACCCATGGGATCCGTGGTTGGATATGCCAAGGCCGTTGGCGTGGTAGTGTTCGATACCGCGACGGGTGATTTCGACTACAGCACGAACTACGCACTGGTACGGGAAAGGACAAAGCGCCTTGGTTCGATCGATGTTCAGCGGACCCTTCCCCGGGCACTGCCCGATGCGCCGGGGTCTTTCGATGGGTCGGCCCGACCGGAGTTGATGAAGGAGGCCACCGAACCGGGCTTCACGCCGGAGCAAGGCCAGCGGTCCATAGCGCGTTCACGATCGGGGATCAAGCCGGATCGAACTGCACCGCCGTCACCGTCCGTAACTGCGGTGGTCGCTCCACCCGAAGAACCCCGGCAGGACGGTCGCACCGAGGAGATCGAGGTTCGGCCTGCGTACGTGGCCCGGATGGTGCGCATAACGGAGCAGGGCCGTACCCGGGAGTACCGCAAGGTGACCCACCGCTACGGCGAGGTGCATTGGTTTTGCAACGGGACCAGTTGCAGTGAATCCCGCTATAACACAATGATCACAAAATGAAACACCAGCGACTCTGGAAACTATCCGCCCCGGCCTGTATGCTGCTGGCCTGGCTCTGTGCATTGCCCGTTCACGGCCAACGCGATGACCTGAACAAGCTTGCCGTAATGCACGCACGCGGCGAGACCAGCCTTACCGTGGGAAGGGTGCGTTATGACATGGTGGTGGCTGAATATGCGAATGCCTACCTGACCGACATGACCCTGTTGCGTACCGCCCGCGAAACCCCGGACGGCTGGGCGGCACGGGTATATGGCCCGAACGGCGGCCTGTTGATGACAGGCACTTTTATCGACCGGAACCTGCGCATTCCGCAAGGGGACTTTACCTTCTACCACCCCAACGGGAACAAGGAGAGCAAAGGCCGGTTCTGCAATGGTGGCAAGGTGGGCTTGTGGCAACGTTGGGACCAACGGGGCCAGCCGTTAAGCGACCGGAGCTATCCGGACAGCTGCCCAGTGGACACCACCGGACAACACTGCTGGTCCACCCTCTCGTGTACGCCCTCGGGGCCAAGCCGTTGAGCCTTAGAGGCCCGGATGATGGTTGGTTGGTGACCGGTGATCGGCCGCAGAAGCGCCGGGATAGTCACGATCGCTTGTTCCCCCAGGCAAGCATTGACGCATCGCTCGTGTGACCAAGCAGGCCCATCCCCACGCTGCCGTATTCGGGGACAGCCATACTATATGGACCACAATGTTGTATTGGCGATATTTTCCATGTAAACTATATTTGTGCCCAGACACCTACCAAAATGAGCAGATCAACCTCCTTAGCCCAGACCGTCCTGCACAGGGCGGAGACCCGCGGCCATGCCGACCACGGTTGGTTGAACGCGTGGCACTCCTTCAGCTTTGCCAATTGGCACAACCCCGAACGCTTGCACTTCGGTGCCTTGCGCGTGCTGAACGACGACACCATCGCGCCGGGCAAGGGCTTCGGCACGCACCCGCACGACAACATGGAGATCGTCACCATCGTGACCGAAGGCGCCCTGATGCACAAGGACAGCATGGGCAACGAAGGCGTGATCAAGGCCGGTGACGTACAGGTGATGAGCGCGGGGACCGGCATCCAGCACAGTGAATTCAATCCGGACCCCGAACACCGCACCAAGCTCTTTCAAATTTGGCTTTTCCCGCGCGAGCGCGGACTGACCCCTCGGTACGAACAGATCACGCTCGCCCCGGAGGACAGGGTCAACAAGTTCCAACAGATCGTTTCGCCGGACCCGGAGGATGCCGGAACTTGGATCCATCAGGATGCCTGGTTCCAACTCGGCAAGTTCGACGACGGCCGCACGGAGCGCTACGCGATAAAACGGGCGGGCAACGGTGTTTACGCCATGGTGGTGTCGGGCAGCGCTGAAATACACGGACAACCGCTCTCCGCACGTGATGCCATTGGCGTCAGTGCCGTGGCAGAACTGGAGATCAAGACAGGCCCGGAAGGCGCGGAACTGCTGCTGATCGACGTGCCGATGGAATTCAACTGAACAGAACGAACAACAAACAACCCCCCCAAGAAAAATGGAAACAGCAACAGCACAACGCGTGAAGTGGACCATCGATCCCGCACACAGCGAGATCCAGTTCAAGGTGAAGCACATGATGATCTCCACCGTGACCGGGAGCTTTCAAAAGTTCAATGCCGACATTGAAGTAGTGGGTGATGACCTCAGCACCGCCAAGGTGGAATTCTGGGCCGATGCTTCGAGCATCACCACCAACAATGAGCAGCGTGATAGCCACCTGAAGAGCGCGGACTTCTTCGGCGCCACCGATCACCCGAGGATCACCTTCAAGATGAAGCGTGCGGAATCCGTGGACAAGGATGGAAGTTGGACGATCCATGGCGACCTCGCCATGAACGGCAAGACCAAGGAGGTGAAGCTGGACGTGGAATGGGGCGGCGTGATGAAGGACCCCTACGGCAACACCAAGGCAGGTGTAAGCGTGCACGGCAAGATCAACCGCAAGGATTGGGGCCTGAACTGGAACACGGCGCTTGAGTCCGGCGGCGTGCTGGTGAGCGACGAGGTGCGCATCGCCTGCGAAGTGCAGCTGGTGAAGCAGGGCTGAGCCGTGAAAAAAGGTTGACCGCCAAGACGCAAAGAGCGCCAAGGAAATGCAATGCTCCGAAAGGTTGAACCACGGCGGGCGCAACGGCTTGATCCCGATCCTTTCGGGAGACCGCGACGTTCTGAGAACGATCCCCGTGGCTTGTATTTCGTTGCGCTCGTTGCGTCCGTTGCGGTTGGAAAACAAACGCCGCTTGCGGTAAATTTCTTGGCGCGCATTGCGTCCCTGGCTGCCGGAGGCATGCGTGGTGGTAGAAAGGAACCGGACTGCCGGCGCTCCTTCCTCTTTGCGCTCTTAGCGTCTTGGCGGTAAACCACCAGTACCCTTGGCCCCTACCTTCACGCCGTGAAAAAGATCAACGACACCACCATCGCCCTCCTGATAGACGGCGATAACGCGGCCCCGCGCCGCTTGGCACCCATCCTGGAGGAAGTCTCCAAAAAGGGCACCATCACCATCCGGCGCATCTATGGCGATTGGACCACCACCGGCATGAGCGGCTGGAAGGACCTCTTGAACGCCAACGCCATCCAGCCCGTGCAGCAATTCGCCTACACGAAGGGCAAGAACAGCACGGACAGCGCGCTCATCATCGATGCCATGGACATTCTCCACGGCGGCATGGTGGACGCCTTCTGCATCGTGAGCAGTGACAGCGACTACACCCGCTTGGCCACCCGGCTTCGCGAAGCCGGCCTCTTTGTAATGGGCGTGGGCGAAAAGAAGACCCCCGATGCGTTCGTGCAGGCCTGCGAGCGCTTCATCTACGTGGAGAACTTGGACATCCATGACGAACCGAAGGGCAGCACGAGCTCCGGATCCAAGTCAGCGAAGAAGAAAACCACCACGGCATTATCGGCCAACACCTCCTTGATGCGCAAGCTCCGCAAGGCCTTTGACATCGCCAAGGGAGAAGAGGATGAGGTTTCATTGAGCCTGATCGGCCAAGCGCTGCGGCGATTGGACCCCAGCTTCGACCCGCGCAGCTATGGACATGGCTCATTGTCCTCGCTGATCAGCGCATTGAAGGACAAAGTGGAGACCCGCCGCGAGGAGAAGGGGAACACGGTGATGGTGCGGTTCAAGGGGTGAGGTAGCACGTTGCGAAGACGCTTCCGGTCATCTGGCTCGACATGTATAGAACACAGCCTTTTTCTATCCATATCGCGATGAACATGTATAGTTTTCGGCAAGTTCCTTGTGATGAGGAAGTTGCGTGCCTGAGCGGGATTGCTTGGAAGGCGCTTTTCACCTAAAGTTCAAAAGCGGGTAACCTAGGGTTTGGAATGCGGCGTTCACTTGCCTCTTTTCCGAACATCCCATCCGCGCCTTTCTACCTTCGCACCTCCTACCCCGAACGACCATGCGCTACACACCCCTCTCCGCCGCCACCTATCGTGAACACCGTAGCCGCTTCCGCCAGGCCATGGAAAAGGGTGGTCTCGCCGTCTTCCACAGCAACGACATCATGCCCACCAGCGCGGACGGCACCATGCCCTTCCACCAGGCGGCGGACATCTTCCACCTCAGCGGCATCGACCAGGAGGAGACCGTGCTGCTGCTCTTTCCGGATGCGTTCGATCCGAAGGACCGCGAGATCCTCTTCGTCCGCGAGACCAGCCCCAGCATCGCCATTTGGGAAGGTGCGAAGCTGACGCAGCAGCAGGCCACCGCGCAGAGCGGCATCGCCACCGTGCTGTGGACCAGCAGCTACGAGGCCACCTTGCAGCGCTTGCTTCCGCAGGCGAAAAGCATCTACCTCAACAGCAACGAGCACCTGCGCCAAGGCAATGAAGTGGAAACCCGCGAGGAGCGCAAGAACAAGGAACTACGCGCCAAGTATCCCTTGTACGAAGTGAAGCGCAGCGCACCGATCATGCACCGCATCCGCTCCCGGAAGACGGCCGAGGAGATCGCGCAGATCCAGAACGCGGTGAACATCACCGCCAAGGCCTTCCAGCGCGTGTTGCAATTCGTGAAGCCCGGCGTGAAGGAGTACGCCATCGAAGCGGAGATCACGCATGAGTTCCTGCGCAACGGCTCGCGCGGGCATGCCTATACGCCCATCATCGCCAGCGGCTACAACGCCTGCGTGCTGCACTACATCACCAACGACGATACCTGCAAGGACGGCGATGTGATCCTGATGGACTTCGGTTGCGAGTACGGCGGCTACGCCAGTGACCTCAGCCGCAGCATCCCGGTGAACGGCAAATTCTCCCCGCGCCAACGCGACGTGTACAACGCCGTGCTGAACGTGCAGAAGGAAGCCACGAAGCTCTTGCTTCCGGGCGTCTTCCTCGGCGATTACCACAAGCAGGTGGGCGAGCTGATGGAAAAGGAACTGATCGGCCTCGGCCTGTTGGACAAGAAGGAGGTGGCGACGCAGGATCCCGAAAAGCCGCTGTACAAAAAGTACTTCATGCACGGCACCAGCCACTTCCTCGGCATCGATGTGCATGATGTGGGCCTGTGGCACGAGCCGATCACGGAAGGCATGGTCTTCACCGTGGAGCCGGGCATCTACATCCCGGAGGAAAACCTCGGCATCCGCATCGAGAACAACATCGTGGTGACCAAGGACGGTCAGGACGATCTGTTCAAGAACATCCCAAGGGAGGTGGAGGAGATCGAGGCGCTGATGGCGAAGAGCCGGAAGAAGACGTTGGCTTAGCGCTTTCACGGCCGGGTGTACAATTGTGGTAGTCTTTGTGGACGATTGCAGGGCGAAACGTGCGGTGAAATACCTTTCGCTCAGGAATACCTATATTCCGAGACCCCCATGCCCACATCCGAACCCACGCAAGAGCATTTCAATGCCACCCGCCTACGCACCCACACTTGGGACAGACTAAAAACCGCAGTTTCCGACCTCGCCGCTGCACGCACGGGGAAGCGGGAAGCCGTACGCGAGGTGGACGGGCTGCTGCAGGACCTGTATACGATCGAGCAGTACTGGGCCTTCCCGGGGCGCGGTGCCGTGCGAGGTCTGCGGGCCATGCTGGAGCGCAAGGAATACGCGGCGCTGGAATCGCGAACCCTGAAGCTGGTGCGCACCTTGGTGAGCGGCCAAGTGCGCCTCAACACCGGCGAACATGCCGAGCATGCGCTGGACCACGATGATGATGGTGCAGAACGCCCGCGCAACAAGTACTTCGAGGTGCTCTTCGTGGACGACCTGAACGAGGAGGAGGAGCAACTGCTCAAGGAGAACCTGGCCGAGGTCCGCGATCCCGCCGACCCCTTCACCTACGATGCCATCGTGGTGCCCACGGTGCAGGACGCGCTGATCGCCCTGCTCTTCAACTCCAACATCCAGGCCTGCGTGATCCGCTACGGCATGCCCTTCGCATCGCCCAGCGCCAAGGGCTTTTTGAAGGACTACATCCGCGCCATCAAGGAGGTGGACCTCCGCGACCGCAACAAGGCCGACATGGGTCCGCTCCTGGGCAAGCTGATGCGCTGGTTCCGGCCCGAGGTGGACCGCTACTACGTGACCGACACGCCCGTGAGCGACCTGAAGGACACCACCGTCCAGAACTTTCGCCGGATCTTCTATCGCCAGGAAGATCATCAGGAACTGCACCTCACCATTCTGCGCGGCATCCAGGACAAGTACAATACGCCCTTCTTCACCGCGCTGATGGACTACAGCCGCAGGCCGATGGGCGTATTTCACGCCATGCCCATCTCGCGCGGCAACTCCGTGTTCAAGAGCCGTTGGATACAGGATTTTGGCGACTTCTACGGACGCAACCTCTTCCTTGCGGAAACCTCCAGCACCAGCGGCGGCCTGGACTCGTTGCTGCAACCCACCGGCCCCTTGAAGAAGGCGCAGGAACGTGCGGCGCGCGCCTTCGGATCGCAGTTCACCTATTTCGCCACCAACGGCACCAGTACCAGCAACAAGATCGTGCTGCAGGCGCTGGTGGAACCGCATGACATGGTGCTCATCGACCGGGATTGCCACAAGAGCCACCACTACGGCCTCACGCTCACCGGCGCCTACCCCGTTTACCTGGACAGCTACCCCTTGCCGGAGTTCAGCATGTACGGCGCGGTGCCGTTGGAACACATCCGTGAGAAATTGCTGGTGCTAAAGGCCGCCGGGCGCTTGCAGCACGTGAAAATGCTGCTGCTCACCAACTGCACCTTCGACGGCGTGGTGTACAACGTGCAGCGCGTGATGGAGCAGGTGCTGGCCATCAAGCCGGACATGGTCTTCCTCTGGGACGAGGCCTGGTTCGCCTTCGCGGGCTTCAGCTACATCTTCAAGCAGCGCACCGCCATGTTCAGCGCCGCCCGCCTGCACCGCAAGTACCACAGCGATGCGTACCGCGAGGAGTACGCCGCGCACATCGCCTCGTTGAAGAAGGGTGAGATACCTCGCTTGCCGGACCCCGACAAGGTGCGCATCCGCGTGTATGCCACCCAGAGCACGCACAAGACGCTCACCTCCATGCGGCAGGGCAGCATGATCCACATCTGGGACGAGGACTTCCAGCGCAAGAGCGAGGACAGCTTCCACGAGGCGTACATGGCGCACACCAGCACCAGCCCCAACTACCAGATCCTCGCCAGCTTGGACGTGGGCCGCCGCCAAGTGGAGTTCGAAGGCTATGAGCTGGTGGAAAAGGCCATCGAGCAAGGCATGCTCCTGCGCCACAAGATCAACGACCACCCCAAGCTGCGGCGCTACTTCGACATCGTAACGCTGGAGAACCTCGTGCCCGCCAAGTACCGGCCTTCCGGACTGAAGGAATACTACAGCAAGGAGAAGGGCTGGAACCGCATCGAGGACGCGTGGGCCCATGACGAATTCGTGGTGGACCCCACCAAGATCAACCTGTACACCGGCAAGACCGGAGTGGACGGCGACACCTTCAAGAACCGCTACTTGATGGACAAGCACCACATCCAGGTGAACAAGACCTCGCGCAACAGCGTGCTGTTCATGACGAACATCGGGACCACCCGCGGCTCCGTGGCCTACCTGATCAAGGTACTGCTCACCATCGCCGACGAGCTGGAGGCACGCAACAACGCCCTGAACCACGCCGAGAAGGAACTGCACATTGCCCGCATCCGCTCGCTGACGAAGGAAACCCCGCCACTGCCCGACTTCAGCCGTTTTCACGATTCGTTCCGCGCGGTGCCCGGCGTGCCCGGCGGCGACCTGCGCAAGGCCTACTTCCTTGCCTATAACGAACAGAACTGCGAGTACGTGAAGATCAAGGGGTGCCAGGGGCTGATGCAGGGCGGTCGCGAGCTCGTCTCCGCCAGTTTCGTCATTCCCTATCCACCCGGCTTCCCCGTGCTGGTGCCCGGTCAGGTGATCAGCAAGGACATCCTCGACTTCCTCATTGCCATCGACGTGAAGGAGATCCACGGCTACCGTGAAGAGCTTGGCCTGCGCGTGTTCAACGACCATGCGCTCGGCCGGCAACGCACCGGGACGGCCATGGGTGGCATGCGGGCCGCTGCGATAGCACAAGAACAGGGCAGCGGAAATACGAACAAAAAGAAAAAAGCATGAGCAAAAAACTGAAGAAGTCCGCACCGCGAAAGGCCACAGCGGTGCCCGCGAAGACCGTTCGCAAGGCGGCTACCGCCAAAAAGAAGGCTGCCCCGAAAAAGGCCGCACCGAAAAAGTCGGCAGCCAAAGGGAAACCGGCCAGTCCCGTGCCGAGGAAAAAGCCCTCGGCAAGGAAGGCGGCGATCAAAAAGACCGCGAAAAGGAAGAGCCGGAAACCAGCGGTGATCAAGGGTGTCAGCGACATCCGGCGCTTCTTCTACCGCAACGAGACGCCCATCTATTTCATCAGCGCCACCAACTTCAACCTGCTGGGCGCGGACGAGTGGATCAAGGGGTTCAAGTTCATCACCTACATCGACTGCTTCGACGGGCTGCACCCCAATTCGATGACCCCTCAGACCGAGGAGCCGCATGCTGAGTTCCAGAGCATAGAGGACATCAACAATTACCTGCTCACCCACAGCGAGGTGAAGGACTTCATAGCCAAGCGCAAAGCGAAGGGAAGATCGGGCAAAGCGGGCAAGGCCATGTTCCTGATGTTCGACGAGAAGACCGAGAAGCTCGCGAAAAAGCTGGGGCTGGAGGTGATCTTCCCCAGTGCCAGGATGCGCACCTTCATGGACAACAAGGTGAACACCAACCGCATCGCCGAAAAGGCCGGCGTGCCTTGCGTGCCCTATGTGCTAAGTCCGGTGAAGAGCTATGCGCACCTGAACAAAGTGTCGGCCAAGCTCGGGAGCGACCTTGTGGTGCAAACGCCCTTCGGCGACAGCGGCCACACCACCTTCTTCATCAAGACCGAAGCCGACTACAAAAAGTACGCGAAGGAGATCGAGGCGGAGAAGGAGTGCAAGGTGATGAAACGCATCAACTGCCGCGGCGCCGCCATGGAAGCCTGTGTTACGCGCAACGGTACCGTAGTGGCCCCGCTGATGACCGAGCTGGTGGGCTTTAAGGAGCTTACCCCGTACAAGGGCGGCTGGTGCGGCAATGAGATCTTCGCCGACGCCTTCACCCCAAGCATCCGCAGGAAGACGCGCAAGTATGCGCAGCTCTTCGGTGACCAGTTGCGCAAGGAGGGCTACAAGGGCTATTTCGAACTGGACTTTTTGATCGATCAGGACAACGGCGAAGTCTATCTCGGGGAACTGAACCCGCGCATCACCGGTGCCAGCAGCATCACCAACCACGCCGTGTTCGCCATGAGCGATGCGCCGCTCCACCTCTTCCACATCATGGAATGGATGGGCCAGCCCTACGAGCTGAACGTGAACGCGCTGAACCGCCGCTGGGCGCGCGCGGAGAACATCGATAGCTGGGGCCAAATGGTGATCAAGCACACCGAGGACAACGTCCGCACCGTCACCGCGGCGCCCCGAAGCGGCATCTGGCGCATGCGGCCGGACGGTACCATTTATTTCTGGCGCATGGACACCCACCGCCGCTATGTGGAGCACGAGAACGAGGCCTTCTTCCTCCGCATTACCCGCGTGGGCGATTGGCTCTACGAAGGTGCCGACATTGGCATCCTGGTCATGCGCGGTCGAATGATGTCCGATGATTTCAAGCTGCTGGAGCGCTCCAAAAAATGGCTCAAGGCCATGAAGGACCAGTACAAGAGCAAGGCTCCCGGAGATCAGCGCACTGAACCATATGCGCTGGAGATCGGAGGGTTCAAGATGATGTGAGGAAAGGAACCGCGATGTTTTCCATACCGCAATGAACACGAAGGGCACAAAGCAAGGGAGATCCGTATTCAGCACGCCTCCTTAGCCCATTTGCTTCTCGGTAGTCCTCATGTGCTTTGTGGTGTTTTTCCTTCGGCTTAACGATTTTGATACCCCATGACCGCTAACGAGCTGTCCCATATTGTCATTGGTCGAGCGATCGAGGTCCACAGCACGTTGGGTCCGGGCCTTTACGAACGCATCTATGAAAAGGCCTTGCTTTATGAACTTAGGATCCTTGGCGTTGATGTTCAGGGCCAGTTGGAACTACCTGTGGTATATAATGGCAACGATCTGGAGCTCGGTTATCGGCTTGACCTACTAGTAGAGCGAAAGCTGATCGTAGAGATCAAGGCGGTCACGGCCTTTGATGACATCCATCTGTCCCAGGTCATGACCTATCTGCGACTCACCGGTTGCTCACTCGGTCTACTCCTCAACTTCAATGTGGAATGAATGAAGCACGGCATTCAACACGTGGTGCCAGGTAATCCCGATGTTTAACCGCCAACGCATCATCTGGATGTTGCATTCTTTGTGCCCTTCGCGCCCTTTGCGGTAGAACCTTCCTTCCATGTACATCCACCTCAAGCTCATCCACGAGCCGCAGCCCTCCGAGCGTTGGCAGCGCTTCTTCCACCGCGTGTGGCCACTCTACTTGGACTGGTTCGTGAGCGAGGGCCATGGCGCACGACCTGGGCGCGCGGAATCCCGGGACGCCCTGGCCGTCCACATGCCGGAGCTGTTGCCCACCTATGACAGCCTCTGCGAGCTGGCCGGTGGCGGCGACCTGGAGGCCCGCTTTCTCAGCATGTGGTGCCCGCCTCCCTACATGGCCGGCTGCTCCCAAGCTGCTTGGGTGCGCGGGAACCCCACGCTGGTGCGCAATTACGACTACGACCCCCGCTTTTTCGACGGGCAAATGTGCTTCACGGAATGGTTGAAGCCGGTGATCAGCATCCAGGACAGCGCATGGGGCTCGTTGGACGGCATGAACGCCGACGGATTGGCCGTGGCCTTGGCTTTCGGTGGCAGGAAGGTGAGCGGCATCGGCTTCGGCATCCCGTTGGTGGTGCGCTACATACTGGAGACCTGCTCCACCACCGAGGAAGCCATGGCCGTAGTGGGCCGCATTCCCGTTCACATGAGCTACAACGTGATCGCCCTGGACAAGAACGGGCACTATGCCGTGGCCTACCTCAACCCCGACCGGCCCGCCAAGATCGTGCATCAGCCTGTCTGCACCAATCACCAGGGGCAGGTGGAATGGGACGAGTATGCCGCCTTCACCCAAACCCTGGAGCGGAACGACTACTTGGAGGAACTGCTGCGCGATGAGAACGTGGACCGCGCCCAACTGCTGAAGCGCTTCCTGAAACCGCCGCTCTACCATCAACAGTATCTGAGGGGCTTCGGCACGCTATACAGCGTCGCCTACGACCTCAAGCGCAAAAGGGTCCGGGTATTCTGGCCGGACCGGCACATCGAGGTCGGGTTCAACTCCTTCGAGGAACAGGACCTGAAGGTGGTGCTTCTACGGCCTGCCGGGCGCTATATGGCGAAATAGCCCCCCCGGTGCGGAACGCATGAAATAACTTTGCCGCCTTGCTGTTCTTACAGCACGCCCGAATGCGCCGTTCCCCAACTCGATATCTGCTGCCTGCACTGGCCATTGTGATGGTGGTGGCCTGTTCCACGAACAAGGACACCTTCGTCAACCGCACCTTCCATCGGCTGGTGACCCGGGACAATGGCTGGTTCAATGCCAACGAGAAGCTGAAGGAGACCGTGGCGGCCATGCAAAAGGGCCATGTGGACGACTACGACCAGGTGCTGCCCATTTTCGTCAACGGGACCGAGGATGAGGCCCGGGCCATGACACCCGCGCTGGAGATATGCATTGAAAAATGCGCCACGGTGATCGACCGCAACTCCATGGAGTTCGGGGGAAAGGAGAAGAACAACTGGATCGACGATGCCTGGTTCGTGATCGGGAAAAGCCATTTCTACAAGCGCGGCTACCTGGATGCCTTGCGCACGTTCGATTACATCGGCCGACGCTACAAGGGCCAGGACAAGCAGATGGAGGCCAAGCTATGGTTGGCACGCACTGCCATTGAGCTGGAACAATATGCCAAGGCCCAGAGCACACTGGACGAGATAAAAGGCCAGAAGGAACTGCCGAAGCGCTTCCCGCACGACGAGCTCAGTGCGGTGCAGGCCGACCTGGACCTCCATCGCGGAAAAGTGGACAATGCCATCATCAACCTGGAACATGCCCTGCAGATCGCGAACAAGAAGAAGGACCGGATCCGTTGGTCGTTCATCCTCGCGCAGCTCTACCAATTGAAGGGGCTGGACGACAAGGCCATCGCCATGTACAACAAGGTCGCACGCATGGGCGCGCCCTATGAGATGGGCTTCCATGCACAGATCTTCCAAGCACTGGCCTTCGACCGCGGGGATAGCAAAACCCTGCGGCAAAAGCTTGCCCGCATGCTCCGTGACGAGAAGAACCTGGACCACTACGATATGATCCACTATGCCTTGGCCGAGCTGGACCTCAAGGAGAACATGCGAAGCGACGCGATAGGCCAACTGATGATGAGCACACGCTCCAGCACAACGGACACGCGGCAAAAGGCCAAGAGTTTCCTAAAGCTGGCCGATCTCTATTTCGATGACAAGAAATACCCGGCCGCCCAGCAGTATTACGACAGCACCAGCACGGTGCTCTCCGAAGAGCATCCGCGCTTCGACGAGGTGACCACCCGCGCCGAGGTGCTCGGGGACCTGGTGGTGCAGCTGAACGTGATCGCCCGCGAGGACAGCCTGCAAGCCTTTGCCAAGCTCGAACCGGAGGAACGCGAAAAGCGGATCAAGCAACTGATCCGCGAGCGGGAGCGCCAGGAGGTGGAGGACAAGCAGACCGCTGATGATTCGCGGGAGATCATCGCCAGCACCCCGTTGGCCCCCAAGCCCGGCACAGCAGGAAGCGGAGGTGCATGGTACTTCTACAACCCCACCCATGTGGCCCGGGGATTGGCGGATTTCAGGAAAAAGTGGGGCAGCAGGCCCAACGAAGATGATTGGCGACGGGCGGACAAGAGCGGTACGGCATTGGTGGACATCGCCGAGGAAGAGGAGGAGGAGGAGGAGGGAAGCGCAGGCACGCTCCCGACGTTGGCCGAGGGCGAACCCGAATGGAAGAACCCCGAGCACTACCTGAAGGATATTCCCGTGAACGAGGCCATGCTCGACACCAGCAATTCGAAGATCTGCCAAGCGCTGTACCTATCCGGAATGATCTACAAGGAGAAGCTGAAGGACGTGGACAACGCCATCGAAAGCTTCCAAGTGCTCAACGACCGCTTTGACGACTGCCGGTACACGCCCGAATCCTACTACCAGCTCTATCGGATCTACCTCGCCAAGGAAAAGGCCGGCAACTTCATGGATTTCGGCGGAGCCAGCTCGAAGCACTATTCGGACATCATCCTGGAACGCTGGCCGGGGTCGGAGTTCGCCCGGTTGGTACGCAATCCGGACCAACTTCAGGCCGACGAGGCCACACGGATCGCCGAGGCGCAGGCCTATGATGCCCTGTACCAGCAATTCAAGCAGGGATCGTACCGCGGCGTGATCGCGACATGCGATGGCGTGGTGGCCAACGAACCCCGCAACCACCTCCTGGCCAAGTACGGGCTATTGAAGGCCATGGCCATCGGCGGCCTGCACATGCTGGGGCCCTTCCGCGATGCCTTGGGCCTGGTGCGGGACAATTACCCCGGTAGCGATGAGGCCAAGGCCGCCATTGCATTGCTCGCCAACCTCGACAAGATGGTCGGTGCCGGAGAAGGGGACAGCACGGATACAGCATCGGAAGGTCCCTCCTATTCACCAGCCAAGGGAGCACATTACGTGATCATCATCGTACCGGACAGCGCAGGACCCATGAGCGGAATTACCGCCCAGATCAGCGATTTCAACCAGCGCTTCTTCCGCAACCAGCCCATAGAGGTCAAGACCAGCATCTGGAACCCTGGCAGCCAAGTGATCCTGATCCGCTTGTTCGAGACCAAGGAACTGGCCATGTCCTATTACGATAGTTTCAAGAACAACAAAGGGGACCTCGCCGGCATCAACGATCAGGGCTTTCCCCTTTTCGCCATCAGCAGCGACAATTACCAGCGCTTTTATGTGGCCAAGGACCCGAATGGTTACGAGGGTTTCTTCAGCCGCAACTATCTGGACGGGAAATAGCGCGAACCGATGAGGGTATTACCTTCGTCACTTCTTCAACGCGAACCGACCACTCCACTACCATGTTCCGGAACGACAAAGCCCACGAGACCATGACCAAGCCCAGCGAACCCGTCAGTCCGGGAAAGATCAACAGCATCATGGAAGGTACCTCCATCGAGGGTGAGGTGCGTTCGGACAGCAACATCCGCATCGACGGCAAGGTGAAGGGGACCATCCATGTGCGCGGACGCCTGATCGTGGGTGCGAGTGGACTGGTGGAGGGGGACGTGAACTGCCAGAGCAGTGATATCGAGGGAACGGTGAACGGCAAGATCGCATGCCAGGACCTGCTTTCGCTGAAAGCCACCGCCAAACTTACCGGTGACATTCTCACCAAAAAGCTCTCCATTGAGCCGGGAGCCACATTCACGGGCAACTGCAACATGGGCGGTGGCAACCCGGTCAAGGAACCCGGCACGGTGCGGTTGAGCACAACCCCGGACCATTCACCCGCATCCGGGAATCCTGCAAGTGGCTCCTCTACTGCGGGCACCTCGCGGCCCGAGCCCCTGAAGACCGGTCGTTGACCTCTCCTACTTGCCATACCCGCTGGATCAGCCATGACCACGGATAGCTTCCAACCCCGGCGGGCATTGGCGGCGGTGGTGCTATTCGGTATTGCCATCGGTGCAGCCACCTATGCGTTGTTCCGGCTCGCCCACCTGTCCTTCGGCCTTCCCCAGTTGGCCGTTCTGGCTTTCTGGACGATCCTCTCCGCAGCCTTGCAGATCTGGCAGGAAGGAGGCTTGATCAGCGACCCCAAGGGATTCATGTTCCGCTTCATGGTGGGCCTGGTGGCCAAATTGATGGTGGCCCTGGCGGCCGTTGCGGCCATTCTGGTACTCCTGCCCCGTGACCGGGCCGTTCCATTGGCACTTCTGCTCACCGGTCTGTACTTGGCCTTCCTGGCCTTCTCCACCGTCCGGCTCAGCAGCCGTTCGCGCAATGCCCCGCGTCCATGATCGACGAGGAGGAACGACGCAAGCTGAAGAAGGCCACAAACAGCTATCTGCGGTTCAGCGGGATCGGTTTCCAAATGGCCGCCATCATCGGCCTGGGCGCCTACGGAGGCTGGTGGGGCGATCAGCGCACCGGATGGGATTTTCCCATCCTCACGCTCTTGGGTTCCCTGGGGGGCGTGGCCATCGCCATGTACATCCTCTTCAAGGAAACACGCGTGAACTAAGGGATCCCGGAATGTTGTGGCTTGGGTCCTCCTTCATTTTCGAAGGGGTGCATGCGCCATTGACGGACCTTGGCTACATTTGCGGCCGCTAAGAAGAGGAGCTCTCCTCGAAAAATCCCCCGAAACGTTGCTGCGTGCGGTTTTCCTCTCCTTCTCCTTCCTCCTCGCAGGGTGGTCGGTGGCGCAGCATGGGCTGCATGCAGACACCGGTTCAACGGCAAATGACGCTGAGGTCAGCGGCGTGGAGGCCAGCGAATTCGATGCAGGCCAGCTCATCATGGGCCATATTGTGGATGAGCATGGCTGGCACATCGCCGGCGATCATTCCTTGCCTCTGCCGATCATCCTGTACGACACCGAGCGCGGATTCAGCGTGTTCAGCAGCGCCCGCTTTGAACATGGCCATGCCGCCTACGATGGATACATGCTCCACGACGGGAAGATCGTGGCGGTGGATGCCAGCGGCAACATCGACGAGGCCGCATCGGCAAACATCTGGGACATCTCGCTCACCAAGAACGTGGTCTCCCTTTTTCTGGTGGTGGTCCTCGTGCTGATCACCTTCTTCTCTGTTGCGAAGTCCTATAAGAAGCGCGCCGGGAAGGCCCCCAAAGGCCTGCAGTCCCTGATGGAGCCCATCATCCTCTTTGTGCGTGACGACGTGGCCAAGGGAGCGATCGGCGAGACGAAGTATGCGCGCTTCATGCCCTACCTGCTCACCACTTTCTTCGTGATCCTTTTCGCCAACCTGCTGGGGCTGGTCCCCTTCTTCCCCGGAGGGGCCAATATCACGGGTAACATTGCGGTGACCTTCGCCCTGGCCCTGATCACGTTCGTGATCGTCACCGTCAACGGTAACCGCCATTACTGGCGCCATATCCTGGCCATGCCCGGCGTTCCCGTTTGGGTGCTGATCATCCTCACCCCGGTGGAGATCATGGGCATGTTCCTCAAGCCCTTCGTGCTGATGATCCGGTTGTTCGCCAACATCACGGCAGGCCACATCATCGTGATGAGCTTCTTCAGCCTGATCTTCGTCTTCGGCGCCACCAGCCCGGTGGCCGGCTATGGCGTGTCGGTGGTGAGCCTGCTCTTCACCATCTTCATGTTCTTCCTGGAACTTCTCGTAGCCTTCATCCAGGCCTACGTATTCACCTTCCTCGCGGCACTCTACATCGGTGGTGCCGTGGAAGAATCGCACGAACACAAGGAATCAATCGTTTAAACCCCCCAAGCATGTTACTTTCAGCACTTCTCGAAGTTAGCGCCGGTTACGGTATCGCAGCCGTTGGCGCGGGCATCGCCGCTCTTGGTGCCGGTCTCGGCATCGGTCGCATCGGCGGTGACGCCGTTCAAGCCATGGCCCGTCAGCCGGAAGCCACCAACGATCTGCGCGCCAGCATGATCCTCACCGCTGCCCTCGTGGAGGGTGCCGCGTTCTTCGCGATGGTGGTGGGCCTGTTGGTGGTGCTGAAGTAAGCGCCACCCCGGCCCCGGTCGGCAGCAGCGTTCATTCACCCGTTCCAAACGCAACCGCATGTTCCTCGTCAGCCTCGTCGAACCTTCATTCGGGCTCATCTTTTGGATGACCCTTTCCTTCGGGATCGCATTCTTCCTGTTGGCCAAGTACGCCTGGAAGCCCATTCTTGGTGCCCTGCACGAGCGTGAGCAGTCCATCGAGGACGCCATCGGCGAGGCCCGCAAGGCCCGCGAGGAAGTGGCCGCCATGAAGGCCGGGAACGAGGACCTGTTGCAGGAGGCCCGCACCGAGCGCGAGCTGATGCTCAGGGAGGCCCGTGATATCCGCGACAAGGAGATCGCCGAGGCCAAGGGCCGCGCAAAGGCCGAGGCCGATGCCATGCTGGCACGCGCCCGCGAGGACATCCGCAACGAGAAGAACGCCGCCATCACCGAGATGAAGAACCAGGTGGGCGAGCTCAGCATCGTGGTGGCCGAGCGTATCCTGCGCGAGAAGCTTGGCGACAAGGCCGCGCAGCAGGCGCTACTGGAGAAGGTGCTCAAGGAAAGCGACGTCCACCTGTCATGAACGTTTCCCCCGTCGCATACCGCTATGCCCGCTCGCTGATGCAGCTTGCCCGGGAAAAGGGCGTGATGGAGGCCGTGCGGGAGGATATGCTGTTGGTGGCCTCCACCTGCGCGGAGAACATCGACCTGCGCATAATGCTCAGGAGCCCGGTGATCAAGGCCGATATGAAGAACAAGGTACTCGGCCGGGTCTTCGGCGGGAACATCGGCCACATGACCGAACGCTTCATCGCGATCCTGGTGCGCAAGGGCCGCGAAGGGATCCTGCCGCAGATCGCCGAGGGATTCCAGAACGTGTACCGCATGGAGCACGACATCCTGATGGCGGAAGTGCGCAGTGCGGTGCCGCTTGGCGATGAGGCCCGGGCACAAGTGAAGAAGATGGCCGAGGAACGCCATCCCGGAAAATCGATCCTGCTCAAGGAATCAGTGGACCCCTCGCTCATTGGAGGCGTGGTGGTCCGTATCGGCGACGAACAGGTCGATGCCAGCGTGAGCCGCCGCCTCAGCGACCTGCGCCGCAAGTTTTCAGAGAACCCCTACATCCCCGAGATCTAAAAAGAGATCCACATGGCACAGATCAATCCCGCCGAAGTGTCGGCGATCCTGAAGGAAGAACTCGCCGGGCTCCGTACGGAGGCCGAGCTCGAGGAGGTCGGTACCGTGCTGCAGATCGGCGACGGTATCGCCCGCATCTACGGCCTCAACAGCGTACAGAGTGGTGAGCTGGTGGAGTTCCCCAGCGGATTGCGCGGCATCGTGCTCAACCTCGAGGAGGACAACGTGGGCGTGGTGCTCCTCGGTCCCAGCGTGGGCATCAAGGAAGGCGACACGGTGAAGCGCACCAAGCGCATCGCCAGCGTGAACGTGGGCGAGGGCATCGTGGGCCGCGTGGTGGACACCCTCGGCGAGCCCATCGACGGCAAGGGCCCCATCGAAGGCAAGACCTACGAGATGCCCATCGAGCGCAAGGCACCGGGCGTCATCTACCGCCAACCGGTGAAGGAGCCGCTGCAGACGGGCATCAAGGCCATCGATGCCATGATCCCCATTGGCCGCGGCCAGCGCGAGCTCATCATCGGCGACCGCCAGACCGGAAAGAGCACCGTGGCCATCGATACCATCATCAACCAGAAGGAGTTCTACGAGGCCGGCGAGCCGGTGTACTGCATCTATGTGGCCATCGGCCAGAAGGGATCCACCGTGGCGGGCACCGTGAAGGTGCTGGAGGAGAACGGTGCCATGGCCTACACCACCGTGGTGGCGGCCAATGCCAGCGACCCCGCCCCGATGCAGTTCTTCGCACCCTTCACCGGTGCGGCCATCGGCGAATTCTTCCGCGATACCGGCCGCCCCGCACTGATCGTGTTCGACGACCTTTCCAAACAGGCCGTTGCCTACCGCGAGGTGTCCCTGCTCCTGCGCCGCCCTCCCGGACGCGAGGCCTATCCCGGCGACGTGTTCTACCTGCACAGCCGCCTGCTGGAACGTGCCGCCAAGATCATCGACGACGACACCATCGCCTCGCAAATGAACGACCAGCCCGACTCGCTGAAGGGCATGGTGAAAGGTGGCGGTTCGCTTACCGCGCTCCCGATCATTGAAACGCAGGCCGGGGACGTTTCCGCCTACATCCCCACCAACGTGATCTCCATCACCGACGGGCAGATCTTCCTGGAGAGCAACCTCTTCCTCAGCGGAGTGCGCCCCGCCATCAACGTGGGCATCAGCGTGAGCCGCGTGGGTGGCAACGCGCAGATCAAGTCCATGAAGAAGGTGGCCGGCACCTTGAAGCTGGACCAGGCGGCCTACCGCGAACTGGAAGCCTTCTCGAAGTTCGGTTCCGACCTCGATGCCTCCACCAAGGCCGTGCTGGACAAGGGCGCGCGCAACGTGGAGATCCTCAAGCAGGGACAGAACAGCCCCATGCGCGTGGAAGAGCAGGTGGCCATCATCTACCTCGGTTCAAAGGGCCTGCTCGGCAAGGTTCCCATCGTCAAGGTGCGCCAGTTCGAGGAAGCCTTCCTCACCATGCTGCGCAACTCGCACAGCGACACGCTCGCGGCCCTGAAGCGCGGGGAGTTCAATGACCAGATCACCGGCACGTTGGAAAAGGTGGGTGCCGATGTCGCGAAAAGCTTCGCCTGAATGAGACGCAGGGACGCAGAGGTTGAATACCCAACAGGGTGCTTCCGACCTGCGCTTTGCAATGCTCAGCGCTTCCGTATCTCCGCGACAAAAATTTTCGTCCAGTAAATGGCCAGCCTGAAGGAAGTCCGCAACCGGATCGTCTCGGTCAATAGCACCAAGCAGATCACCGCCGCCATGAAGATGGTGAGCGCTGCCAAGTTGCGCCGGGCCCAGGACGCCATCATCCGCATGCGGCCATACGCCGAGAAACTCAGGGTGCTCCTGAGCAACGTAAGTGCTTCCTTGGACGGGAATGAGAACAAGTTCGCCCAGCAGCGTGAAGTGAAGAACGCGCTCTTCGTGGTGATCGTGAGCAACCGCGGCCTTGCCGGTGCCTTCAACACCCAGGTGTTCCGCCTGGCACGAAAAGCCGCAGAGGCCGCAGAAGCCCGCGGCGAGCGCGTGCATGTGCTTTCGATCGGCAAGAAAGCCTCCGATCAATACCGCCGAACCCCATGGCATGCCACGGGCTTACCGGAGGACCTGGCATCGCTGTTCGACGGGCTCAGCTTCGATAAGGTGGCACCCGTAGCGGAAGCCATCATGGCCAAGTTCGCCGCAGGCGAATACGACCGCGTGGAGCTCTTCTACAACAAGTTCAAGAACGCGGCATCGCAGGACGTAACCGAGGAGCGCTACCTGCCCATTGAGCCGCCCCAAGCCCCCGAGGGCAGCGCCGGACCCAGCGTGAAGACGGACCACATCATGGAGCCGGACCGCCGGACCATCGTGGAGGAGATCATCCCCAAGAGCCTGAAGATCCAGCTCTACAAGGCGCTGTTGGACAGCTTCGCGGCCGAGCACGGTGCCCGCATGACCGCCATGCACAAGGCCACGGACAACGCGGACGACCTCCTGAAGGAGCTCCGCCTGTCCTACAACAAGGCCCGGCAAGCCGCCATCACCAACGAGATCCTCGAGATCGTGGGTGGAGCGGAGGCGCTGAAGGGGTAGACTGCGCTGTACTGTACTCTTGGTTGATCAGCTAATGTGTCGATTAGCTGATGGGGGCGATGAGCTAATTATCGTGCGACCACTGATTGGCTGGCTGGCGCTCACGTCAGCAACGCTCGGCTTTTTGCCGAGGGCTTTTGTTGATCGGGCGTTCCGCCCGCCTTTTGATAGGCACTCGGCAAACAGCCGACTCTACACTTGCCCTCGGTTGGCTGAGCCAACTTTAACGGCGAAAAGGATCCCCGGAGAGAACTGAGCAGGGCGGCAGTCTTCCTTGGAAGCCTAAGCTTTAGCGAAGGCTTCAGACTGCAACACGGAACTACCTTCGGAGCTGCATGAGCCGTAGCTATAAATTTCATGACCCACGCTCTACCCAGTATTCCCGCCCACAAGTGAAGTGAGTTCGTGGAAGGAACAGGACGATCACTGGCGGGTCTGCCCTTCCACAGTAACTCTCAGCAGTCTTCCATGAGAGCCAACGCTTTAGCGAAGGCTTCAGCCTACTTCACGGAATCCGCTCCAACACTCGGCTGGGTCAATACCCGTTCCCCACTTGGCCGAGTTCATCGGCACCATCGCTGTCCTTCAGCTTGCGGAGGAATTCCATGCGTTGGCCCAAGCTCATGCCGGCCATTAGGCGATCCCTTTCCAGCTTCTGCTCCAGCTTGTGCTGATTTTCAAAAAAGCGGCCATGGTCCACGAATGTGGTGAGGATCGTAAGGTTCTCTTCCTCGTCGCGGTAGCCGAACAGCCAGCCTTGGTTCACGCTCACGATATCCTCGATGGTCTCGGCCATCAGGTCCACGGTGTGGCTGCTGTACATGTGGTTCTCCAGGAAGAACTGGCGCAGGCGGTCCTCGGCGCTCACGTCCGGGCTGAAGCGTTCGCTGTACCGATCGAACACGTGCTTGCTGAAGTGGAAGGCCGTATTGCCATCGGGCCGCACATGGATGGCGCGCATGCGCTTGTCCATGCCGCGGTACCAGGCGTAATGGAAGACCTGTATGCCGGCTTTGCAGTGCCGCATGACCACCATCCAATGGTTGGCCTGCGGGCTTTTATAGTCGTGCAGTTCCACCAGCACGGCCTTGCGATCACCCTTCATGTGCTTGCGGCGTAGCAGTTCCTTCGCGCGCTGCATTTTGCGCTCCACGGTGGGCAGGTCGCGCATGGCGGCCTGCAACACCTGTGTTTCGGTCATGTAGGGTAGTATCATGATGCGGGTTTGAACGCGCGGTTGCCCGGAGTGGTTTCGGAGGTGACCGGGGATGGGTTAAGTTTGTTCATCCCGCTTGCGCGTTGTGCGCACAGCGGAAAGACCGATCACCTCAACAAAACCGTAGAGCCATGAAAACACCACTACAAAGCCGGGGGCTTGCCGCATCACTGCTGCTGGCCGTTCTTTCCACGGGCGCGTTCCAGGCCAATGCGCAGGTTGTCCAGATCAACACGGGTGCGGCCAACACGCCCTTGTACGCCGTGGGGCCCATCTACATGTCCTCCACGCTCTTCTACCGCTACAGCCGCTTCGCCTACCTGTACACGCAATCGGAAATGGCAGCGGCCGGTATCCTGCCCGGCGCTGTGATCTCAACCGTAGGATGGATGAAGAACACGGCAAGTTCCGCAGGCGGGCCGGCGGTCTTCAGCATCTACATGAAGAATTCAAGCGTCTCCGCCTATTCCGATGCAACTGCGGACTGGGCGAGTTTGAGCTCCGGTGCGACCCAGGTGTACAACGATCCGGCACAATCGATCCCGGCGACGGCCAGTCCGAGCTATATCGACTTCACGCTCCCGGACCCCTTTATCTACTCGGGCGGTTCCTTGGAAATACTTACGGAGTGGGACATTTCCGCAGCCGTGGCACCCATCGCCACCGGCGCATTTGAATGGGTGAACACGACCGTGGTGGACCGGATCTACGCCAGTGGTGGAAGCAGCCTGCCAGCTTCATTGTCCAGTACAATGAACAACACCAACATGGACGATAGGCGGCCCGTGATCCAGTTCACCATTGAAAACCCTACCGGCATCAATGAAAATCAGGATGCCACGGTCAGCATCTGGCCCAACCCGGCGGAACGGTTCCTGAACATCAGGAATGAAAGTGGATCGCCTGTCGAAAGCATTGTGATGACCGATGCCCTTGGGAAGATCGTTCACGAAAAGCGGAAAAGCGAAGCCGGGCGGGACTACCGGATAGACGTGGAAAACCTGGATGCCGGTCCGTACATGATCGGGATCGAGACCGGTGCTGGCCGTATCGTGAAAAGAGTGATCATCATGTAGAACGGGTGATCCGCGGTGATCACCCGTTCTACACGCTTCCCTTGTTTGCAGCGACGGTAGCGGGCCGATCAGAACGCACTGCTCGTCATCCGCCGCGAGCGGCCCGAGAGCGTACCGAAATACACGATGGAGAACTCGAATGCACCGTTGTTGTTGGTGTAGGTGCGCAGCGGCGAGACGTTCACGTCGTAGCTGAACCGGTACATGTTGTTGCCGTGCTTGATCCCCACTTGGGCGATGATCGCATCGTTCAGGCGGTAGGAAGCGCCACCAACCACACCGTAAATGCCGTTCATCAGGGCCACTTGGCCCAGGATGCCGGCCTGGATCTGCTGGTCCGGACCCTGGCGCATGTAGAGGCCCTGCGGGATGATGTCCACGCCTTCGGTCACGGTGATATACGTACCCGCGTTCACTGAATACCGGATCGGAAGGTCGCTCTTCTCATTGCGGAAAATGGATTCATCCGGAGTGGTGACGTGGAAGAGCGCGAAGTTCCCGAAGGGGTTGATCATCTTGTTCCGGTTGGTGGAACGATAGGCCACGCCCACGCCGAGGTCCGGCATCATCCGCCCCATTTTCTGGAAAAGCTCTCCGGAGGGCAGGTCGCTGTCGAAGTGGTCCCGGTCATATTGCGCGTCCCACACCAGCTTGTCGTCGTTCACCTTCTTGTAGATCAGGCCCAGGTTCACTCCGGCGGAGAGCGTGTAGTTCTTCCCGGACGACACGTTGTACGCCCCGGTGACCCCCGCCTGGAAGTTGTTCATGATGCCGGCCATGTTGTAGTTGTTCAGGTACGCCCCGAAGCCGAACTGCCGGTCCATGGACATGTCCACCGCGAAGGCCGTGGTGAGGAAGTTGCTGGCCAGGCTGTTCCACTGGCTCCGCAGGTTGCTGCTCACCCGGAAGTCGCTGTTCTCGAACATGCCCGTGAGCGCGGGGTTCAGCAGGACCGCTGCAGCATCGTATTGGCTGAGCTGCGCATCCTGCGCCCGTGAGGCGCCCGCTCCGAAGAGCGTGATCGCCATGAGGAAAGCTGTTTTCGTTCTCATCGTTAATGCTCTTTAGCGGATCAGTGTGACTTTACCTGAGCGGTCATGCTCCCTGCCGTCCTCCGAGGTGGCGACGACCGAGTACACATACACGCCATTGATCTCCGGCTTACCGTTGTGCGTGCCGTCCCAGCCGAACTCGGGGTCATCGGTCTGGAAGATCAACTCGCCCCAGCCATTGTAGATCTTCAGTTCCATGGTCTCGAACGGTCCACCGCGGACATAGAAGATATCATTCACGCCATCCCCGTTCGGGCTGAAGGCGTCCGGTAGTTTCGGTGGCACGATCTTGTTCTCCGTGATCGCGATGAGCAAGGAGTCCGAAGCCGTGCAACCTGCGGCATTGGAGACGGTCTGCACGATGATGTATTGGCCCGCATCCGTGTAGGTGTGCGTAGGCTCTTGGGACAGTGATCCCTGACCATCCCCGAAGTTGTAGTGCCAGCCGTTCCCGCCGAAGGAGCTGTCCACGAACGCGATCGGCTCGTCCGTGTAGGTATCACCGCTGAAGGAGAACCCGGCCGTGGGTGCGAACATCACCTCCACAACTTGGCTGGTGGTGGCGCTGCAGCCGTTCTGTGCGAACACCGTGAGCGAGACCGGATATTGGCCCGCACCGGGGAAATTGTTGCCAGCCTGCTGTCCGGCTGCGGTGTTACCGCTTCCGAAGTCCCAGCTCCAGCCAATGATGGGCGAGCCCGTGGTGGTGCTTGCATCAGTGAAGGCGGTAGTGGAGCCTGCACAAGCGTTCCCGAAGGTGAAGGCCGCATGCAGCGGGTTCACGAAGGACAGCTTCACGGTATCCACCGCAGCGTCGCAGAAGAGATCGCCCGTGGTGGTGAGGAACAGGTTCACGTGTTGCAACAGGGAGTCGGTGGCGCCCGGTTGATAGATGGCATGGGCCGTGGTGTTGTCCGGCAGGAAGACCCCGGAGCCGTTGGTGGACCATTGCACGCCCGCAGCACCGGTCCAGGTACCGGCCAGCTGCACATCCGCCGAGACGTCGCAGGTGGTGATGTCCGTGCCCGCGTTCACCGTGGAAGGTTGGTGCATGTTCACCAATACGGTGTCGCTGTGCGCGGGGCAGCTCATGTTGCCCGTGGTGGTCAGCACGAAACGCAGGTGCTGGAACACGAGGTCCGGTGCGCTGGGCACGTAGGTGGCGTTGAGATCGGAAGCATCCGGGATGAAAGTGCCGGTGCCGTTCGTGGTCCACGTACCGCCGCTGACGCCCGTGACATGGCCCTGCAAGGGAACCATGGTTCCATCAGCACACAGGTCCATATCGGTGCCCGCATTCGCGATGCGCGTGGGGCCCACTCCGATGAAGAGCGAATCCGAAACCTGGCCACAGTTGCCCGTGCCGTACGCGGTAAGGACCAGGTGTACACCACCTGCGATGCTGTCGCTTACCGAGGGCATGTAGATCGCATTCAATGTGTTGGCATCGGGGCTGAAGCTGCCCGTGCCGGCTGTGGACCATTGCACCAATGAATCGTTCTGGGCGGCACCGGTCAACTGCACCGGCACACGTCCATCGCAGAGCAACAGGTCCGCACCCGCGTTCACCGTGGGTGGCTGGTGGATGAATACCGCCAGCGTATCGTTGTGCGCGGGGCAGCCCATGTTGCCGGTGGTGGTGAGCACGAAGCTCAGTTGCTGGAACACCAGGTCCGGTGCGCTGGGCACATAGCTCGCATTCAAGGCGGTGGCGTCGGGAACGAAGGTGCCGGTGCCGTTCGTGGTCCACGTGCCGCCGCTTACTCCGGTGATGGTCCCGGCCAATTGCACGGCACTGCCATCCGCGCACACGTTCAGGTCGATGCCCGCGTTCGCGATGCGTGTGGGACCCACCCCGATGAAGAGCGCATCCGAAGCGTTGCCACAGGTGCCCTTTCCGTATGCGGTGAGGATCAGGTGTACCCCACCTGCGATGCTGTCACTGGCCGTTGGAATGTAAGTGGCGTTCAGCGTGTTGGCGTTCGGGCTGAAGCTGCCCGTGCCATCAGTGACCCATTGCACCAGCGAATCATTCTGGGCGGTGCCGTTCAGTTGGATCGGCGACAAGCCGTCGCAGAGCAACAGGTCCGCACCGGCGTTCACCGTGGGGGGCACAGAATAGCTCACCACCAAGGTGTCCCTGCCGGCGGGGCAGCCCGCGTTGTTGGTGGTGCTCAGCACCAGGGAGATGTCCCCGATCACGAAGTCCGCTGCGCCCGGGATGTAGGTGGCGTTGAGGGCCGTGGCCGAAGGGCTGAAGGAACCCGTACCGGTGGTGGTCCACTGGCCCGTGGTGGTGCCCGCGACCGCTCCGTTCAGAACGATGTTCGGGTCCGTGCTGCAGGTGATCACATCGGGGCCGGCCTGTGCCGCAAGCCCGCCGCCGAAGGTGATGGTGAGCGCATCCGACACGGCGCTGCACGGGAGGGTGCCCGTGGTGGTCACGGTGAGGGTCACCGATCCCGCGATGCTGTCGGCTGCGCTCGGGAAGTAGAGCGTGGCCAAGGCATTGGCATCGAAGAAGGTGCCCGTGCCCGAAGTGGTCCACGTGCCGCCGGGGGCGTTGGCCGCATTGGCAGCCAGTTGGATCGGTGCGGCGGTGCAGGCGATGATGTCGCTTCCGGCAGTGATGTTCGGCAGGGCGCGCACATTCAGTGTCACCGCATCGGAGGAGGCCGCGCACGAACCGTTGGTGATCGTGGTAAGCGTCAGCTGCACGGAACCCGCCGCGATATCCGCGTTGCTGAGCGTGTAGGTGGCATTGGGGTTCGTGCTGTTGCTGAAGGTTCCCGATCCGGAAGTGCTCCAGAGGATGCCTTGCGCTCCACCGCTGTAGTTGCCGGCCAGTTGGGCGATCGGTGCGTTGGCGCAGAGGTTCTGGTCCGGCCCGGCGAAGGCATAGCTCGTGCTGCCGAAGGTCAGCGTCATCTGGTCGCTACCGCTGGGGCAGGTGCCCGTGTTTGTGGCGGTGAACGTGAGCACCACGGAACCGTTGGCCACATCGGCCGCGGAGAAGAAGTACTGCGCGTTGAGCACATCGGCGCTGGGCTGGAAGGTGCCCGAGCCGGTGGCGGTCCAAGTGCCCGAGGGCGAGCCGTTCTGGATGGTGCCGTGCAGGTTCGCGTGGTCGGAGAGCACACAGACGCTCTGGTCCGGACCGGCGCTCACGATGATGCCTGCGGTGAGGTAGATGGTCATCGCATCGCTCACCGGACCGCAGTTGCCGTTGTTCAGCGAGGTGAGCGTGAAGTTGATCTGCCCCGCAGCGATATCCGCAGCGCTCGCCGTGTAGGTTGTGTTCAGCGCACCCGGGTTGGCGATGGTGCCGGTACCCGTGGTGGTCCATTGGCCCACGGTGGTGATGCCGGAGATCGTTCCGCTCAGGTTGAACTGGCTCACCTGGTTGCAGTAGGTCTGATCAGGCCCGGCGTTCACGTAGGGTGCCGGGGTCAGCGCCAGCGTCATGGCGTCGCTGGCGTTGTTGCAGGTGTTCACCGCGCTCAACGTCAAGGTCAACGAGCCGATGGCCGTGTCGATGTTGCTGGGGATGTAGGTGGGCGTCAGCACGCTGTTGCTCGGGTAGAAGGAACCCGTGCCGGAGGTGGTCCACTGCACTTGGGTGGCATCCCCGCTGAGCGTTCCGGTGAGCAGCACCGTGGCGTTGTTCGCGCAGAAGCTCAGGTCAGGACCCGCGTTCACCGTGCCCGAAGGCTGGATGGCGATGTACACCGTATCCGCATCTGCGGTGCATGCACCGGTGTTGGTAGCGGTGAGCACCAAGCTCACACCTTGGGCCAGGGAATCCTGGGCGCTGGCGTGGTAGATGTTGGAGAGCGCATCCGCCGCGTTGGCGAAGCTGCCCGATCCCAAGGTGCTCCACACACCGGTGGACGAAGCACCACTCACTTGGCCGTTGATCAGCACGTTCAGGTTGCCGAAGCAGACCACTTGGTCGGTACCTGCGTTCACGCTGGAGACCGGTACGATCGTCACGGTCATCTGGTCCATCGCGTTGTCGCAACTGTTCACGCTCCAGGTGAAGGTGAGCGTGCCTTGGGCCGCATCGCCCGGCGCCACTTGGTACACCGCGTTGGCAGCGTTGGCATTCGGGGTGAAGGAACCTGCACCGTTCGTGGTCCAGTGCCCTTGGGTGGCGTTGCCGCTGATGCTTCCGGCCAGTTGTACCGTGCCCTCGCTGGCGCAGATGCTCTGGTCCGGTCCGGCGTTGGCGATGGCGTTCGGCAGGATGGTCAATGTCATCATATCGCTCACCACGCTGCAGAGGCCGTTGTTGGTGGAGGTGAGCGTGAGGTCCACCGTGCCGTTGAGCGAATCCAGCGCGCTGGCCATGTAGGTGGCGTTGAGCGTGGTGGCGCTCGGGAAGAAGCTGCCCGTGCCGCTGGTGCTCCAGGTACCGGTGGTGGATCCGCCTTGGACGCTGCCCGTCAGCGGCACTTGCAGTGCGCTGGAGCAGGTGGTGATGTCCGGCCCGGCGCTCACCACAGGGGCGGGCGTTACGGTGAGCATCACCTGGTCGTTCACGGCGAGGCAGTTGCCATTGCCCGTGGTGGTCAGCGTGAGCTCCACGGAACCGGTCTGCAGTTCAAAGGGAGAAGGCGTGTACTGCGCATTCAGCGTTTGTGCGTTCGGCGCGTACGTGCCGAGACCACCGCTCCATTGTGCACCGCTGGCCACGGTGATCGCGCCGTTCAGCGTGACCAAGGGATTGTTGGCGCAGACGTCCATGTCCACACCGGCATTCACCGTGGGCGCTGGCGTGAAGGTGATGGCAAGCGTGTCGCGCACCGCGAAGCAATTGCCGTTGCCGGTGGAAGTGAGATAGAGGTTCAGGCTACCCGAAGCGATCTCCGCGGCCGTGGGCGTGTAGATCGGGCTGAACACGTTGTTGGAAGGACTGAAGGTGCCGCTTCCACCGGACCATGCACCGCCGTTCACGTTGATGACGTTGCCATTGAGCTGCACCGCCGGGTTGTTGGCGCAGATGGAGAGGTCCGTGCCCGCGTTCACCACCGGCGAATCGGTGAAGTAGACGGTCATTTGGTCGGTCACCGCTGCACAAATGCTGGTGCCCGTGGAGGTCAGTGTAAAGGTGACGGAACCGGCCGCGACCTCCGCTGCGGTGGGTGTGTACTGCACCGCCATCGAAGTGTTGTTCGGGAAGTAGTTGCCATTGCCGCCCGTCCATTGGCCACCCGGCGCATTGCCCACGAAGCCGTTCAACTGGAAGTTCGGATTGTTGGAGCAGATCTGCTGGTCCGGGCCCGCGTTCACCACAGGAACGGGGTCCACGATGATCAACAAGCTGTCCCGCACGGCCGTGCAATTGCCGTTGCCGGTGGAGGTGAGCACCAAGGTCATCTGCCCTGCTGCGATCTCCAGCGCGGTGGGCTGGTATGTGGCATTCAGTGCCTGTGCGTTCGGCGTGAAGCTGCCTGCACCACCACTCCACGTGCCACCGTTGGCCACGGTGACGGCACCGGCCAATTGCACGGCGGAAGCGTTGGCGCACACATGCGCATCCAGACCCGCGTTCACCGTGGGTGCAGGCGTGAAGTCCAGGCGTACGGAGTCGCGGGAGGCCAAGCATCCGCCGTTGCCCGTGGAGGTGAGGTAGAGCCACAGACCGCCCGCGTTCACCTCGGCGGCACTGGCCGTGTACACCGCGTTCAGCGTGCTGGCGTTGGGGCTGAAGGAACCCGCACCGCCGCTCCATGTGCCGCCAGTGGCGTTGGTCACCTGGCCGTTCAGCGAGGCGGCGATGTTGTTGGCGCAAAGCGTTTGCGCAGCACCGGCCTCCACCACGGGAGCGTCGGTGATGGTGATGGTGACCTGGTCGCTCACCGCATTGCAAAGCCCGTTGCCGGTGCTGGTCAAGGTGACCGTGGCCGTGCCTGCGATCACTTCAGCCGCGGAAGGCGTGTAGATGGCGCTCAGGCTGTTCGCATTGGGTGAGAAGGTGCCCGCACCCGTCCACGTTCCACCCGTGGCGTTCTGTACGGATCCGGCCAGTTGCACGCTCGGGTTGTTGGCGCAGGACTGCAGGGGTTGGCCCGCGTCCACCACCGGTGCCGGCGTGATGGTCACCACCATCTGATCGTTCACGGCACTGCAGAGCCCATTGCCCACCGTGGTCAAGGTCAAGGTGACGGAACCTGCGGCGATCTCCGCTGCCGTTGGCGTGTACACCGCGTTCAGGATGCCGCTGTTCGGCGAGAAGCTGCCTGCTCCACCGCTCCAGATACCGCCCGTGGCCACGGTCACGGATCCGTTCAATTGCAAGGTGGCGTTGTTCGCGCAGATGCTGGCGTCCGGTCCGGCGTTGGCCACAGGTGCCGGCGTGAAGGTGTAGGTCACCTCGTCCGTTACAGCCAAGCAACCGTTGTTGCCGGTAGTGGTGAGCACCAGGGTGGCACTGCCCGCAGCGATCTCACCTTGTGAAGGCGTGTAGACGGCATTCAGTGCATTGGCGTTCGGGCTGAAGCTTCCTCCTCCACCGCTCCACGTTCCGCCATTGGCGACGGTGACACTGCCGGCCAATTGGATGGCCGCATTGTTCGCGCAGCGCACGCCGTCCGTTCCGGCATTTGCCGTCGGCGATGCCGTGAAGGTGATCATCACTTCATCCGTTACCGGTACGCAATTGCCGTTGCCGATGGTGGTCAGGGTGAGCGTCATGGTGCCTGCGGCGATCTCGGCGGGTGTCGGGTAATAGACCGCGTTCAGCGAGGCGATGGAAGGCGTGAAGGTGCCCGCACCACCGCTCCACTGGCCACCGCCAGCGCCGCTGACGGAACCACCGAGTTGTACCTGTGCATTGTTCGAGCAGACGAACAGGTCGTTGCCCGCGTTGGCGGTCGGGGCGGCGATGATGGTGATCACCATCTGGTCGCTCACGGCGTTACAGAGGCCGTTCTGCGTGGAAGTAAGGGTGAGCGTGGCCGTACCCAAGGCTGCTTCGGCAGGGCTGGGGTGGTAGGTCGCATTCAGCGTGTTCGCATCCGGCGAGTACGTTCCGCCGCCACCGCTCCACACGCCACCACCGGAGATCGTTACCGATCCGTTGAGGGTGACCGAGGGATCGTTGCCGCATACCGTGCGATCGAGGCCGGCATTCACCACTGGGCTTTGCGAGAAGTAGATCGTCATCGCATCGCTCACTGCGGTGCAGGTGCCGTTCCCGGTGCTGGTCAAGGTCAACGTGATCGAGCCGTTCGCCAGTTCCGTCGCGCTGGGGGTGTACACCGCATTCAGTGCATTGATGCTCGGCGAGAATCCGCCCGTACCACCACTCCAGATGCCACCGGTAGCGTTGCTGATCGAGCCCGCCAATTGCACGCTCGAGTTGTTCGAGCAGACCGTGCGGTCGATACCGGCATCCACAACAGGTGCAGGTGCCACGGTGATCACCACCTGGTCGGACACGACGTTGCAGGTACCGTTGTTCGTGGAGGTCAGCGTCAACGTGACCGTGCCCGCTGCGATCTCGCCCAAGGTCGGGGTGTAGGTGGCGTTCAGGTTGTTGGTGCTGGGGTTGAAGGTGCCCGAGCCACCGCTCCATACACCGCCTCCCGCATTGTTCACCACGCCGGCCAGTTGCGCCGTGGGATTGTTGGCGCACACGGTGAAATTGTTGCCCGCGTTCACCACCGGTGCCGGGGAGATCGTGATCACGACCTGGTCCGTTACGGGATTGCTGTTGCCGTTACCCACGGTGGTGAGCGTAAGGGTCACGCTGCCCGCGGCGATCTCGCTCGCTGAAGGGTAGTAGGTGGTATTGAGCGAAGTGTTGTTCGGCGTCCAGGCGCCGGTGCCACCGCTCCAGATGCCGCCCGTGGCGATGGTCACGCTGCCGTTGAGGACCACGACCGCATTGTTGCCGCAGATCACCTGGTCCGGTCCGGCGTTCGCCGTGGGCGCATCGCTGAAGGTGATGGTCATGGCATCGCTGGCCGCAGCGCAAGAGCCATTGCCCGTTGTGGTCAGCGTCAAGGTCACGCTGCCGGAGGCGATCTCCGCCGGCGTGGGCGTGTACACCGCGTTGGTGGTGGTGTTGTTCGGGTTGTAGCTGCCTGCCCCACCCGACCACACGATACCGCTGGCGATGGAATAGGATCCGGCCAACGCGGTGGCCGCATTGTTCGCGCTCACGCTCTGGTCCGGACCTGCATTGGCGATCGGGGCCGTGGTGAAGGTGATCTGCACTTGATCAGCGACCGCTGCACAATTGCCGTTGCCCGTGGTGGTGGCCGTGAGCGTCACGGAACCGTTGGACACCTCGATCGCGGAGGGTGTATAGCTGATGTTCTGTGCCGTGCTGCCCGGGCTGTAGAGGCCGCTTCCGCCGGACCATTGCACACCGGTGGCCACTGTGATGGCCGCGTTCAGCATGGCCGTGCCGTTGTTCCCGCAGAGGGTCTGGTCCGCACCTGCGTTCACCGTGGGCGCGGGCGTGATGGTGTAGTGTACCTGATCGGTCACCGCGTTGCACGTGCCGTTGCCGGCCGAGGTGAGGGTGAGCGTGAAACCACCTGCGGTGATCTCCGCCGCACTGGGCGTATAGGTCGCGTTGAGCGCGATGCTGTTCGGGCTGAAGGTGCCCGTACCGCCGCTCCAAACGCCGCCGACAGCGCCGCTCACGCTTCCGTTGAGCATGACCGCGGGTGAATTCGCGCAGACCGTTCCATCCACACCCGCGTTCACGATCGGGGCCGGGGTGTAGGTGATGATGCGTGTATCGCTGGCAGGTGTGCAGTTGCCGTTGCCGGTGGTGGTCAACGTGAGGGTCACCATGCCGGCGGCGATATCGCCCGGACCGGGGTTGTATGTCGCGTTCAACGTGTTGGCGTTCGGCGTGAAGGTGCCCGTGCCACCGGTCCAGGTGCCGCCCGTGGCGATCACCACGCTACCGTTCAAGGCCACGGCGCCGTTGTTCGCACAGCGTGTCACATCAGGTCCCGCATTTGCGGAAGGTGCATCGGTGAAGTTGAGCACCACTTGGTCGGTCGCTGCATTGCAGAGGCCGTTACCGGTGGTGGTGAGGGTGAGGGTCACGCCGCCATTGGTGATCTCCGTCGCCGTTGGCGTGTAGATCGCGCTCATGTTGGTGGTGCTCGGATCGAAAGTGCCGTTGCCGCCGCTCCAGATGCCGCCGGTGGCCACGGTGAAGGCACCGGACAGGGAGGTCACCGGATTGTTGGCGCAAAGCACACGGTCGGATCCGGCATTGGCCGTAGGCGCAGGCGTGATGGAGTAGGAAACCTGGTCGCTCACTGCGGCGCAGTTACCGTTGCCCACCGTGGTCAGGGTCAAGGTCACACTGCCTGCGGTGCGCTCCGCTGCGCTCGGCGTGTACGTGGCGTTCAGCGTACTGCTGTTCGGGCTGTATGTGCCCGTGCCACCGCTCCATATGCCACCGGAGGCACCGTTGACCACACCTGCCAAGCTGAGCGCGGAGTTGTTGGCGCAGACGGTTCCATTGGGTCCTGCATCCACCGTGGGTGCCGGTGTGAAGTTGATCAGTTTGCTGTCCGATACCAGGCTGCAGTTGCCGTTCCCGGTACTGGTCAAGGTGAGGGTCAGCGAACCTGCAGCGAGTTCCGAAGGTGTGGGTGTGTACACCGCATTGAGCGCGGTGTTGCTCGGGGTGAAGGATCCCAGACCGCCGCTCCAGATGCCGCCCGTGGCTACCGTTACGGTGCCGTTCAAGGCCACGTTGGAATTGTTCACGCAGACCGTTGCATCCGTTCCGGCGTTCACCGTAGGCGCGGGCGTGAAGGCCAGAGTGATCGCATCGGAGACCGCCACGCAGTTGTTGTTCCCGGTGGTGGTAAGGGTGAGCGTCACCGAGCCATTGGAGATCTCGTTCGCGGTGGGCGTATACGTCGCGTTCATGTTCGCAGCGCTCGGGCTGAAGCTGCCCGATCCGCCGCTCCAAACAGCGCCGGTAGCTACCGTGAACCCGCCTGCCAACGTCGCCGTCGCATTGTTGGCGCACAGGCTCTGGTCCGGGCCTGCGTTCACTGTGGGTGCAGGTGTGATGGTCCAGGTCACTTGGTCGCTCACTGCGTTGCACAGGCCATTACCTGCGGAGGTCAAGGTCAAGGTGACCGTACCGGCGGCGCGCTCGGCGGCCGTCGGCGTATAGATCGCATTCAACGTGGAGCTGTTGGGGTTGTACGTGCCATTGCCGCCACTCCAGATCGCTCCGCTGGCACCGCTCACGCTACCGGCCAATTGCATCGCAGGTGCATTCGCGCAAACGGAGCCATTCAACCCGGCATCCACGATCGGTGCGGGCGAGAAGGTGATCAGCTTGCTGTCCGAGACCACTCCGCAGTTGCCGTTCCCGGTGCTGGTAAGCGTGAGGGTCAGGCTGCCGCCGGCGAGTTCCCCGGGGGTCGGCGTGTAGGTGGCGTTCAGCGTGGTGTTGTTCGGGGTAAAGGATCCGGTACCGCCGCTCCACACACCGCCCGTGGCAATGCTCACGCTTCCGTTCAGCGCCACGTTCGCATTGTTCACGCACACGGTGGCATCAGCACCCGCGTTCACGGTAGGGGCAGGCGTGAAGTTCAACATCACCGCATCGGAGACCGCCACGCAATTGTTGTTGCCGGTGGTGGTCAAGGTCAAGGTCACGGAGCCGTTCGAGATCTCCGCCGCCGTGGGCGTGTAGGTCGCATTCACGTAGGAAGCACTGGGGCTGTACGTGCCCAGGCCGCCGCTCCAGACAGCTCCGGTGGCCACGCTGAAGCTTCCGTTCAAGGTAGCAACGGCATTGTTCGCGCAGAGGCTTTGGTCAGCGCCGGCGTTCACCGTGGGGGCTGGGGTGATCAAGTATGTGACCTGATCGCTCACCGCGTTGCAAAGGCCATTGCCGGTCGTGGTCAAGGTCAGCGTAACGGTACCTGCCGTGCGCTCAGCGGCACTCGGCGTGTACACGGCGTTCAGCGTGGTGTTGTTCGGGTTGAAGGTGCCCGTGCCACCGCTCCAGGTAGCACCGGTAGCACCCGTGACCACACCGGCCAATGTGATGGCCGAGGCATTGGCACAAACGGTTCCGTTGGCACCGGCATCCACCGTGGGCGCTGGCGTAAAGTTCACGCTCACCGTATCCTTCACGGCGTTGCAATTGCTATTGCCCGTGGTCGTCAATACCAAGTTCAGCACACCGTTGGCGATCTCCGTCGCGGTAGGTGTATAGGTCGCATTGAGCGCCGTGTTGTTCGGGTTGAAGGAACCGGCACCACCGCTCCACACACCGCCAGAGGCCACGGTCACACTTCCGTTCAGTGCCACGTTCGCGTTGTTCGCGCAGCGGATAATGTCCGCCCCGGCGTTCGCGGTGGGCATTGGTGTGAACGTCAATACCATCGCATCGGACACCGCCACGCAGTTGTTGTTCCCGGTGGTGGTCAGCGTCAGGGTCACCGAACCGCTGCCGATCTCCGCAGCCGTGGGCGTATAGGTGGCGCTCATGCTGGAGGCGCTGGGGCTGAACGTACCCGCGCCGCCGCTCCAGCTGGCGCCCGTGGCCACCGTGAAGCTTCCCGCGAGGGTCGCCACTGCGTTGTTCGCGCAAAGGCTCTGATCGGCACCCGCGTTCACGGTCGGTGCCGGGGTGATCGTGTACGTCACCTGGTCGCTCACCGCGTTGCACTGGCCATTGCCCGTGGTGGTCAAGGTGAGCATCACCGTGCCGGCCGTGCGCTCCGCAGCACTCGGCGTGTACACCGCGTTCAGGGTGGTGTTGTTCGGGTTGTAAGTGCCCGTGCCGCCGCTCCATGTGGCTCCCGTGGCACCGTTCATCGTACCGGCCAAGGTGATCGCGCTGGCGTTGGCACAGACCGTCCCGTTGGGTCCGGCATCCACCGTGGGGGCCGGCGTGAAGTTGATGTCCTTGGTGTCCGTTACCGCCGTGCAGTTGTTGTTGCCCGTGGTGGTCAAGGTCAGCGTTAGGATGCCCGCCGAGATCTCCGCGGCTGTTGGAACATAGGTCGCGTTGAGGGCCGTGTTGTTGGGCGTGAACGATCCCGCACCGCCGCTCCACACACCACCAGTTGCAACGGTCACACTACCGTTCAGCACCACGTTGGGGTTGTTCGCGCAACGCGTCACATCCGCTCCGGCATTGGCCGTAGGTGCAGGCGTGAAGGTCAGTACCATCGCATCGAAAACGGCGATGCAGTTGTTGTTGCCCGTGGTCGTTAAGGTCAGCGTCAATGATCCATTGGAGATCTCCGCTGCGGTAGGTGTATAGGTCGCGTTCACGTTCGATGCGCTGGGGCTGAAGGTGCCCGCACCACCGCTCCATGTGGCGCCCGTGGCCACTGTGTAGGTACCGGCCAAGGTGGCAACCGCGTTGTTGGAGCAAAGGCTCTGGTCGGAACCCGCATTCACCGTAGGTGCCGGCGTGATCGTCCAGGTCACCTGGTCGCTCACCGGATTGCACAGGCCATTGCCGGCGGAGGTCAAGGTCAAGGTGACCGTACCGGCGGCGCGCTCGGCGGCCGTCGGCGTGTAGATCGCGTTCAGCGTGGTGTTGTTCGGGTTGTACGTCCCGTTGCCGCCGCTCCAGATCCCGCCCGTGGCACCGCTAACGCTACCTGCCAGTTGCATGGCCGGTGCATTGGCGCAAACGGATGCATTGGGGCCCGCGTTCACGATCGGCGCAGGCGTGAAAGTGATCAGCTTGCTATCTGATACCACACCACAGTTCGCATTCCCGGTGCTGGTAAGCGTAAGGGTCAGACTGCCGCCGGCAAGTTCCCCCGGGGTCGGGGTGTACGTGGCGTTGAGCGTGGTGTTGTTCGGCGTGAAGGATCCCGCACCGCCGCTCCACACACCGCCGATCGCAACTGTGACACTGCCGTTCAGTGCCACGTTCGCATTGTTCACGCAGAGCGTCACATCCGTTCCTGCGTTCACGGTGGGGGCAGGCGTGTAGTTCAGCACGACCGCATCGGACACCGCCACGCAGTTGTTGTTCCCGGTGGTGGTCAGTGTCAAGGTCACCGAACCGCTGCTGATCTCCGCAGCCGTGGGCGTGTAGGTGGCGCTCATGCTGGAGGCGCTGGGGCTGAACGTGCCCGCACCACCGCTCCAGCTGGCGCCCGTGGCCACCGTGAAGCTTCCCGCGAGGGTCGCCACTGCGTTGTTCGCGCAAAGGCTCTGATCGGCACCCGCGTTCACGGTCGGTGCCGGGGTGATCGTGTACGTCACTTGGTCGCTCACCGCGTTGCACAGGCCATTGCCCGTGGTGGTCAAGGTGAGCGTCACCGTGCCGGCCGTGCGCTCCGCAGCACTCGGCGTGTACACCGCGTTCAGGGTGGTGTTGTTCGGGTTGTAGGTGCCCGTGCCGCCGCTCCATGTGCCACCGGTCGATCCGTTCACCACGCCTGCCAAAGTGATCGCGCTGGCGTTGGCACAGACCGTTCCGTTGGGTCCGGCATCCACCGTGGGGGCCGGCGTGAAGTTGATGTCCTTGGTGTCCGTTACCGCCGTGCAGTTGTTGTTGCCCGTGGTGGTCAGGGTCAGGGTCAGGATGCCCGCCGAGATCTCCGCAGGTGTTGGGACGTAGGTCGCATTGAGGGCCGTGTTGTTCGGCGTGAAGGATCCGGCACCGCCGCTCCACACACCACCAGTTGCAACGGACACACTACCGTTCAGGACCACGTTCGGGTTGTTCGCGCAACGCGTCACATCCGCTCCGGCATTGGCCGTGGGCGAAGGCGTGAAGGTCAGTACCATCGCATCCGAAACGGCGATGCAGTTGTTGTTTCCCGTGGTCGTTAGGGTCAGTGTCAATGATCCGTTGGAGATCTCCGTGGCCGTGGGTGTATAGGTCGCGTTCACATTGGAGGCGCTCGGACTGAAGGTGCCCGCACCGCCGCTCCAGGTGGCGCCCGTGGCCACCGTGTAGGTGCCGGCCAAAGTGGCAACCGCGTTGTTGGAGCACAGGCTTTGGTCGGAACCCGCATTCACCGTAGGAGCAGGCGTGATCGTCCAGGTCACCTGATCGCTCACCGGATTGCACAGGCCGTTGCCGGCCGAGGTCAGGGTCAAGGTGACCGTACCGGCGGCGCGCTCAGCGGCCGTCGGTGTGTAGATCGCGTTCAGCGTGGTGTTGTTCGGGTTGTACGTCCCGTTGCCACCGCTCCAGATGCCGCCCGTGGCACCGCTGACGCTTCCTGCCAGTTGCATGGCCGGTGCATTGGCGCAAACGGATGCATTGGGACCCGCGTTCACGATCGGCGCAGGCGTGAAAGTGATCAACTTGTTATCCGATACCACCCCGCAGTTCGCATTGCCCGTGGTAGTAAGCGTGAGGGTCAAGCTGCCGCCGGCAAGTTCCGCGGAGGTCGGCGTATAAGTGGCATTGAGCGTGGTGTTGTTCGGCGTGAAGGATCCCGCGCCGCCGCTCCAAACACCGCCGGTGGCAACTGTAACACTGCCGTTCAGTACCACGTTCGCATTGTTCACACAGAGCGTCACATCCGCTCCGGCATTCGCCGTGGGAGCAGGCGTGAAGTTCAGGACGACCGCATCAGAAACCGCCACGCAATTGTTGTTGCCGGTGGTGGTCAAGGTCAGTGTCAATGATCCGTTGGCGATCTCCGCCGCTGTGGGCGAGTACGTTGCGTTCACGCTGGATGCATTCGGGCTGAACGTGCCCGCACCACCGCTC
>JAIOIH010000009.1 GCA_019912395.1 Flavobacteriales bacterium | reverse complement strand
GATCCCATCGCCGTGTACGATGCCTGTATCGTCACCAGTGTCCCCGCTCCCTTGCAGAGCAAAGCACGCAGGGTGAGTATCCGCCCCAACCCTACCACGGGAAGCTTCACCGTAGAGTTCACCGATCCGCTTGCAGCGGACAGCTTCTATTCCGTGTATGATGCCGTGGGCAAGCTGCTCTTCCAGCGGCCGTTGGCCACGGGGCAGGAGAGCGAGGAAATCGACCTTTCCCGCTTCGGGAAAGGCACTTATCTGGTGCGCATCACCAGTCGGGTCGGGGTTTGCAATGAGCGGGTGGTGGTGCAATGAAGCGCATTGGGCGTACGATCACCACTGCCTCCCTCCCTCACGCCGCACTGGTCGCCACCGCCCGGTCCACCTTCTTGAACAGGCCTTGCAGCACGTTGCCGGGGCCGCATTCGATGATGTGGTCGGCACCATCGGCGAGCATGTTGCGCATGATCTGCGTCCAGCGCACAGGGGCGGTAAGCTGAGCGATCAAGTTGGCCTTGATGCGGGCGGGATCCTTGCGGCCGATGGCATCCACGTTCTGGTAGATGGGGCAGCGCGGGTCAACGATCGGTGTGAAGGCGATGGCCGTAGCAAGCTCCGCGCGTGCGGGCTCCATCAACGGGCTGTGGAAAGCACCACCGACCGGCAATATCAAGGCACGTTTCGCACCGGCTGCTTTCAGTGCCTCGCAGGCCTCATTCACGGCTTCCAGCGTACCGCTGATGACCAACTGGCCGGGGCAGTTGTAGTTGGCCGGCACTACGATGCCGGATATGGATGCACAGATCTCCTCCACTTTTTCATCCTCCATACCCAGGATGGCGGCCATCGTACCGGGCCGGGCCTCACAGGCCTTTTGCATCGCGTTCGCCCGCGCGGCCACAAGCTTCAAACCATCGCTGAACTCCATGGCACCTGCTGCCACCAACGCACTGAACTCACCGAGGGAATGCCCCGCGACCATATCGGGCTGGAAGGCATCACCCATCGTCTTCGCCTTGATCACACTGTGCAGGAAGATCGCCGGTTGCGTCACATTGGTCTTCTTCAGGTCCTCCTCACTGCCGGTGAACATCACATCGGTGATGTTGAATCCGAGGATGTTGTTCGCGTGCTCGAAGAAGACACGCGCATTGGCATCGGACTCATAGAGTTCCTTGCCCATGCCGGGGAACTGGCTGCCTTGACCGGGGAAGACATAAGCTTTCATGATACTGGCCTCAAAGATGAAAGAAATCTTTTTCAAGGAAGCAATAGGGCTTCACTCAGTTATGGGCTGCGTTGCGAAACCGTTGCGCCGCCGCGACATTGCGGTTCAGCGACCGCCCCACCTCAATCCCTACGGCTGCCGAACAAACGCAGCAGGGCGAGGAAGAGGTTGAGAAAGTCCAAGTACAGGCTCAGCGCGCCCATCAAGGCCATTTTCTGGGCCACCTCCGTGCCGCTGACCATGGTGCCGCCGAGGTTCTTCAGCCGCTGCATGTCATAGGCGGTGAGGCCGGTAAAGATGATCACGCTGATCACACTGATCACGTAGCCCATGGTATCGCTCTTCATGAACATGTTCACCACCATGGCAATCACGATACCGATCAAGCCAATGAACAGAAGGCTGCCCAGCTTGGTGAGGTCCGTCTTGGTGGTGTAGCCCGCCACCGCCATCAGGCCGAACACGGCGGCGGTGACGAAGAAGACGGTAGCGATGGAAGTGGCCGTGTAGACCAGAAAAATGAATGACAAACTGGCACCTGTAAGTGCCGAATAGGCTATGAACACCGTGAGCAGCATGCTTCCGCTCAGGCGGTTCAGCATTCCGCTCATCACGAAGACCAAGGCCAACGGGGCCAGCATCACCACCCACCCCAGGATGGTCATCCCTCCGGTTGGGCCGATCAAGCGGGACATCAGGCTCATATCATGCCCGAACCAGTAGGCCACGCCGCCACTGATGGCCAGCGCTAAGGTCATGTAAGTGAAGACCTTGGCGAGGAAGGCGCGCACGTCATCCGGGTTGGCAACAAAGCCGGGGTGCGCCTGCTGATCGGGCGCAAGGGTGGACAGGGAACTACGGAACATGTTTCGAGTTTAGTGTTGGCGTCAGTGGAGCTTGGAGGCGATCAGTTTGATGAACTCCTCGCGGGTGCGGTGGTCATCAAGAAAGATGCCGGTAAAGGCCGATGTCGTGGTGACACTGTTCTGCTTTTGGATCCCGCGCATCTGCATACAAAGGTGGGCGGCCTCGATCACCACGGCCACGCCCAGTGGCTTCAAGGTATCGTGGATGCAGTCGCGGATCTCGTTGGTAAGGCGCTCCTGCACCTGCAAGCGGCGTGCGAAGGCGTCCACCACGCGAGGGATCTTGCTGAGCCCGGTGATGCAACCATTGGGGATGTAGGCCACGTGCGCCTTTCCGAAGAAGGGCAGCAGGTGGTGCTCGCAGAGGCTGTACACCTCGATGTCCTTCACCAGCACCATCTGGCTGTAGTCCTCCTTGAACAGCGCCTTGCGCAGGATGGCAGCAGGGTCCAGGTCGTAGCCGTGGGTGAGGTATTGAAGGCTCTTGGCCATGCGCTCCGGTGTGCGCTTCAGGCCTTCACGCTTGGGATCCTCGCCGATGGCCTCCAGGATATCCGCATAGTGCGCACTGATCCGCTCCAGGCCCTGCGGCTCGAACTTGTCGATCCGCTCGTAGCCTTCGAGGACCTCATCGGGGCCGGTGCCATTGGAGGCACGCCCAGCCTTGAACTTCACCGCCCGCTTCTTTTCCGTGGTCTTCGCCATGCCTATTCACCGTAATATTCAACACTGTTGTTCTCCGTCTCCTGGATCTTCACCCGGAACAGCTTGCCGCCGATCTTCGCGATAGGTACTTCCAGCTGTTTCCAGCAGGCCACCGCAAGGTTCTCCGTGGTGCTCCCCACGCCTTTCATAAAGGGCACGTCCAGGTCGAGGTTCTTATGGTCCACCAGGTCGATCACCTGTTTGTGCATGATCCGGCCCAGTGCTGAAAGATCGATCACGAAGCCCGTCTCCGGATCGGTCTCCCCCTTCACCGTTACCCACAGCTCATAGTTGTGGCCGTGCCAGTTGGGATTGGAGCACTTGCCGAAGGTGGCGAGGTTCTTCTCCGCGCTCCATTCGGGGCGACCGAGGCGGTGCGCGGCGCTGAAGCGTTCGCGGCGGGTGATGTGTACGATGGGCATCGTGTGGGAAACAGCATGCAAAGGTACGGAGCGGCCTCGGGGTACCTGATGGAGCGAGGTCGGCCTCGGGAAAAGAGCTGCCAGCGCTTTATATGTCCACCATCCCCCACCCTTACCTTCGCACGTTCCTACCGAATCCATTCCCCATGCTCGAAACCGCCTACCTGCGCAGCAAGCCCGACGAGGCCCGCGCCCGCTTGGCCAAACGCAACCTCGATGCCGATGCGCTGCTCTCCAAGGCCGCCGAACTGGACGAGCACCGCCGGAGCACACAGAACATGCTGGACGCGAGGCTGGCCGAGATGAACGACCAGAGCCGGACCATCGGGGAATTGATGAAGGCCGGCAAGAAGGAGGAAGCCGAGGCTGCCAAGCAACGGACCGCTGAGCTGAAGGACCGGATCACGGAACTGAAGGACGAACTCACCGGAGCCGAACGTGCCTTGCACGAGCATCTCTGCAACATCCCCAACGTGCCGCAAGAGCGTGTTCCCCCGGGAAAAAACCCGGAGGAGAACATTACCGTGATGCAGCATGGTGATTTGCCGGAACTACCCGAAAATGCCAAACCGCACTGGGACCTGGGCACCGAATACCGGCTCTTCAGCCTGGAGCAGGGCGCGAAGCTCACCGGCGCGGGCTTTCCCGTCTACACCGGCCAGGGTGCCAAGTTGCAGCGCGCCCTCATCGCCTTCTTCCTGGACCGCGCCATGGACGCGGGTTACGTGGAGGTGATGCCGCCGCTGATGGTGAACGCCGACAGTGCGTTCGCCACGGGCCAGCTACCGGACAAGGAGGGCCAGATGTACCATGCCACCGCCGACGACCTCTACCTGATCCCCACGGCGGAGGTGCCCATCACCAACCTCTTCCGCGATGAGATCCTGGATGCCGACCAGCTCCCTGTGAAGCGGGTGGGCCATACGCCCTGCTTCCGCCGCGAGGCGGGCAGCTATGGCAAGGACGTGCGCGGGCTCAACCGCGTCCACCAGTTCGACAAGGTGGAGATCGTGCGCGTGGAAGCTCCGGAGAACAGCAATGCCGCGCTGGAGGAAATGACCGACCATGTGAAAAGCCTGCTGGAAGCGCTGGAACTCCCGTACCGCCAACTGTTGCTCTGCGGCGGCGACATGGGCTTCACCAGCGCGATCACCTACGACATGGAGGTGTATGCCGGAGCGCAGAAGCGCTGGTTGGAGGTGAGCTCCATCAGCAACTTCGAGACCTTCCAGAGCAACCGCCTGAAGCTGCGCTATCGGGGCGAGGACAAGAAGCCCCGCCTGGCACATACCCTGAACGGCAGCGCCTTGGCCTTGGCCCGTATCGTGGCGGCACTGCTGGAGAACAACCAAACCCCGGAAGGCATCCGCATTCCCAAGGCACTGCGGCCCTACACCGGCTTCGACCTGATCGTGAAAAAATGACCCGGACCATACCGGCGGTGGTCCTCCTCGCGTTGGTATCGGGCAGCTTGCTGCCCGCATGCTCCCGCCCGGCAGAACCCGCCCAAATGGCCACCGTGGAACAACTGATCCAACAGACCGAAAGCATGCGCACGCAATTGAACAGCATGGACACCAATGCGCTCCGGCACATGGGTTCGTTGTTCGAGGCCGAGCGCCCGAGCATCGAACAACGCTTCCGGGACACCCTGCTGCCCCACGAAGCGGAGGTGCTGGGCAACTACCACCGGGCCATGGCCGAGCGACTGCCCCGGCTCATGGATGAACGCCGTTCGGCACTGGGCCGGACGGACAGCACCCTGCTAAGGCTCCGCGACCTGAGGCATGACCTCCGGAACGGCCTCCTGAGCAAGAACGGCCGCCGGAACGCGCTGGCGATGGAGCAGCGCTGGAACAACGCCCTCCGGGACGAACTGGACCTGGTGACCGACCATACCAAAGCACTCATCCGCGAACGCACCACCTACCGCGCCGCGATCGATTCCCTGTTGCGCCAATGAGCCGTCCTGTCCTTTTCCCCATCCTGCGCACCTTGGCGATAGCTGCCTTGTGCATGGCGCATACCAGTGCATGGGCCCAGCCGGGCACGGACGAGCAGCTCGCCGCCGAGTACATGCGGCAGGGCGAATTCGCCAAGGCCATTCTCTACTATGAGAAACTTTATGACCAGCAGCCCACCGCCTTGTACTACGAGCAATTATTGAAGGCCCATCTGGGGCTGAAGCAGTACGCCGAGGCGGAAAAGCTCGCCAAGGAACGCATGCGCAAGCAGGGCGGCGACCCGCGATACATGGTGGATATCGGCATGATCCTGAAGCTGGAGGGGGATACCGGAAAGGCCGCAAAGGAGTTCGAAAAGGCCATGAAGAACCTGAAGCCGGACCAGGGCTCCATCCGCAACCTCGCCAACGCCTTCACCAAGAACAATGAACTGGACTATGCCCTGCTGACCTACGAACGGGGCCGGAAGCTGCTGAAGAGCGGCTCCGATTTCTTCTACGAAACGGCCAACCTCCGGGCCGCCAAGGGTGACGTGGCCGGCATGGTGAGCGATTACATGGACCTGCTCCAAAGCAATCCGAGCTATTTGCAAGCGGTACAGAACGGACTGGCCCGCTTCATCGATTTCACCAGCACCGATGAGCGCTCGGACATCCTGCGCACCGAGCTGCTTCGGCGGATCCAGCGGCAGCCTGACAACACGATCTTCCAGGAGCTGCTCATCTGGATGTACATCCAACGGAAGGACCTCACCAGCGCCTTCGTCCAAAGCCGGGCCATGGACAAGCGCTTCAACGAAGGGGGCCAGCGCCTGATGGCCTTGGGCGATATGGCCGTGAACAACAAGGACTGGAGCACCGCCTCCAAATGCTATGAATACGTGGTGGCCCTGGGCGCGGACGCTCCCTGGTACGGCGCGGCGCGCATTGGGCTGGTCACCGCACTGGATGCCCAGGTAAGGGACCAGGCCGACCCGCCCCGCGAGCAACTGGAGCAGCTTCGGCAGCAGTACGAGGGCACATTGAACGAATTGGGCCGTACCCCGGCGAACGTGAAGCTGATCAGCGGCTTGGCCCGGTTGAAGGCCTATTACCTCGACGACACGCCCGGCGCGGTCACGCTGCTGCAGGAGGCCATCAACATGCCGGGGCTCGGGCGCAAGGAGCAAGCGCAACTGAAGCTCGAGCTCGGCGACATCCAAGTGCTGGAGGGCGACATCTGGGACGCGTCGCTGCTCTATTCCCAAGTGGACCTCGATTTCAAGCAGGACATCCTGGGCCACGAAGCCCGCCTGCGCAACGCCAAGGTGAGCTTCTACTCCGGCGATTTCCTGTGGGCCAAGGCCCAATTGGACGTGTTGAAGGCCAGCACCAGCAAGCTGATCGCCAACGATGCCATGGAACTCTCGCTGCTGATCACCGACAACCTCGGTGTGGATACCGTCAGTCCCTCGCTAAGCCTGTTCGCATCAGCGCAGCTCCTCACGTTCCAGCACCGATACGACAGTGCCCTCGTGGTACTGGATACCCTCACCGCACGCTTCCCCATGGCCAGCTTGGGCGATGATGTGCTCTACGCACGCTACCGCATCGCGCACGCACGCCACCAGTTCACCGAGGCTGCCGGTTATCTTGAAAAGGTAGTGGAGCTCTACCCCAACGACATTCTTGTGGACAATGCCATGTTCGACCTGGGCATGCTCTACGAAAATGACCTCAACGACAAGGAGCAAGCGAAGGTGTGGTACGAAAAACTGCTGTTCGAACAGAGCGGGAGCATCTTTGTGGCCGTGGCACGCGAGCGCTACCGCCACCTGCGAGGTGACCACGATAATTTGAACACCCCCGAACAGGAATTCCTCAACGGCCCCACCCCATGATCCTCTACAACGTTACGGTGAACGTGGACCTCGATGTGCATGAGATGTGGCTGGTGTGGATGCGGAACACGCACCTGCCGGAGGTGATGGCGACCGGCCACTTTTTGGACGCCCGGATCTGCCGCATCCTCAGCGAAGGGGATTCCGGCGTGACCTACGCCGTGCAGTACACCTGCGCGAGCATGGCGGAATACGAGCGCTACCGGAATGAGCACGCGGAACGGCTGAGAGCGGAATCCGAGAAATACTACGGCGGGAAGGCCCTCGCATTCAGGACACTCCTGGAAGTGATCCACAACGCCTGATGCACGTCCGTGCAAAGAAGCACCTCGGCCAGCACTTCCTGAAGGACGAGGAGATCGCGCTGCGCATCACCGAGGCGCTCACCCATCACGGCGGGTACCGCGATGTACTGGAAGTGGGTCCGGGTACCGGAGCGCTCACCAAGCACCTGATCGCCCGCACCGACATTGATCTCATCGGTATTGAGCTGGACCGGGAATCCGTGGCGCACCTGCATGCCACCTGGCCCGATCTGCGCGTGGTGCAGGGTGATCTTCTGCACATGGACCTTTCCCGTATCTCCCAAGGGCGTCCGATGGGCGTGATCGGGAACTTCCCGTACAACATCAGCACGCAACTGGTCTTCAAGGTGCTCGAGAACCGGGAACTGATCCCGGAGGTGGTGGGCATGTTCCAAAAGGAAGTGGCGGACCGCTTGTGCGCCGGCCCGGGAAGCCGCACCTACGGCATCACCAGCGTGTTGAGCCAAGTGTGGTACCACATGGAGCCGCTCTTCATCGTGGAGCCGGACGCCTTCATCCCGCCGCCAAAAGTGCGCAGCGCGGTGATCCGCATGCGGCGCAATGAACGGACGGAGCCGCCATGCGACGAAAAGTTGCTGTTCCGCGTGGTGAAAACGGCATTCGGGCAACGGAGGAAAACCCTCCATAACGCGCTGAAAAGCTTCGCTCCGCTGGCGCAAGGCGTGCCTGCGGAATATGCCCGGAAGCGCGCGGAGGAGTTGTCCGTGGACGACTTCATCGCCTTGACACTGGCGTGCGGGGAGGACAGGATGAACTGAGCGCATCGGCGTTGCGTAGTTTCGCGGGCCGTTTCACTTACAGGCATCATCCGCACCTCCCCCGATGACCTTCACCATCAGCAAAGCGAATCTGGAACGGCTCCAGGAACTTGTGGCGCAACAGCGCGACGAGGAGCTATTGGAGGCGGTGCGGGACATCCACCCCGCCGACCTTGCGGAGATCCTGGACCAACTGGACCTGAAGGAGGCCCAGTACCTCTTTGAACGACTGGAACCCGAGCTCGCCGCCGAGGTGGTCCTGGAGGTGCCGGAGGACCGGCGCGATGACCTCCTTGGAAACTACACCGGCAAGGAGATCGCCGAGGAGTTGATCGAACACTTCGACTCGGACGATGCGGCCGACATGATCGCCGAGCTTCCCGAGGGAGTGCGGGAGGAAGTGCTGGCGAACATCGAGGACCAGGAGCAGCGGAAAGAGATCAACGAGCTGCTCACCTACGACGAGCGCACCGCTGGTGGCCTGATGGCCAAGGAGCTGGTGAAGGTCCACGCCGACAGCAGCATGTTGGAATGCGTCCGCGAACTGCGAAGGCATGCCGACTTGATCGATGACATCTACGTGATCCTGGTAGTGGACGACCACGATCGGCTGGTGGGCTCGATCCCGCTGAAGGCCCTGCTCACCACATCACTGAGAACACCCGTGAAGGAGGTGTACGATCCGGACGTGATCAGCATCAAGGCGCACGAGGACGTGGAGGAGGTGAACCGGTTGATGGAGAAGTACGACCTGGTGATGCTGCCCGTAACGGACGACCGCGGGCGATTGCTGGGGCGGATCACCATCGATGACGTGGTGGACGCAATCCGTGAGGAGGAGACCGAGGATGCACAGCGCATGGCCGGTATGGGTGCATTGGAATATTCCTACAGCCACAGCAGTCTTTGGGAGATGGTGAAAAAGCGCTCCGGTTGGCTGGTGGTGCTGTTCATCGGCGAGAGCTTCACGGCCACGGCGATGGGCTTCTTCGAGGACCAGATCGCCAAGGCGGTGGTGCTGGCACTGTTCGTGCCATTGGTCATTTCCAGCGGTGGCAACACCGGATCACAGGCCAGCACGCTCATTATCCGGGCACTGGCATTGGGGGACATCACCGTAAAGGAATGGTGGCGCATCTTCCGTCGCGAGTGCAGCGTGGGTGTGATACTCGGGCTCATTCTGGCGGTGATCGGCTATGGCCGCATCGCGGTCTGGAGCCAATTCACCGACATATATGGCCAACATTGGCAGCTAATAGGTCTGGTTGTGGCCCTCACCTTGCTGGGCGTAGTACTTTGGGGCAACCTCGTCGGTTCCTTGTTCCCCTTGCTATTAAAACGCCTCGGGCTGGACCCGGCTACTTCCTCCGCACCGTTCGTGGCCACCGTGGTGGACGTCACCGGTCTGGTGATCTACTTCTCCGTTGCCTCCATGTTACTACGGGAGATCCTGATATGAAGGTCAACTTCATCGACAGCGTCCATCCGGTGCTCAGCACGCGCCTCACCGTGGCGGGCCACACTTGCGAGGACCTCAGCGAATACAGCGGTGAGGAGCTTCTCGAACAGTTGCGCGACTCCGAGGGACTGGTGGTACGGAGCCGATTGATGCTGAACGGGACCGTTCTGGCACATGCCCCGAAACTGAAGTTCATCGCCCGCTGCGGCGCGGGGATGGAGAACATCGATCGCGCCTATTGCGCTGAGCATGGCATCCGCCTGTACAGTTCACCGGAAGGCAACCGCGATGCTGTTGCCGAGCATACCGTGGGGATGTTGCTGGCCTTGATGAACAAATTGCCCAAGGCCGATCGCGAGGTGCGCAAGGGCATATGGGACCGCAAGACCAATACCGGCAATGAACTGGGTGGCAGCAACGTGGGCATCATCGGTTTCGGACAGATGGGCACCGCTTTCGCACAGCGCCTCCTCGGCTTCGACGTGAAGGTACTAGCCTACGACAAGTACCGGAAAGGCTTCGAGAATGAAATGGTGGAAGAGGTAACCTTGGAAGACCTACTTGATCGAAGCGACGTGGTCAGTCTGCACCTTCCGCTGACGGAAGAGACGGAACACCTCGCCGATGCGAACTTCTTTGCCCGTTGCACAAAGTCGGTGTGGTTCATCAACACGGCACGCGGTCCGCTCGTGGATACCGGCGCATTGCTCGATGCCATCGACAATGGCAAGGTGCGCGGTGCCTGCCTGGACGTGCTGGAGTTCGAGGAGCGTTCATTGCAGGGGCTGAAGGTGGGCAAAAGGGACTCGATCCTGCAACGGCTCCGAGCCAGCGACCACGTATTGCTCAGTCCGCATGTGGCCGGCCTTACCACGGAAAGCTATTTCAAGCTGGCCAATGTGCTGGCGGACAAGATCCTGAACGACTACGCGGACGGAAAACTGTAGCCCCCTCTACCTTACGGCCACCGATCCGGTCGCGATGATCAAGTCCGAACCCATCCATACCCAGGTCCACGGTCATCGCGGCTGCGAAGGCCCCGTGCCCGCGAACACCATTCCGGCTTTTCTGATGGCCGCTGCAACCGGTTGTCATTGGTTGGAGATGGATGTGGTGATCACCGGTGACCACCGCGTTCTGGTGAGCCACGAGCCGTGGATGGACCATCATGCATGCCGTGACACGAAAGGCGGTGTGATCTCGGAACAGGAAGGGCGCGCCTTCAACGTATTCAACTTGCCATTGGAGGAAGTGCAACGCTTCGGATGCGTACCCGCGAACCATGGTGACGCATCCATTTCGCCAAGGGAGGGCTGGCACAAACCGACGCTCGCCGAGGTGGTCCGCGCCGTGGATGCTTTCGCGCTGGAACGCGGGATACGCCCGCCTTCATTCAACATCGAGATCAAGAGCGAACCGCTGCAGTACGGCACCTTTCAACCTCCACCCGCAGAGTTCGCCGAATTGGTGACCTTGGACGTGACCGCGCTGGGGATCACCGGCCGCTGCATCGTGCAGAGCTTTGATACCGCCGTACTGGAAGCGGTCCATGCCTTGGTGCCCGGAGTACCCATTGCGCTGCTGGTGGAGAACGCGGACGGGCTGGCGGCCAACCTACAGCGGCTCAGCTTCACACCTGCCTACTACAGTCCCGCCTTTTCGATCGCGAACCGGCGCTTGGCCGAGGAGCTGCGCGAAAAGGGCATCGGCCTGCTGGTGTGGACGGTGAACGAGGAGGTTGACATGCTCCGGATGCTGGACCTTGGCGTGGATGGCCTCATCACGGACAGACCGGCGGAAGCCATGGCGTTGATCGCAGCGCGTCAGTGAGCCCGCAGGAGTTCCGACACGCCCATCTCCAAGGCATTCAGGTCGGCGGACCATTGGGCTGTGCTCGCCACTGCGCCCGGTGCCGTCAACCTTGCGCACAGGGGCGCGAACCGGGCCTTATCGAAGCTGACCAATTGCGGTTTCAGCGAATGCACAACACGTAGGACTTTCTCCGGATCACCGCGTTCCCGGGCTTGTCTCAACGTGGCCAAACGCTCCGGCGCCGTCTTGCGGAACATCGCCAACACCACGGGATCCATCGCCTCATCCACCGGTGGAGGTTGGACCCCGGCAGGTCGGGTACCGGGATAGGAACAGACCGCTTCCTCCTTGCCGAGGACTTCCTTCCTGCGGTTTCCCGCACTCCTCAACGTGGCCAGCTCCTTGTGCAAGGCTTCCATGGAGGCCCGCAGCTTACGCCCCGTGCTGCCCGCCCGGTAGAGCAGGCCGATCACCACCAACAGGCACAGCCCCACCGTTGCCAGCGCAATGTACATCCAACGTTCGGCGTTGTGTTGGGCCTGCACCAACGCTTCCGCAATGCGCCTTTCGCGGTCCATCCCGGCATGGACCGCACTGTCCCGTTCCGCGATCAGCCGGTCCAGCACCAGGGTATGCTGATCGTTCGTCCGGTCCATCTCCCGCAATTCCCGCATCCTGTCCAGCGAGTCGGCCAAGATCGCTTCCGCGTAAGCAGCTACGGGGTCGCCACTGCCAGCGTAGCGCATGGCGAGAGAACGATGAACCATGGCCCCGAGGTCGGGGCGATCCAAGCTATCGGCGATGGTCGCCGCTTGCGTCAACAGGACGATGCCTTCCGGCCTCCGAACCAATGGAACCAACTGCATCCGGACCTCGAATCCTGTGTGCAGGTCGCCCGCACTATCGGCCAACGCCAACGAAGTACGCCGCTGAAGGATCTCCGCCTTCAAGCTATCCGCAGCATTCCCTTTCGGCTGCGCGGAAAGCTGCATGGACCAGCCCAAAAGGAGAAGCACTGCCAAACCGCCGGGAACACATCTGGAATACGCTCGGACCATGGTGCGAATCTATCGCTGCTCGCGGCTGTTGCCATCACTTCACCACGAAGCGCGCGGTGGTGCGCGACCGTTGCTCGATCAACTGTTCCTTGCCGGCAAGCAGCTTATCCAGCGTGGCCTCATCGTAGTGCCGCACGGTGATCAGTTCGCAGCCCTCGTTGTGGCGCACTTCGTATTCATCGCGCAGCTCCTCGATCAACTGGCGGGCGCGGGGCGAATCATCCACCGCTACACTGAAGGCCACGGCGCTGTTCTGCATCAGCTCTATACGCACGTTTCGCTCCGCGAAGAGCTTGAAGATGCCGCTGAGGTTCTCCTCCACGATGAAGCTGAGGTCACGCGGGGTGATGCTGATGAGCAGTTGCAGGGGCTTCACAATGAAGGAAGGCATCAGCGAATCGCGGTCGGTTGCGGCGGTGATCGTGCTGCCCGGGGCATCGGCATCGATGAACGAGCGCACGTAGAGCGGAATGTTCTTCTTCTGCAAGGGCTGCAACGTGCGCGGATGGATCACACTGGCCCCGAAATAGCTGAGCTCGATCGCCTCGCGATAGCTGATGCGTTCCAGCAATCGCGTGTCCCGGAAGCGGTTCGGGTCCGCATTGAACATGCCGGCGACATCCTTCCAGATCGTGACGCTTTCAGCATCCAACAGGTAGGCGAGGATGGCTGCGCTGAAGTCCGACCCTTCACGACCGAGCGTGGTGGTGGAGCCATCCTCCGCCCCGCCGATGAAGCCCTGCGTGACCACGCGCAGCGGTGCTCCGCCCACGTTGGCCAACATCCCGGCCGCACCTTCGGCGGAAGCGTCCCAATCCACGCGGGCCGAGCGATGACGCGCATCGGTGCGTACCACCGTGCGTGCATCCCACCACGTACTGGCGATGCCTGCGGAATTCAAATGGGCATGCACGATCGCGCTGCTCCACAATTCCCCGAAGGAGACCACTTGGTCATAGTGGAGATCGATACCGTTCGACGGGGCATGGTCCAGGATCGCACGCAACCCTTGGAACCGCTCGGCAAGCAGCGTCCGCGCCGCCTCGTCCTCCGGAGCCACCGCCCGCAACACCGCTTGATGGGTCCGCTCCAACGCATCCACTTCCCTCGCAACGGGGCGCCCATCCAGCCATTCCCAGGTGATCGCTTCCAGCGCATTGGTGGTCTTGCCCATGGCGCTCACCACGATCACCACGTCATCCAGCGCATGCCGCTTCAGCACCTCCGCCACGTTGCGAACGCCCGCAGCGTCCTTCACGCTGGCCCCGCCGAACTTGAAGACCTTCATCGCGCTGCCAGTTCCTTCAGCGCTTTCCGCTCCAGTGAGCCGTTGCACCAGTGCGGGTCGATGCTTGCTCCCAAGCGTTCGTAGAAGCGGATCGCACCTTCGTTCCAGTCCAGCACCTGCCAGAACATGCCCGAATAGTGCTTCACCACGGCATGTGCCGCGCAGGTCCGGAAGAGCCGCTCCCCGATACCCTGCCCCCGTGCTTCCGCCGTTACGATGATGTCCTCCAGGTGGAGGCGTCGGCCTTTCCAGGTGGAATAGCGTTCGTAGCAAAGGGCCATGCCCAGAATGCGGCATTCCGGTGCCGGTTGGTCGTTGTTCGCCGGGGGCACGACGGTTTCCGCCACCCAGCCGAACCAAATGGGATCGGGACCGAAGCCGGCGGCCAACATCTCTTCCCCGGTCACCGTCACCGCGTCCGGCTCCTTTTCGAATACCGCCAGTTCCACCACGAGCTCCCGCATGCGCGGCACATCCCTGGTCTCCGCCTTGCGAATCCTCACCTCCATGGCGCAAAGATCGCACAAGGCCGATATTTGCAGCGGAGCAACCGCAACTGAACTCCTGATCGCACGATCTTCCGGTTGTATTGACCCGCCTGTCCGCAACCGGATCACCTGTTCCGCCCAATAGCCAACACCCGCATCCCTCCCCATGGCCCACATCACCACCCTCTCGGAATTCATCATCGAACGCGAAAAGGATTTCCCTTTCGCCAGCGGTGATCTTTCGCAATTGCTCACCTCCATCCGCCTTGCGGCCAAGCTGGTGAACCGGGAAGTGAACAAGGCCGGCCTGGTGACCGAGATCCTCGGCGAGGCCAATGCGCACAACATCCAGGGCGAGAAGCAGCAGAAGTTGGACGTGTATGCGAACGACCGCTTCATCGCCGCGATGCGCAACCAAGGGGCGGTCTGCGCGGTGGCCAGCGAAGAGAACGATGAGCACATCGTGTTCGACAACCCGGCCTCCCTGGACGGCAAATACGTGGTGGCCATGGACCCGCTGGACGGCTCCAGCAACATTGATGTGAACGTATCCATCGGCACCATCTTCTCCATCTACCGGCGCTTGGACCCGGAGAAGGTGACCTTGGACGACTTCCTGCAGCCCGGCAACCAGCAGGTGGCCGCAGGCTATGTGGTGTACGGCAGCAGCACCATGCTCGTGTATACCACCGGCAACGGCGTGAACGGCTTTACGCTGGACCCGAGCATCGGCGTGTTCTGCCTGAGCCATCCCAACATGCAGATCCCGGCGAACGGGAACATTTATTCCGTGAACGAGGGTAATTATTTCGAGTTCCCCGAGAACGTTCGCAACTACATCGACGGCTGCAAAAAGAAAAAGATGAGCGCGCGCTACATCGGCAGCCTGGTGGCTGACTTCCACCGCAATCTGCTGAAGGGCGGCATCTACATGTACCCCGGCACCAAGGACAAGCCGAACGGCAAACTGCGCCTGCTCTACGAGGCCAATCCCCTCGCGATGGTGATCGAGCAGGCCGGAGGTAGCGCTACCGACGGCACTACCCGCATCCTGGACCTTCAGCCTACCGAACTGCACCAGCGCTGCCCCCTGTTCATTGGCAGCTCGGCGATGGTGGAGGAGGTGATGAAGGGGTGATCGGGATCGCGCTCCGCTATTCCACCACCATCCGAGCCATCAACGCACGCACACGTATCCGGTCCGTCATCCCGGAAATGCGATACTCGGTGCGTGCGGTGAAATTGATCACCAGGTCCATGTCATCCGCCACGCCGAGGGTGAAGGGCCTTCCCCCGGACCAGCCCATGGCCAGATGCTGCAAGCCCGGTAATTCACGGAAGGTGTGCCGCCCTGGAGCATAGCTCTGCATCGCCTCGGTCGCTGTGCTCATCCGTTGGCCTTTCACCACGGAGTATGGGGAATGATCGCGGAACAGCTTCCAAGCCGCCGCGTTGGCGGAAGCTGAGGTGTATTTTCCCGGAGGCAGCTTTTTGAACACATGGATGCTGTCGATGCGCTGAGACTGTGCTTGGCAGACAGCCATGGTAAGGCAAAGCCCGAAGAGCAGAAGGAAGAGCAAGCGCGACATCTGCTGCGAAGCTAGCTGCGTCAACGCACGATCCGCAAATGGGAATGAACCCTCGGCAAGTCCACTTGTATTGGAACGTAGCATCTTTGCCCATAGCATGAGAAAAGCCCTTACCCTCGCCCTGGTTGCCGTCTTCATTACCGCCAACGCCCAGCAATGGGAGCTCACCACGCCGATCAAGACACGGAGCAAGTTCCCGGCGGCGCACATGGTGAACGCCCAGCGCGGATACGCACTGGACAATATGATGAACGCGATCCTGCGCACCAACGATGGCGGACATACTTGGGAGCGCATGACCACCTTGGCGATCAACACGCCCAACGACCTGCACATGTGGGACGATCAGCGCGGGATCGTGGTGGGCAGCGGCGGTAGCTTGCATGTGACCCAGGATGGCTTCAGCACCTTCACCACCACCAACTCGAGCACGTTGGGCGCCTTGTACAGTGTGGCCTTCGCCAACGATACGCTGGGCTTGGTGGGCACCGGTGCCGGAGCCATACGTCGCACCACCGATGGCGGCGCCACCTGGACCACTATGGCCAGTGGGGTTGGCACGAGCTACACGATCACCGACATCGCCATGCCCAACGTGGACACGGCCTTCGCCGCAGTGTACGGCGTGGGCGTGCTGCGCAGTACCGATGGCGGCCTTACCTGGGCGAACACCGATACGCCCACGGGTGTACGTGCATTGCATTTTAGCAGTGCCTTGAACGGGATCGTGGTGGGCAATGGTGGTGCGATCCTGCGTACGGCCGATGCAGGGAGTACTTGGGAAGTGATGGCATCCGGGGTGGCGCAGAACCTGCTGGCGATCGATCGCAGCGGGGACGTGGTGCTGGCCGCAGGAAGCAGCGGGCGGGTGACCCGGAGCAGCGATGGTGGCGCCACCTGGAACGCAGTTACCGTGGGCTCCAATTTGATGACCCATCAGAGCATCGCCATCGCCGCTGACGGCAACGGGTTCATCGGGACCGATGGGCGCATCTTCGGCACCACCGACCATGGCGTAACCTGGGAACTGGTAAACCCCGGTACCTACCACACCTTCCTGAACAAGGTGAGCTTCGCCAATGGCGACACCGGGGTGGCCGTAGGCTATGAAACCAGTGGTGGTATCGAGAACGGCCTGTTGCGCACGGTGGATGGCGGCCGCACCTGGCTCAACGCCAACGGCCTCGGCGGACTGGGTGTGCATCTTCGGCCCGATGGCCTGGGCCTGCAAGGTGGAAGCGTGGGCGCCAACGCCCGCACCAACGACTATTTCGCATCCCGGCAAACACAGGGCGCACCCAACGTGGCGATCCGGGCAACGTGGTGTTTCGGGGAGTACGACCACCTGGTGGCCGGCGGTTACGTGAACGGGGGTTTCTACCGCACCACCAACGGCGGCGCCACTTGGCAGCACACGCCCAATGGCTCATCCAGCATCTTCGACCTTTACTTCATCAACGAACAGGTCGGGTTCGGAGTGGGCGGGGGCGGCCAGATATGGAAGAGCAGCGATGCCGGCCACACCTGGCAGCAGCTGCCCCATAGCACGGCCAACGACCAGTTCTCCGTGTTCTTCTTGAATGAACAGGTCGGCTGGACCGTGGGAGCCAATAGCGGGGCGCGCACCACGGATGGGGGACAAACGTGGATCAACATGCCGGACATCCCCGGCTATGCCATGATGGTGCATTTCACCGGTCCGGACACGGGATATGTGGTGGGCAATTCCGGTCAGACCGTGCGTAGCGTGGACGGCGGTGCCACATGGCAGAACCTGATGCCCAGTATCACCAACGCCGTGATCAACGATGCCGCATACTTGGATGGTGAACTGGTATTGGTGGGCCGCTTCGGCGACATCTACCGCGGACGTGTGGCCTGTCCAAGCATAGCGGATGTTCCGCTCATTACATCAAGTGATGAAAGCCTCTGCACCAGCACCAGCGGAACCACCCAGTGGTACTTCAATGGCGATCCCATTCCCGGTGGCGACACACCTTGCATCGAAGCAATAGAGGAAGGCTCTTACACCGTGATCAATATCGATGCGCTTGGTTGTGCCTCGACGATCTCCGCGCCTTTCCAAGTGATCCACACCGGCGTGACCACCATCGAGACCGGGACCAGCCGCCTCGTGCCCAATCCTGCAAGCGATCAGGTACGCATCGAACGTGCGGACAACACACCAGCAATGCTGACGATCACCGATGTGCAAGGACGGATCATCCGTCAGGAAACCATCAGCGGCACAAGCCACAATGTGGAACTGGCCGGCCTGAAAGCAGGGGTTTATCTACTGCGCATCGGCACAAGGACCGATGTGGAAACGCTGCGTCTGGTGGTGGAATAGGAGGATGCATCTCACCGGTTGGATAATTTCCAGCGCTGTTCTACGGCACACTGCATGGACCGAAGTTCGGATCCTGCTGCAGGATACCGCGTCCTTGTGAACCACAGCATCTTTGCGTCGGCGATCTTCAATGACAGCGAAACTACCGATCACCCTCCTGCGCGGCTTTGGCCAGATCATGCTGCAGGAGAATGCGGCCACGGGCTTGCTCTTTCTGGCGGGGATCACCTGGGCTACACCCTTTATGGGGCTGGCGGCCTTGCTGGCGGTGTGCTGCGGCACGCTCACCGCGCATCTGCTGCGCTTCGGCAAGGAAAACACGGAGCAAGGGCTGTACGGTTTCAGTGCCGCCTTGGTGGGCGTGGCCTTGGTACTCTTCCGTGGGCATGGCCCATTCGTTTGGTTGGCTGTGATCGCAGGCTCAGCTCTTGCCGCTGCGCTCCAGCATGTTTTCATCAAACGGAAAATTCCCGTGTTCACCTTGCCGTTCGTGCTGGTCACTTGGCTGCTCTTGCTCCTGTTGCCGGTTCCGGTGGAAGCAGTTTCCACACCACTGCCCACGGTTCCGGGCGGGCCGTTGATCGCGGCCCTGGTGCGCGGTTTCGGGCAGGTGATCTTCCAGTCCGACCTTCTCGCTGGCCTGCTCTTTCTGGTAGCTGTGGCCGTGCATTCGCGCATCGCCGCGCTCTTTGGTATTGCCGGAGCCTTGCTCGCCGCAGTGATCGCCTTAGGCAGTGCCGCCCCGGAAACCACGGTGGAGATGGGCCTTTGGAGCTACAACGCGGTGCTGTGTGCCATCGCCTTCGCGGGCACCAAGCCCAGGAACCTTGTGCTCTCCCTGATCTCCGTTCCGCTTGCTGTGCTCATCGGCTTGGCATGGCGCGAAGAATTCCTTCCCCAGCTCACATTCCCCTTCGTCGCAGCCGCCTGCATCAGTTTGCTGTTGGAGCATGTGCTACACAAGGTGATCAAATGGGGAGGTCGCGCGAGCGGAGGTGGACGACCTGCGTTGTGAGCCCGCCGCATCCTGACGACAGGGACACATCGAAGAACTACACTCAATGCCGCTCCGAGCCGTTTGTGCGAAGTGATCGCCACGCTCCCAACTCCTACTGCCGTTCGAACACGTCCCATACCCGGAACCGATCGCGGCAGATCGGGTGAACCTTTGTCGTCCACACTTGTACATCTCTTTAGGAAAATCCTTAGTCCATGAGAATACTCCCTACCCTGCTCCTCATTTCCGTTCTCGCTTCCGCTAATGCCCAATGGGAATTGTTGACACCCATCAAGAACACCAGCGAGTTCGAAGCCATTGAAATGGTGAACGATCTGGTGGGCTATGCGGCCGACCGCGCCTACGGAACGATCCTGGCCACGGAGGATGGCGGTATCACCTGGGAGCGCCGGATCCACGGGATGAGCAACCGGGTGTTGGCGATGCAGATGTGGGATGAGCAGCGCGGGATCGCGGTGGGCCAATTCGGCGCCGTGTATCGCACCACCGACGGGTTCCGCACTGTCACCGGCTCCAGCACCGGTGCCCAGAGCAACAACTGCGTGTTCTTCGTCAACGACACCTTGGGCTGGGTAGGCAAGCAGGATGGCAAGATCTACCGCAGCACCGATGGCGGCGCCACCTGGAACGCCATGCAGAGCGGACAGGGCACAAGCAACTACATCACCGCCATCCAGTTCGTGGACACGCAGATCGGCTATGCCAGTTGCTACGGCGGCGGCAAGGTGCTGAAGAGCGTGGATGGTGGCCTCACGTGGGCGAGCATCGCGCCCGATCCCTTGGTCTTCATCCGCGACCTGCACTTCTTCAACTCCCTCACCGGTGTAGCCGTGGGCCATGCGGGCCACGTGATCCGCACCACCGACGGTGGCGCCACATGGAACTTCATGCCGAGCAACACCACGTACAACATGGTAACGCTGTCCGTTCAAGGCAACCATTTGATAGCGGGCGGCTGGTGGGGCCATGTGATTTGCAGCAGCGATGGCGGCCTCACCTGGACCGAACAGATCTTTGGGCCGGAGCATAAAAGCTCCACCCTTACCCCGAGCGGTTTTGGCTTGATGGCCGGCATCGGCAAGATCTTCCGCACCACCGATTTCGGTGCCACCTGGCAACTGTTCAAGGACGGCACTTCATCCGCCGAGATCAGCAAACTGAGCTTCGCGGGCCTCATCGGCATCACAAGCACCGCGCTGCGCACCACCGACGGGGGCGCTACGTGGGCGGACTCCGGTGCCGGCGGTGGGCTGGGCATCCACATCAATGCCAATGGCAGCGGAAGCCGGGGTGGCGGCGGTGGCACCTTCGCCCGCACCACGGACTTCTTCGCGACCTTCGACCCTGTCTTCACTGGCCCCAATGTGGCCATCCGCTGCACCTGGAGCTTGAACGCATCCACGCACTTGGTGGGCGGCGGTCACGTGTACGGCGGCATTTACCGCACCACCAACTACGGGAGCACATGGACGCTTGTGCTGGACCAAGGGAACATCCTCATCAGCGACCTCTGGTTCGTGAACGACACGCTGGGCTTCGCCGTGGGCGAGGACGGAAACAGCCACCGCACCCTGGACGGCGGTCTCACCTGGCAGAACATGGGCGGCAGCGGGGGACCCACCATCTTCTTCACGGATACCGAATACGGCTGGACCCGCATTGGTCGCACCACGGATGGCGGCGATACCTGGACCATCATGGGCGGCACACCGCAAAGCACCGTTAGCATCTTCTTCACCGGTCGGGACACCGGGTATGCCGTAGCTGCCAGCGGCCAGACCGTGCGCTCCTTGGACGGCGGGATCACGTGGGCGAACTTCCTGCCCGCGATCTACAACTCCGCGATCAATGATGCGGCATACGTGGACGGCTACATCATCGCGGTGGGCGGCATCGGCGACATCCACAGGTACCGTGTGGGTTGCCCCAGCACGCCCTGGATACCGGAAGTGACGGTGGACGGCCAGACCCTCTGCACATCCATCCCTGGCACCATCCAGTGGTACCGCAACAGCGTGGCGATAGTTGGTGGCACGGAGGATTGCGTGGAAGCCCAGATCAGCGGCAGCTACACCGTGATCGTGACCGATGCGTTGGGTTGCACTTCGGCACCATCCCTACCTGTTCAAGTATTGATCACCGGCGTTGATGAGGCACAATGTGCAGGGATCATGCTTTTCCCCAACCCGGCGAACACGAACGCACAACTGGAACGACCGAGTGACACGCCCGCAACTGTTTTCTTCATCGACGTGCAAGGCCGGGTGGTGAAGGAGGAGCACATCTCGGGCACTCGTGTGTTGCTCGATGTTTCCGGGCTGAACGCCGGTGCTTACATGGTTCGTGTGATCGATCGCGACGGCGTTTCCACTTCACGAATGGTGAAGCAATAGTCGATGTCCGACCTCACTACTTACCTGTTGTTTTTCCGCGGTGTGGGCGGCGCCACCCAGTTGCCCGTTGCCCAACTTCGTGAAGCGCTGTCCAAGGCGGGCTTCAAGAATGCCACCACCTACATCAACAGCGGCAATGCCTTGGTGCGCAGTGTACTTTCACGCGAGGAGACCATTGCCAAAGTAGCGGCGATCTGCAAGAAGAATTTCGGTTTCGACAAACCCATCTTCGCCCCCACGCTGGCGGAATGGGAAGCGGTGATCAGGAACGACCCGTTCCCGAACAAGGCCGAAGGAAAGCATGTGCACGCCGTGCTGCTGGCCGAAATGCCGAAGCCCGATGCGATCAAGAAAATCCAAGCACTTGCGGTTGGCGATGAAGACCTGAAAGTGGTGAAGGGTGTATGCTACATCCACATTCCGAATGGTTTTGGCTCGAGCAAGATGGCGGAGAAGTTCGACAAGTGGATCGGTGTGGTGAACACGGCACGTAATTGGAACACCGTGTTGAAGATGCGTGAGTTGGGGCTGAAGATGGAAGAATGAGTCGATGCTCAGGGTCCTCCGTTCACCGGAGGTACAAGTCGGAGAGACCCTGAGCGAGCTTCAAAGAGAGTGTTAGGATTGTTGGTCCTTATTTGTTCGGCTGAATGCTTTCGTTCGATCGCTCACTTCACCGTGTACGGCAGTGAGAGGTCCTTGCTCGCAACGGAGTACACCTTGTACACGCCGAGCATGGGCTTGTCGCCGGTTCCGTGTGCGGCTCCGGCACCGCCGGTGTTCACTTCCATGTAGCAGGCAACGCCATCAAATTTGAAATCGACCTTGTTGCTCATGCGGTAGTCCGGCACGATCACCCGGATGGTGTTGCCTTCGGTGATCACCTGATAGCCCGGCGAATCCATGTACATGGGCATTCCCGGATTCGTCGGCGGCAGTTTTACCGATGTGTCGCCCTTGGCGAATTGCTTCACCGCCAAGCCACCGGCTACCCGCTTGTCCTCGGTGAGCACCACCCAATGCGGATGCCAAACGATGCCATCGTTGGCGTAGTTCCGATCGGCGTTCTCGTCCCACAACGGGGTATCATCGAAATCGGGATGCGAGGTGAGTGCCAGCGCCACAATGCCCTCGGTCGCACTGAAGCCGACATCCGTAGGCAACAGCGAAGTGGGGAAAACATAACCAAGGACCGGCGCGCCATTCAGGTGACCGGCCGGTGCGGGCGTGGTCTTTCCCGCCGTGCCCTCCACGTGGAGCTCCCACACGGTGGCGGCGATCCGTGCATCGTGCTGCACGGTCACCGAAGTGATCTTGAAGTCCGGGTTGTCGTAGTTGCCGCACTTGTCACAAGCGTGCGCTGCCGTGGCGGTAAGTACCGTTGCGAGGATGAAAAGCTTTTTCATGGTAGGGGGTTATGGTTTGTTCCGGGGCAAATATAGTTAGGCTTCCTAACTATATGCAAATGATGTGGAAAAAATCCCCTCTGGCCGGTTGATCCGTTCATCGATTGTGAATTGTCCGCATTTTCAGGGTCCGCTGTACACCAATGGCCTTTCAACCAGCGGTCGCCGATAAATTCGCTCATCGCATCCGGGCAAAGGGATCGAGCGAAAGAGCAACTACAACGATCATGAACAAGCCACAAACCCTCCGATCCCTGATCGATGCTTGGTTCCGCAAGCAAGGCTTCAGGCAATTGCGGTTCAAAGGCCCCACGGAACGCATCACCACGCACCACATGGACCACACGCTGGTGTACAAGCTGCACAACCGCCCGGACCATGACACCTTCTACAAGGAAGCCACCGGTGGTTCGCTGATCGTCTTCGAGGTCTCCACGCAGGATGGCGCGGTGCGCTATGACGGCTACTGCCCGCTGTTGCTCTTCGGGATCTGGGAACGGAAGCTGTCCTTCAAAGCGGATGCGGGGAAGTTGGCGCCCTACCGGAAGGAGGGCTTTGAAATGGAACAGCAATTCTTGGCGTTGTTGGAGAGGCATTCCAGCGGCCAGACCTGAAGGTCCTGACGACACGGAACCCGTTCTCCGCCATAGGTGCCATGAGCCATGGCAGCATGTTCCGCTGCGACTTGGCCCCGCTTACTTTTGCAGCACTCCCGAACCCGATGTCCGGAATCCCCGGCACCGGGTTTCGTGTGTTCGGCGGAATTCGTTCCACTATCCGTAATTTTGGTTCATCATGGAACAGATCGTCCTTCAGCTGAAAAACTCCCGGAAGCGCCGCTTGCTCATGGAGTTGTTGGGCGAGCTGGACTTCGTGCAGGTGACCAGCGTGATCCGGAATGGCCGCAAAGTGGCATTCGCGAATGACCTGATCGAAGCACTTCTGGAGGCAAAGGCCGATGCGCGCGGCGAGAAGAAATTGCAGGATGCCCGCGACTTCCTGAAGCATGGTTAAGGTCGTCGTTACGGCGAACTTCAAGCGGCGGTACAAGCCATTGGCCAAACGGTATCACTCACTTGAACAAGATCTGCTGGACCTGATCGCTTCGCTGGAAGTGAATCCCGCCCAAGGCACTCCGCTCGGAAAAAATTGTTTCAAGATCCGCATTGCGATACGGTCCAAAGGAGGAGGCAAGTCGGGTGGCGCAAGAGCCATTACCTACGTGCGCCTACTGAAGGACAAGGTCTATCTCCTCACCATATACGACAAGGCCGACCGGGCCAGCCTCACGCGGAAAGAACTTGAAGCATTGCTCAGTGGGCTGGATGCGTAGCTCTCCCCGTACCTTTGCAGCACTCCCGAACCCGATGCCCGGAATCCCCGGCACCGGGCTTCGGGCATTCCGGGTTCCATGACTTCGATATCACCTATTGACCGACCCGCAGCTATTAGCAGCCTCTCGGCCCTCCTCTCCCACTTCGCCAACGACCCGCGCAGCAAGCAGGCGGCGGAAGCGCTTTCCGTGCCGAACGCGCGCATCCACCTCAGTGGCTTGGTGGGGAGCGGGCGCGCACTTGCGGCACATGCGATCAGCGAGCAGGTCAGCGGTACGCACGTGTTCATCCTCAATGACAAGGAGGAAGCGGCCTACTTCATGAACGATCTGGAGGCGCTGCAAGCGGATCGCACGGGTGCTCCGAGCGGAGCGCCTGTACTGTCGACCCAGTTCCCCGCCGAAGCCTTGGCGAAGGAGGGGAGGGTCGACCGACTGTTCTTCCCTGCGCCTTCACGAACACCCTACGATCCTGAAGGCCACCAGGACGGCGATCGCGTGACGCGGACGGAAGTGTTGGAAGTGCTGATGTCCCGCAGGAATGCGGGTGAACAGTCGTTGGTGAATAGTGAACAGGGGAATGCGGGTTCCACCCCGATCACCGATCACCAACCACCGATCACCAAACCCTTGGCAATCGTCACCTATCCGGAAGCCTTGGTGCCCTTGGTCGTCGGCAAGGAGACGATGCAGAAGAACACGCTCGCCATCAAGCGCAACGAGGAACTGCCGATCGACACGCTGGAGGAATGGTTGCACGAAACAGGTTTCGAGCGCGTGGAGTTCGTGTATGAGCCCGGTCAGTTCAGCGTGCGCGGCGGCATCGTGGACATCTTCAGCTACGGTAACGACAAGCCCTATCGCATCGAGCTTTTCGGCGACACGGTGGAAAGCGTGCGCCGCTTCGATCCGCAGGACCAGCTCAGCGTGGAGCGCCTCGCGGAAGCGGTGATCGTGCCCGATCTGGAGGCCTCAGGGTCCTCTTCGAGAGACCCTGAGGGAGCAACATCTCAACAAACTTTCTTCGCTCAGTTGCCGGAGAACGCTGTGGTGTGGCTGCGCGACCCGAAGGCCATCAGCGATGCCGCCACCAAGGCGTTGCAATTGCTTACGGACGCTTACACGCGATCCAAGGACAAGGCCAAGCATGCCCTACCGGAAACGCTGTTGGCCAGCGATAGTGACCTGATCAAGGGATTGCTCGGGTTCCGCAAGGTGTTCTTCGGATCGGATGATCAGAAGATCAGACGATCAGGAAATGGAACAACCTCTGCATCGCCAGAAATTCTCAGCGCCTCTGCGCCTCCGCGGCTCCTTAACATCGATTTCACCCAACGCCCCCAACCGCCCTTCGCGAAGGACTTCAAGATCCTCAGCGGCGACCTGCACAACAAACAGAACGCGGGTTTCACCAACATCATCGCATGCACCGGCGCGAAACAGAGCGAGCGCCTCTACTCCATCTTCCGCGACATGGAGCACGAGGTTTCGTTCACGCCCCTGGTGCTCGACCTCCACGAAGGCTTCATCGACCCCACGCTAAAGCTCGCGCTCTACACGGACCACCAGATCTTCGAGCGCTATCACCGCTTCCGGCTGAAGGAGGGGTTCCGAAAGAACTCGCAGGCGCTCACCTTGAAGGAGCTGACGCAACTGAAACCCGGCGACCTCGTGGTCCATATCGACCATGGCATCGGCGTGTTCAGCGGTTTGGAGACCATTGACGCGGGCGGGCAAATGCAGGAGGCGATCCGCCTGAAGTACCGCGACAACGACATCCTGTACGTGGGCATCCACAGCCTGCACCGCGTGAGCAAATACAGTGGTGAGGAAGGCGGCGCGGCACCGAACGTGAGCAAGCTCGGCAGCCCGGCTTGGCGCAACCTGAAGGAAAAGACCAAGGCAAAGGTCAAGGCGCTGGCCTTCGACCTGATCAAGCTCTATGCACAACGGAAGAGCAAGCCGGGCTTCGCTTTTTTGCCGGACACCTACATGCAGCATGAACTGGAGGCCAGCTTCATTTATGAGGACACCCCCGATCAGGAGAAGGCCACGGCGGACGTGAAGCACGATATGGAAAAGCCCGTCCCAATGGACCGCCTCGTTTGTGGCGATGTCGGTTTTGGCAAGACGGAAGTAGCGATCCGCGCGGCGTTCAAGGCGGTGGCGGACAGCAAGCAGGTGGCCGTGCTGGTGCCCACCACCATCCTCGCGCTGCAACATTGGAAGACCTTCACGGAGCGCCTGAAGAGCCTGCCCTGCCGCGTGGACTATATCAACCGTTTCCGCAGTGCTGCCGACCAAAAACAGATCCTCATCGACCTCAAGGAAGGCAAGATCGACATCCTCATCGGCACGCATCGCTTGGTGAGCAAGGACGTGAAGTACAAGGACCTCGGCCTGCTGATCATCGACGAGGAGCAGAAGTTCGGTGTGAACGTGAAGGACAAGCTGAAGACGTTGCGCGCCACGGTGGACACGCTCACGCTCACCGCCACGCCGATTCCGCGCACGCTGCAATTCAGCCTCATGGGCGCGCGCGACCTCAGCATCATCAGCACGCCGCCGCCCAATCGCTATCCGGTGCAGACCAACGTGCATCCGTATGACGAAGTGGTGATCAAGGACGCGATCGAGTACGAGCTTTCGCGCGGTGGACAGGTCTACTTCATCAACGACAAGGTGAAGAACATCGAATACGTCGTGGACATGGTCCGCAAGCTGGTGCCCGGTGCGCGCGTGGGCGTGGGGCATGGCCAGCTCGAAGGCCACAAGCTGGAATCCGTGATGATGGACTTCATCGAGGGAGAGACCGACGTGCTCGTTTGCACCACCATCGTGGAGAACGGCCTCGACATCCCGAATGCCAACACGATCATCGTGAACGAGGCGCAGAACTTCGGCCTCAGCGATCTGCACCAACTGCGCGGCCGTGTGGGGCGCAGCAACAAGAAGGCGTTCGCCCATCTCCTCGCACCCAGTCCGCACCTGCTGCCGGACCTCTCGCGCAAACGCCTGCAAGCGATCGAGCAGTTCAGTGATCTCGGCAGCGGCATCCACATCGCCATGAAGGACCTCGACATCCGCGGCGCGGGCGATCTCCTTGGCGCGGAGCAAAGCGGCTTCGTCAACGACATCGGCTTTGAGACCTACCACAAGATCCTGGAGGAGGCCGTGCGCGAACTGAAGGACGAACACTTCAAGGAGCTTTTCGAGGACCGCCAACTCGCACGCGGCGCCACCCGCTACCGCGCCGACGACTGCATCCTGGAAACGGACCTGCGCATGATGATCCCCAGCGACTACGTCAGCGAGACCGCTGAACGCCTGGCCCTGTACCGCGAGCTGGACAACCTCGCCGATGCCGAAGCGATGGACCGCTTCATCGCCTCCGTCATCGACCGTTTCGGCCCGATCCCGGAACCCGTGCTGGACCTCTTGGAAGCCATCCGCCTACGTTGGCTCGGCGAGCGGCTCGGCTTGGAGAAGATGGTGCTGAAGAAGGGCGACTTGCGCGCCACCTTCATCGCCGACCAGAAGCATCCCTTCTTCGAGAGCGAGAACTTCACTTCGATCCTTCGCGCCGTGCAACAGCAACCACGCAGGTTCAAGGTCCATGAAAAGTCCGGGAAGTTGCGGCTTTCCGTGGCGAACGTTTCCAGCATGAAGCAGGCGAAGGAGGCGTTGGACGGGGTGTTGCGTGTGGCGGACAAGGCCTGAACCCAACTCATACTCGCCCACACCCGTGAAGAACCCACGCACGCGATCCATCCTGCGCACCATTCTCGGCGCGTTCCTGATCCTGGCCGGCATCAACCACTTCATGCAACCTGCGATGTACGCGCCCATGATCCCGGACATTTTTTCCAAGGAGCCGACCAACTTCGCCGCTGGCCTTGTGGAGCTCTTGCTTGGCATCGGCGTGTTCATTCCGCGCATTCGCTCAACTGCTACGCTGGGCATCCTGCTGCTCATGATCGCCTTTCTCCCGCTGCATGTGCGGGACGTGTTCCGGGATGATCCGGCCATTGGCAGCAAGGCATTGGCGTATACCCGCCTACCCTTGCAATTCGTATTGATCGCTTGGGCGTGGTTGGTGTACAGACAACCCCGACGACCGTGAAGTGAGTGCTTACAGTGGTCCAAGCAGCGTTTTGCCGATCGGGACCGTCCATCCGATATACCTTCACCTCAACTCATCGATCATGAGAGCATTTATCGTCCTGCTTCCGGTCCTGCTCTCCATTTCATTGCATGCCCAAACACCCTTTGCTCCGGTGGGTGCGCAGTGGACCTATACACAAGGCAGTTGTTGCGGTCCGGATAGCACTATTGCCGTGCTTCAGGTGCTCAGCGATACGGTGACCCAGGGCAGGACATGCAGCCATGTCACCGCCAGTTCCGGCTTGTTCGGCTGTTACGAATTGATCCGGTACTTCAGTATCTCGAACGACTCCATGTACTACTTCAACATGGATGATCTCCAGTTCCATCTGTTGTTCCGCTGGGATGCGGTTCCGGGTGATTCGTGGTCGACCCCGATCAGCCAAGGGTCGTTCATCGATACCTTGGACTGGTCCGTTACGGATACCGGCCATGTGGTGATTGGAAGTGTTCCGTTGCGTACGCTCACCATTGCCCAGAACTCAAGACAGGGGGTGTTGTTCTGCCCACTTGGTGGTGTGATCACAGAGCAGCTCGGTGGTTCCACGCCGTTCACTTGGGTCTTCGGGGCCTGCGATGGAGAGACCTATCGGGACCTTCGCTGCTATGATGAGTACATTTCCCCACAGCCCGAAC
>JAIOIH010000087.1 GCA_019912395.1 Flavobacteriales bacterium | reverse complement strand
CTATGGGCCCCCGCCCCCCCCGTCCGGGGGGCCGCCGTCCACGTGGACGCGTAGTCCGAGAAGACCCACATCGTATCAATGACCGTATCTACGGGGTGCCTGAAGTGCGCGTGGTCGGTGAGGGCATCGAACAAGGCATCTATCCGATCGAGCAGGCCCTGAAAATGGCCGAAGAGAAAGGTCTTGACCTTGTGGAGATCAGTGCGAGCGCGGACCCTCCCGTGTGCCGGATCATCGAGTACAAGAAATTCCTCTACGACCTCAAGAAGAAGCAGAAGGAGATCAAGGCGAAGCAGGCCGTGATCGAGATGAAGGAGATCCGCTTCGGCCCCAACACGGACGAGCACGACCTGAACTTCAAGCTCAAGCATGCCCGCCGGTTCCTGGAGGAAGGCCACAAGGTGAAGGCGTTCGTGTTCTTCAAGGGACGGACCATCGTGTTCAAGGAACGGGGTGAGATCCTGCTCCTGAAATTCGCGCAGGAACTGGAGGACATCGGCGTTGTGGAGAGCATGCCCAAGCTGGAGGGCAAGCGGATGATGATGTACCTGATCCCCAAGAAGAAGAAGTAGCTCGTAGTTGTCCGGTGTCCGTTGTCAGTTGTTAGGCTGCAGCGAGCAGTTGGCAGGATGCAGTCTCTGCCTTTGTGCCCTTCGTGTTCTTTGTGGTATAACCCGACAGCGGTTGGCGCTACCCAAACACCCACCTCTACACTGCTTTGAGGACATCAAAAAAACAGTCCGCAACAAAGAAAAGCCGGAGGGATTGTTCATTGTTCGGGAAAAAACACGAAATTCGCGCCCCCTAGTACGCTATCAACACAGAGAGGCCATGCCCAAGATGAAGACGAAGTCCGGTGCCAAGAAGCGTTTCAAGCTTACGGGCACGGGCAAGGTGAAGCGCAAGCATGCGTTCCACAATCACATCCTTACCAAGAAGCACAAGAAGCGCAAGCGCAACTTGCAGAAGACCACGTTGGTGCATAGCCACGACGAAAAGGCTATTCTGTTGCTCCTGAAGTAAGACCGTTTCCCGCCGGGTACACAGGCGGGGTAAACCAGGGCGCGAAGCACCAAAGAGCCGTCACCGCACGGACGCTCCCGCCCGAAAACAAAAGAAGGAATGCCACGCAGTCAGAACAAAGTCGCCAGCCGCGCACGCCGCAAGAAGGTGCTGAAAAAGGCCAAAGGGAACTGGGGCCGGAGGAAGAACGTGTTCACCGTGGCGGTGAACACCGTTGAGAAAGGGTACAACCACGCCTACATCGGTCGCAAGATCAAGAAGCGCGACTTCCGCGCCCTCTGGATCCAACGTATCAATGCCGCGGTCCGCATGCACGGCCTCACGTACAGCGTGTTCATGAACAAGCTGAAGAACGCCGAGATCAACCTGGACCGCAAGGCCCTCGCCGAGATCGCCTTCAGCGATGCCGAAGGCTTCAAGGCCATCGTTGACAAAGTGAAATAGGTTTCGCCGGAACCGATCCGGTGCTGAAGGGCCATTCCGTGAGGAGTGGCCCTTTTTAGTTGTCAGTTGTTCGATGTCAGTTGTCAGGGGCTTCAGTACGTTGAAAATAGCCCCGGCGCAACAATCCTGTTCCACCTGTCGCTCGCGCATGCAGGACAGAGGATCGGTCCGCGGACGGCCGCCGAACAACTGACAACGGAAAACTGACTTCTACCTGCCCAACACCGTCACCTTCCCCCCCGGCGTACGGTGCTCCTGCGGGCTCAATCCTCCGCATTTCAGGCGGCTTTGCCTCAGGAGGTCATCCACGGATGAACTGCCGGTCTTTCTGCTGGCGCAGATCACCAGCTTTGCCGCCGCCTCGGCATCATTCCCCGCACGGTGGTGGGTAAAGCGGATCCCGTGCATTTGGCACATCGGTTCCAAACCGTAGCCCCTGTGGCCGGGCCAAACACGACGACAGAGGCTCACGCTGCAGAAATAGCTGAACGTGGGCAGCGGCAGCCGGTAGCTCAGCAAGGTGCTGCGCAGCACGTTCATATCGAACGCCGCGTTGTGGGCCACGATCACGGCGCCATGCATCAGGGGCATGGCCTCTTCCCATACTTCCGCGAAGCTTGGGGCATTTGCCACATGTTCAGGCCGGATGCCATGCACCGCGATGGTGAACGGAGAGAAATACGGCCACTGCCTTGGCTTGATCAACCAGTTGCGCACCTCTTGAACCTCACCGTTGCGGACGATGGCCAGACCCATCTCGCAGGGACTGTCCGGCGCGTTGGTGGCGGTTTCGAAGTCGAGGGCGAGGAGATTCATTTGAGGGGATCAGAGGCACTTCTTGGGTTGTCAGTTGGCAGTTGTTCGTTGTCAGGCTGCCGACGCTTGCCCGCGACTTGGGGCGCGCTGAAGTATCGTTCTATCATGAAATTCCAGGTTCCGACCTGACAACTGGCAGCTAACACCTGGCAACTGAAGCATCACATTTACACCAGCTCCGCATCCGCCAAGGCTTGATGGATCTTCTTGGCCGTGCCTTCGCCCACAGGAACCAACGGGAGCCGCATGTACACATCGCAGAGGCCGAGTGCCTTCAGCACCTCCTTGATGCCGCCGGGGTTGCCTTCCACGAAGAGGAGCGTGATCAGCTCGATAAGCTTGAGGTGCTCCTGGCGTGCCGTTTCGAAGTCGCCTTTCAATGCGGTGTGGACGAGCCTTGCGAACGCCTTCGGCAGGCCATTGCCCACCACGCTGATCACCCCATCGCCACCCAAGGCAAGGATCGGGAGGGTGAGCGCATCATCACCGCTGATGACGAGGAAATCCTTGGGACGATGCTTCAGGATCAGGCCCACTTGGTCCAGGTTGCCGCTTGCTTCCTTGATGCCGATGATGTTCTTGAAATCCCGGGCGAGCCTCAGCGTGGTCTCTGCCGAGATATTGCTCATGGTGCGACCCGGCACGTTGTAGAGGATGATCGGACGCGGGCTCGCCTGCGCCAGCGCCTTATAGTGCTGGTAGATGCCTTCCTGCGTGGGTTTGTTGTAATAGGGGCTCACACTGAGGACCGCAGCCACACCGTCCATGTCGAAAGCCCGCATCTGCTCCAGTACTTCGGCGGTATTGTTCCCGCCGATCCCAAAAACGATGGGCACCCTGTCGTGTACCACTTCGATCACCTTCGCCAGCAGTTGCTTCTTTTCCTCGATGGAAATGGTGGCGCTTTCACCTGTGGTGCCCATCACCACGAGGTAGTCGATGCCACCGGAGACCTGATGATCGATCACCTTGGCCAGTGCGGCATGATCGATGGCGCCATCGGTGCGAAAGGGCGTTACCAAGGCCACGCCAAGGCCACGAAATCGGTTGTCCATTGCCATATCAGTTCAATGAATGCACCTCTTGGGGGGCATTGATCATCATCAGGTATCGGTTCACGTTCGCGATCAATTGTGCCAAACTATCGGCCCCGGCCGTGTCGATCATCATGTCGAGGAAGTGGGCATTGGTGTCGCTGAGCCGCCCCACCTTGAAGCGGGCCTTGCTTTTCGCCAAGATGTACTGGAGCGGCAGTTGATCATGCACGGTGAGGTCGATGAGCACGTCGTATTCCTCGGCGATGAAGTTCTGCACCACGTTCCCGTGCGGAATGCGGTACCAATTGAGGTCCTTCACGGAGAACACATCGAAGTTCAATTTGGCGTGCAGGTAGTAGGGCAGTTCCTTTTCATCATAGTAGCCCAACGCCATGATCTTGGTGATCCCGAGCTCTTCCTTGATCTTCTTCACGTAGTTGCGCACTTGGCCATGGGCCGCTTCATCGGCCACGAGGTAGATGATGCCCACCTTCACGGATTGCGCCAAGTTCTTGGCCACGGGCCTGCGATCGGGGCGTGCTTCCTTCAACAGGGTACGCCTGCCCAGCCATTCCTTGATCCGGTCCAACAACTTCATGCTTCGATCATCCGCCTGAATTCAACTTCATCGATCACCTTCACGCCGAGTTCCTCTGCTTTGGCCTTTTTCGCTGGCCCCATATCGGCACCCGCGACCACAAAGCTCGTCTTCCTGCTGATGGAACCACTCACCTTTCCCCCATTTTCCTCGATGGCCTGCTTGATGCCATCGCGGGTGAAGTTCTCAAAAACGCCTGAAACCACGAAAGTCAAGCCTTGCAGGAGGTTTCCCCGGGGTCTTTCCTTGGTGGGGTCCACGGCGAAATTCAATCCTGCCGCGCGCAATCCGTCCACGATCCGGCGGTTGCCCTCGGCACCGAAGAACTCCACAATGCTTGCCGCGATCACCGTGCCCACCTCCTCGATGGCCGTAAGTTCCTCGATGCCCATGTCGGCGAGCCGGTCCATGCTGCCCACGGCCCGCGCGATCTTTTTGGCGACCGTTTCCCCCACGTGCCGGATGCCCAAGGCAAAGAGCACCTGCTCAAAGGGTATGGTCTTGCTGGCCGCAATGCCATCGATGATCAGCTGGGTGCTCCGCTCGCCCCATCCTTTGCCCAAGGCCAGTAGCTGCTCCTTGCGCAGGTCGTAGAGGTCGGCCACGTTGTGGACCAGGCCGACCCGGAACAAGGCCTCCACGGTCTCCCCGCCCAATCCGTCGATATCCATGGCCTTCCGGCTGACGAAATGCTCGATGCGCCGCACGATCTGTGGCGGGCAGGCATGCTCGTTGGGGCAGTAGTGCTGGGCCTCGCCCTCATCGCGCACCAGCGGCGTTCCGCATGCGGGGCATCGTTCAGGATAGGCCACCGGCACGGAACCGGGTGCGCGCCGCTCAAGGTCCACTGCCGTGATCTTGGGGATGATATCGCCGCCCTTTTCCACCTGGACCATATCGCCGATGTGAAGGTCCAGCTTGGCGATCTGGTCCGCGTTGTGGATGCTGGCGCGCTTAACCGTGGTCCCGGCAAGCTCCACCGGTTCCAAGAGTGCCACGGGAGTAACGGCCCCCGTGCGTCCCACATTGAACTCGACGCCGTTGAGCCGCGTGAACTTTTGCTCCGCTTGGAACTTGTACGCAATGGCCCAGCGCGGACTTTTTGCACGCAGCCCCATCTCCTCCTGCAGGTCGATGTTGTCCACTTTGATCACCACCCCGTCCATGCCAATATCCAAATGATGACGCTCGCGATCCCAGTGGGCGATGAAGGCCATGATGCCTTCCAGCGTATCCGCCTGCTCGATAAAGCGTCGCTCAGGGTCCGGTGTTCTGAAACCCCAGTGGCGGCACTGCATGATGTTGCCATAGTGGCTGCGGGTGGGCAGCACTTCGGCCTGTAAGCTGTAGATGTAGTTCTGCAGGCGCCGCTTGGCCACGATCTTGGGATCTTGAAGCTTGAGCGTGCCCGCGGTGGTGTTTCGCGGATTGGCGAAGATCTCCTCGCCTTCATCCTCACGCTGTCTGTTCAGCTCATCGAACTCCTTCCGCCCCATGAGGATCTCGCCTCGCGCTTCCAGTTCGGCGGGCGGGTTGCCTTGAAGCCGCAGGGGAATGGAACGGACGGTGCGAACGTTGGCGGTGATATCCTCACCTTTCTCGCCATCCCCGCGCGTGCTGCCCCGTACCAGTTCCCCGTTCCGGTATGTTAGGCTGATGGCGACACCGTCGTACTTCAGTTCCATGGTGAAGACGGTACGCCCGTGATCCTTTTCGATCCGCTGGACGAATTCCTGCACTTCCTCTCTGCTATAGCTATTGCTGAGCGAGAGCATCGGCCATCGGTGGGGCACCGTGGCAAACTCCTTGGTGAGGTCGCCTCCCACGCGTTGGGTGGGGCTGTTCGGGGAAGCGAGGTCGGGCCACCGGGCCTCCAGCGACTCAAGCTCCTTCATCAGGAAGTCGAAGTCCTGATCGGAGATCACGGGCTTAACCTCCACATAGTACAGGTGGTTGTGGCGCTCCAGTTGCTCACTGAGCTCGGCTATGCGACGCGCGGCCTGTTCCCTGTCCATGTTTGCAAAGATCACTTCCGGGCGTGAATGAAACGAGGATTTCCGCTGAGGTCCTTGATCAACTGCACATTCCGAAAGCCTGCAACCTTCACCACTGAGGCCGTTTCCATGGCATGCTTGAAGTGGGCCTCGAACCAGAGGGTATCGCCGGGGTTCAGCGTTGTGGCGGCCACAGCAGCAATGGCCCGATAGAACAACTGTGGATCCGCATCCTCCACGAACAGGGCCAGGTGCGGTTCATGCTGGAGCACCTGCACATCCATGGATGCCTTATCGGCGTGCGGTACATAGGGTGGATTGCTGACCAGCAACGTTCGCTCCTGTGGGACCTGGGCTTTCAATTGGAGCAGAAGGTCCGGGCCAAGCGCATCGGCCTCCATCCATTCCACGTGGAGGCGGTTCGCTGCACTGTTCACTTTGGCCAGGTCCAGGGCGGCCGGGCTGCGATCGATCCCGGTGACCCTTGCCTGCGGGAACGCCTTCTTCAACGCCAAGGCGATGCATCCGCTCCCAGTCCCAATATCCACGATGCGGTCCGGCACTTGGTGCTGCGACCCTATGATACGGTCCACCATTTCCTCGGTCTCCGGGCGGGGGATCAACACCCGGGGATCCACGCTGAGGCGCACGCCGTGGAATTCCACATGGCCGATCACGTACTGCAAGGGTTCACCTGCCCGGATGCGGTCCAGCGGCTCCCTGAGCATCCGGACCTCCTCATCCGTAAGCAGGCGTTCGGGTTCCAGTTCCGGTACGGAAAGCGCGATGCGATCGGCGAATACGGCCCGGATGATGGCCCTCGTTCCCGACTGCCCGTGGACGGGGATCAACGCCTCCCGGTACTCCGCGAGAAGATCATGGACGGTATGGGCGTTCGTGCGGGCCAAGATGGTACAAAGGTGGGGCGCGACATCCACGTTCGGGGCAACGGGATGCACTTCCCTGAGCGGGATCGGGCCTCGGACTGCATTGATCGGTGTTTCCGGCATCTCGGCAGGATAGTTGCCGTTCCTGCCGAAAACAGTTCAATATGAAGACCCTGGACACGATCATCGCGGTTTGCGGCATGGCCATGCTCCCCTCGATTTCCTCCGCACAGGAGATCCGCCTGTATGGCGGCTACAATGGTTCCAACGTGGTGAAGGCCGGAGAAGAGGGCTGGGTCGGACAAGCCGGCTACCAGTTCGGCGCGGATGTGCTCATCGGGAACCGCTGGTTCCTGAAGCCCGGCCTGGAGTTCATGGTACGGAACCTGAACTATTCCATGACCGGCACCGCACCGGACGGAACTACGACACTTCCCGAGCAGGAATTCAAGTATACAAGCCGCTCGTTGCGAGTCCCTGTGATGCTTGGACTTCACTTGGCGGACCCGGCGAATGATCCGGCCGTGAACCTCTATCTGATGGGCGGTCCATCGGCCTTGATGAACCTGAACGCCGACCTGGACAACAATGCGTTGACCGTGGAGACCAATTCCACGCAGTGGTACATCGGCTTCGGCGGAGGATTGGAGCTGAGTTTCCTGTTCGTGGAGCTGGGCTATGATGTGGCCATGAGCAACGTTTTCAAGGGCGATGACTTCCAAACGAACCCGAAGGTGAACTTCCTGCACGCGAATGCCGGTATCCGATTGAAGTTGGCCCGCTGATCGATGATCGCGGAAGGGATCGATGAAGTTCCGATATTTGCGGCATGGGGCAGTAGCTCAGCTGGCTAGAGCGCCGCGTTCGCAATGCGGAGGTCGAGAGTTCGAATCTCTTTTGCTCCACTTGGAAGCCCTTCATCACGGAGGGCTTCCGCTATTGAAGGCTTCGGGTAACTTCGCGCCCCATTGGCCGGGTTCACTTTTGGAGAGGTGGCAGAGCGGTCGAATGCGGCGGTCTTGAAAACCGCTTTACCCACGGGTAACGGGGGTTCGAATCCCTCCCTCTCCGCCAACGCTGCCCGCGAAGCGGGCGATGCCGCGAACCCGGATGACGTGGAGCTCGCTCCAAACGTCGGCCGGGTTTGTGGCATCAAAGGCCGCGAAGCGGTCGCAGCGTTGAAGCCTCCCCCTCTGGGAAAGCGCGTCCCGCGCAATTCCTCCCTCTCCGCCAACGCTGCCCGCGAAGCGGGCGATGCCGCAAAGCGCACAGACGCGGAGCTCGCTCCAAACGTCAGCCGGGTTTGTGGCATCAAAGGCCGCGAAGCGGCCGCAACGTTGAAGCCTCCCCCAAAATGTGAAAGCCCGCCTCGGGCAATCCCTCCCTCTCCGCCAACGCTGCCCGCGCAGCGGGCGATGACGCGAACCTCGAAAGGAGGCGGAACTTGCGCCAAGCACCTCTCCAGCGGTAGTCCCTCGACAGTTGCATGGCCATGCAACTGTCACCTCAACAACTTCATCAACCGGATCCCGGACGACAAGCAACCGCACAACGTCCCAAATGACCGACGAAAACACACCCGGATGGGAGCAGTTCGGGAGGAGCAGCAGGTGATGCGAACTGAGTACCAGCCAGCTATTCCACCGGATAGTATATGTTGGTTACCCACTTGGCCGTGTCCGGTTCCTGCGTGGGGTTGGTCATGTACTCTTCCACCACCGCAGCGCGCAAATGCAGACCCTTGGCCGCCATCATGTCATCCATGGCCTCGTGGGCCTGCCCGCTCTTTTCCTGGGAACCATGATAGACGATCATCAGTGCCTTGCCCGCCGGAATGGTGACGATCTCGCATCCGGGCACCTTCACGTCCGCGGCAGCAGCGATGGGCACGCCGGCGAACACATCGGTCTTCTGGCCCGCGGTGTCCCATTTGTAGTAGAGTGCAGTGGGGGAACCGGACGGTTCCTTGTTCGCCTTGCCCACGGCTTGGAAGGACTGCGGGAATACTTTTTCAAAGTACTCACCGAGCTTTTCCCACTTCACCATGTCACGCTTGCCTGCGTAAGTGATTTCCGGCCGATCCACTGTTTCTATCCGGAAGCCGCGATAGGTTTTCGCCTTGTCGGCAGCGGCCATGTTCACTGCGTCGGTTTCGGCAAGGGCCTTCAGTTGTGAAAGACCGTCCTGGAAGTCAGGTCCGATCATCTTGTCCATGTCATTGAACATGAGGTAGATCCTGCTGAAGAAGCCGTTCTCGCCGGAGTAGGTCCAAGTGGCTTTCGTGCTGTCACCCATGGCGATCAGGTCCAGATCGGCCTCTGCCACTGCCTCGAAGGGTTCGATAAAAGTGATCTTCAGGTCCACGGCCTTGTCCGGCACCATCGCGCTGATCTCCTGCTTGCCCTTTCCCACATCGGGATTCCCGGACCAGGTGCTGGTCTGCCCTACGCCCCCTTCCTCGCTGGAATAAGTGACCTCCATGTTCGCATCCTTTTTACTCCAGGGACTCCATTCGGCCATGTGCTGCAAGGAATTGGCATGCGCGTACACCACCGGTGCTGTCGCATGGATCACCACGGAACGGGACACCGTGGAACTTTTGGGGCCCATCAGGCCGAGGATCACGGCGAGGGCGATCACCGCCAACAGGATGATCAACAAGGTCTTCAATGCGCGCATTTCCTTTCAATTTTGTCCAAAGTTGCGATTTTTCCAAGTTCGTGGCCACGTTCGCCACGAGCATTGCCTATTCTTGGCATGGTTTTCAAGGCAACCCGGAAAAAAGAACCACCATGCGATCCTTCCATCACATCCTGCTGCGCCCTCTCACTTTGATACCGTTGCTGGCCTTGCTGGCATTCGCTCTCCCCTCCTGCAAGAGCAACAGCCCCGCCGGCGCAAAGGTCAAGATGCCCTTCACGGGGAGCAAGTACGAGAGCAACAATCGCTTTTTCCGTGGTACGGGCAGCGGGGTAAGCGTGAAGCAGAACATCGCCCGGGGCAAGGCGGACATCGATGCCAAGAACCAGCTGGCCGCGCAAGTAAAGACGAACATCCGTGCCGTTACGGACCAATACCTCGGCCAAACGGAGAACGCCGAGGCCGCCGATGTGGCGGACAAGTTCCAGTCCTTGGTCCGTGAGGTGATGAACACCGAAATGGCCGACCTGCGGAAAATCGGCGAAGAGACGCGCTACAACGAGACCACCAAGGAATACACCCAGTATGTGGCGTACGAGATCAAGAAGAACGCGATGTTCCGCTTCATGAAAAAGCAGGCCAAGACGGACGACAAGATCAATGATGTGACTCGGAAGAAGATCGATGAGATCCTGGACGAGGAGATCAAGAAGGCCGATCTGGAGGACCGGGATTGACCGCTACCCTCACCTTCTGCTCTTCACGCCAAGCACGCCCAACAGCCCTCGGGTCAGCTCCCGCAATGCCGTCCGCCCCAGTTGGCGCACCATGGTGTTCTTGCTGATCTCCTCCAACATGCCCGGCTCCTTTTTGGCCGGTCTGGTCGGCTTGTCCTTGGTCGGTTGTTCCGCCTCGGCCGCCTGATGTTCCGTCAAGCGCTTTTCGAGGATCTCCGCCGCGCTTTCCCTGTCGATCACCTCGTTGTACTTCGGAGCCAGTTGGGACCTGGACACGAGATCCTTCAACTCCTGCGGGGTGAGGATGTCCATACGCGTACCTGGTGCTCGGATGAGGGTATGGGCCAGTGGTGTCGGCTTTCCTTTATCGCCGAGCACGGTTACCATGGCTTCGCCAATGCCCATGGATGTAAGCAGCTCCTCGGAGTTGTAGAACTCGGTGAGCGGGTAGTTCTGCGCGGTCCTCTTGATGGTGGTCCGATCCTTGGCAGTGAATGCGCGCAGGGCATGTTGCACCTTCATGCCGAGCTGGCCGAGCACGCTGTCCGGCACGTCGCTGGGGTCCTGGGTACAGAAGTAGATGCCCACGCCCTTGGAGCGGATCAGCTTAATGATGCTTTCGATCTGGTCCAACAGCGGCTTGGTGGCGTTGTCGAAGATCAAGTGGGCCTCGTCGATGAAGATGATGAGCTTCGGCTTGTCGTCGTCACCGACCTCGGGGAAGGTGGAATAGATCTCCGCTAGGAGGCACAGCATGAATGTACTGAAGAGACGCGGCCTGTCCTGGATGTCGGTGAGACGCACGATGTGTACCACACCCTTGTCGTCGCGGAGCTGCAGCATGTCCTTCGGATCGAAGCTTCGTTCCCCGAAAAAAGTGTCGGCCCCTTGTTGCTCCAGTTCGATGAGCTTCCGCATGATGGTGCTCACCGAAGCCCCGCTCACCCGGCCGTACTTCTTCTCGATCTTCTCCTTGCCATCGCCGGTGGTGTACACGAGCATGCTGCGCAGGTCCTTGATGTCCAGCAGCGGCCAGCCATTGTCGTCGCAGTACTTGAAGATCAGGGAGAGCACGCTGCTCTGGGTATCGTTCAGTTCCAGGATCCGGCTGAGGAGAACAGGGCCGAACTCGCTGGCGGTAGCGCGGAGCTGTGCTCCGGGCTCCTTGCTGAGGCTGAGCAGTTCCACTGGTAACGAGAGCGGCTCCCAGGGGATGCCCATTTTTTGTTGGCGGGCATCGATCTTGGGGTTGCTCACCGCCGGGGCGGCGATGCCGCTGAGGTCGCCCTTGATGTCCATCAACAACGTGGGCACGCCTTTCAACGAGAGCTGCTCGGCGAGCACCTGCAAGGTCTTGGTCTTTCCCGTTCCCGTGGCACCGGCGATGAGGCCATGGCGGTTCATCATGCGCAAGGGCAGCTTGACGGTGGTACCGGGCGGGCATTCTCCATTGAAGAGCGGACCGCCCAGTTGGATGGTCTCAGCCTTGAAGGTGTATCCCGCTTGCATGGCTGCAGTGAAATCTGCGATCGTAGGCATTCGAGGTCTGCTTTTGAGCTGCGAAAGAAATGGAAAAAGGGGCCGCAGCCCCCCTTCCTCTGTTAACAATGGTGCTTCTCTACCGGGGGTTGCGGGTTGGCGGGTTGCGGATTTCAAGAATCACTTGAACAGTTTGCCCAACATGCCTTTTGCCGCATCTGCCATGCCGCCGCTGTTGCCTGCAAGGCTGCCGAGCAGTCCGCTGAGCTTGTTGGGGTCACCGCCCACGTGCTTGGTGATGAGGTCCGTGATCATGGGGAGGAGAATGGCCGAAACTCCGCCAGCCTTATTGTCGTCCAGTCCCACTTGGCCCGTGAGCTTACCCTGGAGCAAGGTGCCCACCTTGCCCAAGATGCCGTCCGCGCCAGTTGAGTTCTGCGCGCTACTGAAGAGATTGGAGAGGTCGCCCATGTCAAGACCATCACCACCGGAAATGACCTCCTTGACGCTGGAGGCTGCGGCGTTCACCGAGCCGGAAGCCTGTTGCTGGTCGAGGCCGAGCTTGGACATCAAGGCGGGGGTTGCTTCCTTTTCGAGGGTTTGAAGGATCTGGTCGAACATGGTGTTGTGGTATTGCGGTGGAAGGCCACCAGGTGAAAGGATCGAGAGAGCCGATGCACGGGGTAAACCCGTAATTCCATCAACGATCGGTGAAGGTAGCCGACCATGCCCTGCCCCCTCGCCCCACTTGGATTTTTTAGGATGCCCGCCGCTTTCGGACCGACTGCCCGGAACAGTGGATCGTTCAAAAGTATCAGGCCCCGGTTACCCTCAAGAGGCTGTGCGGGGGGCTACATTCGCGCCGTCAAAACGTTGACCCAACGGCTTCCACCCCCCGGATCAACCCACTCCACGAATGAAGCTCACTTTCTACGGACATAGCTGCATCGGCATCCAGACAGGAGATGCCCATCTGCTCTTCGATCCCTTCATCAGCGGGAACCCTTTGGCCGAGAACATTGATATTGATTCGGTACCCGCCACGCATGTATTGCTCTCCCATGGCCATGGCGACCATGTCGCTGATGCCGAGGCCATCCTCAAACGCACGGGTGCCATGCTGATCAGCAACGCGGAGATCTGTGACTGGTATGCAGCAAAGGGCATCAAGCGGTCCACCCCGATGAACATTGGCGGGGAGACTGATCTCGGATCCTTCCGCGTCCGCTTCACCATGGCCCAGCACAGCAGCACCATGCCTGATGGTGCTTCCGGGGGCGACCCCGGCGGCTTTGTCATCCTCACCGGTGAAGGGAACATCCATCATGCGGGTGACACCGGCCTGATGCTCGACATGCAATTGCTCAAGCGGCATGCCCTCCGATTCGCCTGCCTTCCCATTGGCGACAATTACACCATGGGCTTTGCCGATGCGGTGGAAGCCGCAAAGTTCATGGGTGTGGATACCGTGGTGGGCATGCATTACAACACCTTCCCTGCCATCACCATCGACCTGGAAGCCGCCAAGGCAGCCTTCGCCTCAGCGAACATCCAACTCTTGCTTCCTGCCATCGGGGAGACCATAAAACCTTGAACAAGAAAAACACAGCACACATGGCCAAGATCATCGCCATCGTCAACCAAAAAGGCGGCGTGGGAAAGACCACCACCGCGATCAACCTTGCTGCGTGCCTGGGCATATTGGAGCGGCGCACATTGATCGTGGACGCCGATCCGCAGGCCAACGCCACCAGCGGCACCGGACTTGATCCGCGCGAGACCAAGACCAGCATCTACGAGAGCATCGTGAACGGAGCGCCGGCGCAGGAGGTGATCAAGACCACGGACAACCCCAACCTCGACATCCTTCCCGGCTCCATCGACCTGGTGGGTGCGGAGATCGAGATGATCGACATGCCCGATCGCGAGCACCAGATGAAAAAGGTACTGGAGCCGCTTCGGGAACTGTACGACTTCATCATCATCGATTGCTCCCCCTCGTTGGGGCTTGTAACGGTGAACTCACTGGTGGCCGCGGACAGCGTGATCATACCGGTGCAATGCGAGTATTTCGCCCTGGAAGGCCTGGGCAAGTTGTTGAACACGATCAAGATCATCCAGCAACGCCTCAATCCCGAGCTGATCATCGAAGGGATGTTGCTCACCATGTACGACAGCCGCCTGCGCTTGGCCAACCAAGTGGTGGAGGAAGTGAAGACGCACTTCCAGCAGCTGGTCTTCGACACGGTGATCCACCGCAACGTGGCCCTGGGCGAAGCGCCGAGCCATGGACAAACCATCATCATGCACGATGCCAGCAGCAAGGGTGCCACCAACTACCTCAACCTGGCCCGAGAGATCCTGCAGAAGAACGACCTGACGCGCATCAAGGAAGAGGAGCGCACTGTTACGATCGCCGAAGCACAATGACGAAAAAACGAGGCCTGGGGCGCGGATTGAGCGCCTTGTTGGAAGACCCCGGAACCGATATCACGGCCCACCGCACCGCACCGGAAACCACCAGCCAACGCGTAGCGGGCAACACGGCGAACATCGCGATCGCGCAGATAGAGCCCAATCCGTTCCAACCCCGGACGACGTTCGCACCGGAAGCGATCCTCGAACTGGCGCAGAGCATCAAGGAACTGGGCATCATCCAGCCGGTCACCGTGCGCAAACTGGGCTACGACCGCTACCAGCTGATCAGCGGTGAACGTCGGTTCCGTGCATCCCAAGTGGCGGGACTTGCGGAGATCCCCGCGTACATCCGCATCGCCAATGACGAAAGCATGCTGGAGATGGCGCTGGTGGAGAACATCCAGCGGGAGGAACTGGACGCCATCGAGGTGGCCATCAGCTTTCAGCGTCTGCTCGATGAAGTGAACCTGACGCAGGAAGCATTGAGCGAGAAGGTTGGCAAGGACCGCGCGACCGTGGCGAACTACCTCCGTTTGTTGAAGCTTCCTCCCGAGATCCAACTGGGGCTTCGCCAAGGCCAGATCGGGATGGGCCATGCACGGGCCTTGATCACCATCGGCGACCCGGCGAAGCAGGCCGAGCTGTACCGCCGTGTGGTGGAAAGCCAGTTATCAGTGCGCCAAGTGGAGGATCTGACGCGCAAGGAAAAACACAGCGCCGCCCCAGGAACCGCGACCGGCAGGAAGCTCAGCGCCACACGCCACAAGGAACTCAGCAAGGAACTCAGCCACATGTTCGGTGCGCGTGTAGCGGTAAAGCAGGCGGATGCGGGCAAGGGCCGGATCGAGATCACCTTCCGCAACGATGCCGACCTGGAGCGGATCAAACAGCTGCTGGAGAGCCGTTGACCCGCACGAAGTGCGCGGTCCCGCGCAGCTCCCGACCAGGATACCATGCCGTGCCGGTCAACAGGAAGGGCATGAAGGATCCGTAAAACAAAGTGGTAATTTCGCCGCTTCATAATTCTCATTTTGCTCCCCCGCGCTCGCCATGCGCGGTTGCCCCTTCCGCAAGTACAATACCGATCCGTCCACAGCCCGTCAATACGTTTCAAGCCCCGTTCCGTGTGACTGCCGCGGCGCGTACGCTGCCACACGAATGGAAGGCTACCGTCACTTCCTCATTGAACGTTCACTCCCAACACCCATGCAACCTACACCCACTTCCGCCAGCCAAGCGCGGTACACAGCTGAGGAACTCCAGGAATTTGAGACCTTGATCCAGGCCAAGCTGGCCAAGGCAGAAGAGACGCTGCACCTGGACAAGGATTCCCTGATGCGCCTCTCCTCCAACACCACCGACGACACCTACTCGAGCCATTCCGGCCTGGAGGACGGCACTGCGGTGATGGAACGCGAAGACCTTACCCGCTCCGTGGTGCGGCTGGAGAAGTTCATCGGCCAGCTCAAGGCCGCGCTGGGCCGCATACGCACCGGTGACTATGGCGTGTGCCGCGCCACGGGTGAATTGATCCCCAAGGAGCGTCTGCGTTTGGTGCCGCACGCCACCCTTACGGTAGCGGCCAAGAATCAACGCCCCGAGCCGCGACCTGAGGTAGTACGCCCGGCACCTTTCCCAAGCGACGGAGAGATCGAATAGTCCCTTCGGCGAATAATCCCGGACCGTTCGATCACCCGATCGGCCTCCAGTGAACCACGGGCATTGATGAGGACCGGTGATGGAGCCTCCACCGGCCCTGGCCGGGAACGGTGGCCCCTATTCAGTTCCGATCGATCCTTTCCGAGGAACTTCCGCCGGTGACTTGCCGCGTTCCACGATCTTCGCACCATGGAGCATGCACCCTGGATGCAACGCTGTTTGCAATTGGCTGCCCACGGCGCGGGCCATGCAGCGCCAAACCCCATGGTGGGCGCGGTCCTTGTGCGGGGAGACCGCATTCTGGCCGAAGGTTGGCATCACGCGCACGGCGGACCTCATGCCGAAGTGGAATGCCTGAACGCCTTCGGCGATGCAGCGATACCGGCGGATGCCGTGCTGTACGTTTCACTGGAGCCATGTTCCCACACCGGTCTCACACCTCCCTGCGCCGACATGCTGATCGCCCGGGGCGTCCGCACGGTGGTGGTGGGCTGTTCCGATCCCGATCCACGGGTGGCCGGCAACGGCATCCGGCGGCTCCGTGACGCCGGCATCGCCGTGATCGCCGATGTGCTCCGCGACCATTGCCGTTGGCAGAACCGGCGCTTCATCACCTCGGTGGAGCAACAGCGCCCCTACATCATCCTGAAATGGGCGCGGTCCTCGGACGGCTTTCTCGATCAGCATCCCCGCAGGGAACGCGGGGTTCAGCGCATCTCCTCGTTTGCCTCGGACGTGCTGGTGCATCGCTGGCGCAGTGAGGAACAAGCGATCATGGTGGGCAGCCGCACGGTGCTGAACGATGATCCGCGCCTTGATGTGCGCCATGTCGCCGGGCGATCCCCCTTGCGTGTGGTGCTGGACCGGACATGCATTGCTCCCGCATCCTCCCGCATCTTCGATGGCAACGCTCCCACCCTGCTCTTCTCCCGAAGCCTGCGCGATGATGTGGGCATTGAGCAATGCGTACTTGAGCCGGACCGTGATCCCCTGCCGGCGGTGCTGGCCGAACTGCAACGTCGCCAACTGCGCTCGATCCTGGTGGAAGGCGGTGGAGAACTGCTGGGACATTTCATTCGCAGCGGTCTTTGGGACGAAGCACGGGAGATCGTGGGCGAGGTGCTCATGCTGCAGGGTACGCGAGCTCCACGCATGGGCATGCTTCCCCAACGTTCGTTCACTTCCGGTAGTGATCGGATCCATCTCCATACCCGCTCCAGCACACCCGACCCCGCATGGCGTTGGTGATCCTTTCGGCGTTGTTCGGCGCTGCGCTCTTCCTTTTTTTCAAAGGCTTTGAAAAATTGCAGGTCGCCTTGCTGCCCGCGATCGTGGTGAACTACCTCACCGCATTCCTCTTCGGCCTGGCCTATTCCCGGCCATGGGCAGTGGGCGATATCAGCGTGCTATGGCTGCCCTCGGCACTGCAGGGTGGCTTGTTCATCCTTCTCTTTTGGCTGATCGGCCTGGCCTCGCAACGCGTGGGCATCTCTCCCTCCACCGTGGCCAGCAAAATGAGCTTGGCCCTCACCGTGCTGATCACCGTGCTCATCTTCCGCGAACAACTTTCCGCCATGGCCTGGGGCGGGATCGCGCTTGCCGTGCTGGGCGTCACCTTCAGCAGTTGGGGCAGCAGCCGCAGCGGCGCAAAAGGCTGGTGGTTGCTTCCGGTGATCTTCGTGGCGAGCACCATCAGCGATGTGCTGTTGAACGCGGCGCAGCGAACGCGCGTCACACCGATCACCGAAGCCGTATTCCCCACGCTGATCTTCGGCTTTGCCGCACTGTTCGGCCTGTGCTGGCTCGCCTTCCGTGCCGATCGCGCCGCCCTTCGCAAGCCCGGCACGTGGATCGGTGGCGGTTTGTTGGGTTGCGCAAACTATGGCTCCATCTATTTTCTGGTGCTGGCCTTGTCCAAGAGCGGCCTTCCCGCCAGCACCGTGTTCTCCCTGCTGAACGTAGGCGTGATCCTCATCGGAACGGCCACGGCGATGGTGCTGTTCAAGGAACGCTTGCGTCCGGTGCAATGGATCGGCCTCACATGCTCCATTGCCTCCCTGGTACTGATACTTTCAGCAGTGGGATGAGCAGGGCGCGCTACTTGACACTGGCCGGCGAGAGCTTCGGCGAGGTCCGCGAAAAGGCGAGCAGGTTCCTGACATACGCCTTCCCGATCCGCGACGAGGAGGACTTCAGGGAGAAGCAGGCCGAGATCGCCCGCAAGCACCATGCGGCGCGGCACATCTGCCATGCCTGGGTGCTGGGGAACGCAGGCGCGCAATATCGCTCCTTCGATGCAGGGGAACCCTCGGGTAGCGCGGGCAAGCCGATCCTGAGACAGCTCCAAGGTGCCGGGCTCACTTATGCGGCCATCGTTGTTGTGCGCTACTTCGGCGGAACCTTGCTGGGCAAGGCCGGTCTCTCACATGCCTTTGCCGATGCGGCAAAGGCGGCGCTTGCCAACGGCATCATCGTTGAACGCGCGGTGCTCGCCAGCCTGACGGTGCGCTGCTCCTACGCCGAAGTGGAAACCGTGAAACGCGATGTATTGCAACAAGAAGGCGAGGTGGTGCAGGCCGAGTACACGGAACATTGCCTGCTGCGCCTGGCCGTGCCGCAGAGCGCGGTGGACGGGCTGATGGAGCTGTGGGAACGGCGAGGCTTAGAGGTGAACCTGAGTGATTCCTGATCTATTGATCAGAGCAATTGCTGATTCACTGGCATCCGGGATAATCGCAACTCCGTTGCTCCTTTTCAGCCTTCAGCCCTCGAGTTTCAAGTTTCAAAATACGGAGCGAGCTTCTCCAGTAGTTCTGCCGGTGCGCGGCACGGCCTGTTGGTGGCCCTATCGATGAAGACCAATGTGGTGGCGGCCTCCGTGAGCAGCACCCCCTCCTCGTTCCGCACCTCATAATCGAACCGGATGCGCACCGATGGCATGGTCCCGATGGTAGTGCGGACGGTGAGCAGGTCATCATAGAAAGCGGGCTTGTGAAAGCGCACGGACAGATCATGCACGGGCAACATCAGCCCCTCCTCCTCCATCCTGCGGTAGGACATTCCCAGGCTGCGCAAGGCTTCCACGCGGCCCACCTCGAAGTACTGGGCGTATGTTCCGTAGTAGACATAACCCATCCTGTCGGTTTCGGCATAGCGTACGCGCAAGGTGGTCTGGTGGCTGTACATGGGGGGAATATAGCGATGGGCGGTTTTATCAAATGTCTCGACATCATCGTTCGCAAGCACTAACTTCACCGCCATGCCCCCCGAAAAAATGTACCGATCAACGCCTTCCGAAAGGAGCCTTTTCCGGGGGAGAAAAAAAGGCGTTGAACATTCGGCATTCGGCCTAGGCAGGCGTGCGTTACGGCGTGCCGCCCAAATTACACCGACCTTCGGAAACCCTTACTGGGCGCGGGATGCGCACACAGGCACAATCCGGGCACCCATCGCAATTATTTCGATCGGCGCAAGTCCCGAAGGACTTTTTTTTTCACTTCCCACTGCTCATATTTGCCACCCTTCACCAGACATCCTCAGCGTCATACGATGCAGCAAGATCCCCTCCCACCTGATCCAATCCACCGTCCCCTGAAATGAAGAAAGACCATGAGAAGATCTGGGAACGGTGCCTCGATGTGATCAAGGACAACGTCAGCCAACAAAGTTTCAAGACCTGGTTCGAACCGATCAGGTCCGTGAAGATCGCCGATAGCGTTCTGACCATCCAGGTACCCTCACAGTTCTTTTATGAGTGGCTCGAAGAGCACTACATCGGCTTGTTGAAAAAGATCATCCGCAAGGAGATAGGCACCGAGGGCCGCTTGGAGTACTCCATCATTATGGAGAACAACTACAAGAGCTCCAACCCCTACACCGTGCGTGTGCCCACCAGCAATGCCCGCGAGGTGAAGAACCCTGCGGTGAGCCTCCCCATCGATGTGGCGAACAGCCCGATCAAGAACCCGTTCATCATTCCCGGCCTTCGCAAGATCAAGATCGAAAGCCACCTGAACGCCAACTACTCTTTCGAGAACTTCATCGAGGGAGACTGCAACCGCCTGGCCCGCAGCGCCGGGTTTGCCGTGGCGCAAAAGCCCGGAGGCACCGCCTTCAACCCGCTGTTGATCTACGGCGGCGTGGGTCTTGGTAAGACACACCTCACCCACGCCATCGGTATCGAGATCAAGCGCAACCATCCGGAGAAGACGATCCTCTATGTGCCCGCCGAGAAGTTCACCCAGCAGTTCATCGAAGCGGTGAAGAACAACACCATGGGCGACTTCCAGCAGTTCTATCAAATGATGGACGTGCTGATCATTGACGATGTGCAGTTCCTTGCGGGCAAGGAGAAGACACAGGATGTCTTCTTCCACATCTTCAATCATCTGCACCAGAGCGGCAAGCAACTGGTGATCTCCAGCGACAAGGCCCCGGTGGAAATGAGCGGTATGGAGCAACGCCTGCTGTCCCGTTTCAAGTGGGGCCTCAGCGCCGACCTGCAGACACCGGGACTGGAAACGCGCATCGCCATCCTGCAGAAGAAGATGTACGCCGAGGGCATCGACCTGCCCAAGGACGTGGTGGAGTATTTGGCCTACAGCATCACCACGAACATCCGCGAACTGGAAGGTGCCATGATCAGCCTCATCGCGCAGAGCTCCCTCAACAAGAAGGCGGTGAACCTGGAGCTCGCCAAGCAGATGATCGACAAGTTCGTGAAGAACACGGCGCGCGAGGTGTCGATCGATTACATCCAAAAAGTGGTGTGCGACTACTTCGACCTGCCGATCGAACTGCTGAAGAGCAAGACCCGGAAGCGCGAAGTGGTGCAAGCGCGCCAGATCGCGATGTACTTCGCCAAGAAGATGACCAAGAGCTCACTCGCCAACATCGGTGCGCACTGCGGCGGGAAGGACCACGCCACCGTGCTCCACGCTTGCCGCACCGTGAACAACCTGCAGGAGACGGACAAGCAGTTCCGCGGTTACTTGGAGGACTTGGAGAAGAAGTTGAGCATCCACTGAGCGCAGTATTGAACGCATTGAAAAAGCCCCGGGGGATCCGGGGCTTTTTACTGGCATGCAATTGCACCACGCGTTCGATCTACAACAATACCCCCGTAGCCCAAAGCACCCACATGGCTAAGGCGGACAAGCTGCCCAGCAGGGCCAGCCGGAATCCCCACTTGGAGCGGTTGATGCTGCCGGCCGTGTACTTCTTGCGGCGTTGCATCCTGCGGCCCAAAAGGTGAAAGATCATCGCCAGCACACCCATGATCAATGCCGGCACGCAGAGTTGACGTGCAAAGGCCAGGGGTATGCTCAATGCGCCGAAGACGAGCGTCACCAGGCTCAATGGAAGTGAGCGCTGTTCCATCAAGACCTTGCCTTGCGGAGCAATAGTTGATGTACGGCCAGTACCTGCGGGATCACCATGGCTTTCCCGTCGTTCACAACGACGGAATCCGCCACCGCTCTCCGTGCCGCGTCGTCGGTTTGATTGCGCATGCGTGCCCGCACCTGCTCCTCCGTTACACCATCGCGTCGCATCACCCAGGCGATGCGTTGCTGTTCGGGTGCGGCCACCACGACCAAATGGTCGAGCTGCTTGTTGGCTCCGGTCTCCACGAGGATGGCCGCCTCGTTGATCACGTAGGGCGCATCCTGCTGCTCGGCCCAATGGGCGAATGCCCTGCGCACGGCGGGATGCACGATCGCGTTCAATCGGTCCAATGCTTCGCGATCATTGAACACCAACGCGCCCAAGGCCCTTCGGTCGAGCACACCATCCACAAAGACCGTTTCACCGAACACCCGGATCAGGGCGCTGCGCACATCCGGATCATCCGCAAGGAGGCGCTTGCCCTCATCATCGGAACTGAACACCGGAATGCCCAGCACGCCGAACATGCGGCACACCGTGCTCTTCCCGCTGCCGATGCCACCGGTGATGCCGACCTTCAACATGGTGATCAGCGGGAGCGGATCATGCGCTCTTGGCCGTCTCCTCGGTGAGCTGCATGGAATTGTCCATGGCCACCGCGCTCTTCTCGAAGCGCATCTTCACGCCGTCGGAAACCTCCATCAGCACGGTCTTCTCGTTCACTTCCACCACTTTGCCGTGGATGCCGCCGATGGTGACCACCTTGGCGCCCTTCTGCAGGTTCTCGCGGAACTTGCGGGCATCCTTGGCCTTCTTTTGCTGGGGCCGGATCATGAAAAAATAGAAGACCACGAACAGCAGGACCATCATGATGATGGTGGACATGCCGGAGCCTTGACCGTCGACCTGAAGGAGAATGGAAAGGTTGTTCATTGTTGGATCCTGTGGAATTTTCTCCGCTACCAGCGGAATTGGTTTACTGTGTCAGTTGATCTCGGGGGGCACCACTTCCCCGGTTAGCGTGAGGACGGTGGTGGGGGGTGTGGTATTGGCCACCACGGTGATGGTCTTGTGCTGCATGCCGGGCCTGCCCTCGCTGCTGAAGGTCACGCTGATGGCACTTCGCTCACCGGGGGCGACCGGCATGCGCGGCCAGTTCTTGGCCACGGTACATCCGCAGGAGCCGCGCACGTCGGTGATGACGAGGTCGGTCTTTCCGCTGTTCACGAACCCATAGACCTTTTGCACCTGCATGCCCTCGGGGATGCGGCCCATGTTCATGCCGGTACTATCGAACTCGATCACCGGCATCCGTGAAAGATCCGTCTCCTTGAAGCCGGAGGTAGGGATCTGCAGATCATTCGGGGTGATCGCCCCCGGTTCATTCTCGCTGTGGTCCGTGAGACGACAGGAGGTGATGAGCAAGGTGGTGAGCGCGAGGAGCGCGAGCACTTGTGCTCTGCGCTTCATGACGTTGGGGAAAACCCGCTGCATAGCTTGTTCCATGTGTTCAACTTTCCAGCAGCCCGCGGCCCACTTTGTGAATGGTGCCATCCTCCTTCATTTCGGCAAAAAGCTTGTCGAGGATGCCATTGATGAAGTTCTTGCTCTTGGGCGTGCTGTACGCCTTGGCGATCTCGATGTACTCGTTCAGGGTCACCTTCACCGGGATCAGGTCGAAGCTGCGCGCCTCGGTGAGGGCCATGCGCATCAGCAGCATATCGCTGAGGGCGATCCGATCGGCCTCCCAGTTCTTTGCACGCTCCGCGATCAACAGCTCGTCCTTCTCCTGGTGACTGATGGTGTCCCGATAAAGCGTGACGATGAACTCGCGTTCCTCCACCGTGTCCGCTTCCACTTCCGCGAGGGCCATGTCGGGGTTCCGCAGATCGATGGTTTCCAGGGTCCGCTTCACCATGGCGCAGGCCAGATCAAGGTCCTCCAACCAATGGATGGACTTGGCCTCCACATGCTCATGCAGGCCCTCGTACTGGGCGATGTGCTCCACGAAAAGGTCCACCAGCACGGCGCGGTCCATCGCCGGGGAAGTCTCCGGCGCGGACATGTATGCGATGTACTCGTCGCTGGCCTGGACCCGCTTGTAGAGCTGGTTCAACAGGTCCTTCTCCCCGACCCATCCCAATTTGCGGCGATCGCTTTCCTCCAACAGCTGCTTGCTCTCACTGAGCTTCACGAGGATGGGGTTGTTCACGAACCGCCTGCTGGGTGCCAGATCATCCCCGGTGGGCATGCGCTTGACCTTGCGGTCCTCAATGCGGTTCTCGGCCAAGCGCCGCATCTCTCCGACGAGCTGGAGCAGATGGATGAAGAGGTCGTAGGTGCGCTGCACGCCCAGCAGGAGTTCCTTTTCATTCTTGGCCGCACTTCCCCCCGCACTTTGCTCGTGAGCGTAAAGCGCTTGGTAGACCTTGATGCGGAGGAATCGGCGGTTGAGCATGGAGGGGGTGCTGGTCAGAAGCCAAGGCCGGCCTGGCGAACGCTGCGGACGCGTTGTTCAGCGGCCTGGTTGGCCGCCAGAAAGGTGGGTATGTTCTCTTCCCGGCTCCGCTTGAAGATGGCCAGGGCGGTACGGTAGATCTCCTCCGTCTGGGCATAGGCGGCCTTGGAATTGTAGCCTCGACGTTCCCAGGAGCAATTGATGATGCCACCGGCGTTGATCAGGAAATCCGGCGCATAGAGGATGCCCTTCTCCATCAGTGCGCGGCCGTGCTTGTCCTCGTCGGCCAGCTGGTTGTTGGCAGCACCCGCGATCACGCTGCACTTCAGCAAGGGCAGGGTATCGTCGTTCACCGTGGCGCCCAGGGCACAAGGAGAATAGATGTCCACGTCGAGCCCGATCACCTCATCAGGCTTCACCAGTTTTACGGCAGGGTGTTCCGCCTTGATGGCGGCCAGCTTGTCGTCGTGAATGTCCGTGATGTACACGGTGGCTCCTTCCTTGAGCAAATGCCCCACCAGGTTGCGGCCCACGTTGCCGCCCCCTTGCACGGCCACCTTGCGGTTCCGGAGGTCATCCGTTCCGTACGCGGTCTTGGCAGCCGCTTTCAATCCGCAAAAAACACCGTACGCCGTAACGGGCGAAGGGTCACCACTGCCGCCCATGGTGACGGGCAGGCCGACCACGTTGCGGGTCTCCTTTCGGATGTTCACCATTTCGGTAAGGCTCATGCCCACATCCTCCGCAGTGATGTACCGCCCGTTCAGGCTTTCCACGAAGCGGCCGAAGCGGCGGAACATGGCCTCGGTCTTGTCCGTGCGGGGATCGCCGATGATCACCGCCTTGCCTCCACCGAGGTCCAGGCCGGCCAATGCGCTTTTGTAGGTCATGCCACGGCTCAACCGTAGCACATCCTCCAAGGCATCCGCCTCACTGGCATACGGCCACATGCGGGTGCCCCCCAGGGCGGGGCCCAACGTGGTGTCGTGCAGGGCGATGATGGCCCGCAAGCCGGTGGTGCTGTCATTGCAGAACAGGACCTCCTCGTGGTCATGCTCCTTCATCCGGTCGATCACCGCACTGGTGGCCGCGGGTTGTTCTGTTACCAAGTCCATGCGATCGATCACTTAAGTGGAGGCCATCCAGCTTGCGCAGGCTCCTCCGCATGGGCCACCGCCGCTTGCACGCGACAGCAGTCCTGGTTGGGTTGGGGCTTTGGGGTCATTACTTCACGACGGGCCTTCGCCGGTCTACTTTTGCGGGGACACTGCCGCGCCGTCCTTTTCCAAGGCGTGCAAAGGTAGCAAGCCCCGCTCATGCGCTCCCTCCTTTCGATCCTTCCTTATTTCGGCCGCTATTGGGGTCGCATGGTCATGGGGATGGTGTTCATCATCCTTACCGGCCTGTTCGCGGTGTTCACCCCACAAGTGGTGCGCGAGGCGTTCAACCTCATCGGCGAAGGGATCGCCCAGCAAGCCTTGCCCGTGGAACAACGGCGCATGGAGGTCTCGCAACAGCTGCTCACCTGGACCTCGTGGACGGGCATTGACCTACAGGAGAAGCTGGACGGGCCAATGGATGATGCCTCCCTGCATGAAAAGGTGATGTGGTTCGCCGTGTTCTATGCGGGCCTCTTCATCGTTTTTACGTTGCTCAGTGGCTTCTTCCTCTTTCTCACCCGGCAAACCATCATCGTGGTGAGCCGCTTGATGGAGTTCGACCTGAAGAACACGATCTACGCGCACTACCAGCAGCTGGACCGCGCCTTCTACAAGCGCAACAGCACCGGCGACCTGATGAACCGGATCAGCGAGGATGTGAGCAAGGTGCGGCAGTTCATCGGCCCCGCAGTGATGTACATCATCAACCTGGTGGTGCTCACGGTAATGATCGTGTGGGTGATGCTTGACGTGAACGTGGAGCTCACGCTCTGGTCGCTTGCACCACTGCCGCTGTTGAGCGTTGCCATTTACATGGTCAGCGAAACGATCAATCAGCGGAGCATGGCCACCCAACGCCAACAGAGCCGCCTCAGTTCCATGGCCCAAGAGTCGTTCAGCGGGATCCGCGTGATCAAGGCCTATGCGAAGGAAGACCAGGTGGTGGAGCGGTTCCGCCGGGCCGCGAGGGACTATCGGCGCACAAGCCTGGCCCAAGCCAAGGTGGACTCACTCTTCATGCCGGCCATCATGTTGCTGGTGGGCCTCAGCACCGCGTTGGTGATCTTCGTGGGGGGTATCCTGCTGATCCAGGGCGATACCGGCGTTACCGTGGGCAACTTGGCCGAGTTCACCCTCTATGTCACCAAGCTCACCTGGCCCTTTGCCAGCTTGGGATTGATCACCTCCCAAGTGCAACAGGCGGCCGTGAGCATGGAACGGATCAACGAATTCCTGGACACCAGGCCATCGATCACCTCGCAACACGACCGACTTCCGGAAGTGAAGGGTGCCATCACCTTCAAGAATGTGAGCTTCACCTACCCCGAGACCGGGATCGAGGCGCTGAAGAACGTGAGCTTCAACATCCCCGAAGGCGGCACCTTGGCGATCGTGGGGCATACCGGCAGTGGCAAAAGCACTATCGTGGACCTGATCGGCAGGCTCTACGACCCCACCTCCGGCACGGTGTTGCTGGACGGGGTGCCTCTTCCGGAGGTGGCCATTGAAAAGTTGCGCGACCGTTTGGGCGTTGTGCCGCAGGATGTGTTCCTGTTCAGCGACAGCATTGCCAACAACATTGCCTTCAGCCTGGACCCCGCGCCGGACGTGCAGGAACGCGTTGAGGAGGCCGCCCGGATCGCACGGGTACACCAGGACATCCGGCACTTCCCCAAGGGATATCGCACGCTGCTGGGCGAGCGGGGCGTAACCCTCAGCGGCGGCCAGAAGCAACGGGTAAGCATCGCCCGTGCGGTGGTGCGCAGGCCTCGCATTCTCATCTTTGACGATCCGCTCAGCGCCGTGGACACCGCCACGGAAGAGGCCATCCTCTCCGGGCTGAGGCGGGTGATGAAGGGCCGGACCACGGTGATCATCAGCCACCGGATCAGTGCCGTGCAGGCGGCGGACCATATCCTGGTGCTCGAGCATGGGCGCATCATCGAGGAAGGCCGGCACCAGCAGTTGATCCAGCAAGGAGGGACCTACGCCCAATTGTACGAGGAGCAATTGCTGGAGGAGGCCGACGAGAACTGAAATCCAGCACGGGGACCATTTCCCGCTTTCACTTGCGGCATCCGGCCGAGGTTCATCGGGCCAACCTATATTTGAAGGACCAAGCCGGAAAATACGATGCAGGACGAGCGGGAAGATGTGTACTCGAAGGTGGTCCGCGCGGGAAAGCGCACGTACTTTTTTGACATCAGGAGCACGCGGGGGAACGATCTGTTCCTCACCATCACGGAGAGTAAGAAGCGATCGCATGAGGATGGCGGCGTGAGCTATGAGAAGCACAAGATCTTTCTGTACAAGGAGGACTTCGACAAGTTCGTGGACGGCCTGCACCACACCCTGGGGGAGCTTGACCGGATCCGCTCATCCGGCGAACGGCCCTCCGCAAAGGACAACCCGGCAGACCCGGACAGTCACGCCCCCCCTCCGAGCGGATTCAGCGATATCGATTTCGACGATCTGGGGAATCCCTGATCGGCGCAGTACCTCTCCCATCATGCAGAAAGCCCCACGCGGGGCTTTCCTGTTCGTGTGGGCGACCAGGCCCTATTTCGTCCCGGCCGGTGGGGCATCCTTCATGCCGTAGCTTTCCCGGAGCAGCGCCCTCTTCACCTCATCCATCTTTTTCATTTGCTCGGGCGTGAGCACGCTCTCCACCATTTTGGCCCGCTGTGCGTAGATCTCCGCCTCCTTTGGATCGCGCACCTCAGGATCGAGCTTGGATACGGTGCCCAACTGCTGGTTGATATCCGCCTCGATGCTCTTGAGCTTTTCGCCCTGTTCCTCGCTGACCCCAAGTTCCTGGATCATGTAATCGGCGCTCAGCACCATGGTCTTCACGTTCGCCTCGAATTCCTCGGGGGTCGGGGTTTTCTCCTTGGTGGCACTGGCGACCTGTACTTGGGCGAAGGTGGCCGTGGAGCACAGTAGTGCGCCCAACAGAATGGCGCTCCGGACAAAGGTCTTCATGGGCATGGGGTTTTCAGGTTGGTTTGCTTCCGCTTGCAAAGGACTAGCCATCGCACTGAACAAAGATACACCAATGCCGATCACCGAAGCACACCCTCCGTCCCGGGAACGATCGCCGGAAAGCACCACCGAAAGCAAGCTGAATGACGACCTTTGTACCCATGAAACGGATACTGATCTTCTTGCTGTTGATCCCCTTCGCGCTGGCCACCCATGCTCAAGCCAACGGCACAAGTCTCGATGTGAAGGCATTCAAGGCTGCGGTGGAAAGGAATGATGCTCTTCTTTTGGACGTGCGCACTCCGGAGGAGTTCAACGCAGGGCACATCGAAGGAGCCGCGAACATTGACTGGAACGCCGGCACCCTGCTCAAGGATGTTTCCGGTATCGATAAGAGCTTGCCGGTACTGCTCTATTGTGAGGTCGGTGGTCGCAGTGGCCAAGCCATGGAAGCGATGATGAAGGCCGGCTTCACGGACGTGCATGACCTCGCAGGTGGTTTCAGCGCTTGGCAACGGAACGGCGAAACCGTGATCACCCGATGAAGCACCACGTCATGCATGGAGGCGTTGCCTTGGCGCTGTGTCTCGCGGCGATGGGTGCGGAACCGGTCGCAGCCCAACCGCCAGCGGGTTACTACAACAGTGCTGAAGGATTGACCGGCCAGCCCTTGCGCATCGCACTCCATAACATCATCGACAACCATAACGCACTCTCCTACAATGCGCTCTGGAATGCCTTCCAGACCACCGATGCCAAGCCGGGGAACAAGGTGTGGGACATGTACAGCGACACACCGGGGGAAGCGCCGCCGTACGTGTACACCTTCAACTCGGATCAATGCGGCAACTACAACGAGGAGGGCGATTGTTACAACCGGGAGCACAGCTTCCCCCAAAGCTGGTTCAATGGGGACAGCCCCATGTACACGGACCTCTTCCACCTTTACCCGACCGACGGCTGGGTGAACAACAAGCGGGACAATTACCCTTATGGAAACGTGGGCAGCGCCGATTGGACCAGTGAGAACGGCTCCAAGACCGGCTTGTGCGTGGACCAGGGATACAATGGAACCGTGTTCGAGCCCATCGATGCCTACAAGGGCGACTTCGCGCGGAGCTACTTTTACATGATGACGCGCTACTACGGCGAGATGACCGGATGGAGCTCGCCTATGCTTGCAGGCGGAGACCTGTCGCAATGGGCCATGGCCGCAATGGTGGAATGGAACGACCTGGACACGGTGAGCACGAAGGAGATCAACCGGAACAATGCGGTCTTCGCGTTGCAGCACAACAGGAACCCCTATATCGACCGACCTGAATGGGTACACGCCATCTGGGGAACCATCCTTGCTGTTCCGGACCACGACGCACCCACGGTGTCCATCCGGACCGAAGGCTCCGGCCTTTTGGTGGATCGCGGCCACTCCTCCCCGGGAGAGCTCACGGTGCGCGACCTGTCGGGGCGCATCGTACTGGTAACACCTATTGCCCAAGGGCACAGCACGATCCCGTTCAGCGGTGCGAAGGGGATCTACATTGCCGACGTGGTCTCACCCGAAGGTCGCGCCGTGCAGCGATTCATCTGGTAAGCGCCGATCCAGTTCCATCCCGATCGACCCCTATTCACAACGCATGAACTACGAACAGATCCTTTACACCTCCGCTGAAGGTGTGGCCACCATCACGCTGAACCGGTCGGAAAAGTTGAACAGCTTCACCGCTCGGATGTCGGAAGAAACGTTGCATGCGCTCAAGGCAGCCCAAGCGGACGCGGCCGTTCGCGCAATAGTGATCACTGGGAAGGGGCGTGCCTTCTGCGCCGGGCAGGACCTCGCCGAGGCCACTGCGCCGGGGGTCCGCATTGAGGACGTGGTGGAACGGCAGTACAATGCGATCATCCGTATCCTGCGCCAAATGCCCAAGCCTGTATTGGCCAGTGTGAACGGTGTGGCCGCCGGAGCGGGTGCGAACCTCGCCTACGCCTGCGACCTGACATTCGCTGCGGAAAGTGCCGTATTCGTGCAGAGCTTCATCCACATCGGCCTGATCCCCGATAGTGGCGGCACCTTTACACTTCCGCGTCTGGTGGGCATGCAGCAAGCCTTCGGGCAGATGATCCTCGCGGAAAAGCTATCCGCCGCCAAGGCTGCCGGGATGGGGATGATCTGGAAGGCCGTGCCGGATGCGGAACTGGAGGACGAGGTGATGACCGTGGCCAAAAAGCTCGCCACCATGCCCACCTTGGCCATTGCGCTTACCAAGTATGCATTGAACCGCTCCCAAGGCAGCAACCTGGAGCAACATCTGCTGGTGGAAGCGGAACTGCAGGCCATCGCGGGTCGCAGCAAGGACAGCAAGGAAGGTGTGGCGGCATTCCTCGAAAAGCGGAAGGCCACCTTCATCGGGCACTAGCCCGGTTCGCTCATCCGAACGCGTACACTGCGTCAGGTTCACCGCCTGTCCGCCATCTTTGGCGCATGGAAGATCGCATACGTGTGGGCGTGATCGGTGCCGGGACCATGGGTGCGGGGATCGCGCAGGTGGCTGCGCAGGCGGGGCATCCGGTGCTGTTGTTCGACACGCGCCCCGATGCCGTTGCAGCCGCGCTGAAAGGACTGGCTGGCACCATGGAGAAACTGGTGGCCAAAGGGAAGTTCATCCGTTCGGACGCGGATGCACTGCTGGGCCGTATCCGCCCTGCAGCCACACTAGGGGACCTTTCCGGCTGCGGCTTGACGATCGAAGCCATTGTGGAAGACCTGGGCATCAAGAAGAAGCTGTTTAGCCAGTTGGAGGAATTGTTGGCCCCTGATGCCATTCTCGCGAGCAACACATCCTCCCTTGCCATCACCGCCATAGCTGCGGCGTGCCAAAGACCGGAACGTGTCATCGGCCTGCATTTCTTCAACCCGGCCCCCATTATGCCCCTGGTGGAAGTGGTGCCGGGCCTGCTCACTGAACCGGAACTTCCCGAACGCTGCGGCAAGCTGGTGCGGGGCTGGGGCAAAACACCCGTTGTATGCAAGGACACGCCTGGCTTCATCGTCAACCGGGTAGCCCGTCCGTTCTACGGGGAGAGCATCCGGATCCATGAGGAAGGCATCGCCGACATGGCCAGTATTGATCATGCCTTGAAGAGCGTGGGGGGATTCCGGATGGGTCCCTTCGAGCTGATGGACCTGATCGGCAACGACATCAATTTCGCCGTCACCCGCAGCGTATGGGAGGCCTTTTATTACGACCCGCGCTATAAGCCAAGCCTCACCCAGCAACGCCAAGTGGAAAGCGGGCAACTGGGACGCAAGACCGGGATAGGCTACTACGACCATACCGGAAGTTCGGCAGCTCCCGACCCCATCCTCGGTCCGGGCGTTGCGGAGGCCATCACCGAGCGCGTGCTCGCCATGCTGATCAATGAGGCCGTGGACGCCCTCTTCCTGCAAGTGGCTTCCAAGAGCGATCTGGACCTGGCCGTGATCAAGGGTGTGAATTACCCGAAGGGCCTGTTGGCGTGGGCGGATGAGAAAGGTGCCGACCACTGGTTGCGCGTGCTGGAGGGACTTCAGGCCGAGCATGGCGAGGATCGCTATCGTCCTTCCCCCCTGCTCCGGCGCATGGCCCGGGACAAGGGAAAGTTCTTTTGACCCCCGGGAAAGGTTGGAGCGGCCATAATTTTCCATGTAAAATAGTTGACTATCTTTGCCGCCCATTTCCAACCCAAACATGATGAAGTTGAACAGAAAGGTGCTCTTCAGTGCCACCCTTGCCACAGTCGTTCTTGCCGCATGCGGAACCACGGAAGCCCCGGCTACCGATACGACGCCCACGCCCACCGGAACGGAACAGATCACCTATTCCGTGGATACGGCCACCAGCGCCGTGGACTGGAAAGGAACCATGGTTGCCGTGAAGAGCCATACGGGTACGCTTCATTTCCGCGAGGGTGAAGTGAGCACCACCGGTGGTGTCCTCTCCGGCGGATCCTTCACGGTTGACATGCAGAGCTACTTGATGACCGACACCAATTACGCCAAGGACGGTTCACCTAAAGGCACCCGTGCCGATCTTACGGCCCACCTGATGTCGGCCGATTTCTTCGCGGCGGACAGTTTCCCCACGGCACATTTCGTCATCACCAAGGTGGACGGCAATACCGCAACCGGCAACCTCACGGTCCGCGGACACACCAACGAGGAGCAGGTAAAGAACATCACCCTGACCACGGAAGGAAGCACCATCCGCGCAACCGGTGAACTGACGTTCAACCGGCAGACCTACGGTGTGAGTTGGAAGTCGCCCATGCAGGACATGGTCCTATCGAATGATATCGTTCTGACGGTGGACCTGAAGGGCACCGCGAACTGATCCGGTAAAGGAAAAGCACGGCAAAGGCCGGGAGCGGAGCAAGTTGAATTGCCCCTGTTCCCGGCCTTTGCCTATTCGCTGGTGCAATCCGTGGCGAAACGCGAGCCGCCTGAATTGGAGGGCTGCTCCCCGGTGCCGGTGTTCACGCGACCCTTTACGTTCGCGTCCATTTGCATACTGGCCATGCGCACATGGTCTCCTTCCTCCTCCACGACGTGGAAATCAGGTATGCCGTGCAAGGGAACGTCCGGGCATGCCGGTTTGATCTCGTGGTGATCCGTGTTCACCGTCTTCGGTGTGCTCTTATTCCGATTATCCATGATCAGATCGCTTTTTGAATATGCTCATTGAAATGTCCACCCCGAAACACCAGAGGTATTGTTGGTCGGGTTCAGCAGCATCACGGGGATCATGGCCTCGTTGGTGAGGATCTCCTCCTCGTAGGGAACACCCAACGTTCCGAAGATATTGGCCCCTGTCATGTTCATCACTGCGATAAGGTCGGCATCGACCTTCTTGGAATGGTCCAGCACCGCCTTCACAAAACCGCCGCTCCCCGTATCAGCCACGGTAGCCTCCATGGCGATTCCGCGCTCACCGAAGAACTTCTCCGCGAAGGAGATGTTGTCCTGAAGCTGGTGATGGAGAAACTCATCGGTTTCCTTCGGGACGATCACATGCGCCTTACCCTTGAAGTATGCGGCCATACCCGCTACCAAGCCCAGTTTCTGCCGTGTTTCGAGCTGCAGGTCCATGGGTACGACTATGTCCCGATAGCCATCCGCTTTCAATCCACGTTCCTGCACCACTATGAACGGGACATCGCTGTTCCCGATAACGCGCAGCGCACGACTTCCGGTAATGAACTGCATGCCGCGCATGCCGTGGGTACCCATGATGATCAGCTCGGCCCCGATCTCCTTTGCAGCATCTCCGATGCCTTCATACACCTTTCCCTTCCTCAGCATGGTCTTCAATGGCACCGTGGCCTTGATCGCCCTGCCCCGCTCCTGTTCGGTGGCCAGCCTGCGCTGCATTACTTCCTGTTCATCCATATCGGGAACCAAGTGCAACAAGTGAACTTCAGCACCCATGGTATTGGCCAGTTTCATTGCATGGTCCATGGCATAATCCACCACGCTGGTAAAGTCGGTGGGAACCAGGATGCGGTTTGCGGTATTTTTCGTCATGGGCATTTCAGGACTGGCCGGGACAGCATGAACGTACAGATCCCATGCCTTCGTGAGCCCGAACTGCGGGAACCGGGAATTCGCAGGAGGTTCGGAGACCGGAGGAACATGACCCCGGAGAGGGTCGATGGGAAAAGCACAGCGCAAACAGGGGCAATTTCACCCCGCCCGGTGGAGCCGCGTACTGCTCAGGTATGCAAGCATGTATGTTTCCAGTTCGGCTGCCGGATGAAAGGGAAGCGTACATTTGGCCCCGAAGCGGGTGGGAAGTATCAGATCCACGCGATGACGAACACGGAACACCAACCCCGAACAACAGGACCGGACACATGGACCGGACCGTTGCTGTGGAACTTGATCCCGGGCCGGAGCGTACCAACGCCGCCAACCACCTGAGCCAACAGATCCAACCGGACGAGTAGGAGATCGAAAGAACCACCTACTGGTCCTTTAACCGTAAACGCTCCCCGGAGCATAGCGATCATCATTACCGACAAAACCTCACAATGACAACCCAAACCGTTGAAAAACCAGAGCGCAAGGAGGGCATGTATGAAGTGGTCATGGACCAGTTCGCCCGTGCTGCGGACATCATGAACCTGGACCCGGGTGTCCGAAAGATCCTGGCCAAGACCAACACCGAGATCGTGGTCCACTTCCCGGTGCGTCTTGACAATGGCAAGATCGAGGTTTTCACGGGCTACCGCGTACAGCATAACAATGCGCTCGGGCCCTACAAGGGCGGCCTTCGCTACCACGAAACGGTGGATATCGATGCCGCACGCGCCTTGGCGATCTGGATGACCTGGAAGAGCTCATTGGCCGGCCTGCCCTATGGCGGTGCCAAGGGTGGCATTCAGCTCAATCCCAAGGAATATTCCAAGGGCGAGCTCGAGCGCATCACGCGTCGCTTCACCTATGCCTTGGGCGACAACATCGGACCGGACCTGGACATCCCGGCGCCGGACGTGAACACGAACGCGCAGATCATGGCGTGGATCGCCGATACGTTCTCCTCAACGAAATCCCCTGCCACCCGTTTCGCCAACCTGCACGTGGTCACCGGTAAGCCCATGGGCGCTGGCGGTCTGGCGGGTCGTGATCGTGCCACGGGCTTTGGCGTGGTAGCCAACTTGAAATCCTGGTCGGTACGTAGCAAGCAACCGCTGAAGGGCATGCGCTTTATCGTGCAAGGCTTCGGCAACGTGGGCTACTGGACCTCGCACTTCCTCCTGAAGGAAGGGGCTACACTGATCGGCGTACAGGACGCTACGGCCACCATCCACGACCCGAACGGTATCGACCCGGAAGCACTGCTCAAGCACAGCGATGCCAACGGCCGCAACATCAAGGGCTTCACCGGGGCCAAGGAGATCGAGCCTAGCGAATTCTTCGGATTGGAGTGCGACATTGTGGTGCCCGCCGCATTGGGCAACCAGATCACAGGGGAAAACGCCGGGAACATCAAGGCCAAAGTGGTGGCCGAAGGCGCCAACGGCCCTACCAACACCGCTGGGGAATTGATCCTTCGGAACAATCGGGTGGACATCATACCCGACATCCTGTGCAACTCAGGCGGCGTGATCGGGAGCTACTACGAGTGGTTGCAGAACAAGCGCAGCGAGATCTGGAAGATCGAAGAGGTGCTGGAGATGATCCACGACAAGATCGATACCGCCTTTGCACAAGTGGTCGCCACTTCGGGCGAGTTCAATGTGGACTGGCGTACGAGCGCCTATATTGTTGCCTTGCGCCGCTTGGAGAACACCTATATGGAGCGCGGCATCTTCCCTTGAGCATGGTACGGATCGGGGTACTGAAGGAAACTGCCGACCGGCGATTGACGGTCCTTGCTCCTTCAGGTGTTGAACGCCTGAAGGACAAGGCCGTTATCCTTGTGCAACGGGATGCCGGACGCGCCGCAGGCTTTACCAATGAGGCGTATGAGGCGGCAGGTGCCCGGCTCGTTGACGGCAAGCAGGAACTGATGGCCGGTTCGGACATCATTTTGAGCTATGGCCATCACCACACCGATGGGCCGCTCAGCGGGGAGAAGACCTTCATCGGCATCTTCAACTTCCTCTGGGAACCGCAGAACGTGGCGCACTACCAACATCCCGGCTTCACCGTCCATAGTTTGGACTTGATCCCCCGTAGCACCTTGGCGCAGGCCATGGACGTACTTTCCTCGGTTGGATCGATCTCCGGATATCAGGCGGTACTGTTGGCTGCCGAACGATCATTGGCCACCGTGCCCATGATCACCAGTGCAGGAGGCACCTTGCGCCCTGCCAAGTTCCTGGTCATGGGTGCCGGGGTAGCGGGTCTGCAAGCCATTGCCACCGCGCGCAGGCTGGGTGCCGTGGTGAAGGCCTATGATGTGCGGACCGCCTCCAAGGAGGAAGTGGAAAGCCTGGGCGCCACCTTCATCGAGGTGGAAGGTTCCGTTGATGACCGCAGTGCAGGTGGCTACGCCACGGAGCAGACCGAGGAATTCCTGCAAAGGGTGCGGGATCGGATCCATTTGGAGGCATCGCAGGCCGATGTGATCATCACCACCGCCCGGGTACCGGGAAGGAAGGCACCGTTACTGATCACCGAGGAAATGGTGATGAGCATGAAGCCCGGAGCTGTGATCGTGGATATCGCCGCAGCCACGGGCGGTAACTGCGCGCTCACCGAGCCGAACAAGACCGTTATGCGCAATGAGGTGACGATCCTCGGTCCCACATCCATCGAATCCAGTTGTGCGCACAGCACCTCTTTCCTGCTGTCCAACAACTATGTCGCCTTTATCGAATACCTTCTGGAACATCAGGAACAGATCGCGGACGACCCGATCCTGGGTTCCACATTGGTGGTGAAGGACGGCGAATCGGTGAATCAGCGTGTTCTTGCACTGCACGGCGCCGCAAATTGATCCTTCATGGACTTGAGCTATACCATTACCCCCATTGACGGCATCTTCGTTCTGGCGCTCAGCCTGCTGCTGGGTTTCGAGGTGATCAAGAACATCCCGGCGGTCCTTCATACCCCGTTGATGTCAGGGTCCAACGCCATCAGTGGCATCATCATTTTCGGAGGGATCACCCAACTATTGAACACGCCGTTGGACCACGGCTGGACCCTTGCGGCTGCATCACTGGCTGTGTTGCTCGGTGCCATCAACTTGGCCGGAGGTTTCTTCGTGACCCACCGGATGCTCTCCATGTTCGTGGTGAAGAAGAAGACGAACAAACCCTCCAAACCCTGATCATGGTGTTCGCCTACCTGATCGCCACCATTGGATTGGTGCAGGGCCTGAAGTTCATGGGCGACCCTGCCCGGGCCAAACTGGGCAATATGCTCGCTGCGGCCAGTGTGCTGGTTGCCCTGGTGGCACTGGTGATCGCTACGGGATGGTCGCATCTCGCCAATGTGTTCCTGCTCGTGGCGTTATTGGCCGTGGGCACCTTCATCGGCAACATTTGGAGCAATCGCGTAGCCATGACGGAAATGCCGCAATTGGTGAGCATTTTCAATGCACTCGGCGGTGCCTGTGCCGTGGTACTGGGCCTCAACGCCGTGTACGGCATGGGCACACCGGTGGACACCAAGCTCCTGGGCAGCGTACTGATCCTGGCCAACCTCTTCGGGGGCGTCGCCTTCACCGGCAGCATGGTCGCATACCTGAAGCTGGACGGGCGGAAATTGCCCCGCCCCGCACCGGTCCAGAAAGTGCTGGCCCGTATATCCCTCGCACTCCTCCTTATTGCATCGGTCTATTACTTGGTAATGCCCGGCGATGCGGGCTTCTACCCTACGCTGTTGCTGGCCATTTCCATCGTGGCGTTGCTCTATGGGGTGTTCCTCACCCTACCCATCGGCGGCGCGGACATGCCGGTATTGATCTCGCTGCTCAACGCCCTTACCGGGGTGGCCACGATGATGGCCGGCCTGCTCTTCCGCGAGCCCGTCATGATCATCGGCGGCATTCTGGTAGGGGCCACGGGCGTGTTGCTCACCCTGCAAATGTGCGTGGCGATGAACCGCTCCTTGGCCGGGGTATTGGCGGGCAAGTTTGCGGGCTCCGGGTCCGCAAAGCCCGAAGGCGAACAGGACATCCGCAGCATCACGGCGGTGGAGACCGCTTCCATGCTGGCCTTCAGCAAGCAAGTGGCGGTGGTGCCGGGCTATGGCATGGCGGTGGCCCAGGCCCAGCGGGAATGCTTCGCCCTGCAGGAGATGTTGAAGCAGAGCGATGTGGACCTTCACTTCATCATTCATCCGGTGGCCGGCCGCATGCCAGGGCACATGAACGTTCTGCTGGCCGAGGCCAACATTCCCTACGCCTCGGTGAAGGAAATGAGCGAGGTGAACAACACCATGGAACATTACGACACCGTGCTGGTGATCGGCGCGAACGACGTGGTGAACCCTGCGGCGGAAAACGACCCGGACAGCATCATCTATGGCATGCCCATCATCCGTGCGCACAAGGCCAAGCAGGTGATCGTGATGAAGCGCAGCATGGCCAAGGGATACTCCGGTGCCGTGAACACGCTATTCGACCGCCAGAACTGCAAGGTGCTCTTCGGCGACGCGAAGGAGAGCTTGGAAGCCATCATCAACGAACTAAAACGCATTTGACATGACCAATCCGAAACTGATCGTTTCTGCCAAGGAACGCGACATGATCGTGGACTGGATCACTGGATTCACGGCTCCTGATTTCTCCACGAAGAAGAGCTTGGAGAAACTCATGGAGGAATTGAAGCAAGCTGATATCCGCGAGGAAAAAGACCTCCCCAAGGACGTGGTCCGAGTGGGTAGTGTGGTCACCTTCAAATCACCATCCGTGCGCAAGGAGAACCTGCAGCTCGTAATGCCGAAGGATGCCGACCTGAAGGCCAACAAACTTTCGGTCTTCACTGTAATGGGCTCGGCCTTGATCGGCTACCGGGCAGGGACCAAATTCAGTTGGATGCTCCCGAAAGGCGAGGAAACCATTCATCTGGAAAGCGTTGACAACTCAAAAGTCCCTTGAGGGAGTAGACCGGGAGTGATCGTTCCACCCCTGAACGGCTCTTCAGCCTTCCGAACTGACATCCTCCAATGCGATGTCCATTCCGGGCCACCGCTTTCGTATTACGCTGCCTTCAAGGGCATGACTTCATCGAGGCTCACCCCCCAGTCGAAATCACGAGCCTCCTAGCTCCCTTGAAAACGCTTATGCAACGCTTCAAAGGAATCGCTCCATCCGCCGATGTGCGAATCGCGTGAAGCTTCCGTGGCCAATCCGGTCTGCCGGAACTCCATTCGGGTCCCCCCTTCCACCTCAAAGAATTCCACGGTGACCACCGTGCGATGATCCGGCGGGTTCACCCCGGCCACGGGCTTTTCCCATTGGTGGGTAAAGCTCAAGCGATCGGGTGAGCGCACCTCCAAATAAGTGCCGTAAGCAGGGAACTCCTCCCCGTCCGGCGCATTCATCACCACGCGCCATTGGCCGCCGGGTCGCACATCCGCTGCGGCATGCGTGGTGGTGAAAGCTGCACAGCCGAACCAGCGCACCAGCATTTCCGGCCGTGTCCAAGCCTTGAAGACCAGTTCCCGGGGAGCGGAGAATACCCGTGTGATCCGAAGTTCATCGGACTTGGGAGTGGTCACCGCGGACTTTTGCTGAAGGGTTTGCTGCGTCATGGGGTGAGGATCCATGCCCTAAAATTATTACCGAAATCCAATTCCCGGAGCTCAACCACTGAAATTCCATCACGCATGCCTCCGGCACGCTGCCCGGGCGTTCAGCTTTTCTCCACCTCCGCCTTCATGCCTGCCAAGCCGGTCTCGAAATCCTTCCCGACCATCTTGTCCATGTTGATGAAGATCCCCATCAGCTTGCCCATGAAGAGGTTCGGGCCGGTCATCATCCATGTCGCACGTGTGCCGCTTCCTTGCGGCTCGAATCGGATCCATGTATCGCATACGTTCTTGAAGGGCTTCACGAATCGCAGGTCGATATGGACCCCACGCTCCGTGGCCTCGATGATCTCCATGGATCCTTCCCCCGCCTTGCCGGTGCTGCTCCAGAAATACTTCGCCCCGGGGCCGCTCGCCGCACCGCTGTATTCCCGCTTCATCTGCGGGTCCAGCTTTTCCCACGGCGACCAGGCCGACCACTTGTGGAAATCCTCGATGTGCGGAATGATCCTCTCCGGTGACGCATTGATCACAATGCTGCGCTCATAGTGTACGGTATCGGGTTTCCGGGAGGCGACGATGAGCAGGATGGCGAGGAGGGCTGCGAGGCCGAGGAGGATGTAGAGCAGCATGTTCAGGATCTTTGGTGGTTTCCGACGATAGTCTTCAAATGCTTGCGATGGAGCCAGTAGGCCAGAAAGAGGAAGCCGATGAACAGCAGCATCGGCCACCAACTGGACGGTGAATCGCCCACGGCGATGAACGAAAAGACCGCAGTGGCCAGGTCGATGAAGAATCCGAAGTAGGCCAGGTCCTTCAGCCGCGCGGGCACGAAAGGCAACAGGATGGCGACGGCACCGATGATCTTCGCCACGGAGATCCATTGAATGAAGTAGAGCGGATAGCCCAAGTGGACGTTCATCAGGTCCACGGCCTGCTTTTCAAGGGTTAGCCCGCCGAAGCTGGAAAAGACCATGAAGGCGGAGAAGAGCGCGGTGATGATCCAATATGTGATATTGATCCGTTTCATGTTCTCAGTTATTGAGGATGAGTTCGAGCCGGTCCAAATTCTCTTCATTCGCGGGTTGGATGAACGCACGCACCGGAGCGAGTTCTTCAGCCGTATTGAAGCGCATCGTCCAATCGAGCCGTGTTCCCTTCGGCACTTCGGTGAATGTCACCATGGCCTTGTAAAAGTGCATCTCCTTCACGTGATCGAACTCCAGATACGAAGGGGCCTCGATGCGCTTGAATATGCAGGTATTGGGATAGTCCTTGCCGTCCGGCCCATGCATGGTGAACTCCCAGATCCCTTCCGTTTCAAGCTCGAACGCTTGGAAGGTGTTGACGAAGCCTCGCGGCCCCCACCAGCGGACAAGTATCGCGGGATCGGTCCACGCCGTGAAGACGCGCTCACGGCTGGCGTTGATCGTTCGCGTCGTCACGACTTCGCGGTCCGCGAATGGATCTCCGGTTTTTTTGGATCGCTTCATTTTCCGGCCCGCTTCATTTTCTTCACCGGCCAGCGCATCTCGTTCTCGGCCACCTTCGCTTTTACGATCGCTTTCACTAACACGGCGGGCAGCGGCTTTTGCGGCGTGAATTGGATGGCACCTTTGCTGGTCTTGAAGTTTTTCAATTGCTCTGTAAAGCCCGGTGGCACCGCACCGTACAGGGCACAGTGCTTCTTGCCCGCACCGAAATACACCAGCGGATGCCCATTCAACTTGAACCCCGGAAGGCCATATCCGAAGTGCTCCTCGCAACCGGGCGCCGCAGCACGGATCTGTTTCCGCAGCTTGAGCAAGGCACCGCGCTGGTCGGCAGGCAACGCCTCCATATAATCCGCTGCATTCGTGGGTTTCCGGTTCATTTCGATCAGCATTGCCGCAGGAAATCCGCCAGGCGATCAAAGCATTCGCTCCAGCCGCCGTTGTGGTCGTCGCGCTCCGTCTGCGTGTCGAAGAGGGCATGGTGCAAGATCATCTTGGTCTTTCCATCGATCTCCTCGAAAGTGAGTGTCACGATGTTGTCCACCCACGGTTCCGGCTGGTCGTCCGAACGCGTCCACGTGAACACCAAGCGATCGTACTCGCTGATCTCCAAATATTCTCCCCATACCCAATGATCCCTGCCGCTGGGTGCGTGCATGCAGAACTTGTATTTGCCCCCGATGCGAAAGTCCTGCTCGCATGTGGGCAAGGTGAAGCCTGAAGGGCCGAACCAATGGACCAGATGCTCGGGCCTAGTCCAGGCGTTGAAGACCAGTTTTGCCGGTGCATCGAACATGCGTTCGATCACCAAGGTGCGTTGTGCGGTATCTGTTGCAGTTGCCATCGTGCGTGTTGAGGGTTGGGTCCCGGTCACTGGACATGGGCCGGATCCATCCAGAACACCTCCCAGATATGCCCGTCGAGGTCGTTGAAGCTGCGCCCGTACATGAAGCCGTGGTCCTCGGTCGGGCGACATTCCGTGGCACCCGCGGCGATGGCCTTGTCGAAGATCGCGTTCACCGCATCCTTGCTTTCAAAGGAAAGCGCGATCAACACCTCGGTGGTCCTGGTCGCGTCGCTGGCCGTCTTCCCTTTCGGCAGGAAACGCGCCATGCTGTTGGGCGTGTGCAGCATCGCGTAGATGGTATCGCTGATCACCAGCGAAGCCGCATCGTCATTGGTGAATTGGGCGTTGAAGGTGTAGCCAAGCGCTTCGAAGAAGGCCTTGCTCTTGTTCAGGTCCTTCACCTGCATGTTGATGAAGACTTGTGTGGTCATGGTGTCAAGGTGTTAGGGATCATCGGTCAGTGGTCGTAGCCTCGGTGCCATATCGCATGGCTTCTTCAAGCACATCGATGTGGATGTCCTTAAGGGTCTTGAACTTGATGCAATACCCGCTCAAGCTCGCCTTGCCAAGTCGCCTGCCATAGGTCCTGGCCAAGTAGGTCTTGTCCTTGATCCCGATGATATAGACCGAGATACCGGTGGTGTTCGCGCTCAGACCGATCTGATAGAATTCCCTTGTCATTCCATCAGCATATGCCAGGGTCTGAAATCCGTATCCGATATTCGGGTTGGATACGGTGCGGCCTTTGTCGTTCTTACCATCCAGGAACCATAGTCTGCATCCGGGCAGCACTTCTTGTGTACGCCGGTGCAACTCCTGCATCTCACTGCGCTTGGGTTCAGGTTGCCCGTTGATGTACGCTTTGATCTGTTCCTGGACGTTCATGTTGTCAGAGTTGGTCGTTGAGGGAACTTCTCAGGTCGGCGTTGTGTCATCATTGATCGGGATCGTCGTTCAACGAGCCGATGCCTTGGCTCTTGAGCTTTGCAATTCCATCCTTCATGGCTCTCACTTGCTCGGAAGGATGGCCGTGCCAACCCGTTACCTCACCCACCACCCTGAACGGGTGTTGTGACCGGTAGGACATCGTCGGGTTGCCCGGGAACTTCTGGTCCGTCAGGTCCGGGTCGTTCTCGATCTCCCCGGTCGGTTCCACCAAATAGATCCGCTCCCTTCCTTCGCCCATGGCCAGTTCCGCACCCCAGATGGCCGCATCCAGCGTGGCCGAAAGGAAGATGTACTTCGCATTCTTGTTCTGCCCGTAGTTGGACTTGAAGCCGACTTCGATCCGGTCCCCGACCTGCAGATCGACCCGTGTGCCATGAAAGTAGGTTTGGGCAAAAGGTGTCGGTCCCTTCTTGGCCGGTTCCTCTTGAGCGCTCTTCATTTCCATTGGCGGACGGTTTGATTGATCCAAGTTTCACTCCATTTTCCCTTTGAAGGTGGCGTAGATCGCCATGGCGTGGCCGTGCCCGAGATCGAATTCGGACTTCAGCCAATTGGTGATCTCCGTGGCTTTCACGGCCAACTGTCCGTCGGACTTGATGAAGCCTTTCTTCTTGGCGAGTACCAGGAAGTCTTTGGGGCCTTTGCCGGTCTTTGTTTTGATGTTCTCGATGTAGGCTTGGAAGGACATGGTGTTGGGTTTGAATGTGTCGATCAGAAGATCAGACGATCAGAAACTGGAATACAGGCTCCGCGCGATCGTCTGATCATTTGATCGTCTAATTGTCCGTTCCGTTGTACGCTGCCTTCAGCTTGGCCAGGTCCATTTTCTTCATCTGCAGCATGGCCTTCATCCCGCGCACCACTTTCTCCTCGTCGTTGCTGGTCACCATTTCCATCCATTCCGCAGGGTCGATCTGCCAACTGAGGCCGAACTTGTCCTTTGCCCAACCGCAAGGCTGCTCACTACCACCGGCGGTAAGCTTTTTCCAGTAGTGGTCCACTTCTTCCTGGTCCTTGCAGTGTACCATGAAGGAGACCGCTTCGTTGAATTTGAAGGCCGGACCACCGTTAAGACCAAGGAAGGGCTGGCCGTTCAGTTCAAACTCCACCATGAGCACGGAACCCGGCTTTGCGCCGATCTCCTTGCTCAATGCCGCAGGCACCTTGGTCTTGCGCACGATCCTGGAGTTGGGGAAAATGGAGACGTAGAAGTTCGCGGCTTCCTCGGCATTGCCGTCGAACCAAAGGTTGGGGGTGATGGGTTGGAGTTTCATCGGGGTTGGCTTTTTGGATCGATACGTACTGTCCAATTCATTCCTTCGCCGTGCATTGCAACATCCACTGCACGCCGAACTTGTCGACGCAGGCCCCGAAATAGTCGCCCATTTCGTGCAGTTCCATTTCCACTTTGCCACCGGCGGAAAGCGCCTTGAACAAACGCTCGGTTTCCTTCCGGGTATCGGGCTGCAGGTTGATGTCCATGTTGTTCCCCTTGATCAATTCGCCAAGGAATTCCGGGGCATCGTTCCCCTTGATGATGTGCCCACCCAGAATGGGCAGCGCCACCTGGATCACGAGGTTCTTATCGGCTTCCGCAATGGGCGGATACCCTTTTTCCGGTGTGAGCGAGGAATAGCGGGTGATGCCGTTCACGAAGTCGCCGCCGAAGACGCTCTTGTAAAAGTTGAAGGCTTCTTCGGCGTTGCCGCGAAAGTGGAGCCAGGTGCTGGTGCTTGCCATTTTTTTGAGGTTGTGTCGGTTTGTTGCCTTTGTGTTTATTCCTACAGATCGAATCGGGAGTCCATTCGCTGCGGGTTTTAACGGATCACTGCGCGGCGGGCAGTTCCCCCAACTTCGCAAGGCCCTTCTCGTATTCGGTGCCGATCATTTTGTCCATGTCCATGAAAAGACACATGATCTTGCTGAGGTAGTTGTTCGTCCCGTCCATGCTCCAGGTCACTTTCGTTCCGGTGCCGGCGGGTTCAAGTATGAACGAAGTATGGGCATCGCCTTCCATGGGTTCATCGAAGTGAAGGAGGATGTCCACCCGCTCGTTCGGTGTGTTGCCGGTAATGGTCATGCTGCCTTTTCCCATTTTGCTGTTGCCCTCCCAGAGGAATTTGGCACCCGTTCCCTTTTCCGGTCCTTCGTAGCGGACCTTGGCATTCGGATCCAACTGCTGGAATGGATTGAACTGTTGCCAATTATGGAAATCGTTCACTTGTGCGAACACCGCTTCAGGGGGTGCGACCACGGTCGCGGACCGTTCCACATGGTAGTTGTCCGGTTGGAAAGCCGCCACGATGAGGATGAGCACGACGATGGCGAGCAGGGCGAGGAGGATCTTCTTGATCATGGTGAATGGTTTTTTAAGGTGGTGTGTTGTTCGTTCCGGTTTATTGTGCGCGCTTGTTGAGGTATTCAGCCAAACCGTCCAGCGTACTGTTCCAGCCCGCAGCATGACCGTCTCGCGAATTTATCGTACCGAAACCGGTCTGACGCAGGGTGAGTTCCGTCCTTCCATCCGACTCCGTGAAGGTTACGGTCACAAGCGTTTCCGTTCCTTGCCGGCCATCGGCATCCAGCCAGCAATGGGTGAACCGGAGCAGGCTCGGCCGCTCAACTTGGATGTACCGGCCTTGCAGCCAATGGTCCTGCCCTTTCGGCGAGGTCATGCACAGTTTGAAGGTTCCTCCCGGGCGGATGTCCGCGACGAGTTCTCGCACTGTAAACCCCTTCGGCGCACCCTGCCAATGCGCTTTGTGCTCCGTTTCGGTCCAGCAAGCGAAGACCAGTTCACGCGGTGCATTGAAGGTCCGTTTGATGACCAGTTCGAGATCCGGTATAGTTGCGGTCTTCATTGATCAGTGGATCGTTTCTCCGCGCTCCAACATGCCCATGAAAAGCGCGAGCCGTTTGGCGCGGGTCTCTTCCTTCTTCGCCGTATGCAAGCGGTGTAGGATCGCATATCGGTTGCTTCCGGAAAGCGTTTCGAAAAAATCGCGGGCTTTCTTGTTCTTCATCAGCGCCGCTGCCAGGTCCGGTGGCACGGTGCTGGTGCTGGCCGGCGCATAGGCGTTGGCCCATTGCCCATTCGCTTTGGCCTGCTTCACCGCATCGAGGCCCGCAGGATGCATCATCTTGGCCTTGATGAGTTGCTGCACCTTTTTCTTGTTGATCTCGCTCCAGATGCTGCGCGGGCCGCGCGGTGTGAACTTCTGCAAGAAGTTTCTGGAGTCGAAGGTCTTCTTTATCGCATCGATCCATCCATGGCACAGTGCCACTTCCAACGCTTCGGCATACGTTACGGAGCGCACGCCACTGTTCTTCTTGGCCACCTTGATGTAGATGCCCGGCGAGGTCGCACCGTTCTTCAACAACCAGGTCTCCCACGCAAGCGGGGATTCGAATTCCATGATCGGCCGGTCGGTGGGGAGCTCTGCCATTCTGATCGTCTGATGTTCTGATGGTCTGCTTTCTGATCGTCTGCCCCGATGCATATCGGGGGACTGATCATCCTTCCACCACCCAATTCAACTCCGTGCGGTACTCCTTCGGGTCCTTCACTTCTGCAGGGTTGTTCAAGTAGCATTCCCAGAAGCGACCGCTATCCGATACGCCCTGCCCCTTCACCCAGGCTTGTAATTCGCCCCAGGCGGAAGCCAGCTTTTCATACGGGCCTTGATAAACGGAGCGAGCCACTTTTTCCGCAGGCAGTACGCCGTTCACTACACGACCAACTTCCTTGATCCTTTTCGAAACGGGAAAGCCCAGCTCGAAGTCGAAAGTGTCCGATGGCCTGCAATGGTGGTAGGAGAACATCGGGCCGACCGGCTGCAAGCCCTGTTCGGACAGCGTTTTCAGGATCTCCTTTACGGCGGGATCGATGTACTTCGGCATGTCTTTTCCGGGGATCTTCAAATGGATCACAGCGGTGGGCATTTCCTTGGTGCGGATGACTTCAGGCGTACCGATCAATTGCTGAACGCCGAATCCCGGCGGTTCACTCGGTTTTTCCGCGTGTTTCTTGAAACGGTCCAGAATGGCCTGCCAGCCGCCTTGCTGCATTTCCACGCTGTTCTGCGTTTCAGCGTCGAAGGTTTCCACCACGCGGGTGCCGCTCTTTTCTTCGGTGAAGCGCACCTCGCAGGTACGACCGTCCTCCATGGTGTAGGCGATGCGCTTGTGCAACTGCACGTCGTCGTAGGTGCCGGAGAAGGCGAAGCTGGCGCTTCCGTCACGCGCAGCCATGGTGCTGCTGAACGCGCCGCCGGTGCGTAGGTCGTTGGTAGCCTGCGGGCAGTGCCAGTCGTCGCTGGCGGCGCACCATTGCATGATGTGCTCCGGCTCGGACCAGACCTTCCAGACGTGGTCCACGGGCTTGTTGACGAAGGTGCTGACGGTGATGCGCGTTGCGGTGCTCATTGCTGCGGGGTTTTGAAGTTCACGACTAGCGAGTTGTGGCCGACGCCCGGCCTATTTCATGCTTCCTTTGCTTGCTTGTTCGCCGCTAGAAGTTCGTCCAGCTGGCGGAAGTCCAGGGCGATACCTTCCTTGAAGCCCATGGCCAGCAGGCGCTCCATGTCCTCCACGGATGGGTAGGTGATCTCGATGCGCACGATGGTCTGCCCGCTGCTTTCACTGAAGTGGTTCTCCCATTTCGCCATCGGCATCGCGGCATTGGGCGTACCGTGCTCATCGCAGAAGCCGTCTGTGCCGGCGAAGGAGGTCTTGGGGTGGATGGTCTCATAATCGAAATAGGACCAGTGCCGCACGCCCTCAGGGCTTTCCATGGCGTACAGCCAGCGGCCGCCTTCGCGGAAGTCGAGCGATCTGATCACGCATCTCCACGGCGCGGGCGCCCACCACTTGCACAGGATGTCCGCCTCGGTCCACGCCGCCCACACGGGGGCCAGGGGAGCCGCGAAGGAGCGCTCAAGCGTAATGGACTTGTCCTCCTTCCGTACAATGAAATTGTTGATCGCTTCCTTGTTCATCGGTCGATGTTCTCAGGATCCGTAGTTACTGTTTGCCCAGGATGGGAACTGTCCCGTTGTTCAGCAGGGCCGCCGGAATAACCCAATAATGCGTCCGTGATGGCGTAAAGACGTTCTTCCCAGAGGTCGTCGATGCCCAGTTCATAGATCATTGCGAGATCATGCGGTGGCTGAGGGCTCAACCGCACCCGGATCATACTTGCACATGGCCCGTCGTCGACCATGGAGATCAGCGTGGTGAGCATCACCCCGCGATATGACTCCTTCAGCAATAGCTCACCATTCGAGCACACGTTCAATACCCTCCGGTCCTTCGCGGCTCCGGAGTTCCACGTCATCCCGAATTGCGGATCCAGGAAGAGGGCGATCACCCGTTCCATTGGCGCGGCCAATACGCGTGTCAAGCAGTGCGAGGAGCTTTGTTCCAGCACCTCCGCCGCATTCACCTCCAAGGCTTCAGCGCTTCCCCTTCGCATTGCGTTTTCTGGTCGTTGGTTTGACCTCCTTCTCCTGCACTTCCTTCAAATAGGCATCCAATCGGTCGAAGCGCGCTTCCCACATCGCACGGTATTGCTCCACCCAATCCGAAGCGGCCTCCAAGGGCGCAGCCTCCAACTTGCATGGCCGCCATTGCGCCTCCTTGCCACGGGAGATCAAGCTCGCACGCTCCAATACCTTCAGGTGTTTGCTGATCGCCGGCATGCTCATGCTGAAGGGAGCCGCCAGTTCCGTCACGGAAGCTTCACCCTGCGACAACCGCGCAAGGATGGCCCGGCGCGTGGGATCGGCGAGTGCTTGGAAAGTGGAACTGAGGCGATCTGGAGCAAGCATGGCGCAAATGTATATAACCAAACGGTTAAATACAAAAATTGAATGAAAGCAGTCCTCCTCCTTCTCTTCAACCGTTGGCCAGTAGCGCCATTGCCACAGAAGACCTCCTTACTTTGCGAATACAGATGAGAACAGCACTTTCCAGGTCCTTTCACATTCTCTTGTGGATGTTGACCTGCGTTCCCTCGAACGCACAGGATACGCGCATGAGCGAGCGAGCCGCTACGGAGGCCGTCCGGCGCATCGTTCAATACTCTGGTCTCACGCCAGACCTTACTGTGCGCGAGGATCCTTCGGTACGCACCGCTAACGCCTACATCAAAGGACATGTGCGCGTGATCGCTTTCAACCCGGCCTTCATCACTACTGTCCTTGATTCAAGCAAAACCAACTGGGCGGCGATCAGTATTCTTGCACACGAGGTGGCCCACCACCTTTTGGGGCACACGCTTGACCCCTCCACGCTTCGGCCCGGTGACGAGCTGGCCTGCGACCATTATTCGGGTTTTATCCTTTTCTCCATGGGTGCCAGCCTGCCCGAAAGCTTGGCCGCGATAGAAGTGGCGGGTAACCCGCACGGTACATGGAGCCATCCGCCAAAGCATGCGCGCTCCGCTGCGATCGAGCAAGGGTGGCGAGAGGCTGAGCGGCTTCGTGCCGGCGTTGTGGCAGCACCGATCGCACTCAATGATGATTTCCGGTTCGTCGTGCGCTTCGTGGGTGACCGTAGCACCTATTATGTGGACCGCTCCGGAGCCTTGGTCTGGTTCAACACACAAGCCGAGCCGATCGCTTTCGGTACCTTCACCGAGACCCCGAAAGCCGATGGCGTGTACCAACTGAACTGGGAAGACCAGTCCTTCTTCGTGGACCGCAACAACGCGATCTGGCGGCGCGGCGAACATGGCTTGCAGACCATCGTTGGTCGCATGGAAGCGTACGCACGGCCTTGATCAGTCACACGCCACACGCGGCCATCATGGGCAATTGCTCGCAACCGGCGCGGGAACAATTGTCACGTAGCCGGTGGGTTACGGGGCTAACTTTGCTTTCATGAAGTGGACCATTGGTATTTTGGCTGGTGTGCTACTGGCTGCCACCAGCTGCACTAGTGCTCTTTCGGAAGCGGAGGAGAAGGCGGCCATGGAAAAGGGAGCCAGCTTGGCGGGTGCCTCGTTCAAGGCGCTGAGCGCACAACTCCAACATGCTATGAAGGAAGGGGGACCTGCCCATGCGGTGGATTTCTGTTCGCTTAACGCGCTCTCCATCGTCGATTCGTTGTCAGAAGCACATGGCGCACAAATCCGCAGGACCAGCGATCGTATACGCGCCCCGCACGACCGGCCGGATGCCGAGGAAACCCAATACCTGCATGCCATGCTGGAGGAATGGAAGGCGGGAGCGACGGCAGCGGACCTCTCTGCGCGCGCTGTGGTGCACGGCGATAGTGTTGCCTATTACCAGCCCATCTTCATCAACTCACCGGCCTGCCTGAAATGCCATGGCACAGCTGGGGAAAACCTCGACGCTTCCGCCGTCGCTGTGATCAATGAACGCTATCCGGATGATCAAGCCACCGGTTACGCCATGGGTGATCTCAGGGGTATGTGGAGCATCCGTTGGGCACGCTGATCAGCGTTTTACCCGCTGTTCGAGCACCTTCCCTACCCGCTCGATCACGCCGGTGACCAGGGCATTGCCCATGAGGAATGCCCGGCGGCTGTCCGAGGTGCCTGCAGTGTGGCCATCGGGGAACATGTTCAACCGCTCCAATTCCACGGGGGTCAATCGGCGCAAGCGTCCATCCGGCATGCACACCACATGCTTGAAGCGAGATGGGGCATTGCCTCCTTCCCCGGTAATGATCGTCCGTGCGGGCTTGTCCAGTGCATCCGGGAAGGCCATGGCACCTTCCATATAATCGTAGGAAAAACCATTGGTGACATTCGTGCGCTTTTCCCGCTTGCTCCCTTTCAGGTACATCCACGCCTTTCGCTTCGCTTCAGGGATGAAGAACTCAGCAGGCACTTCGTCCAGCGGTAGAAGAACATCACCCAACGTGGTGCCCTTTCCGTGATGGTGGGCGATCACTGCCATGGTGTGGACAGTTCGATCCACCATCACACCCGCATTCTCGAACGGACTGGTGCGTCCGTGGGGACCGTTGTTGAAGCATTCGGTCACTTCCGCCAGATCGCCCTCGATCCGCAAGCGGAAAGCTTTGCCAACCTTTGCCTGCACAGGAAAGGCCTCGGCGAAGATTCCACTCTTCAACAACCAGCTCTCCGGCTTTTTTGATGTCCTGAGCTTCTTACCTAGTGGGGTGCTCTTGTGATATCCCAGGAAGAACACCCTTCGCCGACGCTGGGGCATACCGTAGTCGGCAGCATTTATCACGCGCCATTCCACCGCGTAGCCCAAGTCCGCTAAGGAGGCCAGCATCACGGCAAAGTCCCGGCCGCGCTGTGTGGCTGGTGATTTCAGCAGGCGGTCCACATTCTCAAGGAAAAAGTAGCCCGGCAGCTTCGCCTTCAGGATCCTGTGGATCTCCCACCAGAGCACACCCTTCTTCCCGGCAAGGCCGTCCGCCTTGTTCAGCGTGCGTGCCACGGAATAATCCTGGCAAGGGAAGCCGCCCACCAAGAGGTCATGGTCCGGGATCTCCTTGAGCGGTACCGTGGAAATATCCGCGTTGGAATGGCCCTTCCCTCCGAAGCGGGCCACATAGATCTCCGAAGCGTCCTGCCTCTTCCGCGCCGGTTCCCATTGGTTGCTCCACTCCGTTCGGAAGGTCTTCGAAGCACGCTCCAGGCCGATGCGGAAACCGCCGACACCGGCAAATAGTTCGATCACGCGCACAAGCTCCTTCGGCAACTTCTTCGGCATGGGCCAAAACTATCGCATTCACCCACCCCAGCCATCATCGGGTGCCGGGAACGGAACCGCACCCTCCCAGTGTATCGATGCTGGTCCCGATCTCCGCGCTGAGGTCCTTCCTCTGCCTGGCATTGGTTTGGTAATCTGGAGATCGGCAGGAGGCGGGCGGGAGGCCCGGGGCGCACAGCGCATCCTGTAAAGTGCCGGGGCGCTGCCCGCGTTGGGGATAGGCGGGGCGCCGCCGGGGAGCACCTCCTCAACCTTCCAAGAGCGCATCACTCCTTCGGCTCCGGTCGGCCCAGCGCCTTCCTGGACATTTTCCATTGCTCCTCCTCGGCCTTCAGCACTTGCTTAAGGCTGTCGCTCACATCCTTCTCCTCGAAGTGGTCCAGATCGGGCTGACCGCCGTCCACCCAGGCGGAGTACCAGAAGCTGCCCACGGCGATGATCGCATCGTTCATGCGGCGTTCCACCATCCCGCCCATGGCATCCTCGTAAGCCTTGGCGAATTCCTTCGAATAGAGCTGCACGCTTCCACGCCCCCGCTGCTCATAAACGTATTTCTCGCTTTCCGGGAACTGCGCTTGCAGCTCCTTCTCCATGCCGAACACCGTGTCCAATGCTGCATGGCTGGTGATCACCGAGTTCCACGCGAACTTCAGCGGGTCGCTGATGTAGTGCGCCCGGCCCACGAAGTGATCATAGTTCTCCGCGTTCAGCTCAGGGATGCGGCTTTCCCAAAACGCATGGATACCGTGTTGACCGGTCATGTCGCCATTGTAGTTCTCGGTGGTGTGCAAGGGCACGTGCGAGTCGGCGATGTAGTGGCCGATCTCCGCGCTGTAGTACAGGATGCGGGAAACATCACCACGGGTGAAGGCGCGCACCAAGCGCTTGTAGACCACGGGGATGTACCACGGCACGATGCCGTATGCTTGGAGGGTGTCCTCGGTGAACTTCTGCACGGCAAGGTCCCAGTTCTCGGGTACCTCCTTGAAGGGGTCCTCCCCTGCCGGCACGTAGTGGTCAATGTCGATGTAGTGGCGTGGTGCCTCGTCGGCCACGGCATAGCGGCGGCTATCGGGGTCGGTGGAGTGGTCGGTGACGTAGTCGATATGGCGCTTGTAGAAGCCGAACATGGCGGGCGGGAGGGTGAAAACGGCCATGCGATTGATCCGGCGGTGGCCATAGAAGCCCCATGCCTCGGCATCGCGCTGCATCAGGAAGGGCCAGATCACGGCCAGCGCGGCGGCGAAGCAAATGGTGCGGAGGAGCAGGGTGCGTTTCATCTGGTTCAATGCACCAGCGGGACGAGCCTGCCGTTGCGGAGCACGGGAATGGCAGTGCTTTGGTCCGGGGTGAGGCAATATTTCACGTCTTCGAGAAGATGCAGTTGCTGGAGGCGTTTTCGGCGCGGCGCGGCCTTGAGAATGCTCATGAAATTGTCGCGTGCCGCCATGTAAAGGTACTTCGAGGCAATGCTGCTGTCCTCCTCCACACCAAACTTCCCGCTTTCCAACAGGCGGTCCATCACGGCACCGGCAAATACGCTGTCCTCCAAACTGAACTTATCCTTCCAACCGGAGCAGAGCAGCAGGATGTTATCGTCCTGCTTGAGCAACCAGTCCGTGAGCACGGTAAGGTTGAGGAAGGAGCCGATGACGAGCTGGTTCGCGTCCTTGCCGGTATTGATGGCCTGCGTTCCGTTGGTGGTGGAGATCACGATGGTCTTGCCGCGCAGGTCCATGTCCCTGAAGGCGAGCGGCGAATTCCCGATGGGAAAACCCTCCACCACCTCGCCGTTCCGTTCGGCAGCGGCGATGTGGCCCTCCCGACCGATGTACTGCCGGGCCTCCTCGATGGTGGCCACGGGAATGATATCCTTCACGCCATGCTCGAACGCGGTGACCATGGCGCTGGTGGCCCGCAGGATGTCGATGACCACCACGATGCCCATGTCCTGCTTGTACAGCGGGAACTGGCCGGGCGTGTAGCACACCTCCACGCGGTACTTGTAGTCGGTATTTTGGGAGACGGCCTTCATGGGCAAGCGAAGATCACCACAAAGGCATGGTGGTACGCAGATGAGCGGGGAATGGCCTCCATCATGAGCCCGAGGGGATGAACGGCGTTTTTACAACCACACCCTTGAGCACCTTGCCGCGTATATCGATCAACAGTTCGGTGCCGGGTGCGCTCAACTCCTTGGGCACGTAGGCCATGCCGATGGGCTTTTGCAGGCTGGGGCTCATGGTGCCGCTGGTGACCCTGCCGATAGGCTTTCCTTCCGCGTTCACCACGGGGCAATCATGGCGGGGGATACCGCGATCGAGCAGCTCAAAGCCAACGAGCTTGTTCTTCACTCCGGCTTCCTTCTCCGCCTTCAAGGCAGCGGAATTGATGAACTCCTTGGTGAATTTGGTGATCCACCCAAGGCCGGCCTCCAATGGCGAGGTGGTATCGTCGATGTCGTTGCCATACAGGCAGAAGCCCATCTCCAAGCGGAGCGTATCACGGGCGGCCAATCCCGCCGGTTTGATGCCGTAGGGAGTTCCGGCTTCCATGATGGTGCTCCACGCCTTCTCCACCAAGTTGTTGGGCACGTAGATCTCAAATCCGCCGGCACCGGTGTACCCGGTTACCGAAAGGAGCACCAAGCCCACACCCTTCATTTCGGAATACTTGGCCGTGTAGTAGGGCATCGCAGCAATATCCTCCCCGAAGAAACCCTTCAGGACATCCACGGCCTTGGGCCCTTGCACGGCGAGAAGCCCCATGTGGTCGCTGATGTTCTCCAGCTGGGCATCAAAGGTGTTGTGCCTTTGTATCCAATCCCAGTCCTTCCGGATGTTGCCGGCATTCACCACCAAGATGTAGTGATGATCATCGCCGTGCTGCATGTTGTACACGAGGAGGTCGTCCACAATACCTCCCTTTTCGTTCGGCAGGTAGGTGTACTGCACCTTTCCAGGCCCGAGCTTGGACACATCATTGCTGGTCACTTTTTGGAGAAGGTCCAACGCCTGCGGCCCACGTATGAGGAATTCGCCCATGTGGCTCACGTCGAACATGCCCACGGACTTGCGTACGGTAAGGTGTTCGTCGTTGACACCGCTATACTGCACAGGCATGAGAAAACCTGCAAAGGGCACCATTTTGGCCCCGAGGGATTCGTGCACGGAGGAGAGCGCAATGCGCTTGGGTTCGGTCATGGTTGTTGTTCAGAGATCAGTTCGTTGAAAAGCTGAAGGTATCTATCACGCCATGCTCGCACGGAGTATTGCTCCTCCACGGTCGTTCGGGCGGCGCTGCCCAGATCCCGGCGAAGGTCGGCATCGTTGAGCAAGTGGGAAAGACTGTGTATCCATTGCTCCGGTGTAGAGGCCAGCATGCCGTTCCTTTCGTGCTGTACAATGGTGCGGCTCACGCCGTGGTCCTGCAAGACCACGGGTTTTGCCAGTCCCATGTATTGGAGCCCCTTGAAGCCGCACTTGCCCCTGCTCCATTCATTCTCCTCCATCGGCATGATCCCGATATGGATGCCTTTAAGGTCCTCCACCTCGGTTGCACTCGACCATGTCCTGTTCTCCACTTGGAGGCCTCCACCTTGGAAGGGTACATCGCAGATCACCCGCAGAATAAAGGGGACCTTACTACGCTCGCTCAAGGCCTTCAACATGGGTACGGCTGCCTGCAAATGCGGTATGGTTGTTCGGCTTCCCGTCCAGCCGATCACCAAGGGTCCATCAATCCTTCCCTGCTCAGGCTCAGCCTGATACTGATCCGTATCGATCACGGTGGGGATCACATGCACCCTGGAGCTAAAGCGTTCGGCATACTCGGCCAGGAAATCATTACCCGCGATCACCAACTTGGCCAGGGGCAAAATGCGTTCGATCTTCTTGGGATCCTTCAGCCACCTGAGTCTCCGATTGCCTTCGCTGACGTTCATCATCCAGATGGCATCATCGAAATCATAGATCATGGGCACGCCGGTCTCAGCGAGCATGCGTTCGAACCGGGTGCCGCGGGTCATGAAGGTTTCCCGCTGCAGGAAGACCAGGTCATGTTCAGCGGCCAAGTCCACCTGCGACCTCCTGCGTTTGTAGCTCTTCAGATAGATCCGGGCCTTCGGCCAGATCGCACCGTGTTGATAGAAGATCGCATCATCCTCCTCATCGATTATCCATGAAGTGGTCACTTGGAATCCATGCGCTTCCCAATAGGGTATGAACTGTTCGAACCGATACCGCTGGCTAGGCGATCGTCCCGGGCGATGCGCGGCGACAAAAAGGATACGAGGCATGGATAGCGGAAGGGCACAATGTTCCGGCAAAGATGCATGCAACCGGGACAATCGCTCCGAAAAGCATAACCCATCACGCTACCTTCGCCGCCATGGGCAGGCAACGGCTACTCCCCCGCTGGTCGATCACGCTGATCGATCTGGCCATGTGTACCGTTTCGCTACTGGCGGCGTATCAGCTACGGTTCAATTTCAACGTACCCGCCCATGAATACCGGTTGCTGTGGCCGGTACTCCCGATCTTTCTTGGGGTGCGCCTGGCCTGGCATGCGGGTGCCGGGATCCAGCGCAGCATGGTGCGCCACACGGGCACGGAGGATGCCAAGCGGATCTTCCTGGTGGTGCTCGGGGGAAGCCTGACCTTGATAGGGCTCAATGGCATGCGCTATTTCGCCGTGGATGGGCAGTATGTGCTGCCTACTTCGGTGATCATCATCGATTTCCTGGGCACGGCCATGCTGTTGATCGCCTCGCGGATCGCCTTCAAACTGCTGCACCTGCGCAAACGCGGCGTGGGCAAGGACACGCTGCGCGTGGTGATCTACGGCGCCGGCGAGGCCGGCCTGATCACCAAGCGCACCTTGGAGCGGGAAGGCTCAGCCCACTACGGCGTGGCAGCCTTCGTGGACGACGATGCGGGCAAGGTGGGCAAACGCTTGGAGGGTGTGCGGGTGCATGCCACCAGTGAACTGCCCAAGTTGCTGGCGGACGATGCCGTGGACCAATTGATCATCGCCATCCAACAGCCGGATCCCGAGAACCGCCGGAACGTGGTGGACATGGCGATGAAGGGGCGCGTGGACGTACGCACCGTGCCCCCCGTGCGGGACTGGATCGACGGCCAGCTCAGTAGTGGGCAGATCCGTGAAGTCCGCATCGAGGACCTGCTCGGGCGATCGCCGATCCACTTGGAGGACTCCTTGGTACAGGAACGGTTCCGAGGGCGCAGTGTGCTCGTGACCGGTGCCGCAGGCAGCATCGGCAGTGAACTGGCGCGGCAATTGATCGCACTGGGCGCGAAGGAGACCGTGCTGGTGGACCAGGCGGAAAGCGCGCTTTACGAGCTGGAAATGGAACTGCTCGGCATGGGGCACACCGCCTTCCGGCCCGTGGTGGCTGATGTGCGCGATCGCGACGCCATGGACCGGTTGCTTGCTGAAGTGCGGCCCGAGGTGGTGCTCCACGCTGCCGCTTACAAGCATGTGCCCCTGATGGAGGCCCAGCCTACCGAGGCGGTGCTCACCAACATCGGCGGCACGCGCACCATGGCCGAGCTGTGCATCGCGCATGGTGTGAAGGAGTTCATCCTGATCAGCACGGACAAGGCCGTGAACCCCACCAGCGTGATGGGTGCCTCCAAGCGCTGCGCCGAGCTGTACATGCAGGGCGTGGGCGCGGCGAACCCGTCGATGGCCATCGTTACCACCCGCTTCGGGAACGTGCTCGGCAGCAGTGGCTCGGTGATCCCTCTTTTCCGCAAGCAGATCGCCGCTGGCGGGCCGGTCACGGTGACACACCCTGAGGTGACGCGCTTCTTCATGACCATTCCCGAGGCCTGTCGGCTGGTACTGGAGGCTGCCACCATGGGGAAGGGTGGCGAGATCTACGTGTTCGACATGGGCAGCCCGGTGCGCATCGCCGACCTCGCGGACCGCATGATCCGGCTCAGTGGTCTGGAACCCGGACGTGATATCGAGATCCGCTTCAGCGGCCTCCGACCGGGGGAGAAATTGTACGAGGAATTGCTGGCCGACCAGGAAGGAACACAACGGACGCACCATCCGCGGATCCTGATCGGCCGAACACGCCAAGTGGACCCGCGCACCGCCCGGGAGGCCATCGACGGCATCCTGGAAGCCGCTCACCGTGGCGATGCGGAGGAATGCGTACGCGGCATGAAGGCCTTGGTGCCCGAATACCGGAGCCGCAACTCGACCTATGGTAATTTAGACCCTCAGGAGCTGTCGGAGGAAGGAGGAACCAGCACGGGAACATCGGACAAGGCTTAGCATTTTCACCATGACGCGAGACAAGAACCTGGAATTGGCCAAGTTGCAAAAGGAGATCGGCGACCACATCGGCGTGGGCGTGGACAGCCTGATGTTCAACTACGTGGAGGAACCCGGCAAGGGAGCCAGACTTTATCTGATCACCCTCAACCCGCGCCACAACCAGAGCTTCCTGTTCCACTCCACCACGGGAAGCGACAAGCTGGAAGCCCTCCGCGCCATGCGCGAATATGTGAGCACCTATAAGGACCGCACCAGCAGTTATACGGTACAGTGGAGCGCACGCGGGGAAGGCGAACTGAACACATCCTACTTCCGCGCCAAGAACGTGCTGGAAGCCTTGGACAAACTTTTCTTCGATCGCGACCCGAACAGCATTACTGTGTTCTCGGTGATCTTGAATCCGATCACCTGACGTATGTTGATAGATGGCAGTATGCAGAAGGCCGTACGCAGTCGGCGGCAATTCGTTGCAAGTCCGTTCAGTGCTGTCCTTGGTCCTGCACCATGCTCTGAACTGGCTAAAACTTGTACTGAATGGCTGGCATACGGGATTTGATCGTGTACAAGAAAGCATTTGACTTGTCCATGAAGGTTTTTCGGCTTTCGAGGAAATTTCCTCCTGAAGAAAAGTACTCCTTGACCGATCAATGCAGGCGGTCTTCACGTTCGGTCTGCGCACAATTTGCTGAAGCATTTCGTCGACGCAGATATCCGCTGCATTTTGTGGCGAAATTGACCGATTGCGATGCAGAGAATGCTGAAACTCAGGTTTGGCTTGATTTCGCTCTGGCTTGTGAATACGTGAATGCCGCCGAAGTTGAGCCGTTGAAATTGCTCGGCGAAGAGGTAGGCAATTTATTGGGAGCAATGATCAACAACCCGGAAAAGTGGTGCAAACCGCGTTCATAACCCAACTCCTTGCCACTGCCATCTGCCCACTGCCCACTGCCATCTGCCCACTGCCATCTGCCCACTGCCACTGCCCACTGCCAACAGCCCTCCTCAAAATGCGCATCACCACACCCGTGCAAGTCCGATTCAGCGATGTTGACCTTGCGCGTCATGTCCACAACGCCGTCTACCTCCAATACTTCGAACTGGGCCGCATGGACCTATTGCGCCGGTTCATGGAGAAGGAGCACGACTGGATGCACACGGGCTTGATCTTGGCACGGAACGAAGTGGACTATCGCAAGCCGATCCATCTCGCGGATGACATATCGGTGGAGACCAGTTGCACCAAGCTGGGTACGAAAAGCTTTGATCTCAGTTATGCCATCTACTCCATGAAGGAAGGGCAGCGGCAATTGCATGCCGAAGGACGAAGTGTGATGGTCTGTTTCGACTATAGCAAGAACACCACCATTCAAATGCCGGAGGAGTGGCGATCGGCTTTGGCACGAATGATGAAGGACGAGGCCCCCAAATGATCCCCCGGATGAAGATTTTCCTAGGCCTTGCCGTGGTGGCCCTGCTCGGAGCCTCGTGCAGTGCGCAATTCCCCAAAACACTGAAGGACGCAGCCGATGTTGTATCCGGTTCCGGAAGTACCGTCGGCTTGAGCAATGCCGATGTGATCGCCGGACTGAAGGAAGCCCTTACCAAGGGCGCGGAGCATTCGGTGGCCGTGGCCTCGGTGACCGATGGCTTCTGGCAGGACCCCCGCCTTCGCATCCCCTTCCCGCCGGAGGCCCAAAAGGTGAAGAACACCTTGAACGACGTGGGCATGTCCGCCCAAGTGGAGAGGTTTGAACTGACCATGAACCGGGCTGCGGAGAACGCCGCCAAGGAGGCCGTGCCCGTGTTCGTGAACGCGATCAAGGGGATGACGGTCGCCGACGGCTTCGCGATCCTGCGTGGCGGGGACCATGCCGCCACCGATTTCCTGAAGGAACGGACCACGGCGGAGCTCACGGATAAGTTCCGGCCTATCGTCGAGAATGCCACCCAGCAAGTGGCCCTTACCAGTTACTGGAATCCATTGGCCGGTGCCTATAACAAGACCACCCTCTTTACCGGAGGTGAAGCGGTGGACCCGGACCTGGACGCCTACGTGACCGGGAAGGCGATCGATGGCCTCTTTGTGCTGGTGGCGGATGAGGAACAGAAGATCCGGCAGGACCCGATGGCCCGCACGACCGATCTGCTGCGCCGGGTGTTCGGCGCCCAGTGACCCCTGTTGTAGTAAAAAAACCCTCGTGCTTGGACCCATGGCCCAAGCACGAGGGTTTTGCGGTTCCGGACCTTTCCCTTATTGATGGATCATGCGCAAAGTGGCCACACGATCACCCGTTGTGATACGCACGAGATACACGCCGGGAACCGCCCCGGACATATTGACGGACAGGAGATCTCCCTGAATGCTGGTCATCGCTTCCAACTGGCGGCCGGACAGATCAAACAGTTCCACTGAACGTGGCTTGACCGTACCGATACGTACCTGATGGAGGCTGCCCTGCTGACCCAACCACCGCAGGCTGCTCAGGCCGCCGATCGCCTCGTTGATGCCGGTGCAGCTCTCCTCCGCCACACACACCGTGGATGTCGCGTTCACACAGGGTGAAGTCCCTGCAACGGTATAGGTATAGCAACCAGGCACCATTGTCGCCGGATCGTACATGCCGCCGATGGGGAGAGATGCACCGGCCCATGTTCCACTGGCATTCGGTGTTCCTGCCAAGGAATCATACAAGGAGAAGGCAGGTCCATCCGAGCACACGATCACGGAAGTGCTGGTGCCCGCGTCGGGGGCCGCGATGATGCCCACGGTGAGCACTGCCGAGTCCTGCGGACAGCTTCCCGCGCAGTTGGTGAGATAGGTGTACGCACCGCTGGCTGCGACCGCCGGGTCCAGGATGTTCGGAACGGCGCTGCCTGCCGGCCCCGTCCATGTTCCACAGGAGGATGCCCCGGGCATGAAGTCCAGGAGCAGCTGGGGATCATCGGTCTCGCAGAACGAAACGTGCGTGTCCTGGCCGGCATAGGGTGCCTCGATGATGGTGATGGGGGCAGTGGTGTTGCCGGCTACCGTTGCCGGATCGGTACCGGTTACGCGAATGAGGTATCCCGTTCCAACCGGCGTGGAGGTGGGAATGGTGGCTGTAATGGTTCCGGAACTGATCGAGGTCACGCTGCCGATCACCGTGGGCGCGGCGAAGCTCCCGTTGATGTCCGAAAGCTCGGCAGTGAACACGTTGCCGGCATTCCAGGCCCCGGTGGCCGTATAGGGTACTGCGACCACGCTTCCGGGGCAGTGGGTGGAAGCGGCGAGGGCACCCGTGATGACTTCTGTTTCCACGGTCGAGGAGGTGATGGAAACATCATCGATGCCGAATGCCGGGTCGTTGGCCGCCGTAGCCACGGCATTCACGAAACGGAAGCCGAAGCGCAGCGCGGCCTGGCCTGCAAAGGCGGGGAGCGACACGGTTTGCTGCACCCAGGCCGACTGGTTCCGGTAGGCCGCGATCGGCGTGGAGATCAAGGTCCAAGTGGTGCCGGCGTCCGTACTGTAGTACACCTCGCCATAGCTATTGGGGCCACCCGCACAGAGCCACCAAAAGCTCAAGTCCACATCGGATGCGCCCAAGGTGGAAACGTCGGCTGACATCCGGGCAAAATGGTTGGCCGCATCCGTGCAGAACCCATCCGCCGCCGCGAAACTGCTGTTCACCACGCCGCTGGCACTGCCCGCCGCGCTGGTGATGTGCAGGTAATTGCCGTTCGCGCTGGATATGCCCGCAGGTTGAGCCGCCGTGTTCGGAATGGTGAAATTGAACGGGATGCCCAAACATTCCAAGGTGCCGGTACCGCCGGTGTAGGCATTGTTCACCAACCAGAAGTTGTCCCCCGCAGGAACCGAGCCCATGTCCGCAGTATTCAGGGTGAAAGCAGGTTGAATTCCCTCGAAATCCTCCGAGAAAAGAACCTGTTGGGCCAATACCGGAGAGAGAGCAAGGGCAAGAATGGCGGTTAGTGTAATGTGCTTCATGGGGATGGATCAGGTGAGCAATATAGGGGAAATCGGAAAGGCACCGCGACCCTCTGGCGGTCCTGTTCGGGTATTCCTGTGCACATTTGCCCTTTCCCCCGAAGAATCATCCGAAGCGGACCAAAACCACACGGCATGCATCCCATCCTCCTTACCGAACCCGGCGTAGAGCTTGCGCCCAGCGAATTGATCCTGAACCCCGACGGCTCCGTTTACCATTTGGCCATGCGACCGGAGCATCTGGGCGACCTCATCTTCGTGGTGGGCGACCCGGGGCGGGTAGCGCGGATCAGCGCGCATTTCGAAAAGATCGATCACCAAGGCCAGAACCGTGAATTCGTGGCACATACCGGCACGTACCACGGCACACGGATCACCGCCTTGGCCACGGGCATCGGGACGGACAACATCGATATTGTGCTGGGCGAACTGGATGCCCTGGTCAACATCGACCTGGAGAAGCGCACCCCCAAGAAGGAGCACAAGGCATTGACCATTGTGCGCATGGGCACCTGTGGCGCGTTGCAGGAGGATGTACCGGTGGACGAATTCGTGGTGAGCCACAGCGGCCTGGGCCTGGACAACGTGCTGCACTACTACGCGCACGAGCAGACCGATGCCGAGCTGCGGATCCTGCAAGACTTTCTTCAACATACCGAATGGCCGGACAACCTGCCCCTGCCCTACCTCGCCACCGGCGATGAGCAGTTGGTGGCCCGCCTCGGGAACGGCAACCATGTGGGCCTCACGGCCACGGCCGGGGGATTTTATGGCCCGCAGGGGCGACAGCTACGTGCCATCCCCAGCGTGGGCGGGCTGAACGAAGCCTTCACCTCCTTCCGGCACGAGGACCTGCGCCTGCTGAACTTCGAGATGGAGACCAGCGCGCTCTATGGGCTTAGCGGGCTTCTCGGGCACCGGGCCTGTACCATCTGCACCGTGGTGGCCAATCGCCTGCGGAAGGAATACAGCAAGGACCACAATACGGCCATCGACCGGATGATCGGGCAGGTATTGGAGCGGCTTGTAGGCTGATCCACGGAGCGTCCTTGAAGAAGTCCGGTACAGCTCGGAAGCCGGGATCAACAGTTACTTGGTGGAAAGATGGGGGCGGACTCCCGGCCATACCCCGGCCCGTCCGGATACATTCGCCGGTGCCGGTAGCGATCGGGCGATGATGCCAGCCATTCCCGGCCAAGACGCCACATACCATGAGCGACACCGAGATCCAAGCCCTCATCACGTTGATCGATGATCCCGATGAGGGGATCTACTGTCATGTGAGGGACCGGATCCTTGCCTTGGGGCAGCCGGTGGTGTCCGTTCTCGAGCACGCATGGGAGCAGGATGATCAGGGGGACCTGGTCCGGAATCGCATCGAGGACCTCCTGCACACGATCCACTTGGACATCACCTATCACCGGCTGGAGGCCTGGCGCGAAGCGGGCGGCGAAGACCTGCTGGAAGGGGCGTTGGCGGTATGCCGGTATCGCTATGCCGAACTGGACGAACACCGCGTTAAGTCCCGCCTGGCCGCAGTCCGCCAGGATATTTGGCTGGAACTGAACGACAACCTCACGGCATTCGAGAAGGTGCGCGTCTTCAACCACATCTTCTTCCAGGTCCACGGCTTCAAGGGCAACAAGCGCAATTATCACGCGCCGCAGAACAGCTACATCAATGAGGTGCTGGAATGCAGGAAAGGCAATCCGCTTTCCTTGGCCCTGATCTATCAGCTTCTCGCCGAGGAACTGGAGCTGCCCATGCGGGGCGTGAACCTGCCCAACCACTTCGTGCTCGCGTACATGGATGAGACCGGGGTGGCCGCCAGTGAATTCGGGCACGGGGACGTACTGTTCTATGTGAACGCCTTCAGTCAGGGGGACATCCTGGGCAAGGCGGAGATCGATGAATTCCTCGGCAAACTGGACCTCCCGTTGGAGGAGAACTTCTATCAGCCCTGCACCAACATCGACATCGTGCGGCGCCTGCTGAACAATCTGCTGAACAGCTACGAAAAGCTGAATGACCCCGACCGGGTGGAAGACCTGAAGCGGCTGTTGACCGCGCTGTGAGCGGTCATCGACCCCAACCACCGAACACCTTGGCCACCGTGGCGAGGATGATGCGCAGGTCCAGCCATAGGCTACGCTCCTTCACATATTTCAGGTCCAGCACCAACTTGGCTGGCATCACCACCTCCACATACGCTTTTTCCGGATCGGCGGCCCGTGCCAGAAGCTCGTTCTCATCGATATAATGGATGCTGGCCATTCCAGTGATGCCCGGCCTCACGGAGAGCACCGCCCGTTGTTCCGGGGAATAGAGCGCCACGTACTTCGGCACCTCCGGCCGGGGCCCCACCACGCTCATGTCGCCCACCAGCACGTTCCAGAGCTGCGGCAGCTCATCGAGCTTGGTCTTCCGCAGGAAATAACCCACACCGGTGATGCGCGGATCGCGCCCACCGATGGTGAGCTGCCCCAAGGCCTCACTGCCGGGTCGCATGGTGCGGAACTTCAACAAGCGAAAGGAGCGTCCGCCCCGCCCCACCCTTTCCTGGGCAAAAAAGGCACCCCCGGGTGATGTGAGCGCCACGGCCAAGGCGAAGATCAGCAGGATCGGCAGTAGCAACAGCACGAGGCATGCGGCAAAAACGATATCGAACGCACGCTTCAGCATGGATCAACCCATCACCTCGTTCACCGCCGCGATCACCGCGGCGATCACGGTATCCACCTGCTCGTCCGTGAGGTCGAAGTATACCGGCAAACTGATCTCGCGACTGTAGTGCTGGAAGGTGCGGGGATAGTCCTCCATGCGATAGCCAGCGGCCTTATAGAAGCTCAGCATGGGCAGGGGGATGAAGTGGACGTTCACGCTAACCTCCTGCTTGGCTATGGCGGAAATGATCGCGTCGCGTTGATCTTCCGTCGCCTCGTTCACACGCAACATGTAGAGGTGATAGCTGCTTTCCCTGCCGGCCTCCTTCAACAACGGCACCATGAACCGTGGATCTTTCGCAAAAGCCGCATCATACCGCTCACAGATGGCCTTGCGCCGGGGCAAGGTTTCGCGATCGTAGCGCTCGAGTTCCACCATGCCGATGGCCGCCTGGATGTCCGTCATGTTGCACTTCCAGCCGGCGGCCTCCACATCGTAGCGCCATGCGCCCGGAGTGGTTTTCGCAAGGGCATCCTTGCTTTGGCCGTGCAGGCTCATGGTGTTGAACCAAGCATAGAGCTCCTCCGCCTTGAAGGGCGGTGGCAGCGCAAAGGCCAAGGCTCCACCCTCGGCAGTGGTCAGGTTCTTCACGGCGTGAAAGCTAAAGCCGGTGATGTCCGCTTGGGTCCCCACGGGCTTGTCCGCGATGCGTGCCCCGAAGGAGTGGGCCGCATCGCTCAGTACCAAGGCCCGCCCCAAGCGCATCTGCGGATTGCTTCCCCCTACGCGCAAGTTCACCGCAGGGATGAACCAAGCGCAGCTATCCTCGGCCACCTTCACGATCTCCGCCACCCGCGCCGGCATCCCGCCGATATCCACGGGAATTATGCACTTGGTTCGGGGGGTCATGGCATTCCGCACTGCCTCGGGGTCCATGGTAAAGTCGTCCAGCACGTCCACCATCACCGGCTTGGCTCCCACGTGCTTCACGATGTTGGCTGTGGCACAGTAGGTATAGGCGGGAACGATCACCTCATCCCCCGGCCCGATACCGAACCAGCGCAGGACGAGTTCACCGGCATTGGTCCAACTGTTCAGTGCGATCACTTTCTCCGCCGCACAGTACACGGCCAGGCGCTTCTCGAACTCCTTGGTTTGCGGTCCCGTGGTGATCCATCCGCTGCGGAGCACCTCCGTAACGGCCTGGATGGTGCGCTCGTCGATGCGGGGTGGTGCGAATGGGATCATGGCTGCCTGGACTTTTCCTGCGGAACACTGCTGGACCGACGGACCAACACGATGTAGAAGAGAATGAAGAAGACCACACCGGCCTGTACTTCAAGCACGGATTCAATGGCTCCGTTCACGATGAACAACAAGGCGAAGATCGAAAGAAAGGGATCGTTCCGACGAATGCCTATCAACAGCGGGACCATCATCATGGCACACACCAACAACAAGCCGGGCCAGCCCAAGGCCACACCGCTCTGCAGTATCTGTGAATGGCTGTTGAGGCGGTGTTGGATGGCGGCTGTGGCTCCCTTTTCCCGGTAGCATGCCATCAGGGCATGCTTGATATCACCGGTGCCCGTGCCCCACGGCGATGCGGTAAGGCAGTCCACGCTGCATCCCCATGCCGTAAGTCGCTCGTTGGTGCTGGTTTCCACCGTGACCAAGGATGGATCATCGTCCAACATCCTCTGAACGGCACCCACTGTTTCGTGGATCCGGCCGGATAGTACAGGGCCCAGGAATGCAAGCGGTATCGCCATGACAACGATCAGCAGGACGACCAAGGCTACCCCGGTCCGCCGATCCAGGGTACGCATGGCATGGTAGACGAGGAAGAGCATTACCACGACCAGGCCGACCAGTCCACTTTTGCTGGTGAGCATCACGATGTACCCCAGGAGCAACACGAGAAAACACGCCACGATCATTCGCCATCGGCCAGGCACCAGTCCACCATCGGCAAGCAGCTTTCCCCAGAAGAACAGAGTCCAGCACGCAAACCACGCCATGTAGCTGGGGTGGATCCGGGCAGAGAGATTGCTCTGTGTGAAGCACTCCAATCCGCCAATTGCGCCGTAGCAGGAAAGGGCGGACCGTACGCTTAAGGCCATAGCGATCAGCAATCCGATGGAGAAGGCGATCATGGCGGTTCGCAAAAAATCCTTTCCACCGGAATGGACCAACCCCGCAGCAACCAGCGGAACGAGCAACAGGCTCAACTTCACTTCCAGGTCGAAGAGACCGAAAGCGATGTCGGTGCTGTAGGCCATGCCCACCACGTGCAACAGGTAGAAGGCTACCGGAAGCAACAGGAGCCCCTTGTCACGCAAATGCCCGAATGCCAGTGCCTGAGGAAGCAACAAGACGATGCCGAGCGCCAACGGCAACGGCACCAACGGACCGTGGACCGGCAATGCAGCGAATGCCAAGAGCAATGCCAAGCGGCCCAGAAACGCCGCACGGCCCTGCCAGGAGGTCTCATTATGCCAATCGTTCAAGCGCATTCCAGAGGTTGTCCGTAATGGTGTTCCGGTCGAAGAGCTCCCGTACGTATCGTTCACCGTTCACGCCGTGCAAGGCCACCAGTGCCCGATCATCCGCGTATCGAACAGCAGCCTCGGCCAGCGCTTCGGGATCTTCCGGCGTAAAGTAAATGCCGGCCTGTCCCGCAGTAATGAACAGGTCGCGTGCTTCACCATCCACGCCCAAGAGCACTGGTTTCGATAAGGCCAACGCCTCGAAGATCTTGCTGGGGATCGCTCCCTTGAAGAGGTCGTTCCGGAGCAAGGGTACCACTACCCCATCGATCGACCGCATCATGCCCAGCAATTCCGGGCGCGGCATCCGATCCACAAAATGCACCCTGATCGGATCAAGTTCCTTCTTCAGCGCGAGCAGCTTCACCTTCTCCGGTCCATCACCCATCAGAATGAAATGGATGTCGCTCCTTTCGCGCAGCCGGGCCGCAGCTTCCAGGACTACCTGCAAGCCCTGCGCATGTCCCAGGATCCCTGCATAGGCAAGCACCAGGTCCGTGGGCTTGATGTTCAAGTGCTCGCGGATCGCCGAGGGCGGTACACCTTCCGCTGAGGCAATGGCATTGAAGTCCACGCCGTTGGGCACCCAAAGGATCTCCTTCTTCGGAAACCGCTGCCGGATGTCGTTGACGATCCCTTGGGTCTGCCCGGTGATCAGCGTTGCACGGCGATAGCAACGCTCCTCCAACCAAGTGCTCAGGCGGATCATGGTCTTGTTGGTGACCAACCCGAGCTGGACGGCGCTTTCCGGCCAGAGGTCGCTCACATTGAACACCAGCTTCGCACCCTTCATCCGGGCCAGCCACATCGCAGTGATGCCCAGGAACAAGGGCGGCGATTCCACCAGCAGCACATCGGCCTTCCTGAGCTTGAAGATGCCCACGAGCAAGGAGGTGAAAACAAATGAGAAGTAGTTGCAGAGTCGGGAAAGGATACCGCGACCTTGGGAAACGAACAACCAAGCGCGGTGTACATCCAGGTCGTCGCGTTGTTCATGCATAAGGAACTTGCCCCTGTAGGCCTCTTGGATGCGCATGTCCGGGTAGTTGGGCATGGCGGTGAGCACCGTGACCTCCGCACCGTGCGCCTGCAAGCCTTTGGCCATGGCGAACAAGCGGTTCTGCGGTGCCCCTGTTTCCGGCGGGAAATACTGGGTGAGAAAGATGATCCTCATGCTGGCCGAACGGATGAGAGATCGGCTGTTTCCGGAAATGCCGCGCATGCCATGGGCCGAACAGCATCAGTTACAGCAGCTATGATCATGCTTCAAGCCTACAGGCGTTCATTCGAGGCCGTGTAAGAGGCCTCGACGGTGGCCGAAGGTAGGAGGTCGAAAAGGACCCAAGAGCATAGCTCCATCCGGCATCGACCGCCTTGAACCTTCGCACAGGTCAAGAAAGCGTGCCCCATTGGCCCGGAAGAAGCACCCCGGGGATGGTGTGGTATTATTGCGCTACCCAACGGCCCCAGGACTCGCGGAATTACCCCTCCCTGCATGAACAAATACCGTATCGTCCTCGAACCCGGTTCGGCAGACCGCCATTATTGGCGCGACCTGTGGAACTATCGGGGACTTTTCGGGTTCTTGGCTTGGCGGGATATCCTTGTTCGGTACAAGCAAACGGCCATCGGCATTGCGTGGAGCGTGGTACGGCCTCTGCTCACCTTGGGGGTAATGGCCTTCATTGGCTGGTTGTTCGAAAGCAAATTACCGGGGAACGTACCTCGGCTTCTGCTTGTGGGGGCGGCCACCTTGCCCTGGACCTTCTTCAGCACGGCCTTCAGCGAAGCATCCAACAGTTTGATCGCCAACAGCAACCTGCTTACCAAGGTCTATTTTCCACGCTTGATCGTGCCCATCAGCACGGTGATCGTTTGCCTCATCGACTTTCTGATCTCCTTCGTGATCCTATTGGTCCTGATGGTGATCTACCAGTTCGCCCCGGATGTCCGAATACTGTTTCTCCCCTTGTTCCTGCTCTTGGCACTTGTAACGTCCATTGGAAGCGGCCTGTTGATCGCCGCATTGAACGTCAAATACCGCGACTTCCGCTACATCGTGCCCTTCATCGTGCAGTTCGGCCTGTATGTGTCGCCGGTGGCCTTTTCCAGTTCCGACATCTATGATAGCGAGCGCATTCCGGAGGTCCTCAAGTTCATCTATGCCCTGAACCCCATGGTGGGCGTGATCGATGGCTTCCGGTGGTGCATCCTCGGGGGGGAAACCGCGTTGTACGTGCCCGGCTTCCTGCTGTCCATCGGCATCAGTGCAGCGCTGTTGATCATCGGTATCCGTTATTTCCGAAAGACCGAACGCGGCTTCGCCGACGTGATCTGACCATGGCCGCACCGATCATCACCGTAGAGCATTTGACCAAGCGCTACATCCTGCGCCATCAACAGGCCCCACGTTACACGGCCCTGCGCGATGTGTTGACGGACAAGGCCCGTACCCTCTTCCGCCGACGTGCGCCACGGACAACGACCGAGGAGTTCCTGGCGCTGGACGATGTGAGCTTCACCGTGAATGCTGGCGATCGAGTGGGCATCATCGGAAGGAACGGTGCCGGAAAGAGCACGCTGCTGAAGGTCTTGAGCCGCATCGTGGAACCCACCAAGGGCCGCATCATCATCGAGGGTCGCGTGGCCAGCCTACTGGAGGTGGGCACGGGGTTCCATCCGGAGCTTACGGGCCGGGAGAACATCTTCCTCAACGGCTCCATCCTGGGGATGGGTCGGGCAGAGATCGCCGCCAAGTTCGATGAGATCGTCGCCTTCGCCGAGGTGGAGCAGTTCCTGGACACCCCGGTGAAGCGCTACAGCAGCGGCATGTACGTACGGCTCGCCTTCGCCGTGGCCGCGCACTTGGAGCCGGAGATCCTGATCGTGGACGAGGTGCTGGCAGTAGGGGATGCAGCGTTTCAACGGAAGTGCCTGGGAAAGATGGAAAGCGTGGCCGGTGAAGGGCGAACGGTCCTGTTCGTGAGCCACCAGATGGATGCAGTGCAACGCCTCTGCAATAAAGGCTTGCTCTTGCACAAGGGGCAACTCATCGCCGCTGGCCCCATGGAGAAGGTGGTGGACCGGTACCTGCAGCACTCGATCACCACAGCGACCGATCTCAAATTCGCCCCTCCCGTTGATCCCGTTCCCGCAGCATTTACCACCACGCTCCGCATCGAGGACCAGCACGGACAACCGCTACCTGAGGTGCCCATCGGTTCGCCATGGCAGGCACGCATCGGCTTCACTGTGGAAAAACCGTTGGATGGTTTCGTGATCGCCCTCGGCATCAGCACATTGTTGGACCTGCCCATCCGAACTTCATGGAGCCTTGCACGGCCCATCGATCCCGGGCGATATGAGGCGATCTTCGTCAACGATGGGATCCATCTTACGGCAGGTCCATACAAGCTCGTGATCGGCCTCAGTGATCAAGGCCGAACCCTGCAATACGTTCCCGACCAGGCCACACTTTCCATCAGCGACATCAGTACATTGACCAACGATACCCGGATCGTGAACAGTAAGAGCGGCCTCTTGATAAACCAAATGACTACCCGGATCCAGCGTTTAGCCTAATGTTCTTCCCGGAACGAATCACCCGCATAGAGCCCGTCCACCGAGTACTGGAAATCGGGCCGGGCGCCGACCCGCACCCCCGCTCGGATGTCCTCTTGGAAATGGCCTTCGATGATCCGGCCGAATACGGTAAGCAATTCGGCCACGATCGCGTGCTGAGCACCGATAAACAGATCGTGTTCTACGATGGTCACCGCTTCCCCTTCAAGGATGCGGAATTCGATTATGTGATCTGCTCGCATGTCCTGGAGCATGTACCCGACGTGGAGGCTTTTTTGGCCGAGGTTTTCCGAGTGGCCAAACGCGGATACTTCGAGTATCCGCTCTGCTATTACGAATATCTGTACAATATCGGGGCGCATGAGAACTACCTGAAGCATGACCACGGGTCATTCCGGTACATGAAGAAGTCGGATACACCGCTCGACGCATTCAAGCCTGTGCAGGCCTTCTTCTTCGAAACCCTGAACAAGGGATACACGCGCACACTGAACGATCTACTACCGTGGGTCATGGAAGGCTTCGAATGGGAACAACCGTTCCGTGCCGAGCGTGTACGGAATCTCGAATCCGTATGCCATGTTGGCACCGCACTTCCCGTGGCACAAGAAAAGCCAGTGTACACGCTTGGTCCCAAACGTCTATTGCGCGAATTGTACCGCTCGATGCGCTACCGCCATCACTACTGATCGTGAGCACTAACGGCCCATATGGAACGAAGGCAGCGGAAACGGTAAGCGTGGTGATTCCCACCTTCGATCGGGCCTTCATGCTGGAACGCGCAGTGCTGAGCTGTCTGGCACAAACAAATCCCGTGCATGAAGTACTGGTGTGTGATGACGGTTCCACGGACGATTCGCATGCCCGCATGGCAGCCTTGGGCGATCCACGTGTCAAATGGCTCCCCGGTCCCCACGTCGGTCGGCCCGCAGTACCACGGAACAGAGGTGTCGAGGCCGCGACAGGTAAATGGATCGCATTCTTGGACAGCGATGATGCCTGGCTACCGGAAAAACTCGCTCTTCAAATGGAGCACATGTCCCTGGTTGGAACGGATGCCTCCTGCACCAATGCAGTACGGATCAGGCCAACAGGGGAATCCCTGGGTGTCTACTTCACCGATGCTTCCACTACCTTCGGGCTGAAGGAACTCTTGCCGGTGAACCGCGTGATCTGCAGTTCCGTGCTGGTGAAGCGGTCCCGGCTGTTGCAAGCCGGTGGTTTCCCGGAGGCTCCCGAACTGAAGGCCTTGGAGGACTATGCCCTTTGGCTGCGCCTCTGTGCGCTTACCTCCTTTGCCTATTGCGCTGAGCCCTTGGTGCTGTACAACGATGCACCAGCCGCCAGCTTGAGGTCCGGCTCCATGTCGGTGGCCGCTCAGCGCGATGCGGTGCTCAGCGACCTTCGAAAAGCCAACGCCTATGCCGCCTTCCCGCGCGCGCAACGCTGCGCCATAACTCGCCAATTGCGAAGGGCGCGTCGCGGCTCCGGCCGACCGATCACCCATTGGCTCTTTCTTCGGTGAACCATGGAAAGCGTGATCATTCGGTTGATGGGTGGACTGGGCAACCAGATGTTCCAGTATGCCACCGGCTACACAGTGGCCAAGCAGTTGGACGTCCCCCTTCTGCTGGACCGCACCTTCCTCGACAGCCGACCAAAGGGAATGACCTGGACCCCACGTTCGTTCGAGCTCGATGTGTTCCAACTACCGATCACTTTCGCCAGCGAAAAGCAAGTGGTACGCATGCGGCGGGAATTGGACGACCGCTGGTACCGATCTGCAAAGCGAGTATTTCCGGATCTATTTCCGTCCAAGTGCTTTGTGGAGCGTGGCACTGGGTTCGACCCCGCGATATTCCAATGCAGCGCACCGGTCTATCTCGAAGGCTTCTGGCAGAACGAAGGCTATTTTGTCTCCGAGGCCAACGCATTGCGCAACACACTGTTTGTACTGAAGAGGGATCTATCCGAAAAGAACGCGGCACTTCTCAGCTCCATCCGGTCAACGCGGAGCGCGAGCATCCATATCCGCCGCGGGGATTACGTGACCAACTCGGAAGCAGGCCGCTACCATGGGGCCTGCTCCGTGGAGTACTACACCAGCTCTGCCGCTCTGTTGGTCCAACAACATGATGTGGACCATTTCTTCATTTTTTCCGACGACCCTCGCTGGGTGAAAACCAATATCCATCTGCCTTGGCCCACCACCTATGTCAGCCACAACCACGGTAGCGACACCCACTGGGACTTGTTCCTGATGAAACATTGCCAACATCACATCATCGCCAACAGTAGTTTTAGTTGGTGGGGTGCTTGGCTGGATCCTTCCCCGCACAAGGCAGTGATCGCACCGGCACAGTGGTTCAAAGGCACGGCCACACCTAGCTCCGATATCATCCCTTCCACATGGATCGCCCGTTGAGGATAGCGCACTGTTTGGAGAGCTATGCCCCAGCATTGGGCGGCATGCCCGAAGTGGTGAAGCAGCTTTCGGAACGCATGGTCTCCAAGGGCCACCACGTCACGGTCCTCACATCAACACATCCGACCCGAACGGTCGACGTACTGAACGGTGTAACGATCCGTGAATTCGCGATCAGCGGCAATGCGGTCGATGGGATGCAGGGAGATACATCCGCCTATGTGGATGCATTGCGAACAGGGGCTTTTGATGTGATCACCTTCTTCGCGGCGCAGCAATGGTCCACGGATGCCGTGTTGCCCCATCTGGAGGAACTAACTGCCAAGAAGGTCTTCGTTCCCACAGGCTTTAGTGCCCTGTACGATCCGAGTTGGGCCGATTACTACGCCCGCATGCCGGAATGGTTGAAGCGGATGGACCTCAATATTTTCCTTTCCAACGGCTATCGGGATGTTGCTTTCGCGAAGGCCCACGGGGTGACCAACACCAAACTGATCCCGAACGGCGCTGCAGCGGAGGAATTCGATGGACAGCCGACCCAAGCGTTCCGCATAACCCATGGCATTTCACCGGAAAAAGTGCTCATTCTCCACATAGGCAGTTATACCGGTTTAAAAGGTCATCGCGAGGCCATAACGATCTTCGCCAAGGCGCGATCCAAGGATGCCGTTCTGGCACTTATCGGCAATGGCAACAACAGGCTGAAGACCTATTTCGAGCGGCATTGGCGATACATGCTACTGCGTTGGCGAACGTACTTGGCCGACAAGCGCATCCTGTTCCTGGAATTGGACCGGCCAAGCACTGTGGAAGCATTGAAGGAAGCGGACCTCTTCCTTTTTCCCAGCAATTTGGAATGCTCCCCGATCGTGCTCTTCGAGGCCATGGCGGCAGGCATTCCATTCTTGGCCAGTGAGGCGGGCAACTCGGGGGAGATAGCAGCATGGTCCAATGGCGGATGGATCATTCCCGGCAAACGTGATGCGCTGCACCGGGTACACCCCGACCTCTCCAAGGGTGCCCACATGCTGAGCGAGCTGATCGCGGATGCCCAAAAACGAAGGTCCGCAGGAGAGAACGGCCATCGGGCTTGGCGCGAGCGGTTCACCTGGCAGTTGATCGCGGAACAATACATGGACACCTATCAGGACCTGGTGCGAACCGACACATGACCGAAGTGGCGGAACATAGTCCTCCGAAGGTCACTGTGCTGTTACCGGTGCATAACAGCGCCCGGTTCCTGCGTGAAGCCATGGATAGCATCCTTGCGCAGACCTGGCACAACTTTGAACTTTTGGCGATCGATGACGGCTCCACGGATGATGGCTTGGAGATACTGCGCTCCTATCCCGACCCCCGCATCCGTATCGTGGTGCATCAACAGAACCGAGGATTGGCAACAACCCTGAATGAAGGGGTGGAACTGGCCAAGGGCGAATACATCGCACGCATGGATGGCGACGATGTGATGCTACCGGAAAGATTAGCGGAACAAGTAGCGTATCTCGACACCCGTCCGGAAATCGCATTGGTCGCGAGTTTCATTGAGTACATCAATGTGGAGGGCGCCCCTACCGGGCCTTGGGATACCGACCGCGCTACGCCCGACGAAGCCACGATCGCGGCCATGCTTCCGCGCACCAATTGCCTCGCGCACCCTTCGGTGATGTTCCGTCGATCGGCGCTGCGCGAACTGCGCTATGCCCCGCGCCACGGCGCCGAGGATTGGGACCTGTGGCTGCGCATGCTTTCACGAGGGCTGCGCCTGGCCAAGATCCCCAAAGTCCTGCTGCGGTACAGGATCCATCCCGGCAGCATCACAGCGATCGACAAGCGCACCATTCCTTACGAACGACGGTTGCTCCATGCGCGCTGGCGGTTCCTTTCCGAGGAATGGAGCAGAGGGCGTTTCACAAAGGTGCATGGCGCGGTTTTCAGGGCCCAAATGCGAACAGCTGCCCGCCACCTGCGGAACAACGTGGCCCTTCCGTTCCTGCGCGGCAGCTATCGCCTCCTCACCTATTCACCGCTCGGACTGCTGCGCGAACGCGCCCGGCTGATCAAGGTGCTCGACACCTGGAAAGGCCGTCATGTGTTCACCTTCCCCTACCTCAGTACCGGAGGGGCCGAACAGGCCCATGCCGACATCATGAGCACTGTGGCCGACCAGCACCCGCTCATTGTGATCGAAGGGTTTTCCAAGGACCGTGGCTTCGCGGAGCGTTATGCTCGGATCGGCGCATTGGTCGAGGTCCCCCGTTTAGTGCATCATCCCTTCACCAGGCGATGGACCCGGCGGCAGCTCACCACGGCCATCAACCACCGGAAGAATGCGGTGCTGCTCGGTGCCAACAGCGGCCTGTTCTTCGAACTGCTTCCCCAGCTGAATGCCGACGCCCAAGCGTTCCAGCTCATCCATGCGTTCCTGTACCAGCCGCAAGGGAATGTCAAGCATCGCTCATGGCTTCCCCTGTTTCCCCGAGTTGACCGCTATCTCTTCGTTTCGCAGCAGGCTATGGAGGAGTATCAAAAGTTCCTTTTCGCCAATAACGTCCCGGGATCGGAATTCGGCAAATTGGTGTTCATCCCCAACGCGGTACATCGATTCGGCGAGGTCCGATCGCATGAACGCACCGGACTGCTCTTCGTGGGGCGTGATTCCCCGGAAAAGCGCCTTGGTCTTTTCCTCGCCTTGGCCGATGCCTTGGAAGCCGAACATCCGGGCCGATTCCGCTTCACTGTGGTCGGGAATAAACCTATTGACGGCCATGCACATGTGAGATTCACCGGCACGGTGAATGATCACGAACTGATGGCAAACCTCTACGCCGATCATGACATTCTTACGCTAACATCATCCAGAGAAGGCTTCCCCATGGTCGTGATGGAGGCCATGGCGAACGGGCTCGTTGTGGTTGCCACACCCGTGGGCGATATTCCCAATCGTCTGGATCCCTCATTCTCCTTGGTCACTTCCAGCGTGGAAGCAACGAAGGTGGTGGATGAAATGACCGCTACCATCGTGGAGTTGGATCGGGAGCGCGGCCGGCTCCAGCGCATGAAAGGCGTGGCACTTCACCAAGCGCAACAGGAGTTCGACCTCACCCGGTTAAATGAACGCTACAGGTCCTTGTTGATGCACCCGGCATCTTGAGCGAGACTCAAGAGCGAGTTAACGAAAGCTTCCCAGTTCAAGGTGTTCTCGTATCGGGCGCGGGCATTCCTACGCATCTCTTGCCACTGCCCAGGCCGATGGACCAACTCGATGATGCGATCCGCATAGGCAACGCCATCGTCCTCAAGGTCGAACAGGAATCCCGTACGACCTTCCTGAACGATGGTGGGGATCCCGCCGGTCCGGGATGCCAGCACCGGAAGCCCATAGGCGGCAGCTTCACAGAACACAATACCGTATGCCTCAAAGCGCGTGGGGAGGATGAGCAGGTCGGCCGTGCGCAGGTGATGCACCAGCTTCTCCAGATCGGCCGGTATGTTCTTGTTCAAAAAACCTTCGCGGACCAGATCCGGGTCATCGAATTCAGGTGGTGGTGTACACCCGCAAACCACCAATTGCGCCGGGTAACCGCGAAACTTCAACTCCTGCAAGGTCCGGTAAGCGATCGGACCACCCTTCTCCTCCCACTTCACCCCGAGCATCAGCAATTTCAAGCGCTCCGGTGGAAAGGCATGAGCATCCGGAGGTGCCGGCGCCACCTCCAGATTGGCCCCGAAAGGCACCACGTGGACCTTGGCCGCGATCGAGGAATTGGATCGCACGGCTGCCTCCGCCGCCCAGTGCGAACTGTAGATCACCAGGTCGGCACGTTCCAGGGCACGTTGCTCCAGCTTCAAGCTCTCCTTGCGGGAGAACGCCGCCAAGCCACTGAGGATATGGTGATAATCCAATGCACCGGCAATGCACCGATCATTGACATAGACCACGGGGACCTTGGTCCGCAGCATCGCCGTGGTGGCCAAGCCCGCAGGAGCAAGGAGCAGGTCCACGCCCTTCAACCGTCGATCGATCCGTCGCGCGTAGGCACGGGAAAGAAGGAACGAATCCCGGTAGTTGAAGCGCTTGCCGGTGGTCCGCAGCATCACCTGATTGATGAGCTTGAGGAGGAAAAGCAGCGGCTGTGGCCGTAACGGGCCGAGTGGTATCACCCGCTCCACCCTTTCATTCAAGGCCCGCAACAGGAAATTGTTGATGCCCGACCACGTACGGCGATCATGCGGATCATCCACGGTGATGTAGCCGATGGTAATGGGGACCTTTTGCTCGTTGGCCATGGGTGACGAATATCGCGGCTTTCCATGTGTTTTGGTAGCGACCCGTCAAAGCTCCCTTCACGACCGGAACATATCAGCCGCAAGAAGACCTTCCTTAATGTGCTGTGCCATCCCCTTGCTGAAGGGCATGGAGCATGCGGTCCACGCATGCATTCCATTCGTATTGGCTTTTCACCAGATCCACCCCTGCCTTGCCCATGCGTTCACGCAGTTCCGGGGAACGCAACAGCTGCTCGATCTTTTCCGCAGCGGCTGAAGCTTCCTGCCGGGGCACCACAAAACCGGTGATGCCGTTCTTCACTACTTCGGGCAATCCTCCAACGTCGCTCACCACCACGGGGATGCCACAGGCAGAGGCCTCGATCACCGCCACCCCGAAGCTCTCGCTGTCCATTCGGCTCAACGCCACATACACGTCAAAACCGGCCAGCACTCCCGGAACCCGGTCATGGGGTACCCGAGGAATGAACCGGACGCGGTCTGTTATGCCCAACGAACGGGCCAGCGCTCGCAACTCCGGCTCCTGTGGTCCACTGCCCACCACGTGCAGTTCCATGCCATGCGCCGGGAGTAGAGGCAACAAGGCAAAGGCATGCAGCAGCGTATCGATGCCATACTTAGGGGCCAGCGTCTTCACAGTGCCCACCACCAGCGGGGCCACGGCATGTGGATCCCTGAACACGGGCTTGAACAGTTCCGTATCCACGCCGAAGGGTACCACGGTGGCCCGTGTCAGTTCCGGGCACAGGGTCAACGTGTGATCGGCCATGGCCTCACTTGTGGAGACCAGCACATCGGCCCGGCGAAGGTTGCCACAAAGCCACCAGCGATGGATCGGCCCCTTCCGCGGAAAGTCGTACACATCACTGCCCCATACGTTGAGCACCACCGGGAATTCCGAGCAGGACCGGACCAAAGTGCCATATCCCGTAGCGTAATGTGCATTCACCACGTCGGGCCTGATGGTCCGCAAGATCCGTTTCAATCGTGGACCGTTCAGCAAATAGCCCGCGCCGCTGAAATGCGGGAGAAGATGCACGCTCACCGACGGGACCAGATCGTCCGAAGGTGCATGCTGCGTGATCAGATGAACACGATGGCCGCGAAAGACGAAAGCATTCGCCCAACGGACCGTATGAATTGAACTTCCGGGAGCCAGCAACGCGATCACCATGTGAATGATCTGTAGTTCATCATTACCCGTAGTCTTCCTTTCCGGATCGACCTTCCACTGCATGACCGCGGACCATTCATCCTTCCGCTAGTTCATTCGCCCCCTTGTGCAACGCCACCTCACGCAAATACGCCAAGGTCTCTCCCGTATTTGCCTTTCCATCCTCGCCGAAAGGCAGCACCAGGGCCTCGCTTTGCCGCCACCACAAGTGCTCGCGCACGCTTTCGTCAGAGCAGATGATGCCCGCCGCGAAGAATGCCGACAACTGGCTGAACAGACCTCCCATCCACGGCCTTGCCAAGCCGGCTAGGCCCTTGCGGTTCAGGTCGTCGCCCATGAAGGTGACGATCACCGGCACGGTGCTCGTCAACACGCCGAAGAGCGCGGCCACGGAGCCGAAGTGGACGTGTACGGCATCCGGGCGTTGTTCGCGCAGGAGCTTCTTGAACTTGCGGCGGGCCTTCCACAGTTTGGTGATCGAGGTCCGGCTCTCCAAGTGGAAGAGGGACACTTCACAGCCGCTGAGGGCCAAGGAACGCGCCTGCGCCTCTGATGCAGCGAAGGTCGAACCGTCGGCACGGTCCGGTATCAGCACCACCAACCGCAATTGACCAGGGCCACGGACGGCCAACCTGCGCAATTCACTTCGCACGTAGCGCACATCGCGCCATGTGGCCCAACCCAACCAGCACATGGAGATCACCAGGACCACACCCATGGTATACCACGGCGTGGGCACGGCCAGATGGATCACGCTGCCTACCAGGAGCAGGCCGAATGCGGCCATCAGGTTCATGCCGTTGCGCGGGGTGTGGAAATAGGCGTCCAGCACACTGCGCATGCCGTTGAAGAAGGCGAAGGGCAAGGCGCCGATGAAGATGATGCGCGCCATGGGCAGGTAGGATGCCCCGGACGGTCCGAGGTAGATCAGCAGCAACGGTTCCGCCAGCAGCTCAAAGCCCACGGTCAGCGCCACGGAAGCGGCGAGGATCATCCACGTCATCCGCGCAATGCTCTTTTCCAACCCCGCATGGTCGCCAGCAGCCAATCGACCTGCAGCGGCAGGCAACAAGAGCAGGGCCACCGGCGAGAATGCCGCTGCGGCCAGGTTGAGCAAGGTGGCCCCGAATCCTACTTCGCCGCTCACGTCCAGGCCATGGGTGCGCAGGGCCACGTAGCCCGGCACCGTGAGCAGGGCGCCCAGGGCGATGTCGCCCGGAACGCGCGGAAGGCCGTAGCGCAGCAGTTCGCTTCGTTCCCGGCGCATTTTGCGCTTACGCGGGGCCACCAGCGCGGGCACCAGGGAGAGCATCGGCACTCCGACCCAGGCAATGCCCGTGGCCCATAACACCGTACGCATGTCATCCCATAGCACAAATGCCGCGCACGGACCCACGGCCAGCACAAACAGCTGCACGGCATTGGCGGCCACCATGGACTTTTTCCCGCGGAGGAAGCCATAGGCCACCCCGTGCAGGCTAATGCCCACGATCATCAAGCCCAACGGGGGCACAAGCCCTGCGCTCGCTTCGGAACCGAAGATCACCCAGGCCAAGGGTTTCGCGAACACCACGGCCAGGAACATGGTCAACGCGCCCAAGGGCAGCACCCAGGTGAGCGCACCGCGGAGGTAGCCGCGCTGCTGTGCGGGTTCCCGGCTCATGGCCACAAAGCGGGTAAGGCCCACCATAGCGCCCATGATCAGCACCGGAAAAACAAAGGACACCGTACGGCGGACGATCACGTACAGGTCCAGGTCCTGCTTGCTGACCTGTGCGGCGAGCCGATAGGTGAGGATCATGCCCAGCATGGAAAGCGCCTCCGTGAGGTAGGTCAGCAGGCTGTCCCGCCCTTGCGGCGAGTTCAGGAAGCCCTTGATCTTTCCGGCCATAGCGGGCGAAAGTAGCGCAACCGCCGTCGTATTCCCGCCTTCATCAGCGTTGGGCACCGCTCATCCCGAATACGGACAAAAGCGAAGAATACGGGGCTATCTTGCGCATCGAAGAAAAGCACCGGATGGAATTCTTTCAATGGCATTGGTGGGCGGGGGCGGCCCTGTTGATGATGATCGCGGAGATCTTCCTCCCCGGCTTCTTCCTGTTCTGTCTGGGTGTGGGTTGCATAGGTGCCAGCATCACCGCAGGCTTGGGCTTTGGGCCAGCGGGCCAATTGCTCGTCTTCTCCGCTTTCTCCCTCATCGCCTTCTTTACCGTGCGCCCCATACTGATGAAGCGCCTTTGGAAAAAGAGCACGGTGCTCACCAATGCGGATGCCCTGGTGGGTCTTCGCGGCCGCGTGAGCCAGGACTTCGACCCCGGACTGCGCCTGGGCCGCGTGCAAGTAGGCGGCGATGACTGGCGCGCCGAGAGCCTGACCGATACACCGCTTCGCATCGGCGACACCATCGAGGTGGTGCGCGTGGAGAGCAACACCCTTATCGTAAAACCCCTAACCACAACCTGACCATGGGCCCCGGAACCATCATACTGCTCCTCATTGCCTTCTTCGTCGTCTTCATCATCGCAAAGGGTGTGCGCATTATCCAACAGAGCGAAGCGATGATCATCGAACGCTTCGGCAAGTACCGTGAAACGCTCAACGCCGGCTTCAACGTCATTATACCGGTGTTCGACAAGCCGCGCGAGATCATCTTCCGGTACTCCCGCGAACTGCCGGACGGCAACAAGTACGTCCAGTTCGTGAAGAAGGAACGACTGGACCTTCGCGAGACCGTCTACGATTTCCCCAAGCAGAACGTGATCACCAAGGACAACGTGGGCACCGAGATCAATGCGCTGCTCTACTTCCAGATCATGGACCCCGTAAAGGCGGTGTACGAGATCGAGAACCTGCCTTTGGCCATCGAGAAGCTCACCCAGACCACGCTCCGTAACGTCATCGGTGAACTGGACCTGGACGAATGCCTGACCAGTCGAGACACCATCAATGCCAAGCTGCGCAACATCCTGGACGAGGCCAGCAACAAGTGGGGCGTGAAGGTGAACCGTGTGGAGCTGCAGGACATCAACCCGCCGCGCGATATCCGCGAGGCGATGGAGAAGCAGATGCGTGCCGAACGCGACAAGCGTGCACAGATCATTGATGCCGAGGGCAGCAAGCGCGCCGTGATCCTTTCCGCGGAAGCCGTACAGCAGAAGCAGATCAACGAGGCCGACGGCCAGAAGCAGGCGCAGATCCTGGAGGCCGAGGGCGACGCACAGGCCCGCATCCGCCGCGCACAGGGCGAGGCCGAGGCCATCCGCTTGGTCACTGAGGCCATTAAAGGCACCAATGCCGACCCTGCCAATTACTTGATCGCGATGCGCTACCTGGAGACCTTGCAGGAAATGACCACCGGCAAGGACAACAAGGTGGTCTACATCCCTTACGAGGCCACCGGTGTACTAAGCAGCTTGGGCGGCATCAAGGACATGCTGGACGTGGGCAAGAAACTCGGATAGACCTCAGGCGTTTCCTACCGTTCCATGGCAGGGCCGTTCCGAACAGGACGGCCCTGCCTGTTCCGGATCATGGAGCGTGCCCCGGTGAAGTCCATATCTTCGTGGTGATGCAACGCGCTTATGACACCTTATCCCAGGCCGTCAATGACCTGCAAGCTCGCGGCTACACCGACGAACTGACGCTGCATGATGAATGCGTCATTTGTAATGGCAGCAACACCTCGCTCCACCCGGATGATTTCACCATTGACGAATTCCATCGGTTCGAGGGAGACTCCAACCCCAGCGACGAGAGCATCGTCTATGCGATCAGCTCGGGAAAACACGGTGTGAAGGGGGTTCTGGTCAATGCCTTCGGCCCCAGGGCCGGCAGCCTCAACCAAGCGATGGTGGCCAAGTTGGCCACACACCGGTGATCGAGGAGTTCAAGCGGCCAAGGCTCACTTGCCCCTCAGGTCAAAGGTGAGTTCCACCATATCGTTGATCATCTTGTCGCCAAGGGCATCGAAGAACTGCCCGGAGCGGTACTTGATGTCGTAGAGGGTGCGATCGAATACGATGGTACCTGCAGCGCGAACGATGCCCGCTTCCTTCCATGCCAGCACATCAAACCGCACCGGCTTGGTCACACCCTTGATGGTAAGGTCACCCGCCACCGTGTAGTTGGGCATTCCTGCTTCCACACCGGTCTTCTTATCCACGGTACTGGTCTTGAAGGTGGCCGTCTTGTAGGTCTCCGTATTGAAGAAATCCGTTGACTTCAGGTGCCCGATGAGCTTGGAAGCACTCTCGGGATTCATATCAAGGTTGGTGATGCTGGTCATGTCGATGATGACCTCGGCCTTGGTCAGACCGCTCTCCCCCCAGTGGACGCTCCCGGAATCCACATTAATATTCCCATGATGCTGTCCGGTCACCTTCTTGCCGGTCCAAACGAGCTTGGTGGTAGCAGGGTCCACGGCATAGGTGGTGCTTTGGGCCAGGGTGCCAGTGGCGAATGCCAGGGAAAGAGTGATGGTGACGGCTTTGATCATGTGCTTTGAGCGTTTGGGATGGGAGTTTTTTGAAGAAAGTGTTCTGCGCCATGGCTCAGGACCGCAACTTGTCCAACTGGCGGTTCATGGCCTTGGCTTCAGCGATGGTCAATTTCTGTGCCACCAGTTCAACCGTGCGTTCGGCACTCTGGTCCAGGGAGTTGACCAGCTCCCTGCCCTTGGCACTGATCAGCAGATGCACCACCCGCCGATCATCCTCGCAACGCTCGCGCAGCACCAGGCCCTTGGCGATCAGTTTATCGGTGAGCCGTGTGGCGTTGGGCGCACGGTCCAACATGCGTTTGAGCACATCGTGCATGCTCATTTTCCTACCGTCGGCCCCCCGGAGGATGCGAAGGATATTATACTGCTGCGGGCTGAGGCCGGACGGACGCAGCCGTTCCGCCTCCATATGCTTCAGCCAATTGGAGGTAAAGATCAGGTTCAGGAGCAGCTTTTGATGCTCGCTCTTGAAGTCCATGATGAGCTCCTTTTCGATCGACACCATGGTGCAAAGGTACGTGCTGGTATTTTACATGGGGAATAATAACGGTCCCACTTCCCCGCACAACTGTATTTTCGACCCCATGTTGAACAATATGCGCTTTCTGCTTCCCTCTTGTCTGCTCGCGGTCCTCATCCAGGCCGGTTGCAGCGGAACCGATACCACGAACACGCCCGAGACCGCTCCCGAGGTGGTTCAAACCATACCTCGGGAAGACCCCAATGATTGGCGAGCGGGGGATTCACTGCTCACTGTCCTCGGTCCTCTGGAGGGCAAGGTGGTGGCGGACATGTTCGCAGGGGACGGATATTACACCTGGAGACTTCTAGGTGCCGGCGCACGGGTATTGGCCATCGATGACAACCCGGAGAACATTGCCGCGTTGGAGGCACGCAAGAAGAGCGAGGGGATCGGGGACGATCGCCTGTTGATCCGGCTGACCACCCCTGGAATTACGGGCCTGATACCGGATGAAGTGGACTTGGCGTTGATCACCCGCGAATACTCCACGCTGGGTGACCGACCGGCCTGGTTCGCACAGTTGATGCAGGGGGTAAAGGCCCCGCACACGTTCTACCTGGTCAACTTCATGCCGCAGCAAACACCCGTGGGTCCTCCCCTTTCCCAACGCATGGGCTACAACACGGTAGCCGACGAGATCACGGGGTTCGGGTATGATGATGTGGGCATATTCTACAAGAAGATGCCCTATCAATATGTGCTCTTCGGATCGATCCCGCCCGAGCTTCAGGAATAAGCAGTGAAGCGCATCCCATCCGGCGCCCTCAAAAGGGTTTCGCAGCCAGTTCTTTATTGGGACACACCCAACCCCTACTTCCCCGCTTCCTCTTCGTGGACCTCCCTGAGCACCACGCTATCGAGGTAGTAATAGGCGTACTGGTTATCCGGCCCTTCAATGATCCGCTTGGTCTCGAAAATGGCCGTGGGGAAAGTACCGATGATCAGGTAGCGTTCATCCCCGTCCGCCTTGAACGTGCCCTTCACTTCCACCCACACGCCACGCTCCTCCAGGATCTTGGTCTCCACCACCTGGGGCCTCTCCCGGAGGAAGCTGCGGTTCTGGTAGTTCAGCTCCAAGGGAGAGACCAACGCACCGATGCCCGCCACCGCACGATCGCTGTTCCCCGCCAACGCCACTTGGAAGCTGACCTCATAGACCTGTCCCTCCTTCAACGTGCTCGGAAGTTCGATCCAGGGATATTCCGAGTACGCGCTCCATCCGGGCATGAACGGATCCTCCGGATCTCCATCGTAATCACGGCGTTGATCATCCTTCCACGCGAAGAAGCCTGCATAGCGCGCTCCTTCATGCGGTTCCATGGTGCCGTAGAAGTTCTCCGGAATGCCCACGGTTTTCACCGAGGCCGACTTGCTGAACAATTCCGCCATGCCAATGGTGACATCTCCCCATCCTTGGGCGCGGCTCAGTTGGTCGAACGTTTTGGGTTCCTTGCTCACCTCCTCAAAACTTCCGTTCGGCACCAGGTTCTTTACTGCGGCTGTTTGGGCGAGCAGGTTTGAGTGCGCCAAGCTCGCCATGACAAGGAGGGCAACGCAGGAGGATCGGACCATGGGTCCGTTGATGTTCGTGGTCATTTCAATTTCTGCTTGAAGGCGTTGCGGAACTTCTCCATTTTCGGTCGGATCACCGTTCGGCAATACCCCTGTTCGGGATTGTTCGCAAAGTAGTCGTTGTGGAAGTTCTCCGCAGGATGAAAGTCCACCATTGGGGTGACCTCCGTTACGATGGGGCGTTCCCACGCCCCGCTCTGGTCCAAGCGATCGCGTTGTGCCAAGGCTTTCGCTTGTTGTTCGGGGTTGGCGAAGAAGATGATGGAACGATACTGGGTTCCCACATCGCCGCCCTGGCGGTTGAGCGAGGTGGGGTCGTGCGTCTGCCAGAACACCTCCAGCAGCTCATCATAGGAGATCTCCCGGGGATCGAAGGTGATGCGCGAGACCTCGGCATGTCCGGTATCGCCCGCACAGACATCCTTGTAGTTGGCTCGCGCGGGATCGCCTCCCATGTATCCCGGCTCCACCTTCAGCACGCCTTTCAATTCGCTGAACACCGCCTCGGAACACCAAAAGCAGCCCGTGCCGAACACGGCGCTGGCGGCAGAGTTCACGGAGGTTACGGGCTGGGGCATTCCTTTCGGCCGGGGGATATGCTGCAAAGGTCGTTCACCGCGCTCGAAGTAGGAGAGGAAAGCCCCGATCCCATTGGACCGGGGCCTTGAGCGGGAAACGGGACTCGAACCCGCGACCCTCAGCTTGGGAAGCTGATGCTCTACCAACTGAGCTACTCCCGCTTGGAGGCCGCGAATGTAGTACGGCAGGTCCACTCGTAAAATTTTGGTCGGCACGACCCGAAGACCTCGTCCGCAGCGATCGAACAGCAATGGGAACGAGGTGACTCCGTTTCCGCCGACCATGCTCGACACTCGGGACTCGGATCGACGAAGCCCCTATATTTGCCGCCCCAAAGTGGGCTACGGGGTGTAGCTCAGCCCGGTTAGAGTGCTACGTTCGGGACGTAGAGGCCGGAGGTTCGAATCCTCTCACCCCGACCAGCGTTTGAGCCCTTGCGACAAAGTCGCAGGGGCTTTTTCATGCGCACCAAGCCAAGCAAAGCTTGAGCGAAGGGGCGCATGAAAAGGCCCCGCGGAGCGAAGCGAACAGGGGCGAGAACGATGCAGCTACCCCCACCAAGGAAAGCCTTCAACGTGCGAACCGTTGCTTGCCCGGTCGGCCACGGGAATGCCCTGCCGGCTCATTTCGCCCATCCCGTCAGCCGTTTCCCGGTCGGGAAGGCCCGTTGCTCGGATCCGCCCACTTCCGAGGCATCCCTTGGCAGGGGTGCCCCGTCTATAGGGCATACACCATGTCACGCTCCTACAAAATAGCACTCATACTCAAGAGCCGAAGCAGCCTTGCGGTGTACACCGACTTGTCCAGCCTGAGCGACCGGGAACTGGAGGAACACGTTCGGTCCATGGTACGCCGCATGCGGGCCAACGAAAGCCATGTGATCGCAAGGATGGTCCTACGTCAGCCTACCTTCAGCTTGAACTGACTCCAGGGTCTTGGGCTGGCGAACGTGTTCGGAAGCTCGCTTCCCGGCTCTATATTCGCCGCACCAAAACACTGCACCACATGTCCGACCACGAGCACGAAGGCCATTTCCCGGAGGAAGCTGAACAGAATGAGATCGGCGGTCCGGTCGTGCTGGCGATCATGATCCTGGGCATGGTGGTCCTGATCCTCTGGGCCAGCTGTTGATCGCCACGTAAGCTTCCAGTCTCAGCTTTCCGGTTTCAGCTTTCAAGCGTCCCCTGCGCGCTCCAGGTATTCGTCGCGGCGGACGAGCGCGTACCAGTTCTCGCTGAGTTCCAAGTAACCGTGCTCGAAGCAGAACACGTAGACGTTGCCCACCTTGGTGCGATAGATGTTGGTGTGGTACATGAAGTTGTAGCCGCGCTCCACCAGTTTATCCCGATGCACCTTGATCTTGCCACCGGGGTTCAACTCGCTTAGGATCCTCCGATTGCGCTTGAGGGTGTTCACCACGTTACGCACGTAATTAATGGGCGCGTTGTTGGTGCGGTAGTGGAACAGATTGCGGCAGGCATCCGAACAAAACTTCTTGTCCGTGCGGCCTTTGATGGGTTCCCCGCACTCCAGACAGACCTTTTTTTCGGTGGCGCGTTCGGCAAGCATGAAGCCGAATGTAGGCTTTGTCCACGAAAAAGCCCCCTCCGCATCCGGAGAGGGCCCTGAAATCGGTGTATTTCGAGGCGCGAGCTTACTGGGCAGCCTCCTCGCCGCCTTCCTCTTCCTCCTTCTTGGCGGCAGTGGCGGTGTTCTTCATCTCGGCATGCTTCGCGAAGCGCTTCTTGAACTTGTCCACGCGGCCGGCGGTGTCGATCAGCATCATCTTGCCCGTGTAGTACGGGTGGGACGAGCTGCTGATGTCCAGCTTCACCAAGGGGTATTCGTTGCCGTCCTCCCACTTCATGGTGTCCTTCGTGTTCGCACAGCTCTTGCCGAGGAACATGTCGTCATTGCTCATGTCCTTGAAGATGACGATGCGGTAGTTCTCGGGATGGATGCCTGGTTTCATTGCGGGTCTGCTTTACGGTGCTGCCGTTGGATTTCCGCCAACGGGGCGCAAATGTAACGAAAATCCGTTCTACCGAACACGTTCCCGTAAGCTGCCGCACCTCCCGTTCCGGGCAATGATCCAGCGGCTTTCCCGTAATAGCCCCGGCATCCCATCTTTGCCCGGCTTTGAAGATCCTCCGCCCCACCCTACTGCTCATCCTACTGGCCGCTGTTCTTTTCGGCTGCCGCAAGGACCAGCTCTTCACCGACTCGCCAAGCGCACGGTTGGAATTCTCCGTGGATTCCATCTTGTTCGACACGGTTTTCACTACGGTGGGCACGGTGACCAAGCGGTTCACGGCACGCAACCGGAACAGCGACGGCGTACGGGTGAACATCGCCTTGGAAGGCGGCTCCCCCTCCCCGTTCCGCATCAATGTGGACGGAAGCTCGGGACTCAGTTTCAGCGATGTGGAGATCCCCGGCGGGGACAGCATCTACATCTTCGTGGAGGCCACCCTGGGGCCCGGAGGATCGAACACGCCATTCGTGATAGAGGACCACATTCTGTTCAACACCAACGGCAACGAGCAGCGAGTAACCCTGAACGCCTGGGGCCAGAACGCGCACTTCTACCGGCCGGACACCTACGTTCAGGGTTTTCCCGCGTTCAGTTACATCGCAGGTGGATATGATAGTTCGGGCAACCAGATCTGCGAGACCGTACACTGGACGAACGACAAGCCCTACGTGATCTTCGGCTATGCGGTGGTGGATTCCTGCTGCACGCTGATCATCGACCCTGGTGTTCGGGTCTACTTCCACGGCGGCGGCGGGCTGTGGGTGTATCGGGGAGGCAATATCCAGGCGAACGGGACATACGATGAACACATCACCTTCCAAGGGGACCGCTTGGAAGCGGAATACGCCGACCTGCCCGGACAATGGGACCGCATCTGGATCAATGACGGACCGAACAACAATGAGTTCAAGCATGTGGACATCAAGAACGCGCTGGTCGGCATTCAGCCGCAGAGTTGGATCGGAACGCCGGGGCAGCCCACCAGTGCGAACTGGCTCGTGCTGAACAACGTGAGCATCCGCAATTGCTCCGCAGCGGGGATCCTCTCGGAGAACTATCGGATCAAAAGCACCAACCTGCTGGTGGAAAATTGCGGCCAGTACTGTGTGGCGCTCACCGGCGGCGGTAAGTACGACTTCAACCACAGCACGATCGCGAACTACTGGAGCTACGATGTGCGTCAGGAGCCGGCCTTCATTATGACCAACACCTTCAGCGACCTGTACGGGGCCACGCATGTGCGCGATGTGGAGGCGAGCAGCTTCCGCAACGGCATCATCTATGGCAACAATGGCAATGAGTTCCAACTCGCCTTCGACAACCAGCTATCACCCGACTTCCTCTTCAAGAACTTCCTGTTCCGCACCGACCAGAGCACTTCCGATGCCGGACATTTTGAACAAAGTACCACATACAGGAACCAGAGCCCGGGCTTTGTGGATGCGAGCAATGGAGATTTCCACCTCACGGAGAACGCTTATGCGCGTAACAAGGGATTGGACGATTTTGGCACCGACCCAGAAGCGTTCAATGACCTGGACAATGTAGTGCGGGCGTGGGACGGCGTGCCCGATCTGGGCTGCTACGAGTTCCCCCCCTGATCCAGTTCCAACAGGAACTTCATCGTATCCACGTTGTCCGCGTATTCGCCGGGGCCGGGATATTGGGCTTCACCGAAGGGAGTGTGGCCATGGCCCACGATGCACTGGAGCCTTTCCTTCTCTTCCCTCAGCCTCGCCTCCACGGTTGACGCATCCGCATACCGCTCGTAGTAAAGCGCGGCCACCGGGCTATTGAGCGCCTTATCCTCCTTCACGATCAGGAAACCGTTCTCCACGATCGGCGCACGGTCCAACATCCACACTGCCTTGTGGTAATCGTAGTTGTTCGCGTACTTATGATGGTTGATGATCTCCTTCCAGGAGAAGATCGCGCCGAAAAGGCGGTCCAGATCGAAGTCCTGCGGAATGAAGACCTTGCCCACGTTGCGGCATCCGAGGCCGAAGTAGCGGAAGACGTCCTCGCCCAACGCGGCCAGCTCCGCTTCCGATTCGCTGCCGTCCAGCACCGCCACACTGGTACGGCTCTTCCGAATAATGCGCGGCAAGTGGCCGAAATAGTGCTCGAAGTAGCGGGCCGTGTTGTCGCTGCCCGTAGCGATGATGGCGTCCACCTCGCCGAGCCTGCCATCGGCCACCTCCACCTGGTCGGCCATTTCCGGGGAGAAGCAGGCCAGCAGCCGGATCAGTGCCGGGGTGAGCCCCGCATCATCGGAAGCGACCTTCACCTTGGCGCGGTGCCCGCAGAGGAGCACGCACAGCAGGTCATGGAAGCCCACGAACGGGATGTTGCCGGCCATGATGATGCCGATGGTCCTGGGCGCATGCGCGCTGTCCAGCCCGGGATAGTTCGCGAGCCAATTCTCCAATGCTTGCTGGTCCAGCATCCGCGCAAGGCCCCTTGCGGCGAAGCGGACCTGTTCCTCGGTGAACCAGCCGTTGCGCACGCGGGCATGGTCAAGCGCGGTGTCGAACGCGTTGTATTCGTCCTCGGTGAGCCCACTGGAATGGCCCGGCCACGCCGACCGGTTGGCGAAAAGCTCCAGTGCGCGGCCCAGTTGGGCGAACGCGGAAATACGCGTTGCCGGACCGGAAGTTCGGGGTGCTGGTGTACGGTTGCTCACGGGGTGTCTACTTTTGCAGCGCCTGAGCGAAGGTGGCCCGCATGATGGGACGCTGATATCGAAGGCGCGAATTTACCGGATACCATGGCCATTATCATCACGGAGGAATGTATCAATTGCGGTGCCTGCGAGCCCGAATGCCCGAACAATGCCATCTATGAAGGTGGCGCGGAATGGAGGCTGAGCGACGGTACCAGCCTGCACGGCATGCAAACCCTGCCGACGGGCAACACCTACGAAGCGGACACGGGCATGGCCCCGATATCGATGGACATCTACTACATCGTTCCGGACAAATGCACCGAATGCACGGGGTTCCACGACGAGCCGCAGTGTGCGGCGGTTTGCCCGGTGGATTGCTGCGTGGACGATCCCGATCACCGGGAGACCAACGAGCAGTTGCTGGCGAAGAAGGAGTTCATGCACTTGTGAGCGGTGATAGGTTTACCGCCAAGACGCAAAGCACGCAAAGAAGGTGCTGATGGCCCGATTCCCTCAACGTCCTCCGAAGGAACCCTGAGTTGAGAGCCTGGTTTCAATCGCTGCTTTCAACACAGCGGACGTGAAACTTTGTTCCGACCGACCCCACTGCCCGGCCGCTATCGGGCCATCTTGCATGCCATGGCAATAGCCAAGGTCACCATCGGTCGGCTGGAGTACATCGCCCTGCCCAAGCTGGGCGTTGCGCGGGTCCATGCGAAGATGGATACCGGCGCTTACCGCAGCGCACTGCACTACCAGAAGCTGAACCTGCGCGAGGTGGACGGCAAGGAGGAACTGGTGGTCACCTTCGCGATGGGCCGCAAGCGCACCCGAATGGTATTCAAGCGCTTCAGCCGGGTGACGGTGAAAAGCAGTACGGGACAGCGCACCGATCGTTTTTTGATCAGCACCCCGGTACGGCTCAACGGCTTTACGGTGAACACGCAGTTCACCTTGTTCGACCGCAGCGACATGAAGTACCAGGTGTTGCTGGGCCGCAAGTTCATGCGCGGTCGCTTTGTAGTGGACGTGGCCCGGAAGAACGTGCTGGGCTGAGGACGTGATGGAGGATCTTTTCAGCCTGAAGCAGGCAGTGCATGCGGCCTGCGCCCGGCATCTGCGCGAGCGGATCCTTCACGCCGAGGCCAGCATGGAGGAAGCCCGGCTTTCCGGACTTTCCGAAACCAAGAGCAGCGCCGGGGACAAACATGAGACGGCCCGGGCCATGGCGCACCAGGAACTGGAAAAGCAGGCAACCGCCTTACAGCATCTGCAAACGATGGAAGCCTTCCTGCTGCGGATCGACCCAACACGCCGATATGCCGAAATTTTGCCGGGTGCGCTGGTTTCCACGGACCAAGGATTCTTTTACGTGAGTGGTGCCTTGGGGAAGATCGAAGTGGAAGGCAGAACGGTGATGGCGATCTTCATGCAGGCACCGATCCTTACCATGTTGAGCACCTTGGCCGTCGGAGGGTCCGGAACGTTCAATGGTCGACAGCAGCGATTGCTGGCGATCGTTTAGTGCCGCACCTTATCGCAGCAGGAAGGCGTTCATCGGGGCCATTGCGGCGTAATGCTCCATGAGGAGATCGGGCAGTTTTGGACTGGTCACCAGCTTGGGCGGCAGCTCCGCGCCGTAGTAGAACTGCTTGTTGTAGAGCAGCGGTTCCTTGGCGGCGGCGGCCTGGAATTCCGGGGGAAGGCGCTTGTTCGCTTCGCCCTGTACGGTCCCGAAGCGTTTTATGAAATCCTTGTCCTCCCGCAGCTTCCTGAACTTGGTGAGGTCCTTCGCGATGCGGGAACGGATGCGGATCAGCGCATCCTTGTCCGGCATGTAGGCGCCGCCATAGATGCGTACCACCTCCGGCCCCAGCTCGAAGTAGATCCCGGGAGCGTTCATGTCCTTCCGGCCCGCTGCGGAAATGAGAGCGGAGCGGTTCAGCTTGTACGGGGCCTTGTCCTTGCTGAAGCGGACATCGCGGTTGATGCGGAAGATGGCCTCCTTCGGTTCGATCCGCACCTTGGGGTCCACCTTGGCCACACGCGTGATCATCTCCCCCACGAAACGCTCGAAGGGCTGCTTCACCACGTTCTCGTATCGGGTACGGTTCGCGTGGAACCAGTCCTTGTTGTTGTTCGCCGCCAGTTCGATGAAGAAGCGGTTGAAGTCGGGGCTGAACCAAGCCATTGATCTGTATTTTGGCACCAAGATACCGATGCACCATGGGCACACATAGGATGAAGAAGGAGCCCGAGCTTTTCGGGCCCCAATACGTGGCCTCAGTGAACACGCCGATCGGAAAACTATGGGTGGAATCCGACGGGAAGCTCATCACCCGTACCACCTTTAGCAACCCCGGTCGCGGACGGCATGCCAAGCGCCCCAAAGTGCTCGCAGAGGCGATCACCCAGTTGAAGGCCTATTTCGCCGGCAGGCGGAAAAAGTTCGATCTGCCGCTTTATCATGTCGGCTCGGCATACCGGCGGCAAGTCTGGGGCGAACTGGAAAACGTGCGTCAGGGCGAGCTGATCACGTACGCACAGTTGGCCGAGCGTGCGGGCGGCGTGGCCCGGTCAGCGGGAGCAGCCTGTGCGGTGAACCCGCTATTGATCTTGGTGCCTTGCCATCGGGCTGTGGGTTCAAGCGGGCTATTGACCGGATATGCGGGTGGACTGTGGCGAAAGAAGTGGCTCCTGGAGCATGAAGGCGCTCTGGCCAAGGAGCTTTTCTGAACGTGCAGGTCGCGGCCCTGCGCCTTTTTTTCTTGCGCATTATTCTTACGTAGAAAAACAATATATTTGTGGTGTAAACCACGGAACAATGGACGCCAAGATCACCCTGAGCTTCGATGAGGCCGTCATCAACAGGGCCAAGCGCTTTGCCGCCGAGCAGAACATCAGCTTGTCGCGCCTCACCGAATTCCTGCTCAGCAAAGTAGGCAATGCCACCTACCGCAGCTTGGATGAACTCCCCGTTTCCGATTGGGTCAGCGCGGTCAGCGAAGGCAAGGTGGAATACGTCCGCAAGAACAGCCGCAGGAAGTCCGTAAAGAAGGACTATCTGGACAGCCGCGGCTGATGCAGCGCATTTTCCTGGATGCCAACATTCTGGTAACGGTGCTCTGCAACGAGTACCCGCGTTACAGCTTTTGTGCTCGCGTGCTCAGCCTTTGCGATGACACGCGTTTCGAGGTCTACACCTCCCCTCTTTGCCTGGCGATCGGGATGCACTATTCCAAGAAGAAGAACGGAAAGCGAGAAGCCAAAAAGAAGATCGCGCTGCTGGCGGAAAAGTTGAAGGTGACCACCGTGGACCACGATGCCGTGCAGCGGACCGTGGCCAACCGGAAGATCGAGGACTTCGAGGACGGGCTGGAGTACTATTCCGCGGAAAAAGCCAATTGCACCTGCATTGTCACTTACGACAGGAACGACTTCCAATTCGGAGAATTGGAGGTATTGAATGCGGAGGAATTTCTGGTGCGGCACGTTCTGCCCTTGAACAAGAAGCCGAAGAAGTAAGGAATTCCGCGGGGGCGGGTTCTCCGCCTTATGGCACAAAACCGCTGCGGGAGAACGGGGGAATGATCAAAGCTCCCACACCTTCCCCGTGCGGAACACCGTGCCCTTGAACAGCGCCACGGTCACCCCTTCCCGATCAACCACGGTAATGTGATATACCGCGATGCGGTTGCTCCGGCTCAGTTCCTCCACCTTGGCGGTGATCACATCCCCGCTTCGCACCGGCCTTACGTGGGAAATGGAGGTCTCGATGGAGACCGCATGGCTGCCATGGGAGTTTGAAGCGAACGCCAAGGCGCTGTCCGCCAAGCAGTATGTAATACCCCCATGGGTAATTTGGAAACCGTTGTCCATCTCCTCCCGGACCGCCATCCGCAAGACGCAGCTACCGGGTTTCACCTCCATTACCTCGATCCCCAGCCACTTGCTGAAGGCATCCCTTTCCATCATCCGCGCCACCACGCGTTGGGCGAGTTCCTGTGGGTCCATGTTGCGAAAGTAGCCGGGGAAGGTTCAGGTTCCCGCAGTTTCGCGACAACTGCGACCTTTGGCCCCATGAAGGACGCATTCATCATTGATGGCATCCGCAGCCCGATCGGTTCCCTGGGCGGTGGTTTGTCCGCCATGCGCGCGGACGATCTGGCGGCACATGCGATCAACGCCTTGGTGACACGCCACCCCGATCTGGATCCCGCCGCCATTGACGATGTGATCATGGGCTGTGCCGGCCAGGCCGGTGAGGACAACCGCAATGTGGCGCGCATGGCCTCGTTGCTGGCGGGCCTTCCGGTGAGCGTGCCGGGCGAGACGGTGAACCGGCTCTGTGCCTCGGGCATGAGTGCTGCGGTACAGGCGGGCCGTGCCATAGCCGTGGGGCATGGCGATGTGTTCATCGCCGGGGGTGTGGAGCACATGACGCGCAGCCCCTGGGTGATGAGCAAGACCAGCACACCGTACGGCCGCGATGCCAAGCTCTATGACAGCAGCTTCGGCTGGCGCTTCGTGAACCCCGTGATGGAGGAGAAATTCGGCATCGAGGCGATGGGCGAAACAGCGGAGAACCTGCTGGAAACGCGCACCATCACCCGTGAGGACCAGGACCGCTTCGCCCTGTGGAGCCAACAGAAAGCGGCCGCGGCACAGCGGGATGGTCGGTTGGCCCTGGAGATCGCCACGGTGAGCATTCCACAGCGAAAGAAAGACCCCGTCCAGTTCTCGCAGGATGAATTCGTCAAGCCCAATACCTCCTTGGAAGTTCTCGCGGCGCTTCGGCCTGCATTCCGCAAGGGCGGTAGCGTTACCGCAGGCAATTCCAGCGGATTGAATGACGGAGCAGCCGCCTTGTTGATCGCCAGCGAAGCCGGCATAAAGACCCACGGGCTCTCCCCTCTTGCGCGGATCGTAAGCAGTGGTGTGGCCGGCGTGGAGCCGCGCATCATGGGCATCGGTCCCGTGCATGCCACGGAACTGGCCTTGAAACGTGCCGGGCTCACGCTGGATCAAATGGACGTGATCGAACTGAACGAGGCGTTCGCGGCCCAGGCACTGGCATGCACCCGCACGTGGGGTATCGCGGACGACGATCCCCGGCTGAACCCCAACGGCGGTGCCATCGCCTTGGGGCATCCCTTGGGCATGACCGGGGCCCGCCTGCTCCAGACCGCTGCGCTGGAATTGCACCGCACCCGGAAACGGTATGCCCTTTGCACCATGTGCGTGGGCGTGGGCCAAGGCTACGCCACCATCATCGAGCGGGCCTGATCGGTCGGCCCCGCTATATTCACCTTCTCTAACAGACCCTCGATCCGTATGACCAGCAATCCCCTGTTCCGTCCTGTTGCCCTCGCCCTCCTTTCCGCCACCTGCCTTTCCATGAGCCATGCGCAAGTGAGCAAGGTGCGGGTGAAGGTGAATGCCGACCTGAATGCTCAACCCGACAGGGAACTGGGCCTCTCGAAAACCGTGCATGGCGATGACGGCAGCTTCGTGGCCTTGAAAACGTTGGGCGGAAAGCGCATGATCGGTGGCATCCCTGATGCAGAGCTCGGCTGGCGGCTCTATGTGATCGACTCCAAGACCATGGTGGACATCAAGCACGACAAGCCCAAGTTCGTATGGGGGATCGGGCCCGTTGCCATGGAGACCATCGAGAGCTTCAACAAGAATTTCCGCGTGATCCTCTCGAAGCCCGACAAAGGCAAACTGCTGCTGCTCGAACAAGTGCTCAGTTCCCGAAGCCTGACCGGCCGGGCGGCCGCGTTGATCACGGAGATCCCGTACGACCTCTTCGGGAAAAGCCCGGAATACTTCAAGCCCGGCATGGCCGTCGGGTTCACCACTACGCTATCCGCGGACGGCAAGCACATGCTCATCGGGCTCGACCCCTCCACCACCGTGCGATCGGCCGGATCCCCGATCCTGGGAGTAATGGTGGATAGCAGGATGCAGCCCATTTGGACCAAGACCTTGGCCACGGAACCAGGGAACGTTCGCACGGACGTGGTGAGCACCATGGTGGACAAGAACGGGTCCGCCTGGTACCTGATCAGGAACGTGAACGATGCCGACCCCAAGGCCGCGGACAAGGTGGGCTACAGCTATAGCCTCTACCGCTTGGACAGTCTCGGTCAGCAGGCCTATCCGCTGGACCTCGGCAAGAAGGACTTCGTGCAGGAAGCCGGTTTCGCCTTCCTTCCCAACGGCAAGCTGGTATGCGGAGGCGTGTACTCCAACGGAGATGCGAACCGGAGCGAATCCATCGGCACTTTCCATACCGTCCTGGACACGGCCGAAGGTGCTTGGTCGATGGCCTCGCGCACCCCTTTCAACCTTCAGGTGGTCAAAAAGGTGGAGCGCCTGCAGACGAACATGCACTTGGAGCATGTGTGGCCCAAGAGCGATGGAGGCGTGTTCGTAGTGGCCGAGCGCTCGGGCATTGAGACCCACCAGGTGAGCGACCTCAGCGGCAAGAAGATCGACAAGACCGAATGGGTGAACGGGGCCTTCCACGTAATGGAACTCGATGCGGCGGGGGAGCTGAAATGGTATACCGAGGTGCCTCGGGAAATGAGCTTCACCAATGACGGACCGGGCAAGGCCTTCTCCATAGCGTTCAGCGACGTGCTGTTCCTGTTCTACAATGATGCTGAGGCCAACATTGACCTCCGCAAGAAGAAAACACCCGTGGATCCAGTGGACAAACCGAAGGACGCCTTGATGCTTGAGTTCAAGGACGATGGCGGGTACAAGGAAAAGGTGGTGCTCAAGGACGGATACAAACAGGGCTATTTCGATGCGGACACGGTCTGGCCGATGGGCGATGGCCGGTACGGCATGGAGGGAGCCCCGGATTTCCGAAAGGACCGTACCTTTCCGGTATTGATCGAGATGAGCGACGGAGCTCGCCGCTAAACCGCATCTTAGTCCCCCATAATCGACCACCATGCTCAGCTCCGAACAGATCAACCTCTACATCGCCGGTCATCCGGAATGGCAACGCAAACTGATGGTACGGCTGCGGCAGCTCGTGCATTCGGTGAGCGAGGACGTGCAGGAGACCTGGCGTGCCCAAAGCCCGCATTTCGAACTGGCTTCCTTGCCCCTGCTGGGCATCAGCGCGAGCAAGACCTCGGTCAGCGTCACTTTCCCCAAGGGCGCACAGCTCAGATCGTCGCGGATGCCTTATGAGCCTTGTGCGGAGGACAAACCCACGCGCACCGTGAAATTCCGCGAGGCCGATGCGATCAACGAGGCCGCCTTTATCACCTTGGTGCAACGGGCCATCGCCTTGAACGTGAAATTGGCCAAGGCCGAAAACGAGGCCGCTGGTAACAAGGACCCTCTGTTCGTGGAGCTGGAGAGCGTACTGCGGAAGGACCCGAACGCTTGGGCGAACTGGGAATCCTTCACGGCCTCAAGCCGCCAGGAATACGCCGAATGGATAGCCGACGGGCGCAAAGAGGAAACCCGAAAACGCCGTATCGCTCAAGCCCTGGAGTTGATCCGCGAGGGCCTGACCAAAGAGGAAGTGGAGCACCGCGTGAAAGGATCCTGAACGATCCTGGGCCGCGCAGTAGCCTGGCCGGAATGCCCGGCCGTACGCCACCCCGATGGAAATACGCACCGAGCACCTCACCAAGCGCTACGGTAGCCAAGTGGCCGTTGACGACGTCTCCTTCCGGGTGCGCGAAGGCGAGGTACTGGGTTTTCTGGGGCCGAACGGGGCCGGCAAGACCACCACCATGCGCATGATCTGCGGGTTGATCGGACCGGACAACGGGCAGGTGTTCATCGGTGATCGCCTCATGGATCCCGGAGCCGTGGACCTGCGCCGCGCCATCGGATACCTGCCCGAGACGAACCCGCTGTATGAGGACATGCCGGTGCTGGACCTGCTGCGCTTCGGTGCCAAACTGCAGGGCGTGCCCGGCCACGCCATTGACGGGAGGATCAGGGAGATGGTGGATGCATGCGGCCTGGGCGATGAAAAGCACAAGCGCACCGGGGAGCTCAGCCGGGGCTACAGGCAGCGTGCGGGCCTGGCCTTTGCCATGGTCCACGACCCCGCCGTACTGGTACTGGATGAACCCACCACCGGCCTGGACCCGAACCAGATCATTGAGGTGCGCACCTTGATCAAGGAATTGGGAAAGACCAAGACCGTGGTATTCAGCACCCATATCCTGCCGGAGGCGGAAGCGGTTTGCGACCGGATCCTCATCATCAACAAGGGGCGGATCGTTGCGGACGGCACCTCGGAACAACTACGTACCCAGGTGCTGGGGCGCACGGTGTTCCACGTGCGCATCAGTGGAGCGGGGCCGGATGCGGTACTTCCGTTGCTGCGCGGCATCCAAGAGGTGGTCAGTGCCTCGACGATCCAGGGCAGCGAGGGCCGCTACGAAGTGCGCATGAGCAGTGCGGAAGGCGAGCGTATTTTCACTGCCTGTTCCGCGCAAGGCTGGAGCATTGGGGAATTGCGACCCATGGAAAGCCGCCTGGAGGATGTGTTCCGTGATGCCACCAACAGGTGATCGATGATGCGAGCATCCCTTCTCATCGCCCGCAAGGAACTGTCCTCCTTTTTCGATTCACCGATGGCCTATCTGGTCATTGTGGCCTTTTTGGGTACCAGTGGCTTCTTTACGTGGTGGTTCGGTACGGACGTATTCCTCCGCGGCATCGCCGACCTCAGCACCTTCTTCAATGTGGCCAACTGGTCGTTCTTCATCCTGATCCCCGCGCTCACCATGCGCACCTTGGCCGAGGAACGCAAGAGCGGCACCTTGGACCTCCTGCTCACCCGCTCCGTCACCCCGCAACAGGTGGTCACCGGGAAATTCCTCGCCTGCCTTGCGCTGATCACACTTACGCTGACCTGCACGCTTCCGTACTATTTCACGGTGGCCAGCCTGGGGCCGGTGGACCACGGTGCCGTCATCTGCGGTTATCTCGGACTGCTCCTGATGAGCGCTGCGTACATCGCAATGGGCCTTTATGCCAGCAGCCTCACGGCCAACCAGATCACGGCCTTCGTACTGGCCCTGGTCTTCATGGCCTTCTTCCATTTCGGCGCCTCGGTGGTGGCGGCCAACGTTACGGGGACGATCGGGCAGGTGTTCCGCTACCTCAGCATGGGCAGCCATTACGAGAGCATGGGACGGGGCGTGATCGACAGCCGCGACCTGGTGTTCTTCATCACGTTCACCTTCGTCGGCCTGCTGCTCGCCGGACATGAACTCGCCCGTCGCGGGGCACGCCACGCATGAGCACGCGCGCCGCACCGCTGATCACGTTGTTGCTGGCCATCGTGGCCATCGTATTCGTGAACCTGCTGGCCCAGCGCTACAAATTCCGTGCGGACCTCACCGGAGATAAACGCTATACACTGGACCGGGCCACGCTGGAACTGATCCAGGGATTGCCCGAAACAGTGACCGTAACCGCCTACTTTACCGGGGATCTCCCGCCGGAACTGGCGGTAGTTCGCCAGGATTTCAAGGACTTGCTGGTGGAATACGCCGAGCGCTCCGGGGGCAAATTGGTTTTCGAATTTGAGGATCCCGGAAGTTCGGACCTCGTGGCAGCGAAGGCCATGCAGGAAGGTGTGCGCCCCTTGCTCGCCCAAACCAGGCAGAAGGACCGCAGTGAGAACATCCAAGTACTCATGGGCGCCGTAGTGCGTATGGGCGAACGCAGTTCGGCGATCCCTGCGTTGCAGGAAGGACCGGGAATGGAATGGATCCTTTCCTCAGCCATCGCCCAGGTGATCCGGATCGAAAAGCCATTGATCGGCATCATGCAGGGGCACATGGAACCCTCGACAAGGGACCTGGATGAACTGGCCACCCTATTGAACGCCCAGTACGATGTGGAGGCCACGGCGATCTATGACTCCTTCCCCATCAACGAGCGCTTCACCTCCATTCTGGTGATCGACCCCAAGGACAGCATTTCGGCTTGGCACCTGAAACTGATCGATGACTACATGGCCAAGGGACACGGCGTGGTGCTGGCTTTCAGCGCGGTGGAGACGAACCTGGCCGTTTCACCTGAAGCCCGCATGCGCGACATCGGCATCAGTCCATGGCTGGCGCGGCATGGAGTGCGCATCGGTCCTGGGATCGTGGTGGACGAGCATTGCGGACAAGTGGGTGTGATGCAGAGCGCCATCCAGCAACCGATCTCCATTCAATTCCCTTACTATCCGCTGCTGGAGCAGTTCAACGAGCATCCGGTGGCGCACGGTCTGGACATGGTAATGTTCCAGTTCGCTTCACCCATGACCTTCATCGGCGACAGCACGAAACTGCGGTTCTCCCCCATTCTCAGTACCAGTTCCCGGAGCGGGTTGAAATACACTCCCTTGACCATCGACCTGCGGAAAAAGTGGACCGATGCGGATTTCCCGTTGGGTCCTCAAGTACTGGGCGGAGCGGTGGAACCCGTGGATACTTCCGCAGGCCGATTGGTGGTCTTCAGCAATGGCAATTTCTGCACGGGGGACCAAGGGGGGCAGCAAGCGGCGCTGCCGAAGGGAAACCTGGACCTGATGGTGAACGCCACGGATTGGGTGACCCGAAACACGGAGCTGCTTTCGATCCGGGGGAAGCAGAAGAACTATCGCCCCATTACCGATCCCGGTGATACGGAGCGCTCCTTCCTGAAGTGGTTGAACCTGTTGCTACCGATCGTGGTGGTCCTGCTCTATGGCCTGTTCCGCGGACAATGGCGTCGCCAACAGCGCAAACGCCGCATGGCACCAGACCATGTCCGATAAGGTCCGCATTACGCTGCTGGCCGCCTTGGTGGTGGTTCTCGCCTTGGTCTGGTGGATCGGTGGGCGCACTCCCTTGGAAGCTGAGCAGCGCAGTTTCCCCAAACAGCTGCTGGCCGTGGATACCGCTGCGTTGCGCTCCTTTACCATCATTCCGGCACCTGCGAGGCACGACTCCCTGATCCAGTTTCAACGCGACGGCCTAGGCTGGACCGCCACCCAAGGCGACCGCGCCACCCCAGCGTTCACCACGCCCTTGAACCGCCTGCTGGCGGCGCTGGTGGACATGCGCCCACGAGCCGTGGCCGGTGCCGATGCCGCCACCATTGAGCGCTACGGACTGAGCGACAGCCTCGCCAACACATTGGTCCTTCGCGATCCGAAGAAGGTCACGCTCCGCATCGGGACCACCTCCGGAGGAGATGATCCCGCCACGGCCGTGATCCTGGATGGAGACCCCAACGTGTACCTGGTGCCCGGTGCGATCACGTGGATCATGGACCTCGACTTCATCGGCTGGATACCGAAGCCCATGGTGAACGGAGACCCTGACCACTGGGAGCGCATCACCTTCGTATTTCCCGGAAGTGTGGGGTATTCCCTGGAGCGAAGCGGCACGGACTGGATCGTGAACGGCCAGCCAGCGGACAATGTCAAGGTGGAAAAGTACCTGCGCAACTTGTCCATTTATTACGGCAGGGGGCTGGAGGATCCGAACGACACCCTCCATGCCCGCTTGATCTACAGCCTGCGGGTGGAGGACACCACCCGTAAGGACCCGATCATCCTGGGGATCTTCGATGCGGGGGGCAAGCTGATCGCGCGGAGCACCTTGGCACCGCCATGGCTGGTGATGCCCTTTGATGTGGAGCGGGAACTGCACGTGATGTTCCGCCCGCCGGAGGCATTTCAGTCGCATTGACGGCCGACAACCGGGCCCATCGCTCGGCAAAGGAAGAGAGGTCTTGACCTGCTCCCCAGTGAACAAGCCAGTATTGATATTGCCCGCGCACACGGATCGGGAATAATCGGAACGGACGAACTTTGCACCGTCGGCGAAGGAGCATGTGTCATGATGACCATCGCCCATAGCCACCGGCACTAACCATGCAAAACCTTCGGATCGAGGCCCAGCCCGATGACGACACCTGCGGCGCTACGGCGCTCCACGCCGTCTATCGGCATTTCGGCGAAAAGGACCCCTTGCAGCAGGTGATCAATGAGGTACACCACATGGAGGAAGGCGGCACTTTGGCGGTGTTGCTGGGGATCCATGCACTGCTGCGCGGCTATCACGTCCGGCTCTACAGCTATAACCTCGCCGTCTTCGATCCTTCCTGGGATGGTCTATCCCCGGAAGCCCTGCGCCGGAAGTTGATCGCGCAGACGCGGATCAAGGACGGGAAGAAGCTGCACGCGGCATCCTTGGCCTACGCCCGCTTTCTGAAGGAAGGCGGTGATATCCGGTTCGATGATCCCTCCCCTGCCCTTCTGAACACCTACTTCAACGCAAACCTGCCCATTCTGGCCGGCCTCAGTGCCACATATCTCTACAAGAGCAAACGCGAATACGCCGACTCCAAGGGCCGAAGCGTGTACCATGACCTGCGCGGCAAGCCCATGGGGCACTTCGTGGTACTGCGCGGCATGGAGAAGAAACACGTCTTCGTTGCCGATCCCTATCACGACAATCCCATGGCCGAAGGGCGTACCTACGAAGTGCCCGTGGGTCGTTTGATCAACAGCATCATGCTGGGCATCGTGACCTATGACGCCAACTTGCTTGTCCTCTCCCCAACCCCCTTCACCGAATGAAGAAGATCATTGTGGTGCATGATCCCAAGGCCTTCAAATTGGGGGCGCCGGGCGTGGAGGTGGTCTCCAGCAAGGATTATCTGACCGCACCGCGTTTCGCGCAGCTGAGGAACACGCGCATCTTCAACCTGGCCCGCAGTTTTGTGTACCAGAGCCGGGGCTACTACGTGAGCCTGCTGGCGGAGGCCCGCGGACAGAAGGTGATCCCCAGTGCCAAGACCATCCTCGACCTGAAGAACCCGAGCATCGTGAAGGTGCTCTCGCGCGACCTCGATGAGGTGATCCAGCACAGTTTGGGGCATAAGGAAAAGCACGACTTCACCCTGAGCATGTACTTCGGCCGGAACGTGAACCCGCGGTACGACAAGCTCGCGCATGAGCTGTACAAGGTCTTTGAAGCCCCATTGCTGCGTGCCCGTTTCGTGAAGGGCGAAAAATGGGAGCTGCGCTCGGTGCGCCCCGTTCCGTACAAGGACATCGAGGAAGAGCACATCCCGTTGCTGAAGGAGTTCGCCGCTGAATACTTCGGGAAGAAGCGCTACGACACCGCCCGGGAGGACCGCAGTGCCTACGACTTGGCGATCCTGGTGAACCCCGATGACAAGGCCGCGCCCTCGAACAAGCGCGCCATCGTGAAATTCAGGCAGGCCGCGGAAGAGATGGGCTTCCGGGTGGACATCATCGGTCCGGACGACATTGACCGCATCAGCGAATACGATGCATTGTTGATCCGCGAGAACACCCACGTGAACAACCACACCTACCGCATGGCGCGGAAGGCACAGCAGGAAGGGCTGGCGGTGATGGATGCCCCGGACGCGATCCTCAAGTGCAACAACAAGGTCTACCTCGCGGAGGTGATGGAGGCGCACCACGTACCCACTCCGCGCACCATGATCGTACACAGCGAGAACCGCCACGAGGTGGGGCAACGACTCGGGTTCCCGGTGGTGCTGAAATTGCCGGACAGCACCTTCAGCGTAGGGGTGGAAAAGGCCAAGGACCAGAAGGAACTGGACACCAAGCTGGATAAGATCCTGTCCACAAGCGATCTTGCCGTGGCGCAGGAATACATGCCCAGCGACTTCGACTGGCGGGTGGGGGTGCTGGACGGCAAGCCGCTCTATGCCTGCAAATACTACATGGCACGTGGCCATTGGCAGATCTACAACTGGGGCAGTACCACGAAGGACGGCGAGACGGGCAATTTCGAAACGGTGAAGGTGGAAGAATGTGCCAAGCACATCATGGACGCCGCGCTGAAGGCCGTCCGCGCCATGGTGGGCGACCACGGTCTTTTCGGTGTGGATGTGAAGGAGCACAACGGCAAGGCCTACGTGATCGAAGTGAACGAATGCCCCAACATCGACCATGGGATAGAGGATGTGGAACTGGGGGACGAGATCTACCGCCGCATCATCGGTTCGCTGAAAAAGACCATCGAGAAGAAGATCGGCATACCACAAACCACCGTCGGGACCACCCCGGCCAAGTCATGAGCGAGCGGAAACCCTACGGCCTTTTCGAGGTCACCGGCATCGAACTGGAGTACATGGTGGTGGACCGTGAAACCTTGCGGGCCAGCCCCACCGTGGACCTGCTCTTCAAGGATGTCAGCGGTGCGATCACCAGCGATGTGGAGCGCGGCGATGTGGACTGGAGCAACGAACTGGTGGCCCACGTGGTGGAGCTGAAGACCGCCAGGCCCACGCCGAGCATCCCGTCCTATAGGGAGAAGTTCGCCTCCGAAGTGCGTGCCATCGATGCCCTCCTCGCCAAGCGCGGTCTCATGCTGCTGCCCACAGCGGCCCATCCCCTCTTCGACCCCTTCACCGAGACGGTGATCTGGCCGCACGACAACAACGAGATCTATGCGCTCTACAACCGCATCTTCGATTGTCGCGGCCATGGCTGGAGCAACCTCCAGAGCGTACACCTCAATCTGCCCTTCGCCAACGACGAGGAGTTCGCCAAACTCCACACCGCGATCCGGCTCCTGCTCCCCATCATTCCGGCCCTTAGCGCCAGCTCCCCCATTCTGGACGGCAAGCCCACCGGCCACATGGACGCCCGGATGGAAGCCTACCTGCATCATCAGGAGCGGCTTCCGCAGCTCATGGGCGCGTTGATCCCCGAGGCCGTGCTGAACGAAGAGGAATACTACCGCGAGATTTTCGGCCCGATCGGGAAGGCCCTGGCGCCCTTCGATCCGGAGGGGATCATGGACCACCAGTTCGCCAACTCGCGGGGTGCCATCGCCCGCTTCGACCGCAACGCCATCGAGATCCGCGTGGTGGACATCCAGGAGTGCCCCGGTGCGGACCTCGCCATCGCCGAGCTGATCGTGGAAACCCTGAAGGCCTTGGTGGACGGGCGCTGGGTGAGCAACTACCTGCAGCGTGCCTGGCACCAGAACGACCTGCTGGCCATCTTCAAGGAGGTGATCAAGGATGCCGGGGCCACCCCGATCCACCGGAAGGAATTCCTGTTGATGTTCGGGATGGACCGCCCGGAGGCCACGGCCAGGGATCTCTGGGCCCACATCTTCGCCGAAGTGGGAACGGGCATGAGCAGCGATGCGCGCACCGCCATCACGCACATCCTCGATCACGGATGCTTGGCCCAGAGGATCCTCGCGCGCACTGGAGCCGAACCGGATGCCGAGCGGATCAAGGACGTGTACAAGGAGCTCGCCGCCTGCCTGCGCGAGGATCGCCAACTGCAATGACCGCGCTCTTCCTCAGCTGCGAGCACGGTGGGAACGAGGTGCCCAAGGACCTTCTCCCCTGCTTTGCCGGACATGAGGATGTGCTTGAAACGCATCGCGCCCTCGACCTCGGTGCGCTGGACCTCTTCCATCGGTTGGCCCCGCTGGCGGCGGAAACCACTTATGCCACCCTTTCGCGGTTGTGCATCGAGCTGAACCGGTCCGAGGCCCATCCCCGGCTCTTCTCCGAATTCACCCGCCAGTTGGGTGCTGCGCAAAAACAGCGCCTACTGGATCTTCATCACCGCTACCGCAACGACTTTATCGAACGGACGCGGGAACGGATCGCCGCGAGGACCGAGGTGATGCATGTGGCGGTACACAGTTTCACGCCCGTGTTGAACGGCGTAAAGCGCACCATGGACATCGGCCTGCTGTACGATCCCGCGCGAGCGAACGAACGCAACTTCTGTCTGTCCTGGCGGAGGGTGCTCAAGCACCGCATGCCGAGCTTGACCGTGCGGATGAACCAGCCCTACAAAGGCATTTCCGATGGATTGCCCACCACGATGCGGCACCTCTTCCCGAGGCATTATGGCGGGATCGAACTGGAAGTGAACCAGCGTTTTGCCCATAACGGCCGCATGGACCGCGAGGTGGCGCGAACCCTCTTCGCCACGCTTGCCGAGGTGCTGCGCACCATGGACTGATCGATCACGCTCCCGGGGGCTGCGGGTGCCAAATTCCTGTTCCGCAATTTCGCGGCCGCTACACTTGAAGAAACTCCCCCATGCGTACCATCCTTCTCCTCGGTGCGGGCCGCTCGGCATCGTCCCTGCTCAAGTACTTGATCGACCATGCCCCCGAGCAGGAATGGCGCGTTACCGTGGCGGAGCGCGCCATCGCGCACGTGCGTGAGCTGACGCGGGGCCATGACGATGTGGCAACACCCGTTGAGCTGGACGCCACCCATGCGGAGGCCCGTGCGGCACTGATCGCGAAGCACGACCTGGTGATCAGCATGCTCCCGGCCTTCATGCACATGGACGTGCTGAAGGACTGCCTTCGCTTGAAGAAGAACGTGATCACCCCCAGCTATGTGCCCGATGCGCTGTGGCCGCTGGACGCGGAGTTCAGGAAAGCCGGACTAACGGTGCTGAACGAAATGGGCGTGGATCCGGGCATCGATCACATGAGCGCGATGCGTATCCTCGACGCCTTGCGTGCGAAAGGCGCACGGATGGAGGCCTTCGAAAGCTATTGCGGCGGGCTGGTGGCACCGGAAAGCGACGACAATCCCTGGGGCTACAAGTTCAGCTGGAACCCGCGCAACGTGGTGCTCGCCGGGCAGGGCACTGCGGCACGCTACATCCACGACGGCGAACTGAAATACATCCCCTACCACACGCTTTACCAACGCACCACGCGGGTGGAACTGCCCGGCCTTGGCGGCTTTGACGGCTATGCGAACCGTGATTCCCTGAAATATCGCGAGATCTACGGCATCAGCGGCATACCCACCATGAAGCGCGGGACCTTGCGCAAGGGTGGTTTCTGCGAGGCGTGGGATGCCTTCGTGCAACTGGGCTGCACCGAGGACGGCTATGCGATGGAGCTGCCCGCCGATGCCACATGGGCGGAGTACCTCCGGTCCTTCCTCCCCGAGAATGCGACCGGACGGGACGTACGCTCAGCCACCGCTCAATACTTGGGCCTCGACCCCGAGGGCGCAGTGATGGAGCGCCTGGACTGGCTGGAGCTGTTCGGCAACGGCACCATCGGCAAGGCGGGGCTTACCCCGGCCGCCACGCTGCAACGCCTCCTGGAGCAGAAGTGGGAACTCGGCCCGAACGACAAGGACATGCTGGTGATGTGGCACCGCTTCCGTTATGCGCTGGAAGGCAGGAGCAGGGAGATCCATGCCGCCCTGGTGGTGAAGGGTTTGGACACCACCTACACCGCCATGGCACGCACCGTGGGGCTCCCCATGGGGATCGGTGCGAAGCTGCTGTTGAACGGGAAGATCAGCGAACGCGGGGTCTTGTTGCCCCTGAAGCCGGAACTGTACGACCCGATCTTGGATGAGCTGGCTACATTGGGGATCGCCTTCACGGAGAAGGTGGTTGCGGTCTAGAAGTGCAGCTCCAGGTCGCTGAGCATCGCTTTGTATTCCGGCGTGAATTCACCGGGGTACCGCTGCACCGCCATTTCCGCCCTCATCAGGTCGAGGTCGAAAGTGCGGGAGAGTTCCACCAGGACGCGCTTGGGCTTCTTGGTGGCCACGTAGTACACCAGGCACTCCCGCGTCTGCACGAATCCATTGGCAACTGCGAGTGATCCAAGTTCCTTAAGCCGATTGACGGGAATGATCATGCAGAGGCGCCCATGCGGGGTGCAGGAACGATCGGCCACTTGCAAGAGTTGGGCGAGGCTGAGCTCAAGGTCATGCTTGGCCGTTGCGGTGCGCAACCCGCGGGAAGCCTGATGCCCCTTGTAGAAAGGTGGATTGCAGAGCACCAGGTCATAGCCGACCGAAGTGTCCCAATTCCTCACATCCGCATGGAACACCTTGATGCGCTCCGCCCACGGACTTGCCCATACATTTTCCCGCGCCTGTTCCGCGGATGCCCCGTCGATCTCCACCGCTTCTATCGTCGCCCTGTTATTCCGCTGCGCGGCGATCAGCGCCAGCAGACCAGTTCCCGTGCCGATGTCCAGTATCCGCAAGGCACTCGCATACCTCGTCCACGCCCCCAGCAACATGCCATCCGTTCCCACTTTCATCGCACAGCGATCCTGCCGGACAGTGAACTGCTTGAATCGGAAATAGTCGTTCGGCATTCCAAACGGCGTGGTGGATCACATGCTCCGGTACAGGTCCACCAGCCCCGGCGGAGTGCGCACCACAAGATGCCCGGTATCAAAATCGATCCCCGTGATCATGTCGTCCACCATGGGGATCAGGATCTCCTGTTCGCCTTTGCGGACGACCATCACCGGATGTGCCTCGGTGCCTTCCGTTCCGGTGATCTCGCCAAGCTCACCATAGTTCTCGTCCAGCACCAACATGCCGATCAGGTCCTCGGGGTTCAGGTTTTCCTCGTCCTCCTGCTGCTCAAGTTCGGGCGGAATATGCCCCGGCGGCGCATAGACCTCACAATTCACCAGAAAGCTCCCGCTCTGGGGATCATCGATATCCTCGAACTTCACCACGGCCCCCACACGCGGATGCTCCCTCAAATGGCTCACATGGAAAGGCACGCGCAGGCCATCGAGCTCGGCAAAGAGCACGCCCAGTTCGAGCACTTCCTCCAGTTCGGTATCACCGAGATGGAACACGAGTTCCCCCCGATGTCCCCACGGCTTTCCCAGCCGCCCCAAATGGTGCAATTGGCTCAAGTCCATCTCCGGGGGTGAATGTAAAACTGCGGCTTCATCCTTGGGGAGGAGGAAAAAAAGGCCCGGCTCCATGCGGAACCGGGCCCTTCATTGTTCATGACGTTGTGGTCACTCCTTTTCGGCGGGCGCGTCGTCAGCAGGGGCGGCTGGTTCGCTCGCTTCCGGAGCAGCAGCAGCTTCGGCCTCGGGTGCAGCTTCGGCCTCCGCTGCGGGAGCGGCATCGCCCTCGGCGGGAGTGGCCTCCGCTTCCGCGGTAGGGGGCGGTGCCATGGAGGCAGCCAACTTGGCCGTCAACGCATCCGCACGATCGTGGGATTTCTTGGTCTCCAGAGCAAGGCGGTCCTTGAATGCCTTGGCAGCGCTATCCACGATGCGCTCACGCTTGGCTTCAACCTTGTTGTTCTTTTCGTTCAACCAGGCATCGAACCGGCGATCGGCCTCTTCTTGATCGAATGCACCCTTCTTCACCCCGTTCAGCAGGTGGTTCTTGTACACCACGCCGCTGTAGCTGAGGATGGCACGGGCGGTATCACTGGGCTGGGCACCTTTCTGGAGCCAATCCAACGCCTTGTCGCGGTCCACCTCCACCAGGGCAGGGTTGCGGTTCGGGTCGTATGCCCCGATGCGTTCGATGTATTTTCCGTCGCGCGGAGCGCGTTGGTCAGCCACTACCAAGTGGTAGAAGGGCTTGCCTTTTTTGCCTTTTCTCTGAAGGCGGATGCGGGTCGGCATGTCGCGGTTGGTTTTTGGTCCCTTTTCGTTAAGGGGTGGCAAATGTCGGGTTTTTCCCTGAACTGACAAACAAGTGGGGAAAGGTTTAACCGCAACGACGCAACGAACGCAACGGATGCGCAACGTTCTGAAGTGCGGACCGCCAAGCATGCCTGCCGCGGACAAGGACAAGTAGAAGTAGGGGACCGACACACCTCACGCCAAAAAGAGGGTCCGCAGTGCGCACCTTTGCTGCATGCGCTTCATCTCAGCTCTTTTTATTCTATCGGCTTGCACTGCGGTGGCCCAGGAACCGGCGCTGCCGGCATTGATCCCCTTGCCCGCTGAGATGGAACTGACCGGTGGCTCTTGTTCCTTGGAATGTCCATGGAGCCTGCAAGCGGATAGAGCGGTCAGCTCGGACTTCATGGAATTGCTGCGTGCTGAGGTGAAGATGCTGCATCCCGTTCCGGAAATTGAGTGCGAGGTGCCGTTGGCAATGGAGCTTCATCTGCTCCAGCCGGGTACCTTGCTCCCTACTGAATGGTACAGCCTGCAGGTGACTTCGGACCACATTGCGTTGACCGCAACAACGGAAGAAGGTCTTTTCCGGGGAAGCCGCACGCTGATCCAACTCTTGGAACAAGGGCAACGCACGGGCTCCATTCCTTGCCTCAGCATTACGGATCATCCGCGTTTTGGATGGCGCGGAATGCACCTGGACGTGGTGCGCCATTTCTTCCCGGTCCCCTTCGTGAAGAAGTACATCGACCTGCTGGCGCGGTACAAGATGAACAGCTTCCACTGGCACCTGACGGATGACCAGGGCTGGCGGATCGAGATCACGAAATACCCGCTACTCACCGAAGTTGGTGGTCGGCGCAAGGGCAGTCAGGTGGGGCCATACGATCATCAGACGTTCGACACCATCCGCTATGGAGGTTTCTACACGCAGGAGCAGATCCGCGAGGTGGTGGCATACGCGTCGGCGCGGTACATCAACGTGGTTCCGGAGATCGAGATGCCGGGGCATGCCATGGCAGCGTTGTCGGCCTACCCGCAGTTGGGCTGCACCGGTGGGCCTTACGAGGCGCAGCGCGGTTGGGGCGTGTTCGACGATGTGTTCTGTGCGGGCAACGACACCGTATTCACCGTGCTGGAGGATGTGCTCACCGAGGTGATGGGCCTCTTCCCCAGCCCCTACATCCACATTGGCGGAGATGAATGCCCGAAGGAGCAGTGGAAGGTTTGTCCGAAATGCCAAGCGCGTATGCAGGCGGAAGGGTTGCAGGACGAGCATGAACTGCAGAGCTGGTTCATCCAGCGGATCGAGCAATTCGTGAACAGCAAAGGCCGCAAGATCATCGGCTGGGACGAGATCCTGGAAGGTGGTTTGGCGCCGAACGCCGCAGTGATGAGCTGGCGCGGTACCGAAGGCGGCGTGGCGGCTGCGCAGAGCGGGCACTTTGCGGTGATGAGCCCCGGCAGTCATTGCTACTTCGACCACTACCAAGGCGATCCGGCGAACGAACCCTTGGCCATCGGCGGTTTCACGCCCTTGCGGAAGGTGTACAGCTACGAGCCGGTCCCGGAGGAATTGAATGCAGCGGAGGCCAAATACATCCTCGGTGCGCAGGCCAATTTGTGGACCGAATACATCCTGACCACGGAGCATGTGGAATACATGATGCTGCCCCGGATGCTGGCACTGGCCGAAGTGCTTTGGTCGCCGAAGGAGAAGCGGGATGAAGCGGACTTCCTTCTTCGTTTGGAGCAGGAGCTTCCGAGGCTGGATGCGATGCACCTGAACTACGCCAAGAGCTTGTACCAAGTGAGCATTCTTCCGGAGCAAGGTGCTGCACTTGGCTCCATCGATGTGCATTTCAAGGGAAGTCAGGAAGGCATGCCGATCCGCTATGAGCTCATTGCCGACTATGTGGATCCCGATGCGCCGGATGCGCGTAACGACCTGCAAGCAAGGCATACGGACCGCGCCGGAGATCCGCTGACCATACGGTCGGCTTGCATCATCGAGGCTTGGGTGGAGGACAGCACGGCCGCAGCAGGCCCGCAAGGGATGCCCCGCTCCAAGCAACAATTCACGTTCAACAAAGCCACCGCGCGTCCGACCACGCTCAGCCTTCCGCCGCACGATGAGTACAACACCGGTGGTGCCTTCACCTTGGTCAATGGCATCACGGCGCAGGATAAGCGCGTGAACAACGAGTGGCTGGCCTGGCGCAAAAGCGTGAGCGTGACCGTGGACCTGGGCAGTGAGCAGGCGATCAGCCACCTCAGCATCGGTGCCTTGAGCGAGCCGGGAAGCTGGATCCATCTACCCAAGGAAGTGGTCTACAGCGTGAGCAGTGACGGGAAGAAGTTCGTTCCCTTCGGCATCGCAAAGGACATGGGCGGAAAAGGTCGGCACGCGTTCACTCTTGAGAAGACCGGCAAAGCGCGTTACGTGCGGATCGATGTGGAGAACATCGGGAACATCCCGGACGGCTTCGCCGGTGCGGGTAGGCCTGCGTTCGTGTTTCTGGATGAGATCGAGGTGCGATGATCGGCACGAGCCTATCCGCTGCAATGCTTATTATCGCATAATAAGCTTCCACCAATGGCCAAAAGCACCAGCAAAAAGCAAGCTAAGCCGGAGGCGAAGTCCCCCGCAACGCGAAGCAGTATCCGCCACGAAGATGCAGCTTACCGGGAATTTCTGGGAGGCATGCGCAGCCGGATCGATGCGGCCCGAACGCAGGCGGCACGCGTGGTGAACCGCGAGCTGGTGATGTTGTATTGGGATATTGGCCGATCGATACTCGAGGAACAAGAGAACAATGGCTGGGGCGATGGTGTCGTGGAGCAACTCTCCAAGGACTTGGGTAAACGCTATCCGGGCACCTTCGGATTCTCTGCCCGGAACCTCTGGGACATGCGCCGCTTCTATGAAAACTGGAGTCGGCGCGCAATTATGCGACAGGCTGTCGCAGAATTGGGAACACCCTTGGGAACGGTACGTGGCAAGGTTCAAGCGAAACGAGAAAAGCCTTTGCCGACAAGACTTCCAGGGCAAATTGCATTTATGCGACAGGCTGTCGCAGAATTACCGTGGGGGCATCATTTGGTGTTGCTGAACAAGCTTGATGATGTGAGCGATCGCATCTGGTACATGCGACAAGCCGTTGAACTTGGCTGGAGCCGGAACATCCTATTGAACCAGATACTTGCCCAAGCACACAAGCGCATTGTGAAGGGAGGCATAGGCAACAACTTCATGCGCGCCTTGGCCCCGGATCTGGCTGCACAAGCCGAAGAGGTGCTCAAGAGTTCCTACAACTTGGAGTTCCTCGGAGTTAACAAAGTAGTGAGCGAGCGGGAACTCGAGCAACGGTTGATCGAAAATGTCCGCGACTTCATCCTGGAACTGGGCTACGGATTCTGCTTCGTCGGCCAACAACATGTGCTGAAACTCGGCAGGAAGAGCTACGCCATCGACCTGCTCTTCTACCATCGCTTCCTGCGCTGCTTGGTTGCGATCGAATTGAAGGTGAACGAATTCGAGCCCGAGCATGCAGGCAAAATGGACTTCTACCTGAACGTGCTGAACGACAAGGAACGCGCAGAGAATGACAACCCGTCCATCGGCATTATTCTGTGTGCGGAGAACGATGACCTGGAGGTGGAGTACTCGTTACGCTCCAAGGCAAACCCCATCGGTGTAGCGAACCATACCTTCCTGCACGATGTGCCCAAAACCATGCGAGGCCAACTTCCCACGGCACGGCAATTGAAGGCAGTGATGTCCAAAGCATTGGAGGAAGAACGGCCGTTGCGTAAGAAGCGCACCGGTACGGCACCGAAGAAGCCAGCCACAAAAGCAAAATGAAATGGAGCTTGTTCAACCGCAGAACTGCGGACCAAATGCGCCCGCTGTACACGATCGCCGTTTGGCTTCTGCTCTCCATTCCTGTCATCGGCCAGCCGCTGAGTCACGGCCATGTCTTTACACATGCCGATACCCTCCGCGGAAGCAATGGCCCCTACCGCGCTTGGTGGGATGTGATGCACTATGACATCACCGTGCGGCCGGACTTTGCGACCAAGTCCATCGTAGGTAAGACCACCATCACCTTCGATGCAACGGCACCGGGCCAACGGATGCAGATCGATCTGCAACAACCATTGGTGGTGGACAGTGTGATCGCGGAGATCACCAAGACCTGGGAGTCGGGAGGGTCGTTCGGTTCGCCCCGCTTGAAGTTTGAGCGGGATGGAAATGTGGTTTGGGTGGAACTCCCGGAACCCGCTGAAGTAGGCACGCGGATACTGATCCACATCCACTATCATGGTATGCCGAAGGAAGCCAAGCAACCACCTTGGGATGGCGGATGGATCTGGAAGACCGCTCCTGAGCCTCCAAACCAACAAGTCTGGGAGCCCCCTGCTACTCGCCGACAAAGCCAACAACTCATTTTTTAAACATTCTTTTGCGATATCAAGGAGGTGGCTAAATTTGGTTCTTAAACCAAAACCCTTTGATAGTGGCACAGCACGGCACAGAGCAGAGCAGGCATAGGCTAAGGCCAAACTCGTACGTGACAGTCGTAGGCTCATCCGCTCTATTGGCCTTATTCGTTCTTTCAGGATGTCAAAAGGAGAAGATCGAGAACCTTTCTGAGACCCAAGTTGCCGAGGTGAATGTAACGCCACGGGTTCAGGCGTTCGTCCAAAAAGCTGTACGGGGCTACAGTTCACGTGAAGATGGACTGGTGTCAGTGGACAGTGCCGAATGGTACATTGAAGCAGCGCTGAACTATTCCTTCACGAACATTGCACAGACCTATGAAAACCAGATCGTGGACACCTTGTCCATATCCATCCCATTGATGAATGGGGAGGTGCAAGAGGGTCCTGTCGGCAATGCGTACCAAACCTTGGGCGAGTGGATCAACGCCTCCAACGTTGAAGGCACCAGCCACGTGGCTATCGTGGATGTGGTGGCCCGGAACACCGGCACCAGCCTCGACCTCCAAGCCGTGTATGTGGTTGGAAGCGGATATGACCGCGGTGTTCCAAACACCACCTATGGCCCTAATGATTACTGGTGGTGGATGTCACTTGGTTCACCAAACCAGTGCGGTTGCAACTCAAATCCACCCGCCTATGGACAATGTGCTGATAAACAGATCCAGAGTCGGATCAACTTTGCCATAAATGGGGGATATTACCAGTACTGGACGAATGTTGAATCTTGGTGGGTGGACCATTGGGGTTATGACGACCCATCAACTCAAACCATCGGTCTTATGAGCCACCCCTCACCCATCGGACCTGACAATCTGGTAAGCGGCGATGGTATCCGGGATTACCCGGTTTATCTCAATTCAGGCAGCGGTGGATGTTTTGACCCCACAGACATGCGGTTCTATACACAAGGTGTGTGGGACCTGATGCAGACGATCCGCACCAGTTATGTATCCACAAAGTCGGCAGCTTCCTGCACGATCTTGGGAGACTTGGTTTTGGGCGGCGGCAATGAAAGATTTCAATGGGTCACCTACCGCTACGGGAAATTGGCCAAAGTGCACTGATGTTCCGTTCAACCTGTCTGCTGTTCCTCTTGGCCACAACCGTGGCCAAGGGGCAGCAGCCATGGGTGTTCACCCATGGACAGCCGGGGCGGGATGCCCTTGTATCGGACATGATATGGACCAACAACGGATTGGTCCTGACCTGCTACTACGCCGATCCTCCATTTCACCCTCCGTACAGTGGCTCATTGATCAGAATATCCTCCTCCGGGTCTTTTATCGATGAGCGCTCGCTCGGCAGTACATTGAACCATTCGGCCCCGAGTGTGGTCCTTTCCGGGCCCGACCAACGCCTTCATGTGCTGGGCGCCTACTCGGAGTTCCCCGATTCCTTGTCCGGCTTCTTCCACTATGGTTGTTCCGTAGACGGATCCTTGGAGGATTCCTCCTTCAACATAGCGGCAAATGCTCGGCGGACCTTGTTGGAGAATGCGACCTTTCTGGATGATGGCTCCATCATTCTGGGCGGTTCCTTGTCGTACGAAGTGAACGGCAGTATAAAATACGCGCAGTTGCTGAAACTGAACAACGATGGCCAAGTGATCACCGACAACACCTTCGGGATGTCCGGAATGCACATTCAATATACCAGGGATGTTGTCCCATTCTCCGATGGCGTATTGGTTTCCTTTGATGAATGGCCTCAGCCGCCAGGCCTGTATGGTCGGTTCTCCTCAAATCTGGACTTTGATGCACAGTGGTACGGCCAGGCCCCACACTACAACCCGCTCAATCCGCTGGACAGTATTGTCAAGGGGGCAATGACGCTACGACCACTTAACGACCGGAAGTACATAGTAGGCGGGGCTTTCAAGATCCCCAATGATCAGTACAGTTCAGCAGTTTACGTCATGGATACATCGGGAGCCACGTTGAAGGCTTTTGTACCGCACAGTCCTTACTACCATGACCACTCAGCTTTGCAGAGTACGATAGCTTCCATAGATACAAACACGTTCTACTTCTTGTCCTGGGGGAATATCTCCTTTTGGGGCGATTGGATCCCCTACGAACCCATTGAGCCGGATGTTTTGCATGTGTACAAGATGGACAACGATCTGAACGTTCTCTGCGACTTTCTGCTGGATGGTTTCGAAGATAGCACCTACTATATTCCAGTCCGGATCAAAACCACACCAGACGGAGGCTTCGCGATCATCGGCGGAAAGAAAGACATGACCGACCCCACCAGCAACATCGTGGCTTGGGTGCAAACGTTCAGCCCCAACGATTGCACTGTTGGCATTGAAACACAGGAAGATTCCCGTTCAGCACTGGTTTTCCCAAATCCCGGAAGCAGCGGCTTTGATGTGCTGCTGAACGGACAAGGTCTAACTGCGGGACAGATCGTGGTCATCGACACGCGCGGTGTGCAAGTGGCCGAAGGCTGGATGGAAGGAACAACGGGCCGCGTGGATTGCTCCGACCTGCCGGATGGCCTGTATCTCTACCGCATCTTGGACCGGAATGGCCATCCATATGCCTCTGGTCGCTGGGTAAAACAATAGAAAGGGTTCGCTGCCATGCCTTTCATGCACTGGAACAGTTCAAGTTGATGGACCAAGGATTGTGTTGAACGGGGGCTCGGTACTTTTGGGCACATGAGGTCAACCATTGCCTTGCTATTCCTGTTGATGCTGGGTGTGGGGATGGCGAAGGCCCAACCCTTGGTCCATAAAACAGGCTTCACGCATGCCGATACCCTCCGCGGAAGCAATGGCCCCTACCGCGCTTGGTGGGATGTGATGCACTATGACATCACCGTGCGGCCGGACTTTGCGACCAAGTCCATCGTAGGGAAGACCACCATAACCTTCGATGTCACGGCGCCGGGCCAACGGATGCAGATCGATCTGCAACAGCCTTTGGTGGTGGACAGTGTGATCGCGGAGATCACCAAGACCTGGGAGTCGGGTGGGTCGTTCGGTACGCCCCGCTTGAAGTTCGAGCGGGAAGGCAATGTGGTGTGGGTGGAACTGCCGGACACGGTGGCAAAAGGCACGCGGATGCCGATCCACATCTACTACCACGGTGTGCCGAAGGAAGCGCGGAACCCGCCATGGGATGGCGGATGGATCTGGAAGACCGCTCCCGATGGATCGCCGTGGATGAGCGTGGCTTGCCAAGGCTTGGGCGCGAGCGTGTGGTATCCCTGCAAGGATAGCCAGGCCGATGAACCAGAGGCCGCCGCCTTGTACATCATCGTGCCGGACAGCTTGGTGGGCGTGGGCAATGGTCGCTTCCAAGGGGAAAACGCGAACGGCGATGGTACCACCACTTGGAACTGGAGCGTGAGCGCACCGATCAACAACTACAACCTCACGGCTTACATCGGGCCTTATGTGCTCTTCCGCGAGGAATACGCCGGCGAGGACGGCCCGCTGGATCTGGACTACTGGGTACTGAATACCAACGAGGCCAAGGCCCGCGAGCAGTTCAAGCAAGTGCCCGGCATGCTGAAGTGCTTCGAGGACTGGTTCGGTCCCTACCCCTTCTATGCGGATGGTTACAAACTGGTGGAAGCACCGCAGTTAGGCATGGAGCATCAGAGCGCGATCGCCTATGGCAACCATTACAAGAACGGCTACTTGGGGCGCGACCTCAGCGGCACGGGCTGGGGCCTGAAGTGGGACTACGTGATCGTGCATGAGAGCGCGCACGAATGGTTCGGGAACAGCATCACCACGGCCGACATCGCGGACATGTGGGTCCACGAAGGATTCACCGACTATGCGGAAACGATCTACACCCAATGCCAATTCGGAATATCGGCGGGAGACGATTATGTGATCGGTCTGCGGAAGAACATCGTGAACGACATACCCATCATCGGGCCGTACGGCGTGAACCAGGAAGGCAGCACGGACATGTACTACAAGGGCGCGTACCTGATCCACACGCTCCGGCACATCCTCGCCAACGATTCCCTCTTCAAGGCGATGCTGCGCGAAATGAACCGGAAGTACCGCCATGCCATCGTGACCAGCGCCGAGGTGGAGCAGTTCATCAGCTCCTTCACCGGCCGCGACTTCGGGCTCTTCTTCGACCAATACCTACGGACCACCCAGGTACCGGTGCTGGAATGGACGGTGCGGAGGGATGAGCTCTTTGTGCGCTGGGCCAATTGCGTGAAAGGCTTTGCCATGCCGATCACCATCATGGTGAACGGCGATGAGCGCACGGTGCCGATCAGCGATCAGTGGTCCTCGCCAGCCCGTGGACTTCATGCGCGCACGGCCACGCTTATTCCTGATCGGAATTGGTACGTCACGGCAAAGCGGGTGCAGCAGGATGCGCTGCGCCGTTGATCGATCACTTCATACCTCTCCTTAAGCTGTTGGAATGGGCGAAGTCAACAGCTGAGGCCGCTCCCCCATTCGGGTGATTTCACCGGAACGCCTAAGCGGCTACATTCGCAACATGCGTCCGGTGTTGCTACTCCTGTTCCTTGTAATCGGCGGTGGCCTGCATGCCCAATTCGGGAAGAAGATACAGTCCCTGTTGACCGTGGACGCCAACAAGGCGCCGAATTACGACACGGCCTACATCGCCACCTACAAGAGCAACCTGGTGATCAGCCTGGTCACCAAGCTGCAACTGGTGGATGTGGCCATTGAACAGGACCAAGGCGAGGACCTTACGTACTCCATCAACGGAAAGGAACAATACGGCTTTGGCCTGGATTTCAAATGGCTGAGCGTGGAAGCCACCTTCAATATACCCGCACTGAGCAACCATGATGCCTCGCTGGGCAACAGCAGTTCCAAGGGGTTTGGTCTCGGCTTTACCGGAAGGCGGCTCTGGGCCAGAGCCTTCTGGAACACCACCCAAGGCTACTACATGAACGAGCCTGAACGCTGGACGGGAAGCCAGGATCCGGAGGTGCGGGAAGACCTGAGGAACCGGACGTACCTGCTTTCATTGAACTACGCCTTGAGCGGGAAACGGCGTTTCAGCCAGAACGCGGCACTGTTCCAGATGGAACGCCAGAAGAAGAGCGCGGGCACCGCCGTCGCCGGGTTTTCCGCATGGCATACCACCATCAGCGCGGACAGTTCGATCCTAAACCCGGCCCTGGTGGACACCTTTCAATTGGCGTCGGGGTTTTCCGGTGTCCAACGGTTGTTGGTCGGGGTCACATTCGGCTATACGCATACGTTCGCGTTCTGGCACAAGGGCTTCATCCATGCCGCCATCCTGCCGGGTTTGACCTACGCCGACCAGCGGATCACCACACCTGCGGAGGTCTTGCACGGGACCGGGACGGCCGGCGTGGCGGAGTTCAAGCTGGGTGCAGGCTTCAATGGCGACCGCTGGTATGGGGCGCTCACGACCTCCTACTACTACAGTACCGCACAAATAGGGGAGAACCTGAACCTGAGCACGAACTACGGCTGGGTGCGCTTCGCGGTGGGGATCCGATTGGGGGATCCGGGGATCAAGGTCTTGGAGAAGGTGGGGTTGTGAGGTGATCGGGCGATCAAAAGATCAGAAAATCAGACGATCAGAAAATGGAATGCCATTGCCGCGATGGATCGGAGCGTGATTCAAATCCTTTCCACACTGCGACCGTAGGTTGCACAAGACGTTCCACGGAGGGCCGATCCACGCCTTGGGATCCCGCGATACGGACAAATTGCACCCCGTCGAAAAGCTCGTGCACGGTAGCTTTCGGCCATGAAGGCACTCCTACCCCTCCTGCTTCTTTCCACCGCTCCCCTGCTCTCGATGGGCCAGTGCGATACGGTGGCCATCGCCAAGACCGCTTGGAGCGTGACATACGTTGATAGCGAAGAGCTGACCGGCGAAGGGGCGAACAACGGCCATGCCGTGAATGCCTTCGATAGCGACTCCCTCACGTTCTGGCACACCCAATGGCAGGGAGCCAGTCCGGGCTTTCCGCATGAGATCCAGCTGGACCTTGGTGCGGTGCATGCCGTGAACGGGATCTCCCTGCTCTCACGTAACGGCACGGCCAGCGGAAAGGCCAAGGGCCATGAGCTGTACCTCAGCATGGACGGCACTGATTGGGGCAACGTGCAATCCGCCGGGGACTTCACCTACGCGAACCTCAGCGCCGGGGCCCAGCGGGGATCCGCCTACTTCGGTGCAGTGGACGCGCGCTTTGTGCGCTTGGTGGTCAGTTCTTCGTACTCCACTGGCCCTTATCTGATGGTGGCCGAACTGGATCTCTTTGAGTACAGCGGCACCGGCTGCGAGCCGACGGGCCAGTCCAACCAGATCGTTTCCATGGATGCCATTGGTGACCAAAGCACCACCGCAGCCCCTATTGCGCTGAACGGTACCGCCAGCTCGGGATCGCCGGTCACCTTCTCGGTGGTTTCCGGCCCTGCAAGCGTGGCGGGTTCATTGCTCACGCTGGTCGGAACGGCCGGGACCGTTGTTGTGCGTGCCGAGCAGGCGGGTGATGCGACCTGGTATCCGGCATCGGCCACCACCACTTTCGAGGTGCTCGATCTCTCCACCTTCTTCCCGGTGGTGAGCACGAAGCTTTCCGACGCCTACCCCATCGAGATGCCGGAGCTGCGTGCGTATGCGCTCCATGCCGCGGCCAGCATCGGCGAGCCCGACTTCAATAGCATTACCAGCGTGGTGTTCAATGCGGATGGCACGGACATTCCAGCCGTCCTTCGGAACGGTGCCTTCCAAGCCTGGTGGACACCTTCCAGCTACGGCCCCCATACCGTTACCGTCACCGCTACCGCCAGCAATGGCAATACCGCCACGGAGACCGTGGATGTGAACGTGGTGAACACCGCTGCAACACAGACCGTGGCCACCTTTGATGGTGACGTGATCAATTTCGATGGATCCGGTGCTTCCCAATGGTTTACCGGCAGCTACACCTTCCCGCAATCCGTGGGTGCCTACGACCAGATCATGGCACACCTCACCGTGTCCTGCCCCAGCGTAGCGGGGGGCTGCGACGATTGGGACCGCTTGGGCTATATCGAAGCGAAGGCACCGAACGGCGATTGGGTGGAGATCATCCGCTACATCACCCCTTATGGCGTGCCCTGCGACCACAGCTTGGACGTCACGGACTTTGCCTCCATCCTGCAAGGCAATACGGAGATCCGCATGTACATCGAGACCTGGGGCACCGGCGGCTGGAAGCTTGACCTGGACTTCACCTACGCTGCCGGAACACCGGATTTCCTGTACTCCACCGTGCAGGAGGTGTGGCACGGCAACTACAACTTCGGCAACCCCGCCAACCTGCAACCGGTGGATACCGTGCTGGTGGAACCGGGCATGGGCGTGGAAGCCGCCACGCTCCGCTTGGTGACCAGCGGCCACGGTTGGGGTAGCAACAACACGGGCAATGCCGCCGAATTCTATCATGCCGTTCACCACGTGAACGTGAACGACGTGCAGAGCTTCGAACAGGACCTGTGGACCACCTGCAATCCGAATCCCGATGGCTGCCAACCCCAGAGCGGCACGTGGACGTACAGTCGTGCGGGCTGGTGCCCGGGCAGCATCTCGGCACCCTACACCTACGACCTGACGCCCTTGCTCACCAGCAATGGCCTCAACCTCTCCTACATCTTCCAGACCAGCTACCAGGACAATTGCCACCCCAACAATCCGAACTGCGTGAGCGGCGTTACCTGCCCGGATTGCAACGACGGTTACAATCCCTACTACCGCGTTAGCAGCTACGTGATCGGGCACGGTAACGCGCCCATCAGCATGGGCATTGCAGCTCCCGAGAAGGCAGTTCCCGCCAATGCGGTCAGCATCAGCCCGAACCCCGGCGATGGCCGTTTCGCGCTCCATCTCGAACGCGACATGGGCAAGTGCGTGGTTACGGTACATACCGTCACCGGCGAAACATTGAAGTCCTGGTTCTTCGGATCCAAGGACCAAATGGAAGCCTACCACTTCGATCTCTCGAAGCTGGCCAAGGGAAGCTACTTCGTGAAGGTGCAGAGCGAGGATGCTGCTATTGCCGGGAAGTTGATGATCCGATAGATCGCAGGGAGCCTCAGCTTGTTCACCGCAACGACGCAACGACACGCCTACGGCACGGGGAGTGCGCCACCCGGACGGGGTGGTCTCCCGAGGCGATCTTCTCCGCAGGTAGGCCCGTGCATGGGAAGAAACACGAGTATTATGACGGACCTTCTGCGACCTGGAGCACAGGAAGGGACACGCACCATACTGCGACTCTCCCTCCGTGGCTCCATTTTCTGAGACCAAGCGCGCCGCAGGGGGCAACCCGGCAACGGAATTGTCCGACCGTTTCCCCTACCTGTTCGCCGATGCTCTAATTTCCACCCCAGAACGCATACGGTCTACCTTTGCAGCCTTGGGAACAGGCCACATTCACCTATGAGCATCATCGAACATCAGCGGGTGCAGCTGAGCGCCAACCAGAAGGCCAAGCGCATCAACGCCGATCCGGACCTGTACGGCACCTTCGCCGAGATCGGTGTGGGGCAGGAAACCGTGCGCCATTTCTTCCGCGCCGGTGGAGCCTCGCAGACCATTGCGAAGGCCATGAGCGCCTACGACAAGGACTTCAGCAACGCCATCTACGGTGCCGAGCCGGGCAACCGGTTCGTCTGTGAGAGCCGGTTGCGCAACATGATCCGCCATGAGTACAGCCTGATCGTGGAGCGACTGGACCGGAAGGAGCACCCTACCAAGCGCTTCTTCAGCTTCGCCAACACGGTGTCCAGCAGCACCTACGAGCGGCCACACAGCGGCCATGGCTGGATCGGTGTCCGCTTTCAGACCGCACCGGACCGCCCCACCAACGATGTGATCATCCACATCCGCCTGCACGACCCCGACATCAGCCTGCAACAGGAAAGCATCGGGATACTGGGCGTGAACCTCCTTCATGCCTGCTTTTTCCACCATGACGATCCGCAGGAACTGATGACCGTTCTGTACGACAACGTGAGCCGGCACGTGGTGGAGATCGACATGATCCAGATGAACGGACCGGACTTCAGCCAGGTGGACAACCGCCTGCTCAGCCTCCAGCTCGTGCGCCGCGGCTACACCGATGCGGTGATCTTCGGTCCCGATGGGCAGAACCTCCAGGCCAGCGAGGTGCTCTACAAGAAGAACATCCTGGCCATCCGCGGCAGCTTCCGGCCGGTGACCAAGGTGAACATCGACATGATCATGAACGGCTACAACATGTTCATCAAGGAACAGCGTGTGGACCGGCAGAACCTGCAAGTGCTCTTCGAGATCACCCTCAACAACCTTCAGGCGGACAGCGGTGCCGTTGATGAAAAGGACTTCATCGACCGGGCGGACATTCTCTGCTCCCTCGGGCAAACCGTGCTGATCAGCAACTACCAGGAGTACTACAAGCTGGTGGAGTACTTCAGCCGCTACACCAAGGCACGCATGGGCCTGATCATGGGCGTGAGCAACCTGATCGAGGTGTTCAATGAGAAGTACTACCGCAACCTCAACGGAGGCATGCTCGAGGCGTTCGGTATCCTGTTCACGCGCGACCTGAAGATCTACGTGTATCCCAGCAAGCCCACCAAGGAAGCACCGATCATGGTGCTGGACAACATGCCGATACACCCCCGGTTGCGCCCGCTCTATGATTACCTGCTGAGCAACAAGCGCATGGTGGACATCGAAACATACGACCCCGGCGTGCTCCACATATACAGCACGGCCGTACTGAGCATGATCCGTGAAGGCAAGTCCGGCTGGGAGTCCATGGTGCCCCCGTACGTGGACAACATGATCAAGGACAATAAGCTTTTCGGCTACGAGGCCGGGAACGGCGCGGCGCTGGCAGGAAAGGCCAGCAAGAGCGAAGCGTAGCTTGATAGTTGTCTTGCGTTCCCATCAACCCGCCCGGTTCGGCGGTGGCCATACCTCCCCACCGGGCATCGGCAGCCTTCCCGTTGGTCCATCCGGATAAAAGTAGATTCATGCTTTTATTCGGAACTTGGCATACCTTCGCGGCCAGTTCCTCATCTACCGGACCCCAACCATGGAAACAACCACAGCGAACATCCTCGATGTCACCAAACTGGCACCGCCAGTGAAGCACTCCACCATCTTCGGACGCATCGCCGAACTGAAGGACGGCGAGAGCTTCATCATCCACAACGACCACGACCCCAAGCCCCTTTACTATCATCTGCAGGCAGAGCACGGCAACACGTACTCATGGGAATACCTGGAGCAAGGCCCTGAATGGTGGAAAGTGAAGATCGGCAAGCGTGCCCAAGGCAGCCAGGGCACGGACGGGAACATTCTGGACCTGACCACGCTGGCACCACCGGTGAAGCACTCCACCTTCTTCGCACGCATCGCTGAACTGAAGGACGGCGAGAGCTTCATCATCCACAACGACCACGACCCCGCCCCATTGCGTCACCAGCTCGGGCACACACACCAGGACACCATCGGATGGGAATACGTCGAAAAAGGCCCCCAGTGGTGGAAGGTGAAGCTGACCAAGCAAGCTCCCCGCAACAATGAGGCAGGCCGCAACATCCTGGACGTGACCAAGCTGCCACCGGCGGTGAAGCACTCCACCATCTTTGCCCGCCTCGCCGACCTGCAGGAGGGCGAGAACCTGATCATCCACAACGACCACGACCCCGCTCCCTTGCGCTACCACTTGCAGGACGAGTTCGGAGACGCGTTCGGTTGGGAATACTTGGAGCAAGGTCCTGAGTGGTGGAAGGCGAAGATCACCCGGAGCATCACGGGAGGGCACAGTGAAGGCGAAAACATCCTTGACGTGACCAAGCTGGCGCCCCGGGAGAAGCACCCCACCATCTTCTCGCGCTACCATGCCTTGCAGGAGGGTGAAAGCCTCACCATCCACAACGACCACGACCCCAAGCCGCTGTACTACCAGATGCAGGGTGAAATGGGTGACGTGTTCACGTGGGAGTACATGGAGCAAGGCCCCAAGTGGTGGAAGGTGAAGCTCACCAAGCGGCCCAGCGGTGAAGGTGCAGAGACGCTCGCCGAGGTGGTGACCAAGGACATGCGGAAGGCGGAGGTCTTCAAAAAATACGGTCTTGACTTCTGCTGCAACGGCCACCTTACCGTGCGGGAAGCATGCGCCGCCAAAGGCTTGGACGTGACCCAAGTGGAGCAGGAACTGCGCGATGCGGACAAGGTGCAAACCTCCACGGCACTGCCCTACAACGACTGGTCCGTGGACTTCCTTGCCGACTTCATTGTGAATACCCACCACGCCTTCCTGCGCAAGAACCTCCCGGACATCGGGAAATATGCGGCCAAGGTGGAACAGGTACACGGGCAGGCCCATCCCGAACTGCACCAGGTTCGTCAATTGGTGGATGAAGTGATCGCCGAGTTCACCGGTCACCTAGCCGAGGAGGAGCGCAACATGTTCCCCTACATCAAGCAGTTGGTGGCCGCCAAGAACAACGTGCAGCCGTTGCCTTCCAGCCCCATGGTCCGGTTCTCCGAATCCTTGGAAGCGCTGATCAAGGAGCATGTGTCCGTGGGCGGGATGCTGGACCGGATCAATGAAGTGACCAGGGGCTACACCCTGCCGGACGATGCCTGCGCGAGCTACACCCTGCTCTTCCGCATGTTGCGCGAGCTGGAGGACGATACGCACGTACACATCCATTTGGAGAACAATATCCTCTTCCGCAAGGCTGCCGAGCTGGAGCGTTCGCTGAATTGACAGCAGGATCCTGGATCGACGACAATGAACTTCACCTTGGGCCGGGCAATGATGCGTTTCCTTTGCCCGACATCCACATGCCTCCGGTATGTATCGGAGCGTGCATATCCGGAGTTCACTTTCCAAGCATGATCACGATCAACGCCAACACCAAGATCTCCGCCCTCCTCCGCGAGCATCCGGATGCGCTGGAGGCCATCATCAGCCTGTCGCCGAAGTTCACCAAGCTGCGCAACCCGCTGCTGCGCAAACTGATGGCCTCGCGCGCCACCATCCGCATGGCGAGCAAGATCGGGGGCTGCACACCGGAGGATTTCTTTGCCAAGCTGGAACCGCTCGGCTTCGCGATCGACCGGGCCGCCTCCGATGAGGCCGAACCGCAGCCCGCACCCCTGCCGGAATTCATGAAGCAGGTTTCGCCGGATAACGTGGTGGAGCTGGACGTGCGGCCCATCCTGAACGCAGGCAAGGACCCCTTCAACGTGATCTTGAAACAGGTGCAAACCATGGAGCCCCGGCAAACGCTGAAGCTCATCAACGACTTCGAGCCCATCCCGTTGATCCTGATGCTCGGCAAGCAAGGCTTCCAGAGCTACAGCGAGATCGTCGACGGCAACACCTACAACACCTACTTCTTCAAAGCGGAAAACGTGGACCTCCCGGATGCCAACGCCCTTGGCAGCAGTGATGACTTCGAGACCAAAGTGAAGCAATTCGAGGGTCGCACCAAGACCATTGATGTGCGCCACCTGGAGATGCCATTGCCCATGCTCACGATCTTGGACGAGCTCGACAACCTACCGGCGGACCAAGCGCTGTACGTCAACCACAAGCGGATCCCTGTTTTCCTGCTGCCCGAGCTGGAGGAGCGCAAATTCGAATACCGCGCCAAGGAGATCAGCGAAGGCGATGTGAAGCTGTTCATCTTCAGGCCTTGAATGTTCGGTCCGCTTTCCAATAGCCCCATCGCCAAGACCACTTCGCCCCAGGTCGTCATCCCCTTCTATGCCTACGCGGCGCTTTCGTTCCTGGCCGCAACGATCCTGTTGTTCTTTTCCGACCAGAGCTTCACCGGCCATTACTTCCATCCCCACATCCTGGCCATCACGCACCTGATGGCGCTGGGCTGGGCCACCATGATCATCTTCGGTGCCAGCCACCAGCTTGTTCCGGTATTGATCGAAAGCGATCTGTACAGCGACAAACTGGCCCATGTCTCCTTCGCTCTGGCAGGGCTGGGCATTCCGCTGTTGGTATACGGCTTCTTCGCCTTCAACATGGGGTGGCCCGCACAATTGGGCGGCTCGTTGGTGCTGGGGGCCATCCTGGCGTTCATCGCCAACATCGCCATCAGCATTTCGAGGAGCAAGCGGGAGAACGTCCACGCCGTGTTCGTCTTCACCTCCACGGTCTGGTTGCTGCTCACCGTATCGCTCGGTCTGGCATTGCTGTTCAATTTCACCTCCTCGGTCCTCACCCGGAATTCATTGTACTACATCTCCCTGCATGCCCATCTCGGCGTGGTGGGTTGGTTCCTTCTGCTGGTGCTGGGCGTGGGTTCCCGCCTGATCCCCATGTTCCTGATCTCCAAGTACAGCAACCCGCGCCTGCTCTGGGTGGTGTTCCTGCTGGTGAACGTGGCCTTGATCACCTTCTCGCTGCTCTTCCTTTTCCACCCGGGAACGAATCTGCATTACATCCCTGCGATCTTGGTGGCGATCGCCCTGCTCCTGTTCGCCCACTACAACCGGCAGGCCTACAAGCAGCGGATCCGGCGCAAGGTGGACGACCAGATGAAGGTCTCGCTGCTGGCGGTGGCCCTGCTACTGGTACCCTCCATCGTGTTGCTGGTGCTCCTTTGCGCGCTACTGCTCACCACGGGTGAGCGGGCGGACCTGGTCCTGCTGTACGGCTTCACGATCTTCTTTGGCTGGCTCACCGCGATCATCCTCGGCATGACCTTCAAGACCCTCCCCTTCATCGTTTGGAACAAGGTGTACCGCCACCGCGCGGCCTTGGGCAAGATGCCCAGTCCGAAGGACCTGTTCAACCATCGCGTGTACAAGGTCATGGCCTTGCTGTACTTGGCGGGATTCGTGCTGTTCGCGTGCGGGATCCTGCTGCCATCGCCCGTGCTGTTGAAGGTCGGCTCCCTGGCGCTGCTGGCCACCGCGTGTCTGTACACATGGAACGTCATGCTGTTGGTGAACCATAAACCGTTCAGGAAATGAGTGAAAGTAGGAATGAACAGGAGCGCGAGGAGAAAGCGCTCGAAGCCCTGAAGTTCGTGGATGACCCGGAGATCGGGTTGAACGTGGTGGACCTGGGGCTGATCTACGAGATCGTGTTCAATGAAGCGGAAAAGAAGGTGCTGTGTACCATGACCTTGACCACGGAATTCTGCCCGATGGGTGATTCCATCATGGCCAACGTGAAGGAGGCCCTGCGGATGTCACTCCCCGGCATCGAGCCGGAGGTGCAGCTCACCTTCGATCCTCCATGGAACCATTCCATGATCTCCGAGGCCGGACTTGAATTCCTAGGGGGATAGCACCATGCTGAGCCTCACCTGCAAGGCCTCCATCAAGGCCGTCATCTTTCTCGGTTCCAAACTATCCTCGGGTGAACGATCGAGCCTGAAGGAGGTCGCGGAGTTCATCAATGAGAACGAGCACACGGTGGGCAAGCTGCTGCAAAAGCTGGTGAAGGCCGACCTTATTCAAAGTGCCAAAGGACCACGGGGCGGCTTTTACATCACCCCGAAACAAGCGAACTTGCGTGTGATGCGGATCGTGGAGGCCATTGACGGAGATGATGTCTTCAAGCAATGCGGCCTAGGGCTGAGCCAATGCAGCGATACACATCCCTGCCCGATCCACGACGATTACAAGCCGATCCGCGAAGGGTTCAAGCAGCTATGCCAAGATCGGCGAGTGCGCGACCTGTACGAGGATGTGAACAGTGGGCTGGCGCATTTGATCGGGTGAGGGGGCGGAAAGTTGTCAGTTGCTGGTCGTCCGTTGTCAGGGAGCTTTTGGCTCGTTCTGAGCTACTACGCTTTTGGTGCTTTGTTCAAGACGTTCAGGCGACGTGCGCAGGAGCATGTTGATGCTCTGCTTCGCCGCTTATCGTGGACTAGGACGATAGATCGCACGGAGCATTGGGCTACGGAAGGACAAGCAGGCCCTATCCTGACAACTGACAACGGACAACGGACAACGGACAACGGACAACTACCCCTTGATCTTCTTCAACACATTCGATGGGATCCCCTTCTTGTTCACCATAAAAGAGGTGGTCTTGTAAGCCACGTAGTTCTTGCTCATGTACAGGTAGCCCTCGTAGTCGTTGCCTTCGCCCCATGAGTTCTTCACCACGTACCATTCGTTGCCGTCCTGGTCCTTGGCGATGCCGGTGATCTGCATGCCGTGGTCATCCTGCGTGGTGTAGTTGTCAAACGCTTCCTGGCGTAGCTCCGGCGTGATGGTCATCTCGGGCTTGGGTCCGCTGAAGAGATCGGCGCGTTGCTCTTTGGTGAGTTCATCTGCCGGCGTGGTGGGCACGTAGGCGATCCCGTTCTTCCAGCTGAAGGAAGGCTCGCTCACATCACCACCCCAAGCCACGGTGTAGCCGTTTTGCAGTGCATTGTCGATGGTGGCCATCATGTCATCAAGCGGGAGGTTCCAGCAATACTCAAAAGCCCAGTTGTCAGGCACCATCATCATGGTCTTCCGCCAGTACGGGGCGTTGGTCACCGAAACGAATTCCAGGTAGTCGGTGGGATCGATCTTCACCACGTCCTTGGCGAACGTCATGGGCGTATAGCTCTTGCCGTTGTAAGTAAAGGTCTCCGGCACGGGTCCGAGATAGGCATCCAGGACATTGCTGAACGCGGTCTTCCATACGGGTGTAAGCTTGCCGCGGTTCGGTGCCTTCACCACGGCCTCCAGCATGCCCTTGAGCACAGCCTGCATTTCGCCGAACTGGTTCTTGGTGGTGCCGTAGTTCAGCCCGGTATAGTGCTCCTCGGGCAGGGCGCCGTACTTGGCGAACATGTTCATCACATCATGCGGCTCTCCCCCATCGCCATAGCTGATGCCGCCATGCATGCGTACGTAGGTATCGGCCTTCTCCTCGTAGGATCTGCGTGCCGTGTAGATCTTGGAGAGATGAATGGCCGGTCCGCCGTTCTTGATCATCTCCGACTCGATGAAGCTGTTGGCGGCATAGCTCCAGCAGGTCCCGGATGAAGCTTGGTTCTCCACCGGGGTGGCTTCCGCGCTCACCACGGTGGTGAAGCGGTACGCGGCCAGCGCGCTATCGCTCTGGTACTGGCTCGCCTTCTTCACCAGGTCGTCCTGGGCGTGAAGGCTTCCGATGAGCAGGAAGGGAATTAGGAGGGCAATGGAGCGGATCTTCATGGGATGGTTCTGTTCGTGCGCATTCAAATGAGGGCTGCAAAGAAAACCCCGGTTTCCAGATCGAAGCTGACGCTGGAAGCTGATCGCAACATTCATCCTTTACAAAGCCTTGAATTTACTGCATACTTGGGTTCCTAGCCTTAACGATCGTTCACGGATCAGTTTCATTTGTAACTAATTCCGCCTCACCTTTGCACCTTCCAAAAATGAACAAGGAACGTTCCCTCGGATTCTGGTGCTCCCGCATCGGGCAGCAGTACTTGACCTTGCTGAGCGAGCGCCTGAAGCACTTGGGCATCGATCGCAGCTACTTCACACTCGTGCTGATCGTGGAGGCCGAAGGGCATGTAAGTCAGCAGGAATTGGCGGATGCACTGCACATGGACAAGGTGGCCATGGCCCGGTCGATCGATCATTTGTGCGAGCGCGGCTTCGTGGAACGCGTGGCCTGCCCGGACGACCGCCGCAAACATCACTTGAAGGTGTTGCCCAAGGCGATCCCCGCCGTGAAGGAGATCAAAGCGGCATACGCCGCCTTGGACCGCATGGCCTTGAAGGAGCTCAACAGCAGCGAACGCGGCCAGATGATCCGCAGCCTGAGCGATGCCCTGGACAGCCTGCATGGAGCCAGTTCCACAATGGACAAAACAAAGAAATTGCGCACTACCTGAACACATGGTGATCCAGCGAAACACATTTATCCCGGTCCTTCTTGCGGCGGCAATGCTCACCGCGTGCGGCGGCGGCGAGGACAGCGGCGCACAACGCGGCGGCTACGGCCCCATGCAGGTGCGTGTGCAAGTGTTACAGCCGCGCGTGCTGGAGAACATCATCCGCACCACCGGCAGCCTGTTGGCGAACGAAGCCATCGAGGTACGTAGTGAAACCTCGGGACGTGTCACCCTGATCGGCTTCAAGGAAGGCGGCACGGTGACCAAGGGGCAGATCCTGGTACGGATCAACGACGACGACCTGCAGGCCCAATTGCGCAAGACCGAGTTGGCCGTGCAATTGGCCAGCGACGACGAAGGCCGCAAGAAGCAATTGCTGGAGGTGAGCGGTATCAGCCAGCAGGCCTACGATGATGCGCGGATCAAGCTCCAGAGCGCCGAGGCCGATCGCGCGAACCTACAGGCCCTGATCGCCAAGACGGTGATCAAAGCACCCTTCAGCGGAAAGATCGGCCTGCGCCAAGTGAGCGAAGGCGGCTACGTATCGCCGAACACCTTGATCACCGACCTGCAGCAGGTCTCCCCCATCAAGGTGGACTTCTCCATTCCCGAGCGCTATGGCCGGGAGATCGCCGTAGGCAAGACCATCACCTTCACCCTCGATGGTGACACAGCAAACTATTCAGCAGAGGTATATGCCGTTGACCCCGCAGTGGACCCGGTATCGCGCACCATAGGCGTGCGGGCCCATGCTCCGAACAAGGATGGCTCCTTGCGACCGGGCTCCTTTGCCCACATCATCGTGGAACTCTCCAAGGCGCCGAGCGCGTTGATGATCCCAACGGAAGCGTTGGTCCCGGATATCAAGGGCCAGAAAGTGCTCCTGATCAAAGGCGGCAAGGCCGCGGCCGCCCGTGTACACACCGGCATCCGAACGGACAAGGAAGTACAGCTGGTCGATGGCGTACAAGCAGGCGACACAGTGATCACCACAGGACTGCTGCAATTGCGCGAAGGCATGGAGGTGAAGGCGGCGCCGCCGGAGGCGAATGGCGTTTCAATGGAAGAGGATAGTTCAGCTGTTGAGCCGGAATGACCATGCTCAGGTTCACCACGGAGGCACGAAGGCACGGAGAAATGCGATCGATTGATCGGTATAGTGTACCGAGTACCGAGTACCGGGTACCTAGTACAATGCTACGCGTGGCGGCAGCTACTCGGTACTCGGTACCCTGTACTCCGTACCCAACGAAAAAACTCCTCTGCGTCTCTGCGCCTCTGCGGCTCCATTATCCACAGCCTTTTAAATGAACATCAGTTCCATCAGCATCAACCGGCCCGTTCTGGCATCGGTGATCTCCATCCTGATCGTGCTCTTCGGAATTGTGGGCTTCACCTACTTGGGAGTGCGCGAGTTCCCCAGCGTGGATCCCCCGGTGATCACCGTGACCACCAACTACACCGGTGCCAATGCGGACATCATGGAGAGCCAGGTGACCGAGCCCCTGGAGGAATCCATCAACGGGATCTCCGGGATCCGCTCGCTCACCAGCATCAGCAGTGATGGCCGGAGCAGCATCACTGTGGAGTTCGAGCTGGACGTGGACCTGGAAGCAGCGGCCAACGATGTGCGCGACCGAGTGAGCCGTGCAGTCCGCAACCTGCCTCCCGACGTGGACCCGCCGATCACCGTGAAGAGCGATGCCGATGCCGGTTCCATCGTGAGCATGACCATCCAAAGCGACCAGCGGGACCTGCTGGAACTCACCGACATCGCCATCAACCAGTTCAAGGAGCGCTTGCAGACCATTCCGGGGGTGAGCACCGTGCAGATCTGGGGGGAGAAGAAATACAGCATGAAGTTGTTGCTTGACCCGATGAAGATGGCGGGCTTCGGCATCACCCCGTTGGACATCCGCAATACGCTGAACCGCGAGAACGTGGAGTTGCCCAGTGGCAGCATTGAAGGCACCAACACCGAGCTCATTATCCGCACCTTGGGCAGGCTGGTCACCGCAGAGGAATTCAACAACATGATCCTGCGTGCCGAAGGCGGCAATGTGGTGCGCATGCGCGATGTGGGCGTGGCCGAACTGCGACCGGAGAACGAGAAGTCGCTCCTGCGCGGTGATGGCGGCGTGCCCATGGTGGCTGTAGCCGTAACGCCCCAGTCGGGAAGCAACTACATCGCCATCGCCGATGCGTTCTACGAACGCGTGGGCGAGATCAAGAAGGACCTGCCGGACGACCTGCGCTACACCATGGCGCTGGACACCACCACCAGCATCCGCAAGGCCATCAGCGAAGTGGAGGACACCATCATCATCGCCTTCCTGCTGGTGGTGATCATCATTTTCGTCTTCCTGCGCGACTGGCGCACCACGCTGATCCCCGTGCTGGCGATCCCCATCTCGCTGATCGGCGGCTTCTTCATCATGTACGTCGCCGACTTCAGCATCAATATCCTCACGCTCCTCGCCATCGTACTGGCCACGGGTATCGTGGTGGACGATGCGATCGTGGTGCTGGAGAACATCTATGCCAAGATCGAAGGCGGCATGGACCCGATGGAGGCCGGCCACCGGGGCAGCAAGGAGATCACCTTCGCCATCATCAGCACCACGGTCACGCTGGCGGCGGTCTTCCTCCCGGTCGTGTTCCTCTCCGGCCTCACCGGCCGTCTCTTCCGCGAGTTCGGCGTGGTGGTGGCGGGCACCGTACTGATCAGCGCGGTGGTCTCGCTCACGCTCACGCCCATGATGAGCGCCCGCTGGCTGAAGCACAATACCAACCCGAGCCGTTTCTATAGCAGTACCGAGCGCTTCTACGTCCGGCTCACCGACGGCTATTCCAACCTGCTCGCCAAATTCCTCAAGCGCCGCTGGCTCGCCTTCCCCATCATGGCGATCTGCGTGCTCATGATCATCTTCATCGGCAAGGCCATCCCCAGCGAACTGGCGCCCAATGAGGACAAGAGCCGCTTCATGATGATGAGCACCGCGCCGGAGGGTACCAGCTTCGATCGCATGGACGATTACCTCTCGCACATCATCCAGCTCACCGATACGATGAAGGAGACCGAGAGCGTCCTCTCCGTAACCGCACCGGGATTCGGATCATCGGTCAGCACCAACACCGGGTTCGTGCGGGTCTCCCTGGTGGACCCAAGTGAGCGGACCATGACCCAGGACGACCTGGCCAAGCGCACCACCGCCTTGGCGCAGCGGTACAATTTCGCGCGGACCTTCGCCGTGCAGGAGGCCACAATTGGCGGAGGGCGCTTCGCAGGCCTACCGGTGCAGTACGTGATCCAAGCCCCCGACTTCGAGCGGCTGCGCGAAGTGATCCCGAAATTCATGGAGGCCGCACAAGCGGATCCCGCTTTCTCCGTGGTGGACCTCAACCTGAAGTTCAACAAGCCGGAACTGAACGTGCAGATCGACCGCGACCGTGCCCAGGCCCTGGGTGTAAGCGTGCGCGACATTGCCGAGACCTTGCAGCTCTACTTCAGCGGCCAGCGCTTCGGCTACTTCATCTTCAAGGGCAAGCAATATGAAGTGATCGGCCAAGCATCGCGGAGCGATCGCGACAAGCCGCTGGACCTCACCAGTGCCTACGTGCGCAACAACAAGGGCGAGCTGGTGCAGATGGACAACCTGGTCCACTTGGAGATGCGCAGCAACCCGCCGCAGCTCTATCGCTACAACCGCTATGTGAGCGCCACCGTGAGCGCGAACCCCGCCGAGGGCCAGACCTTGGGCGACGGCATCGCGGCCATGGACCGCATCGCCAAGGAGACCCTGCCCCCCAACTTCAGCACGTCGCTTGCCGGTGTGAGCAAGGAATTCGCCGAGAGCTCCAGCAGCTTGGTCTTCGCCTTCCTGCTCGCATTGGTGCTGATCTACCTGATCCTCGCCGCCCAGTTCGAAAGCTGGGTGGACCCCTTGATCGTGATGTTCACCGTGCCGCTGGCCATGGCCGGTGCGCTCTTGAGCCTCTCCCTCGGCGGCCATACGCTGAACATCTTCAGCGAGATCGGCATCATCGTCCTGATCGGCCTGGTCACCAAGAACGGCATCCTGATCGTGGAATTCGCCAACCAGCGCCAAGAGCATGGCCTGCTGCGCACCGCCGCCGTGGCCGATTCCGCCCGCCAGCGCTTCCGCCCCATCCTGATGACCACCTTGGCCATGGCGCTCGGCGCGCTTCCCATCGCTTTGGGACTGGGTGCAGCTGCCAAGAGCCGGGTGCCGATGGGCATCGTGATCGTCGGTGGTCTGCTGTTCTCGTTGGTGCTCACGCTCTTTGTGGTGCCCGCACTGTACAGTTGGATGGCCAGTGGCTCCGACACCCCGAAGGAGGACGACGTGGCCGACGACCTGGATGAACCAATGCCACAACTGGACGCATGAGACGCATAACCATCGCCATCACCATTGCGCTGGCCCTGCCATCGGCCGCCCAACAGCTCACTGCGGACGAGGCCGTGCGCATCAGCTTGGAGAACAACTACGGGGTCCGCATTGCACGCAATGCGGCCGAGCAGGCGAAGCTCGCCAACAACCCGGGTGCAGCGGGAATGCTGCCTTCCGTGGATCTCAATGGCGGCTACAGCGTGGACAATGCCGGCACCACGCAGGAATTCTTCACCGGAGAAAAGCGCGAAGCCGACAACGCCAATGCGCAGGTGATCAATGGCGAGGTGGAATTGAACTGGACCCTGTTCGATGGCCTGTCGATGTTTGCCGCAAAGGACCGCTTGGAGGCCTTGGAGCGCATCGGAGAGATCCAACTTCGCCAAGAGCTGGAGCGCACCACATACAGCGTGCTCTCGGCCTACTTCCTCCTCGTGCAGCTGGAGAAGGCGGTACAGGTGCAGCGCGAAGGCATGCAGACCTCGCGGGACCGATTGAGGATCGTAGAGATGGGCGAACGCATCGGGTCCTCCTCCGGGCTTGACCTCGTGCAGGCCCGACTGGACCTGAGCGCGGACAGCGCCCAAATGCTCAACTTGATGCAGCGGACCGCCACATCACGTACCGCCCTGAACAAGTTGTTGGCACGCGACCCCGGTACCGCGTTCGAGGTGGACACCGTGATCCCGCTCGCCGAGCAGCTGGACCTGGCCACCGTGCGTAAGGCCGCCATGGACGCGAACACCGCGTTGCAACAAGCACGCGAGGAACGCGTGGTGGCGGACCTTTCGGTGAAGGAGCTACGTGGCATCCTGCTTCCGCAATTGGATGGTTTTGCCAACTACGGATACTTGCGCAGCACCTCGGAGGTGGGTTTTTTGAAGAGCAGCCAACGCCTTGGGCCACAATACGGCTTGACCCTGAGCATTCCCCTGTTCCACGGTGGCGCGGTGAAGGCGGTGAAGCAGGCGAAGCTGACCGGGGAACAGGCGGACCTGTCCATGCAGCAAGTCCAATTGGAACTGGAACGCGAGCTGCTGGACACCTGGGAACAGTACGGCAATGCGATGCAGCGCGTGTCCCTGGAAGAAGCCAACCTCGGCGGCTCGCGCATGCAGATGCAGGTGGCACTGGAAAGCTACCGGATCGGCGTGACCACGGCCGTGCAATTGCGCGATGTGCAGCAAAGCGTGGTGGCTGCGGAGAACCGATTGCTCACGGCCCAGTTCGAGGCCAAGGTGGCGGAGCTGCAGCTCAAGTGGCTCGCTGGTAACTTGCTTTGAGCTCGAAATCGCCCGATCAGTAGATTAGCATCGGGGCTTATCCCGAACCCATGGCCCGAAAGATCATACTGCTCACACTTCTGCCGCTGGCACTGGGGTGCAGCGCCCCCCCCCCCTGAGCAGAGCGCCCGATCAACTCCTGCGCCTACAGCTTCATACCGGGACAGTGCAACCGCGACCCCTGCGAGCACGTGGCACACCTTGGCCCGGAACCCGTCCGTGCTTGTCTTTGACGATCGGGATACCCTTCACACCGGGCTCCGCGATCTGGAACAGCTGGCCAAATTCACCACACCCTTGGGCCGTTCGTGGTTCATGTTCAGTGGCATCAAGGCCACCGATGAAGGACATGGGGTGGTCCTGTATGTCTATTCACCTGGAGACAGTACCTCTACGCATGCACTCGAACAACCTTGGCATATGCCGGGCCGCTTGATCGAGGCCGATGGATCCCAATACTACTACGAGGCCGAGGTCTTCGCCGGCGAAGTATTGCGCGACACCATTGGTGTGATCTGGTACGAGCGGTCGCTCATGCCGGACGGTCATTGGCGGCTCAATACCACCCTGCTGGACCTGAACGGTGTACGACCGGACACGATCGTCCTGTTCGGTCATCGCCGTAAAAGCTCGACCCTGGACCTCGCCTTCCATGGAAAGTGCCAGCTGATCGATAGCTTGGACCAACGGCTCAAGCGATAATGACCGACGCTGGTGTTCCCGTCCAGGGTTCAGCGCACGGTCGTCGGTATGCTGTCTGATTTCAAGGCGAGTTCGGCGGTGGCCACGGTTTCCGGTGCGAAGAGTTCCCGGGCCAGGCGGGCATCGTGGCCATAGACATCATCGCGGAAGTTCAAGCGGCCTTCCGTATCCACCCAAGCGGTGAAATAGCCAATGGTGACGGGCATCGGCGGTCTCAGGTTGATCACCTTTTCCTTGGAAGCATGCATGGCCTTCTCGATGGCATCAGGCGTCCACGTGCTATCGTTGCGCAGGAGGTAGTCGGCGAGCTTCTTCGGTTCGCTCAAGCGAATGCAGCCGTGACTAAAGGCGCGTTTCTCCGGGATGAACCTGCTCTTGGCCGGGGTATCGTGCAGGTAGATGCTGTACTCGTTCGGGAAGAGGAACTTTACCAGGCCCAAGGAATTGTTCGCTCCGGGGCGCTGCCTCACCCGGAACGGCCCGTCTCCCTGCCAGGTGCTCCAATCGACACTGCTCGTGGGGACGATTTCGCTGCCGCGCACCAGCTCCATCCTTTGCTTCGCGAGGTAATTGGCATTGCGGCGCATGGCCGGCGCTACCTCGTTCCGGATAATGCTCTTTGGAATGTTCCAGTAGGGCGCAAAGGCGATCTGCGATAGCTCACCGCTGAAGATCACCGTGTGGGTGGCCACCGCGCCCACCACCACGTTCATGCTCAAGGTATCCTTGCCGTTCTCGAACACGTGCAACCGGTATTCGGGGATGTTCACCAGAATGTGGTCCTTCGGCGGTGTGGGATTGACCCAGCGCAACCGTTCCATGTTCAGCAGGATCGTGCGGATACGCTCGGCGATCGGCACGTTCAAGGCAGCGGCCAGGTCAGCATCCAACTTGCCGGTGCCCTTCAACCCGTGGCGCTCTTGGAAGTTCACGATGCCATTGAACAGCGTGCTGTCCATGGTGTAGGTGATGCTGTCCACGCCGAGGTCCCCCAATTGGAACAGGCGATGGCGCAGGTCGCAGAGCTCCGGCAGGGTATCCCCCATGGCAACGCGGGCATTGTGGAAGGCGAAGGTGTCCAAGGGTCCTTCCGCCTCCGCTTCGTAGTATCGCTGCAACCTGTACTTCAAGCCCTGGTACTGCGGATGCACCGGCTCGATGGGCGAAAGGTCCGTGCGGCCCGCGACCAATGAGTCCAGCAGCATGGTATAGTTCTTCTTCCGCCGGGGGATGTACCAATCCAGCTCGCGCAGGTCACCTTGCACATACCCCCCGTACTCCTTGTGGGCCATGAGGAAGAACTGCGCGGTAAGGCCCAGTTCCACGTGCAAGCGCAGACTGTCGCTGAGCACGGAATCGGAACGTGCCTCGGCCACGAGCATCCGCCAAGGTGCTGCTTCCCGCCCGTTGCCGGTGGGGTCCAACAGGTTCAGCATGGCCTCCGCTCCTGTGGTAAGGGAATCGTTCACGAACCAGGCATATTGATGTCCGCGGGCCGCATAGAAAACGCGGATTTCGGCGGAATCGCCCCGGTACTGCGGATTGACCTCCAAAAAGGCGAGCACGTCAGTGCTGTCCATCCGGCGCGTGGTGTAGGGCTTCGGGGTTTCAAAGACGGCGTTGATCTCCACGGCCTTTTCCGCGATCGACGGGCGCGGCTCCGGCTGCTTCTCCCCGCAGGAGGCCAGCAGGGCCACGGCAATGGCGATCGGAACAATTCGGATAAGCGTCATACGGTTTGGGGAAGGCCGCAAAGTTCGCCACATCAGCCGCTCACGGCAACGGTCATTTCATATTTCCAAGGAGGGCCTCCCACCAAACTCGTTGCGCTCCTGACTGCCGTCGGCATGTCGTTGCGTACGTTGCAGTGAAATAATACCACTTCGCAATAGAAGGTCGTCCAAAGATGCGCCGCTATTTTTTCGCAGGACGATCCAAGGAGGTTGCCGCGTAGCCGTGGCTACGGGGCAATCTCCTTGGAGAAGTAATGCGGAAAAAGAGCAAGTAGATCGGATGATATTCTATTGCGAAATGGTATAAAACCGCGGTTCTCCCTACTTCGCGAAGACGTAAAGCAGCTGTCCTTCCAATAGATCGACCACCACCGGCATCACCTCCGGCGAAACTGCGGGGCAGCCGAAGCTGCGTCCCGATCGTCCGTGCTTGGCGATGAAGCCAGCTCCCACGTAATCCGCAGCGTGGATGATGATCTCGCGCTGTTGGGCAGCGGAATTCACACCGGCATCCAGGCCATGCAGCAGCAGCGCATCCCCATGCTTGGGACTGATGATCCGCTCTCCCACCCGGTACAGCCCCTTGCTGGTCTGCAAGGACCCACTGGTATTGCTCACCGCAGTGCAATAGAGCTCCCCGGAATTCTTTCCGTGCGCCACCCAGGTTCGAAGCAGCAACTTGCGCGAGTCGAGGTCGATGATGAACAGACGCTTCTCGTTGGAAGGCCGCGTCATGTCGGCGACGGCGATGATGTTGCCGACGGCGCGATGGGCATCGCGGCTCTGGACGGCCCTTAAAAATACGGTTGCATTCAGCTCACCGCTTAGGCCACATTCCTTATAGAGCGCTTCGGCCGATGTGTTCGCAGCCTCCACCACCACCGGGTTCGACGGCATCGGAGCCGAGGGTGCCAGCGCAAGGAAGCTTGCGAAACGAATGAGTAACAGGTAGGACAATAACATTCCGAAGGAGCACGAATCTAACGACCGGGTCCGCAGCGACTTGCCTACGTCGACCAATGGATCAAGGTTGTCGGCGAACGACCTCAGGAGACTGTGGATGGTGGATCCCAAACGTGCGTGCCAAGTTGGCAATCGCGCACGAGTAGGCGAACTTCAGGTCGAGAATTCGATTGCGGTATTGGCCGGAGGACATCCGCTACATTCGCCTCGGAAGGAACGGACGTGCATTACCGATCGTCCGGCAGAAACTACTCCATTTTACCCGGATCATCACATCCGAAAAAAGAAGGAATGCGATTAAAAGATAAAACCGTTCTAATAACAGGTGGTGCATCCGGTATTGGAAGGATCATGGTGCGATTGATGCTTGAACGCAAAGCGAAAGTAATAATTTGGGACATTGATCAACCAGGAATGGATGAAGCTATTTCTGTTTTCTCCGATCTCGGATTTATTGCTGGCTATAATGTAGATATTTCGAATATCGAGCAAATTCAGGAAACTGCGAAAAAAGTGAAAAAAGAACATGGAGGCATTGATGTCCTGATCAATAATGCCGGAATAATTGTCGGGAAGTATTTCCATGAACATTCCTCATCAGACATTATCAAGACGATGGATGTTAATACCACGGCATCAATGCTGATCACGGCGGAATTTTTAAATGGCATGCTGGATAGGAATTCGGGGCATATCTGCAATATAGCGTCTTCCGGCGGCCTTGTTTCAAATCCCAAGATGTCGGTTTATGCAGCAAGTAAGTGGGCGGTGATCGGCTGGTCGGATAGCTTAAGACTTGAAATGAAACAACTGAAAAGAAACGTGAATGTGACTACTATAATGCCCTATTATATCAACACTGGAATGTTTGATGGAGTGAAGTCAAGGATCCCAATTCTGGAGCCTGAGGCTGCGGCCCTTACAATTGTTCGGGCCATTGAAACAAATAAAAAGATGCTGACAATACCCCGATACCAGTATAGGATCACACGATTGGGTCAAGCCATTCTGTCGATCGATATGTTCGACTGGTTTGCTGGTAGCGTGTTAGGAATCCATAAGACCATGGCGCATTTCACCGGGCGCAACAAGTAAGTTAAGTTCGAAAAACCATGTTCGGCTCGAATTGGCCCAAGGTCGTTTGGTCCCAGGCCCTGGTGCGAGGTTCCACGCTTGAGCTCCTACCCCCTACTCTGGCACGAGCAACCCCGTTTCCACAGCCTCCACACCAAAGCCACCTGCTGTTCAACCATGAAGCGCGTCCTGATCCTCTGTACCGGAAATAGCTGCCGAAGCCAGATGGCGGAAGGCTACCTGCGGCATTTCGCTGGCCGCCGGGCCGAAGTACGCAGCGGCGGCGTGGAGGCCCATGGGCTGAACCCGCGCGCCGTGGCGGTGATGGCCGAGGACGGCGTGGATATCAGCGGTGGAACAAGTGATCTAGTGGACGCATGGCAACACGTACCGTTCGACCATGTGATCACCGTGTGCGACAGTGCCCGTGAGCGTTGCCCTTGGTTTCCCTCCAATGCACAACATTGGCACCACGACTTCCCGGACCCGGCAAAGACCACGGGTGACGAAGCCGAGATCATGGCTGAATTCCGCCGGGTGCGAGATCTGATCAAGGCCTATTGTGCCGAATTCGCGAAAGCGCAGCTTTGAGGAGTTCAGTTATGGGATTGATCAGCTAATCGCACCGTCGCCGGTGCCATCACGCGCTGCAGCACTTCCACCGCGCGGTCCACTTCGGCCACGGTGTTGAACTTGCTGAAGGAGAAACGGATGTTGGCCCCGGTGCGTCCCGGATAGAGCGCCTCGATGACATGGCTGCCCTTGTTGCTGCCGCTGCTGCAGGCGCTGCCACCGCTGCAAGCGATGCCTTCGATGTCCATGTTGTAGATGAGCATCTCACCTTTGCCGTCGTCGGGGAAGTGGATGCTGAGCACGGTGTAGAGGCTGTCCGGGCCTGGATCACCATTGATGGAGGCCTCCGGGATGGCGGCCAGGATGCGCTCCCGCATGCGGTCCTTCAGGCCCTGTATGTGCCGCTCATGCTCGTCCAGGTCGCGGTACGCCACTTCCATGGCCTTGGCCAGCGCCACGATGCCGATGATGTTCTCCGTGCCGGCCCGCATGTTGCGCTCCTGCGTGCCGCCCACGAGCATGGGCTTCAGCACCGATCCGCTGCGCATGTACAGGAAGCCCACGCCTTTCGGTCCGTGGAACTTGTGCGCGCTGCACGTGAGGAAGTCGATGGGCAACTGCTCCAGATCGAAGCGATAGTGCCCCATGGTTTGCACGGTATCCGTGTGGAAGAGGGCGTGGTACTTGCGGCAGAGGTTGCCGATCGCCATCAGGTCGTTGCGGGTACCGATCTCGTTGTTGGCGTGCATCAGCGAGACCAGTACATGGTCGTGGGCCTTCAGCAGTTCCTCCAGGTGGGCGAGGTCCGCCTTGCCATCGGGCAACAGGCGGAGCCAATGCACTTGTGCCTTTCCGCTCCGGGCGATCTCCAGCGCCGCATGTTCCACGGCGTGGTGCTCTATGGGCGAGGTGATGATGTGCTTCACGCCGAGGTCGCGCACGCTGCACATCAGGGCCATGTTGTCGGCCTCGGTGCCGCAGCTGGTAAAGACGATCTCGCCTGGTGCACAGTTGATCAGGGCTGCCACCTGCCTCCGGGCCTGTTCAATACCCGCGCGGGCCTCCCGGCCGAAGGCATGGACGGCGCTGGGATTGCCGTAATGCTCGCGCATGTAGGGCAGCATGGCATCGATGACCTCGGGGTCGATCTGGGTGGTGGCGGCGTTGTCGAAGTAAATGCGTTCCATGATGAGGTTGCGAAATTAACGAGTGCCCACCGAAGCTCCCGCCAACTCCCGCATCTCCCCCATGATCCTATGGGCCAAGGCATCGGCTTTTTCAGCGCTGTCGCTTTCCGCGTAGATGCGCACGATGGGCTCGGTATTGCTCTTCCGCAGGTGTACCCATTCCTTTCCGAACTCGATACGCAGGCCGTCCACCGTGCTGTGCTTTTCAGCCTTATGGCGCTCTTGCATGGCGTCCACTAAAGCTTGCACATCCATGCCGGGCTTCAGCTCAATCTTGTTCTTGCTGATGAAATAGTCCGGGTAGCTCCGGCGCAACTCGCTGGTCTTCATGCCCTTCTTGGCCAACAGCGTAAGGAAGATCGCGATACCGACCAGTGCATCCCGGCCATAGTGCAGTTCGCTGAGGATCACGCCGCCGTTGCCCTCGCCCCCGATCGGCGCGTGTACCTTGCGCATCAATTCCACCACGTTCACCTCGCCCACCGCGCTGGCGTGGCGTTTCCGGCCGTGGCGCTCGGCCACATCGTCCAGTGCCCGGGTGCTGCTGAGGTTGCTCACGGTATCACCGGGGCGATGGGCGAGCACATGGTCCGCGCAGGCCACCAAGGTGTATTCCTCGCCAAAGAAGCTGCCGTCCTCGCAGACCAGCGCGAGGCGGTCCACGTCGGGGTCCACAGCGATGCCGAGATCGGCCTTGTGCTTGACCACTGAGTCACTAAGATCCTTCAGATGCTCCGGCAAGGGTTCGGGGTTGTGCGGGAAGTGCCCGGTGGGATCGCAATGGAGTTCCACCACTTCGGCCACACCGAGTGCCGTCAGCAGCTCCGGTACAACGGTTCCACCCACGGAATTGACCGCATCCACCACCACGCGGAACTTGCGAGCCTTTATGGCCGGGACATCCACGAGGTCCAGCGCCAAGATCGCCGCGATGTGCTTTTGCGTCCAGCTATCATCCGTGCGCACGCTGCCCAGTTCATCCACCGGAGCGAACGTGAGCGCATCGCTTTCCGCCAAGCGTAGCACCTCGGCACCCTGTTCGGCACTAATGAACTCGCCTTTGGCATTGAGCAACTTCAGGGCATTCCATTGCTTGGGGTTGTGGCTGGCGGTGAGAATGATGCCTGCGTGAGCGCCCTCTCCCACCACGGCCATCTCCACCGTGGGCGTAGTGGCCAAGCCGAGGTCGATCACCTCGAAACCGAGCCCTACCAAGGTGCCCCGCACCAGATCGGCCACCATGGGGCCACTGAGCCGGGCATCCCGACCGATCACGGCCTTGGGCTTGTTCGTGCCGGAGGCTTTCTTCATCAATTGGCCAAAAGCAGCGGTGTATTTCACCACATCCAGGGGTGAAAGCCCTTCACCGGGCGCTCCGCCGATGGTGCCGCGGATGCCTGAAATGGAACGGATCAAGGTCATGTTTCGTGGATCATTGATTTTTCAACCGGCACGGACGGTCCGAGCGGCCAACGGGCCGCAAAAGTACCAAGAGTGCCAAGGAGTTGGCCCTCAAAGGTTGCACCGCTGGCTGTTCACAACACAAAGGCCGGTCTGCTCCGTCGGCGCGGCCTTGTCTACCTTTGGCTGGTCTTATCCCGTTCCCCATTATGAGTGAAGCCCACCGACCCATGCCCGACCGCAATGCCGACCAGGAGCATTGCGTGCAGCGATACGAAGCCATGGAGTCCACGCGGGACCGGCTCTTCTTCGATGTGGAAGAGCTCGAAATGATCATCGACCACTACTTGGAGAGGAACGAGCCGCGACGCGCGGAAAAGGTCCTTGCCTTTGCCAAACAACTGCACCCGGCCTCCATGGACATCACCTTGTGCGAGGCGGTGGTGATGATGGCGCTGGGCCGGCTGAGCAAGGCCCTGGAGCTGCTGGATGCCATCGAGAAGGTGGAACCCTACAACGAGGAGGTCCAGTTGCACAAGGCTGGCATCTACAGCCAGCAGCGCAACCACCGGCGCTCCGTGGAGCACTACAAGCGCGCCCTGGACCTGGCCGAGGAAGGATTGGACGACATCTACCTGGACCTGGCCTTCGAGCATGAGAACCTCGAGGAGTTCGATGATGCCATCGGCTGCCTGAAGAACGCCCTGGAACTGAACCCGGAGAACGAGGCCGTCCTCTATGAGCTCGCCTATTGCTATGACCTCGCAGGAGCCGATGAGGCCTGCATCACCTTCTTCCGGAACTTCACCAATGAGCAGCCCTATTCGAGCGTCTCTTGGTTCAACCTGGGCAATGTCTTCGCGAAACTGGAACGCTACGAGGAAAGCAACCAGGCGCTGGACCTCGCCATCGCGATCGATGAGCGCTTCAGTTCAGCCTACTTCAGCAAGGCGCGCAACCTGCTGATCGCCTCGCGTTTCGAGGAGGCCATCGCGTGCTACGAGGAGACCCTGGTCTTCGATGGCCCTCAAGCGATCACCTACAGCTTCATCGGGGAATGCTACGAGAAGATGGAACGCTTCGAGCAGGCATTGATCAGCTATGACCAGTCCATCGCCCTGGACCCCGAGTGGGTGGACGCGTGGATCGGTCGCGGCGTGGTGATGGACATGCAGGACCGGGTGCAAGAGGCCGTGCTCGCCCTTCAGCACGCGGTGCGCATCAGTTCGGACAACACGGACGCGCTTTATTACTATGCGGCCGTGCTGGCCCGGGCGGAGCGCTACGCCGAGGCCTTCGCCACCTATGAGAAGCTCAACCTGATGGAGCCCCAGAACCTGGACGGATGGCTGGACCATGCGGACCTGTTGTTGAAGCTCAAAGGCGCGGATGCCGCCTTGGCGAAATTCCATGAGGGCGCACAGGTCCATAAGTTCAATGTCCGGTTCAGGTACCGCATGGTGAGCTACCTGCTGCAGGCCGGGCGCGAACAGCAGGGGCTACTGGAGCTTGAGGAAGCGTTGATGGCCGACCATGCTGCCCACGTACAGCTTTTGGAGCATTGGCCAGAGGCGACCAAATTGCCCCAGATCACGCATCTTCTTGAGCTCTACCGTCGATGAATTTCAGGCTTGACCACGTTCCCGCGCGCAGTGAGAAGCCCCGGGAGGAAGGGCTCACCATGGTGATGGACAAGGGCCTGAGCCTGCGCCAGGCCGAGGACCTCATCGACGGTGCCGGACACCTGACGGACCTGGTGAAATTGGGCTTCGGCACCAGCTTCGCCACCCCTCGGTTGAAGGAAAAGATCGCGCTGTACCAGCGTGCGGGCATCAAGGTCTATCTCGGGGGCACGCTCTTCGAGGCGTTCATCGCCCGTGGCCAGTTCGAGGATTACCGCAAGGTGCTCCGCGACCTGAAGCTGGATGCGGTGGAGGTCTCCGATGGCTCCATTGACCTGGACCACGACCTGAAGTTGAAGTACATCAACACCTTGGCCCGCGACCTCACGGTACTGAGCGAGGTGGGCAGCAAGGAGACCGGAATTTTGATCAGCCCGGCGAAATGGGTTCGGATGATGAATTCCGAGCTCGAGGCCGGGAGTTGGAAAGTGATCGCGGAGGCTCGCGAAAGCGGTACGGTGGGCATTTACCGGCCCAGCGGGCATGCCCACACCACCTTGGTGAACCGCATCATCGCAAAAGTTCCCGGCAAGGACATCATCTGGGAAGCTCCCATCAAAAGCCAGCAGACCTGGTTCATCAAGCAGGTGGGGGCGAACGTGAACCTGGGCAATGTGGCCCCCGACGAAGTGATCGCTTTGGAAGCGCTGCGACTGGGCCTTCGGGGTGATACCTTCTTCGAATACCTCCCTGGGGACATGGCTGAGAATCTCCGCCAGATCAAGCTTGAGAAACCAGCGACCGACAAGCAAGTGGCCCCGGCGAAGGTGAAGGTGAAGGCAAAATGAAGGAGATAACCGCTAAGGAGCTCCGGGCCATGAAGGCATCCGGGGCGAAGATCGTGATCCTCGACATCCGCGAACCCTACGAAGTGGAGACCTGTGGCATCGGAGGAACATGCCTGCCGATGAGCCAATTGATCGACCGGATCGCTGAGATCCCCAAGAACATACCGGTGGTGGTGCATTGCCGCAGTGGATCACGCAGTTGTGCCGTGATCGATGCGCTGACCACGCGCTACGGTTTTTCGAACCTCATCAACCTGAAAGGCGGCATACTGGCCTGGCAAGCCGAGGTTGACCCGACCCTGTCCTGCGACTGACCCAGTTCCAACTTTTTCATTCTCCATTCTACATTTTACATTCCACATTTTACATTCTCAATGGACCTCCTCCTCTCCTTCTGGTATTTCATCACCCACCTGAACGAAACGCTGCCGTTGTTCATCAGTGAACACGGCAACCTGATCTACCTGCTCCTTTTTGCCATCATCTTCATCGAGACCGGCTTCGTGGTTATGCCGTTCCTTCCTGGCGATTCACTGCTGTTCGTGGCCGGTTCCCTGGCCGCCATCGGCTCCTTGGACATTGCGTTGCTGTTGGCCTTGTTGATCCCGGCCGCCATTGTGGGGGACAACATCAATTATTGGGTGGGGCGCTATTTCGGTGAACGTATCACGGGCTGGACCGTGTTCGGCAAACGTCTGGTGCGGCAGAAGGACCTGGACAAGACCCATGGGTATTTTGAGAAGTACGGCATCCGCACCATCATCATCGCACGGTTCGTGCCCATCGTTCGCACCATCACGCCGTTCGTGGCCGGTGTGGGGAAGATGGATTACCGCAGGAAATTCCTGCCCTACGATATCATGGGTGGCATCATTTGGATCAGCCTCCTGCTGGGGGCGGGCTTCCTGTTCGGACAGCACCCCTTCGTGCAAAAGAACTATGAGGTGGTGATCCTCGGGATCGTCTTCATCTCAATACTCCCCATGATCATTGAGTTCGTGCGCATCCGATTGGCGCCGAAGACAGCGAATTGAGTTGGTGTGGCTGGTGGCTGGTGATTGGTGATTGGTGATTGGTGATTGGACACTCTGTTTCAACTTTCAGCCTTCGAGTTTCCTGTTTCAAACCAACCATCACCGCAGTATCTTGCACGTATGCAGCGCTACGGCCTTATCGGCTTGAAGCTGGGACATAGTTTCAGCAAGGACCATTTCACGGAGGTGTTCCGGAAAGCCGGGCTGAAGGACCATCGCTACGCGCTGTTCGAACTGGATGCGATCGAGCGGTTCCCGGAGCTGTTGCGCAATACACCCGATCTCCGGGGGTTGAACGTTACCGTGCCCTACAAGGAGGCGGTGATCCCTTACCTCGATGAGCTGGACCCGCTGGCAGCCGCGGTGGGCGCGGTGAACACCATTGTGATCAAGGGCGGCCGAACCATCGGCCACAATACGGACGTGGCCGGCTTTCGCGCCTTGATCGGTCCCTTGGTAGGCACGTTGCGCGACCGGGGAAGCGACATCAAGGCCCGTGCGTTGGTCCTGGGCAGCGGCGGTGCCAGCCGCGCGGTGGCCTTTGTCCTGCGCGACTTGGGGATCCGCTTCCGCATCGTGAGCCGAAGCCGTGAGCGCGGCGATCTCACTTGGAACCTGATCGACCCGACGGTGCTTCGCGTTTGCCGGCTGTTGATCAACACCACTCCCCTCGGCATGGACCCGGACGTTGACAGCGCACCGCCACTACCATACGCGGCACTCACATCGAAGCATGCAATGATCGACCTGGTTTACAATCCGGAGGAAACGAAATTCCTGCGGCATGGAAATGAGCATGGGGCGAAGACGATAGGTGGCCTGGGCATGCTGAAGGCACAGGCCGACGAGTCGTGGCGGATCTGGCGGGAAGCGGCCCGCTGAACCACCGGCGTTCGGGACGATCCTCGTGGAACCAGTCGCCGCGGCCGACCTCAGATCCTCGCCATCACAGCCGCCACCAGCCGGTCACAGTGCGTGTTTCCGAACTCAAAGGCGGCAACTTTGGCATGCTGGCCCCAGATGGCCTCCTTCAACATGGACTTCGCGCGGTGCAGACGCACCTTCACATTGGCCTCCGATATGCTGAGGCATTGCGCGACCTCGGCCACGTTCATCCCCTCCACTTCGCGCAGCATGTAAACCGCGCGATAGCCTTCGGGAAGCTTGTCGATCGCCTGCTCAAGGACCCTGCGGTTCTCTCCTTGGATGGTGCGTTGCTCTGGGTTCATCTGTCCGGTGTCGGGTAGTTGGCTCAATTGCTCCATGCGCACATCGGGGTCCGAATGGACGTGCATGGTGCGTGTCTTCCTCAATTGTTGCAGGGCTTCATTGATCCCGATGCGCACCAGCCACGTGGAAAATGCCGCTTCCCCCTTGAACTGGTCCAGCTTGGCATAGGCCTTCAAATAGGTCTCCTGCATGGCATCCTCCACATCGACCTCCTTGTGCAAGTAACTGCGTACGGCTCGATAAAGCGTCTGGTTGTAGCGCCTCATCAGGATCTCGTACAGGCCCTTTTCACCATGTGTTACGCGGGCTATCACCTCCCCATCCGCCAGTGTGGAGTGGCTCGGTGTACGCTTCTGCAAGGCTTCCATCTGTTCTGCTGTTTTTCCTGGACCCTTCGTCCCTTCCTGAATGCACGTCCATTGGATGCGGCATGGATACAAAGGTTACAACTTTTGTAACCAAAGCAGCCGGTCGGCATCCAATGGCCGAACGCCCAAGGCCGCCCTTCTGGCGCATCACCGGCATGGAATCCCGCGATACCGATGACCACCGAAGGAACATTCCACCCGGCTCAGCAGTTCTCTTGACAACTGAACTGAACGACCCGACAAAAACCGAACAAACCATGGAATTCCCCATCACACTCTTGAACAAGGAACAGCTCACGCACGACGTGGTCCGCCTCACCCTCGAACGGCCCAAGGGCTATGAATTCACCGCCGGCCAAGCGATCGACTTCAAGCTTGACCTGCCGGAAGTGAAGGATAAGGTCTCGCCCTTCACCTTTACCGGTCTTCGCACTGACGACCATCTGGAACTCACCATCAAATGCTACCCGGACCACCATGGCATGACGGAACAGATCGCCAAGCTGCAGACCGGCGATGAGGTGATCATCAGCGAGCCCTTCGATACGGTCGAGCTGAAAGGTCCCGGCGTATTCATCGCGGGCGGTACCGGCATGACGCCCTTCATCGCCATCCTGCGGCAGAAGCAAGTGGACGGTGCCCTGGCCGGGAACAGCCTGTTCTTCTTCAACAAGAAAAAGGAGGACGTTTTCATGGAAGATGAATTCCGCGGTTGGCTCGGCAAGGATTTCCACAGTGTGCTCTCGAAGGAGGAGGCTCCCGGCCATTTGCACGGCATGGTGAGCGCAGACCTGCTGAAGGCGCACATCAAGGACTTCCACCAGCCGTTCTACACCTGTGGTCCCGAGGGATTCGTGAACGCGGTGAAAGGCGCGCTGACAAGCTTGGGGGCGAGTGAGGAAATGATCGATGTCCAGTTCTAATGGCCGGCATGCACACTAACGGCAACGCCGCCGAGGTCCTTCCTGAAACCCTCGGTACCAACCACCTTCATCCGGTGCCGAAATTGCTTTCCGACGAGGAAAAGATCGCCGTGATCCGTCTGCATTTCGGCAAGATCATGGAAACCTTGGGGCTGGACATGACCGATGACAGCCTCCGCGACACGCCGCAGCGTGTCGCAAAAATGTTCGTGAAGGAGATCTTCCGCGGTTTGGACGAACGGCACTTCCCGAACATCACGACCTTCGGGAACAACTACGGCTATTCGGGGATGTTGGTGGAGAAGGATATCACGCTCCACTCCTTTTGCGAGCATCACTTCCTCCCCATCATCGGCAAGGCGCATGTGGCCTACTTCCCCGGAAAGAAGGTTGTCGGCCTTTCCAAGTTGAACCGGCTGGTGGGCTATTACGCGAAACGCCCCCAGGTGCAGGAGCGGCTCACGATGCAGATCGCCCAGGGCATGCAGGAAGTGCTGGGCACCGAGGATGTGGCCGTGTACATCGAAGCGGACCATCAATGCGTTGCGGCGCGCGGCGTGGAGGACACCAAGAGCTCTACGATCACCAATTACTTTGGCGGTCGCTTCCAAGAACCCGAAGAACGGCAGGCTTTCTTGGCAGCGCTGAAATAGGGAGCATGGACAAGGAACTGGAGAGCATCGTTCAACAACTGATGGAGAGCGATCGGAAAGGGCGTGCATTGGACCTCCCCGCGCCGGAGCGCATGGAACTTCTGCGGGAGGTGGAAGGCTACACGAACGACTTTCTGGATAGCCTTGAAGAACGCAAAGCCTACGAAGCCGCAGGCTACGACCCCACGGAAGAGGACCGTGGCTTCGATGTGGGCGAAGCGGGATCGGGGATGGACGGGATCCTGGACTTCATCGGTCGCCGCGTGGACCACACCGGCTTGAATCCCGCGTCGGGCGGACACTTGGGCTACATCCCCGGAGGTGGCATCCCGGCATCGGCCATGGGCGATTATTTGGCCGCGATCACGAACCGCTATGCTGGCAACTTCTACGCTTCGCCCGGTGCGGTGCGCATGGAGAATTCGATGATCCAGTGGACGGGCAAGTTGGTCGGCTACCCGGACGGTTTCGGCGGCAACCTCACCTCCGGCGGCAGCATCGCCAACCTCATAGCGATCGCCACGGCGCGATCGGTGAAGCGGCTAAAAGGGAAAGACCTTGAAAAGAACGTGGTCTACCTGTCGGAACAGACCCATCACAGCCTTCCCAAGGCGTTGCGGCTCACCGGCCTTGGCGAGTGCATCATCCGGCACATCGCGCTGGACAGCGGATATCGCATGGACCCTGTGGCCCTGCGGAGGCAGGTGGAGTCCGACCTGCAAGTGAACCTGCGCCCTTTCCTGCTTATCGCCAACGCCGGCTCCACGGATGTTGGCGCGGTGGACCCGCTCGGTCCCCTGGCGGAGGTGGCCGAGGACCATGGCCTCTGGTTCCATGTGGACGCAGCCTACGGTGGCTATTTTCTGCTGACCAACCATGGAAAAGAAGTATTGGCAGGGATCGAGCGTTCCGATTCCGTGGTGCTGGACCCGCACAAGGGCCTGTTCCTGCCTTACGGCTCCGGCATCTTGCTGGTGAAGGACATCCGGCACTTGTTGCAGGCCAACAGCTACGAGGCCAACTACATGCAGGATACCAAGGAGCAGACCTTGGAGTACTCGCCCGCGGAGCTTTCCCCGGAACTGAGCAAGCACTTCCGGGGCATGCGCCTATGGCTTCCACTGAAGCTGCACGGGATCGCGCCGTTCCGTGCGTGCTTGGAAGAGAAGCTGTGGCTGGCGCGGTATTTCCGCCATCAAGTGAAGTCGTTGGGCTTCGAGGTCGGTCCGGAGCCTGACCTGTCCGTGGTGGTGTACCGCTTTGTACCGGCGACCGGCGATGCGGATGCGTTCAACAAAAAGCTGGCACACGCCATTCAACAGGATGGGCGCATCTTCATCTCCACCACATTGCTGAACGGCATGTTCATGCTGCGTTTCGCCGTGCTCTCGTTCCGCACCCACCGCAAGGAGGCGGATGTGCTTCTGGAGCAATTGCGGGCGCTTGTACGGAACCAGTGAACGTTTCCTGCGGTGCTGCAAGCACCTTCCTCGCTGGGACCGCACTGCAAGCGCGGGCCGGCTCACACATTACACCGGCTCATGTGCGCTCACTTTCCAATGCAGAACCGCGAGAAGATGCTGCCCAGCAAGTCATCCACGGTGATCTGGCCGGTGATGGCTCCCAAGTGGTACTGGGCCTGCCGCAGATCGGTGGCCAGAAGTTCGCCGCTGATGCCGTCCTGTACGCCCTTCTTGGCGGAAAGCAGGGCGGTGCGGGCCTTGGTCAATGCTTCCACATGGCGGGCGTTCGTCACCACGATGTCACTCTCACCGGCATTCAGCGATCGGACATGCTCCGTAAAGCGCGCCTTCAACGCTTCCAGTCCATCGCCGTTCTTGGCGGAAATGTGCATCACTGTGCTTGCGCTTTTCTTGGCACTTTTCGGCACCAGGTCACTTTTGTTCAATACCGGAATGATCAACGGGCCTTTGCCGACGCGCTTCCGGAGCATCTCGGCCTGGGTGCTGAACGCACCTTCGCTCAAGGTGCCGGCATCACCGAGCAGCACCACGATGCTGGCCTCCGCAGCTTTCCTGTAGCTGCGTTCAATACCGAGCTTTTCCACGGAATCCTTTGTTTGCCGGATGCCCGCCGTATCGATGAAGCGGAAGAGCACACCATCGAGGCTGATCGTCTCCTCCACGGTATCGCGGGTGGTGCCGGGGATGTCGCTGACGATGGCGCGATCCTCCTGAAGAAGCGCGTTGAGCAAGGTGCTCTTTCCGCTGTTCGGTGCGCCGACGATCGCCACGGGAACTCCTTGCTTCACCGCGTTTCCGTAACGAAAGCTTCCGATCAATTCATCGCAGACCGTCACGATGCCGTCCAGCAATTTCATCAGCTCCGCGCGGTCCGCGAACTGCACGTCCTCCTCGCCGAAGTCGAGTTCCAGTTCCACCAAGGCGCCAAGGCTGATGAGCTGATCGCGCAAGCCTTCGATCCGTTGGCTGTATCCGCCACGCATTTGCTGCAAGGCGAGGGTGTGCGCGGCCCTGCTTCCGCTGGCGATGAGGTCCGCAACGGCTTCCGCTTGGCTGAGGTCCAATTTGCGATTCAAGAACGCACGCTGGGTGAACTCTCCCGGCAGCGCCAAACGTGCGCCAGCGGCCACCAGGGCCTCCAGCATGCGCTGCTGGATGTAGGGCGAACCGTGTACGCTGATCTCCGCGACATCCTCGCCGGTATAGCTGTGCGGACCGGGGAAAAAGGTGAGCAAACCCTCATCGATCGCCCCTTCCGCATCGCGCAGCCGCACGAACACCGCTTCGCGTGGCTCCGGCGTGAGCAGCATCGAGGGCACCACGGCATGCATCACCTGCTGCGTGGCCGGTCCGCTGATGCGCAACACCGCGATGGCGCCCGTGCCGGGTGCGGTGCTCAGCGCTGCGATGGTGTCCGGGGCGTACATGGCACAAAGGTGCGCAGTGTCGGGCAAGCTGACGAACCTCATTACCACGCGGGTGTTCACTTAGGAACTTTGCATGCAAATGAAGACCCCGGAACGCGCAGCCTTCGATGCCCTGGACCATCCCACTGTTGTAGTTGTGGGTGGCGGATTCGCCGGCCTTGAGATGATCCATCGGTTGGCAGGGAAACCCTTCAAGGTGATCCTGCTGGACAAGAACAATTACCATTGTTTCCAACCGCTGCTCTACCAAGTGGCCACCGGCAGTTTGGGCGCGGACAGCATTGCTCATCCCTTCCGGCGCACCGTGGGGCCGATGCGAAACGTGATCTACCGCATGGGCGAGGTGCTCCGGGTCCGTCCGGAGGAGAATTGCGTGGAGACCGATCACGGCTGCGTGAAGTACGACCACTTGGTGATCGCCACCGGTACGGTCACCAACTTCTTCGGCAACCGCCAAGTGGCCGAGGAGGCCATGCAGCTGAAGAGCATCAACCAGGCACTTGACATCCGGAGCGATTTCCTGCAAGACTTCGAGGCTGCGCTTTATTTGGAGGATGAACATGAGCAGCGGCAACGGCTCAACTTCGTGATCGTGGGCGGTGGTCCTTCCGGGGTGGAATTGGCCGGTGCCTTGGCGGAGATCCGCAGAACGATCGTAAAGCACGAGTACCGCGAGATGCACAACGAGCGGATGCAGATCCACTTGGTGGATACCAATGATGCGGTGCTGGCCAACTTCTCACCCAAGGCGCAACGCCTGGCCCTGAAATACCTGAAACAACTGGGCGTGAAGGTGAAACTGGGCATGATGGTCACCGATTTTGATGGCTCCACCATCACCTTCAAGGATGGCAGCACCATGGAGAGCAACACGGTGATCTGGACCGCCGGCGTGAAGGGCAGGCCGATACCGGGCATTGAGACAGCCGTGGAGCAGCGCTCCGGCAGGTACCGCGTGGATGCCCTTAACCGTGTGGAAGGGAGCAGGAACATTTATGCCATCGGCGATATCGCCCAAAGCACGGCCGACCCGAAATGGCCGAAGGGTCATCCCCAGGTAGCTCCCGTGGCCATTCAACAAGCCAAGCAGTTGGCCAGGAACCTGCGCCGGAAAACGGGATCGGAATGGGTTCCCTTCAAGTACCGCGAAAAGGGTTCCATGGCCACCATCGGGCGGTACAAGGCCGTGGTGGACATTGGACCGCTCCACTTCGGCGGTCCCCTTGCCTGGTTCCTCTGGCTGTTCGTCCACCTGATGAGCATTGTCGGCTTCCGCAGCCGGGTGATGGTGCTCACCAATTGGGCGTGGAAATACCTGAGCTGGAAGAACACCATCCGCTTGATCATTCGGCCATATGTGCGGAAGACCGCAGTGGCGGCAGAGCCCGTTCAGGGGTGAGAGAGTGAGGGCCCACCCTCTCGCACCCTGGCACCTCACCCCAAGGAATGCGCGATAAATTCGCGCCCCTTTTTGCATGGACCGCAAGCTGTACATCCTCTACCTCACGGTCTTCATCGACCTGCTGGGCTTCGGACTGGTGATCCCCATCCTGCCGATCTACGCCACGGAGCTGGGCGCATCCTCCTTTGTCGTCGGACTGATCATGGCGGTGTATGCGCTGATGAACTTTGCCTTTTCGCCGTTCTGGGGCAGCCTCAGCGACAAGCATGGGCGCAGGCCGGTGATCGCCGGCACGGTGTTCATCACGGCCATGGCATTCCTGCTCTTGGCGAACGCGCGCACCATCGTGGTGCTTCTGCTGGCCCGTGCCATGGCGGGGATCGGTTCCGCCAACATCGCCACCTCGCAGGCGTACATCACGGATGTCACTCCGCGCGAACTCCGTGCGAAAGCGTTGGGCATGATCGGCGCCGCCTTCGGACTGGGCTTCATCTTTGGCCCACCGGTGGGCGGTTTCCTCAAGCAGCACTACGGCATGGATGCCGTGGGCTACGCGGCGATGTCCCTCAGTCTGATCAACCTGTTGCTCGTGCTGCTCTTCCTTCCGGAATCGCACCACGAACGCGACAGCACGCACAAAGTGCAAATGAAGCCCGTGACCCTGGCCATCAAGGCCTTGGGCAACCCGCGCTTCCGGGACCTCTTCCTCACCAGCTTCATTTACATCACGGCCTTCAGCATGATGACCATCACCGTGGCGTTGCTGTGGGAGCAGCGCTACGGCCTGGACGAGGCGCATATCGGCTACATGTTCGCCTTCATCGGCTTCAGCTCCGCCATTGTGCAGGGCGGTCTGGTGGGCGTGTTGGCGCGAAAATTCGGAGAGGCGAAATTGATGGTCTACGGCTGCATTCTGGTGGGATTGGGCCTACTGGGGACCCCCCTTGTGCCGGTGGGCCATTTCTTTCCTTGGGCCCTGATCCCGATGGTGTTGCTGGCCGGTGCGAACGGTTGCATGATGCCGAGCATCTCCTCCCTGCTGAGCAGCCTGGCCGACGGCAAGGAACAAGGGCAAGTGCTGGGGATGAACCAAAGCTTCGGGTCCTTGGCGCGGATCGCCGGGCCGCTCTTGGGGGGTGCCCTCTATGGTCTGCACTTCACCGCACCCTACATCGGCGGGGCCATTCTGATGGTGGGCGCGTTGCTCCTTGTGCTGGCCTTCCAGCGGGCAGGGCGCGAGCGAATGGCCGCGGACCCGTCCTCCACGGCTGTGTTGTAGGGATCCCATGACCGCGCCAGTCGGCGTGGTTATGCCAATAAGAGGAACCACGGATGGAAGTGGATAAACACGGTTGATGAGCCGCATTTATCCGTGTGGATCCGTGTTATTCCGTGGTTCAAAAACGGAGTCCGTGCAGTTGGCCTAAATTCGCCGCCCTATTCCCGAAAACAGCAAATTCCATGAGCGTACTCGTCAACAAGCAGAGCAAGGTGATCGTACAAGGGTTCACCGGCAGCGAAGGCACCTTCCATGCCACGCAGATGATCGAGTACGGAACGAACGTCGTGGGTGGTGTCACTCCGGGCAAGGGTGGCCAGAAGCACTTGGACCGTCCGGTGTTCGAGACCGTTAGCGCAGCCGTGAAAGAGACGGGCGCGAACGTCAGCATCATCTTCGTTCCACCGCCATTCGCGGCCGACGCCATCATGGAAGCAGCGGAAGCGGGCATCAAGGTGATCGTCTGCATCACCGAGGGCATCCCCGTGAAGGACATGGTGATGGCCCGCGAGTACATCAAGGGCAAGGACTGCACCTTGATCGGCCCCAACTGCCCCGGCGTGATCACCGCCGACGAATGCAAAGTGGGCATCATGCCGGGCTTCGTCTTCAAGAAAGGCAAGATCGGCATCGTCTCGAAGAGCGGCACATTGACATACGAGGCCGCCGACCAAGTGGTGAAGGCGGGCCTGGGCATAAGCACCGCCATCGGCATCGGTGGCGACCCGATCATCGGCACCACCACGCTCGAAGCCGTTCAGCTCTTCGCGAACGACAAGGACACCGAGGCCATCGTAATGATCGGCGAGATCGGCGGCGACCTGGAGATCCGCGCAGCACATTGGATCAAGGAGCATTGCAAGAAGCCCGTCGTCGGCTTTATCGCCGGGGAGACCGCCCCCGCAGGCCGCACCATGGGCCACGCCGGCGCCATCGTGAGCGGTGCCGACGAAAGTGCCGCCGCCAAGAAGAAAGTGATGCGCGAATGCGGCATCCACGTGGTGGACAGCCCTGCTACCATCGGTGCGAAGGTGAAGGAGGTGCTGGGTTGAATTGGATCTTCTTCTTGATCCATGGAACGATCAAGCGACCCCGAGCAAGGGCTTCTGGCCAAAAAGATCGGGGGACGCTATGCCCGGAACGCGATGTTCGTGGGCCTGCTCTGTGCAGCGGTGATCTTGATGCCGTTCGATGACTGGAACCTGAACGGTGCCATCGAACTCGTAACGAACTGGCCGCTCCAATCAGCCATCTGCCTTGTCGGGGGGCCGCTCATCGGCACGCTGTTCGGCCGATGGGCCGGCAAGGAGGTCCTGATAAACAACAGGAATGCGTTCTTTTTCAGCTTGGCCACCGGCTTCATGAGCGTTCTGGCCACCACGCTGCTGTTCAGTTCCGTTGCCTTCATCGGTGAAGGTCTTTTGGGTTCAGCACCTTTACAATTGGACACGCTCAACTACATCGCGAAGCCATTGTATTGGACCTTATTGTTCGCCTCCCCGGTCATCGTCCTGGTCGCCGGCATCATGGCCTTGTTCCTTCGGTGGGCACGAAAACGATATTTCACGCGCACCTAGCGTGCGAAGGTGCGGCATGGTCCGCCCTCATTTCCCGCGTGATACCCGCTCGCAATGACGTGCGTTGGAGCGCGTGCTCCCCCTATTTCACCACCTGCACCGTAAACCTGCCCTTGGGCGAAGAGATAGCGATGAGGTAGCTACCCGATGGCAAGGCCTCAGGGAGATCAATGGCTTGTTGGTGCGCACCTGCTGCCTGGTGCTGCCCCTCAACGAAAGTCTGTACGGCCTTTCCCTGCATATCGAGCAGCTGAATGGTGATGGTCTCGGCGGTCTGCAAGGTGTACTTCAGCGTCGCGTGATCCTGGATCGGGTTCGGATAAATGAGCAGCGCGTTGTTGATGAGGGAGAATTCGATCACGCCAATGTCCAGGCCGGAGAGGTAACGGGCCACCGCGAAGTCAGCATCGTCGCCGAAGCCCGAGAATCCGGCCACCACGATCCTTCCATTTGGCTGGATCGCGACTGCGTACGCGTGGTTATAGCCCGTCCCAAAGTCAGTGGTTACTTGCCCGTCCCCACCAAAGCTGTTGTCTAAGGTGCCATCGGTATTGTATCGAGCCATAGCGAAATCCGAATGAATGCCTATGCGCGTGTTTCCAGCCACAACGATCTTCCCATCCTGCTGAATGGCGACTGAAAATCCGTAGTCATCATCCGCTGCAAAGTCAGTGATCACTTTACCATTTACACCGAAGCTGGGGTCGATGATACCGTTCGTATTGAAACGAGCTAAAGCAAAATCAACATCTGTAGCATTCTCCGCGTAACCCGCCACAACGATTTTTCCGGCCACATCGATGAGCACTGAATATCCGTAGTCATGCCAGGCAGCAAAGTCAATGATCACTTTACCTTCTACACCGAAGCCGCTATCGAGGTTGCCATTCGTGTCGTACCGGGCTAGTACGAAATCCTTACCTGAACTGATACTCGCAAAACCAGCCACCACGATCATCCCGTCCGGCTGGATTACAACAGACCGAGCTTGGTCGGGGGCCGTTCCAAAGGCGGTGGTTGCTTTACCGCCAACACCAAAGCTGCCGTCCAGTGTGCCATCCATATTGTACCGGGCTAAAGCGAGATCCACGGCAAAGCTCAAACTCGTGGATCCGGCCACTACGATCCTTCCGTCATGCTGTATCGCGACTGAATATCCATAATCCTGTCCCCCAGCGTAGTCAGTGGTCACCTTACCGTCAATACCAAAGCTGGTGTCGAGGGTGCCACTCGTATTGTACCTTGCTATAGCGAGGTCAGCAGTGGTGCCGACACGCGCGCTTCCAACCACAACGATCTTGCCGTCCGGCTGGATGGCTACTGACCATCCTTGGGCATTACCGGTTCCGAAGCCGGTGGTCACTTTACCACTTGCACCGAAGCTGTTGTCGAGAGAACCATCCGTATTGTACCGGGCCAAGGCAAAAACGCGATGTAAGTCAGCATATGAGTATCCAGCCACTATGACCTTTCCATCCAATTGGATCACAACTGAAGCACCCATGCTCGGACCCGTTCCGAAGCTGGTGGTCACTAACCCGTCCCCATGAAAGTCACTATCCAGGCTACCCGATTGAGCGAAGGTTGTTGTACCAAGGACGAGGAGTAAAGCGGTCAGGGTGGGTCCAACGATTTTCATGGTGGGTCATTTTCGATGGCGCTACCTTGGTGAACACGAATTTAGGGCAATGCAGCTGAGCTTTCGATTGCAGAGCGCTTTGGCGCTGTCAGCCTGACAACGAACACCGGACAACTGACAAAGCTATCTTCGCCCCATGGCACTATTACAAGGCAAGGCAGCCCTGGTTACCGGCGGTACGCGGGGCATTGGCAGAGGCATCGTGGAGCGCTTTCTGGAGGAAGGCGCGGATGTGGCGTTCACCTACGTGAGCAGCCCGGAAAAGGCGAACGCCTTGGCGGCGGAGCTGAGCAAGGGCGGCCGCAGGGTGCTCGCCCTCCAGAGCAATGCGGGCGATTTCAACGCGGCACAGGCCACGGTGGACCAGGTGGTGGAGGCCTTTGGCAAACTGGATATCCTAGTGAACAACGCCGGGATCACCAAGGACCAGTTGCTGATGCGGATGAGCGAAGCCGATTTCGATGCGGTGATCAACACTAACCTGAAGAGCGTGTTCAACATGACCAAGGCGGTGATGCGCACCATGCTGAAGCAGCGCAGTGGCAGCATCATCAACATGAGCAGCGTGGTGGGCGTGAAGGGCAACGCCGGCCAGTCGAACTATGCGGCCAGCAAGGCGGGCGTGATCGGCTTCACCAAGAGCGTGGCCTTGGAACTGGGCAGCCGCAACATCCGCAGCAATGCGGTGGCGCCGGGCTTCATCGAAACGGAGATGACCGGTGCCTTGGACGAGAAGACCGTGCAAGGCTGGCGCGATGGCATTCCCTTGAAGCGAGGCGGCACACCCACGGACGTGGCCAATGCGTGCGTGTTCCTCGGCAGCGACCTCAGCAGCTACATCACCGGGCAAACGCTGCATGTCTGTGGCGGTATGCTGACGTGATCCACAAGAAGGAAAACCGCAACGACGCTACGACGCAACGGAAGCGCAACGAAAATTGAGGGGAGCAGTAGCCCGCCTTATTTGCGCGCGTCGCGGTAACGGCATTTGATCATCTGTTTTTCTGATCATCTGATCGTCTGCTCCAAAGTGAGCTTCCAGCGTTCCCCTGAATAGCGCGATCTTCGCACCCGTGACACTTACCACCGCTTATTCCCTTTGGCTGGCCCCGCTGTGCGTGTTGCTTGGCGTGCTGTGCGCTTGGCTGCTGTATCGCGGCACGCGGGAGCGCAACGGATGGAGCCCGGCGTTGCAATGGGCCATGGGAACGTTCCGTGCCCTGGTGATCGCCATGCTGGCCTTCTTCCTGCTGGAACCGATGGTCCGCATCCTTTTGCGGGAAGTGCGCAAACCCGTGGTGGTGCTGGCGCACGATGGTTCTTCTTCCCTCCTGGCCACGGGTGATACCGTCGCCTTCCGGAACGCCTACGCCAAAGCGCTGGAAGACCTGTCGAACACCTTGGGCGACCGCTACGAGGTGCGTGCATTCACTTACGGCAGCAACGTGAGCGAGGGTCTTCAATTCACCCAACAGGAAGGCCAGACCGATATTGACCAGCTTTTCCGTGCGGTGTACGACCGCTTTGCCGGCCCGGACCTGGGCGCCGTGGTGATCGATGGCGATGGCATTTACAACCGGGGGCGCGATCCGCGCTTGGCAGCCGAGCGTTTGGGCGTGCCGGTATTCCCCATCATGCTGGGCGATACCACCATCCGGCCGGACCTGGTGCTGCGCGATGTGGAGCACAACCGCATCACCTACCTCGGCAATGAATTTCCGCTGCTCGTGCGCTTGAAGGCGGATCACTTGCGCGGCAAGACCACCCGGCTCAGCGTGATGCATAACGGCAAGGAAGTGGCCAGCAAGGACATCGCCATCGGCGCGGACCCCATGATCGCTGAAGTGCCGCTGATGGTGAAGGCCGAACTGGCGGGACTCCAGCGGTACACCGTGTCCTTGCGCAAGGTGGAAGGTGAAGTGACCACGGCCAACAACGTGCAGGACATCTTCGTGGACGTGTTGGACGACCGCCGTAAGATCCTGATCCTGGAGCGCGCCCCGCATCCGGACGTGGCCGCGATCCGCTTGGCCATGGGCAGTCTGGAAGGCTATACGGTGGAACACGAGCTGGCATCCAAATTCACCGGCAATGTGGAGGAGTACGACCTGGTGATCCTGCACCAGCTCCCCTCCCCTGACCAAGGCCTGCAAGCGCTGCTCCAGCGGATCGAGAAAAAGGAGATCCCCACTTGGACCATCGTGGGGCAAAGGAGCGATCTGCGGCAGGTGAGCCTGCTCGGTAGCGGCGTGGACATCCAAGGTGGCCGGGGCAGCTATACGGATGTGCAGGCCGCCGCAGTGCCGGAATTCTCCCTCTTCACCCTAGCCCGCGAGGACCTGCGCGCCATCGAGCGCTTCCCGCCGCTCCAGGTGCCGTTCGCACAGTATGCCTTGGGCCGCTCCGCCACGGCACTCCTCACGCAGCGCATCGGCTCCGTGCGCACCGGCTATCCCTTGTTCGCCTTCCAGGCGCAGACCGCCCGCCGCACGGCCATCACCTGCGGTGAAGGGCTGTGGCGTTGGCGTTTGGCGGACATGCAGCAGAACAACACGAATGCGCACTTCGATAAGCTGGTGCAGAAGACCGTGCAGCTTCTGGCGCTGAAGCAGGACAAGAGCCGCTTCCGGGTACGCAGCGAACGGGAGTTCCAGCAGAACGAGAAAGTGACGCTGGATGCAGAGCTGTACAATGCGAGCTTCGAGCCGGTGAACACGCCGGAAGCCACCATCAACCTGACGAACGAGGACGGCCGCGAGCTGGCCTATACGTTCAGCCGCTCCGGCACCGGATACCGCTTGGATGCCGGGGTCCTTCCCGCAGGGCGCTACACCTGGGTAGCTGCCGTCAGCTTGGACGGGGAGCGCCTGACCGCCAAGGGCGAGTTCCTGGTAAAACCGCTGGTGGCTGAAATGATGAACACCGTGGCCGACCATGATCTTTGGGAGAACATTGCCGCACGCACCGGCGGGATCGCCAGTTCCCCAGCGGATATGGACCGCATCGCCGAAGCCTTGAAGGACCGTCCCGAACTAAAGGCACGTTCCTACTCCCACGCCAGCTTCAGCGACCTGATCGGGCTCCGCTGGCTCTTCTTCCCCTTGCTGCTGCTGCTCACCTTGGAGTGGGTGCTGCGCCGCAGAAGTGGGGCCTACTGATTTGCCATGTCCGTGGCTGCTCCTTCAACCCCACCAGTACCACGGCCATGGCGGCGGCGCTCATTCCTGCGGATCGGCCGTTGGCTACTGGTCGTATTGATCTTGGTGTTGCTGATCTGCCGCATGCGTGTGCCGATCCTGCAAGCGCTGGGCAACCACCTCATCACCGAGGACCCCGTGACCCGAGTGGACGCCGTGTTCGTGCTGGGCGGCTCCGTGAAGGATCGCGGCGTGGAGGCCGCACGTGTGTACGAGCAGGGCCTGAGTGATCGCTTCGTATTCACCGGTGCGCCGGTACCCAGCGCATTGGAAGCCTTGGGCATCGATAGCACCGAGGCCGAATGCACGCGCAATTCGGCCGTGGTCGCCGGTATGCCGTTGGCGCTCACCATTACCCTGAACAAGGGAACGAGCACCTTCGAGGAAGCCGAAGCACTCCTGGAATTCGCCATCGCGGAGCGCCTGGATACGGTGATGGTCATCTCCAACCGCTTCCACCTGCGGCGGATCGGTTTCGTTTTCCGAGATCGCTTCCGCAAGGCGGGCATCACCGTGCTGCTTCACGGAGCACCCTCATCCACGTTCGATGAGCGGAGCTGGTGGACCTCCGAGGAGGGCCTGATCATGCTGAACAACGAATACGTGAAGCTTGCCTACTACCGGCTGAAGTACTGACGGCACCGCGCCCAGCACGACCAGTCCGATCGGGAGTGTGCCTTACCGCTGGATCATGATCCGTTGCACGGATCGCTGCGCTCCATCCTCCGCCACCAGGAGATAGGTGCCTCCAGCCAGCTGTGCAAGATCCATATCAACACGACCCTGTCCTGCCGTGGTTGCCCCGGTCCATACAATACGTCCCAAGGCATCCTGTACGCGCAACTGCTGCGGGCCAACGCCTTCCTGGAGGAACGCCGTGAACCGGCCGTTGCTCGGGTTGGGTGCCACGTGCAGGATACGGCCAGCGGACTCACTGATCCCTACCCAGTTCACGCAGAACTCGTCGCTGTACGAGTAGCCGAAGGTTCCATTGCCCTCCAGCAAGGACACACCGAGGGTATCGAGGATCCGGAAATCGCCTTCGCCGTAATCGCAGCACATGCCGTCGCCCACATCATCGAACACGGTAAAGATGTAGCAGGTATGGGCCAGGCACACCTCTTCGTTCATCGTATACCCGTTGGGGCTGTTCACATAGGGTCCTCCGCTCTCCACGAGGAAACCCTCCGGCGTTTCGATCTTCCACCTGGTCTCCGTCCCATAGCGGTCCAGGTCCAACTGCACCACTCCGATGATGCCCGGGCTGTTCACCATGAACTGCAGGCTATCCTCGTCGTTCAGGGGGTTGGTATCCACATCCGCGTTCGGGTTCGATGTGCTGACATGGATCCAATGGACACCGCTGGAGGCATGGATGGCTGGGAGTTGGACGTTCGCGGTTTGCACCGGCTGGAGCGCACCGTACCAGGGAATTGTCCCCATGATGGCACCATCCAGGAAGTAATTTATATTCACGTAGGTGATCACGCCTTCCCCATTGTTCTTCATCGTAACGACCGGCATGATGCTGTCGCTGTTGCAAACAACATGAGGCACCCCGGCAATGCTGGTGATGGCCGCATCCAGCGGAATGGGGACATAGGCCTCGGGGTCGAATCCGTTGAGGGTATCGCCGCAATCCCCCAGCCATTGCTCAATGAGCGGATAGGTGAGGTCGAAGCGGCCATAGAAGTCGTTCACATTGTTGGAACAGGAGGCCTGCCCACCGAACAGTTGCCCGATGATGCGGTGGTCCTGGTTCCAAATGGCGCTCCCGCTGCTTCCCGGCTCCGTGGTGCCGGAATGCCACTCGGTGACCTGCCAGCAGTCTGCTCCGCTCATCGTGCCTTCGATGATGGGTCCGTGCGAGCTGCAGATCTTCTTGATGTCCCCGGCGGGATGGTGGATGCCCACCACGCTGTCGGGTGCGGTGCCGCTCTTGTCCCAACCGCTGTAGTACGGGTGGAAATCCACGGGAGGGATACTGCTGAGCTGCAGGAACGATGCATCGGTGCCGGGAAACTCCAGGAGCTTGTCGCAACCGGTGATGCTTTGGTCCATGGGCGCATTCTCCGTGGGGTCGCAAACGGGGCTTTCCCAATTGAAGATGAAGACCCAGGAAGCGTTGGAGGTGTTGCCTTCCGTGCAGTGGTTGGCCGTTAGGAAGTAGGGCGTGCTATCGTTGGCACAGTTGTTCACCAAGGTGCCTGTGCATACCCCACCCCCGAGCACCACATGCGCCACCGATCGGATCTCGTCCCGCCAGAGGTCGCCTTCCGGGCAGATGGTGTTCACATTACACGCGCCGCTATCTCCGAAGCCCCGGTCGGGGCCGCCACCCAGGAGGCGGTAGCCATGGATCACGGCGCTGATGGTGAGTTGGCCTTGGCCCGCGAGCGCTGCCGGTTCGATGTATTCCACCGTGATGCGATCCCCCGAAAGGGGGGATGTGCCGAATGCGGTATGCCCCGGATTGCTTTGCGCCGTATAGGATCCGCGCACCATGCCGGCTTCGTTGTAGAGGAACATCCACGCTCCTTCCGGGATCACGTAATTGCTGAATTGCAGGTTGATGCTCAGGGCCTCCGGGCAATGCAGCATCAATCGCCACACGCGGTCGCCATTGGGCATGATGAACCAGGCACCGCTGTTCTGCAGCGTTAGGTCCGTTTGGTGGGTATAACCGAAGCGGAGCGGTCCCTTGATCCCTTGTGCGGCCCGGTCGGCGTCTTCGTTCAACAGGGTGGCCACATCCACCTGTGGGAGATGCACGGCGACCGCTGGCGGCATGCCCCGCTTCTCGGCCTTGTCGCCGTAAGGATGTCCGCCAAAAGAGATCTGCGCGGAAAGGGGTGCAACCAGTAAAAGGGAAGCGAGAGAAAGCAGCGTATGGGTCCTGGTCATGGGATGGGCGTTCTAGCAGGTGGGCAGGATACGGAAATGACGCGAATGCCACCCTAATGGTTGCAGCGAAAATAGGACAGGGTGCGCAGTATTATCCACGCGCCTTCAACCCACCTTGGACGGCTTTGCCTTCTCATCGATCAGCTTGCGGATGGCGAAGAGTTCATCGCGCAACTGCGCCGCCGTCATGAAATCGAGTTCCTTGGCGGATTTCTTCATGCGAGTTTCCAGCAGGGCCGCATTCTTCTCCAGGTCCTCCACGGGCATGTACCGCATCACCGGATCTGCGGCGAGGCTCATCTCCTCGGGTTCCACGTACGCCTTGCGCCCACTTCCGTCGCCCGCATCGATCACGGCGGTCTGCTGCATCACCGAGGTCCGGTCGCGCTTGATCTGCGTGGGCGTGATGCCATGCTCCTCGTTGTAGGCCATCTGCTTGGCGCGACGGCGTTCGGTCTCCTCCATGGTGCGGCGCATGCTGTCGGTGATCTTGTCCGCATAGAAGATCACCCTGCCATTGAGGTTCCGCGCAGCGCGGCCTGCGGTCTGCGTCAGGGAGCGGTTGCTGCGCAGGAATCCTTCCTTGTCCGCGTCCAGCACGGCCACCAGCGAGACCTCGGGCAGGTCCAGACCTTCGCGGAGCAGGTTCACGCCCACCAGCACATCGAACATCCCGAGGCGCAACTGGCGCAGGATCTCGATGCGGTCCAAGGTCTCCACGTCGCTGTGGATGTACTTGCACTTCACGCCGTTCTTCCCAAGGAATTCCGCGAGCTCCTCGGCCATTCGCTTGGTGAGGGTGGTCACCAGCACCCGTTCGTCCTTCTCGGCGCGCAAGCGGATCTCGTACAGCAGGTCGTCGATCTGGTCCTTGCTGGGGCGCACGTCGATCGGCGGGTCCAGCAGACCGGTGGGGCGCACCACTTGTTCCACTACGATGCCCTCGCTGCGTTCCAGCTCGAAGTCCGCCGGGGTGGCGCTCACGAAGACGGTCTGCCCGATCATGGCATCGAACTCCTCGAACTTCAGCGGACGGTTGTCCATCGCGCTGGGCAGCCGGAAGCCGTACTCCACCAGGTTCTTCTTGCGGCTTCGGTCACCGCCGTACATGGCACCGATCTGGCTCACCGTTACGTGGCTCTCGTCGATCACCATTAAAAAGTCCTCCGGGAAATAGTCCAGCAGGCAGAAGGGTCGTTGACCTTGCTCGCGCCGGTCGAAGTAGCGGCTGTAGTTCTCGATGCCACTGCAATAGCCCAGCTCGCGCATCATCTCCAGATCGTAGAGCACGCGCTCTTCCAACCGTTTCGCTTCGAGGTGCTTACCGATCTCCTTGAAGAACTCCACCTGCTTCACCATGTCCTCCTGGATGGAGGCGATCGCATCGTTCAGCGTTTCCTTGCTGGTGACGAAGATGTTGGCCGGATAGATCGGGGTCTCGTCCAGGACCTCCAAGGTCTTTCCGTTCTCGATGGCGAAGCGTTCGATCTTCTCGATCTCGTCGCCCCAGAAGTGGATGCGCATTCCCTCGTCCGCGTAGGCGAGGTAGACCTCCACCACGTCACCCCGGACACGGAAGTTGCCCCTTGTCGGGTCGATATCCTGGCGGCTGTAAAGCGCGGAGACGAACTGGTGCAACAGCGCGTTGCGCGAGATCTTCTGTCCCTTATGCACATGAACCACGCTCTTGTGGAACTCCGCGGGGTTGCCGATGCCGTAAATGCAGCTCACGCTGGCCACCACTATCACATTGCGCCTTCCGCTCAGCAGCGCACTTGTGGTGCTCAGGCGCAGCTTCTCGATCTCGGAATTGATGGAGAGGTCCTTCTCGATGTAGGTGTTGGATACAGGCAAATAGGCCTCCGGCTGGTAGTAATCGTAGTAGCTCACGAAGTATTCCACGCGGTCGTTCGGGAAGAAGTGCTTGAACTCACCGTAGAGCTGCGCGGCCAAGGTCTTGTTGTGGCTCAGGATCAGCGTGGGCCGGTCCAGCTGCGCGATCATGTTCGCGATGGTGAACGTCTTGCCCGAACCGGTAACGCCCAGCAGTGTTTGGTACTGTACACCCTCGCGGGCGCTTTCCACCAGTTGGCGGATCGCCTCGGGCTGGTCGCCGGTGGGCGTGAATTCGGAGATGAGCTCGAAGGGCATGGGGAAGTTGCAAAATTAACCGAGAGTTGGCAGCGGGCCGTTAGGGATGAGCAATGGGCAGATCGTCTCGCCCCGGCTCAAGTGAAGTTCCGTTACAGTCTGGATGAACGGCATCTCGCACGGCAGCTTGCAGGATGCTATCAGCGTCATGGATTAAGTATTGGGGAGTGGTTGCATGGGTCGCGCTCGCGGCATCGTGCCGGAACTGAGCCAAAGTGCATGCGGAGAAGGTGCAGCGCTACGAATTCCCGATCACCAATCTTTCGGACACCGCCTATCCGGACGATCCGGACATCGGCTACCGGGCAGAAGGCTACGCTTGGAAGTACTTCAGCACGGGATCGATCCACGAGCAGGACAGTGCCTTCGCGATCACTTTTCAGGGTTTGAACGGGGACCGCACGGCTTCACGCACCTTCAGCCGGACCCTGTAGTTCCGGCATCATAGCCTTCTATCTTCGCACCATGTTCTGGAAGCGCATCCTTTACTACTTGAACCCGGCCACGTTGTTCTCCAAAACGGACAACAACCTCAACTTGCGGTTCATGCACGGGATCAACCGGATCAGCATCTTCATGTTCCTGGCCTGCATGGTGGTGCTGGTGTTGCGGGCCTTCCTGCGGTGAAGGGGGAGAAAGTACAGGGTATTGGGTATTGGTACAGGGTACAATACCGTGCGCGGCATTAGGTACTCGGCACCCTGTACTCGGTACGAGTCCTCGTTCCTTTGCGTTTATTCAAGGACACTTCTGCATCTCCTTCACCCGCTCCAGCCGCTCGATGTAGAGGTATTCCTCGGTGCTATCCCCTTCCATGGCCGGCCCCGTACGCAACGATGCGGTGACTTCCACGAACAAGGGATCCGGTGGTGTTTTGATCCGGTTGCTGTAGGCGCGTTCGAGCTCCAGCCCTGCTCCTCCCGTACCGGCCTCATCCATGGCCACGGGAATTACAAATTTGCTTCCGCAGGGGGTGAAGCTATGGGAGTCGGCGTAGTAGACATAGGCACCGGAGAGGCGCATGGGCAATGAACCGAAATTGGCCACCCGCCCAATGGAGTTGGGCAAGGTGGTCTCCACCGGCCCGCCGTCCGCATCTCTGCGCACCAGCCTATCCCCTTCCAGCTTCCAGCGCATCGGCACATCCGCAGTCTTGAGTGTAAGCATATCCCCTGCAACGGTCCACTGTCCGATGGTTCCGTACGGGATGCTGTCGCGTTCGAGGTAGCGGTCACGCATCACATAGGTGCTGTCCGCACGCAGGTCCAGTTGAGTCAGAATGCCGGGACAGTCCGCACAGGGAAGTGTATCGGCATAAAGCCCGACCCATTGCGTTGCTCCCGTTGTTTCCTCGGTCTCAACACCCTCCGGTGCTTTTTCCTCTTGCGGACTGCCTTGGCACGAAGCCAGGATAACCAGAACTACAGGGAGTGCGTGGATCAACTTCATGGGCTGTAACAATTGGAAGCAAAGGAACAACGCAAAGCCGGCCATCTTTGTGCGCCATGGACCGCACTCCACTTCTTTCGGCGTACTATTTCGGCAGTGTGGAGCACTATGCGTTGATGGCGCGCAGCGAGCGGATCGTCATCGATGTCGCGGAGTACTACGAGCGCCAGAGCTACCGCACCCGCACCTCCATCATCGGCCCGAACGGGAAGCAGGACCTCACCTTAACGATCGCCCGCAGAAGCGGTGAGAAGATGCCGTTGCACTCCGTGGTCCTCAGCTACGCGGAACCGTGGAATCTCCAACACATCCAAGCGATCCGGAGCGCCTACGGGCAAACGCCCTGGTTCATCCACTACATGCCGGACATCGAAGCGTTGTTGCGGAAGCGCTACGCCAAACTGGTCGAGCTGGACCTGGCCACCATGCACCTGGCCCTTAAATGGCTGGGGCTTACCTGTGATGTGGAAGTCCGGGAAACCTTTGTGGAGGACCTGAAGGGACTGACGGACCATCGCCGTGACCTGCATCCCAAGAAGGTACTGCCATCCACGGTCGGGAATGTCCTACCCTATACGCAGGTCTTCGCGGACCGCCACGGCTTTGTGGGCCGACTGAGCATCATCGACCTGGTGATGAATGCGGGGCCGCAGGCGAGAAGGTGCTTGGAAAGCTGAGACTGAAAAGCTGAAAGCGGAAACTGGAAAAACACCTCCTCACTCCACACTGAACACGGATCCGGGGATGCCCTTGTTCACGCTGATGGAGGTCGCCGTGAGGGTCATGTCCATTCCACCGCCCTGATGCAGGGTGTGGGGGAAAAGAACGCCCCCTTCCGGTGTGTAGTCGCTGTAGTCCGTGATCACTTGGATGTAGCCCCCTCCCTCCTGGGACTGGTAATCCTTACGGCGCAGCTTGAGGCCGGTGGTCACGTCGTAGTATTCATCGAACTGGCCTCCGGGCAGTGTTTTCACGTTGACGCGATAGGCCTTCTTGCCCTCGATGTCCACGATACCCATCAATCGTCCCAGTTGTTCCATCTCGGCGTAATGCAGTTCGGGAAAGGCATAGGAATTGGCGCGCAACTCGTCAAGCTCGATGTCCTCCAGCTCTTTTTCACCGCCCATCCCCACCATCTTTCCACGTGTACCGTCATAGGTCATCTTCTGCAACACCATCTCCCCCATCTTCATCTCCATGGCATAGTTGTTCGGCACCTTATAGTACTCCACCAAGGTGGCGGGCATGCCCTGGATACTGGTGGTATACTCCTTCTTCAGGTCCTTCACCTTCCCCACTGCGGCGCTGCCTCCAATGGCCTTGATGTAGGCATCGAGCACATCCTGCGCGGTCATGCCCGCCGGGGCTGGCGTGGCACCTTCAGTGGGATCAATGCGCACGATATCGCCATTGATGTCGAAGTCCAGTACCACACCGGTGGTGCTCAAGCCCTCCAAGGTCTTGGCCACCTGCTCCTTGTCGCCCACCACCAGAATGGTCGCGCTATCCGACTGCAGGAAGCGGTTCGCGGCCTGTTGCACGTCCGCTATGGTCACCGTTTCCAGTTTCTTGAGATAGGTATCGTAATGGTCCTCCGGCAGATCGTTCAGGTAGGTGTTCAGCGCAAAGCGGGCCACGGTCCGCGGATCTTCCAGGGCACGGGCGAAACTGCCTGCCATGTAGCTCTTGGCCAGGGCCAGTTCATCGGCCTTCACCGGTGCCTTGCGGATGTTCCTGATCTCGTCCATGATCTGGGTTGCCGCACTGTCGGTCACATTGTTCCGCACGCTGCACCCGGCGCTGAAGGCACCGCACCACCGGTCCGCATCAAGGCTGGAATAGGCCCCGTAGGTGTAGCCCTTGTCCTCGCGAAGGTTCTGCATCAGCCGGGCGTTGAACACCCCACCGCCCAGGATGGTGTTGAGCACTTGGGCCTGCAGGACCATCGGGTCGTTCGGCTTCAGTTGTACGGGGAACAGCACCTTGATCACGCTCTGTGCGCTACCGGGCCGGTCCACGAAGGCCACGCGCACGTCCCGGGGCATTGGAGGCTGTTTCCCGGCTGGGATGATCGGGCCAAGGTCCTTCACCACGTCGTGCCCTTGCTCGTCCTTGGTCACCGGCACTTCAGCGCCTTTCCAGGTGCCGAAATACTTCGTGGCCATGGCCTCACCTTCCTTGGCGGTGATGTCCCCCACCAATACCAGGTAGCCCTGCTTGGGCTGGAAGAAGTAGCGGTAGTACTGATAGAGATCGTCCCGGTTGACCTTGCTCAGCGTGGCCTCCGTGGTCACTTCTCCATAAGGGTAGCCCTTGCCGTATGTGAGCGCACGACCCACCACTTCGGCGATCTGATCGGGATCGTCGGCGCGCGCGCTCACTTGGGAAAGTGCGCGGGTCTTCGCTTTCTCAAATTCCTCCCGGGGGAAGTTGGCGCTGGAGACCACCTCGTAGAGCAGGTCCATCACCTGGGGAAAATTCTTCTTCAGGCTGGAGGCGTAGATGCCGTCGTTGGATCCGTTCATCCGGGCCCCAAGGCCGTCCACGAGCTCATCGATCTCCTCCTTCGTGTGCCGGGCTGTACCGCTGGTGAGCAGCTCGCCCACCAGGTCCTGATAGCCGGCGATGTCACCCTGCATGATGGGCGGGATATCGAAACGCACTTGGGCACTGACGATGGGGATCTTGTGGTTCTCCACGATGATCACCCGCATTCCGTTGGCCAGGGTGATGCTCTTGTGCTCTCCGAGGTGAACTTCGGGTGCCGGTCCTGCCGGGGGTGCTTTGGTGCGGTCCACTTGTGCGGTCATGGAGGCCGGGATAAGGAGTGTTGCGGCCAGCGCGAGGGCCTGAAACGATGGGCTTTTCATGGTCTTCCGTTGGCGGTTCATTTCTTTTGGTTCAGGGGCAGGTAATACAGCACCACCCGGTTTTCCGGCACGAAATATTTCCGCGCCACGCGTTGGAGGTCGTCGGCGGTAACGGCGAGGTATTGCTGCACCTCGGTGTTCACCTTGTCAGTCCCCCCCAGGAAGGTATAGGCATTGGCGAGGTTGTTGGCGATCCCGGCCATGCGGCCGTTCTCCATGGCATGTTCGGTCTCTATCTGCACTTTCAACTTCTCCAGCTCGGCCGGTGGGATCGGCTCGTTCCGCACCCGCCCGAACTGCCGGTCCATGCTGGCCTCCAGGCTGTCCGGGGTCACGCCCATGTTGGCCACGGCAAAGGCAATGGCCAGTCCGGGGTCCTCGAAGGGCAGGCTGAAGGAGCCCACGAACACCGCCTTTTGCTCGGCATCCTTCACGTTCTTCACCAAGCGGCTGCTGTTGCCGTTGCTCAACAGCCGGTTCAGCATGTCCACTGCGTAGAAATCGGGGGTTCCAAGGGCGGGAATGCGGTAGGCCTGCACCACGGCGGGCAACTGGATCTTGTCGAACACGGTATCGCGCACCTCGCCCTTCAAGGGTGGTTCCACCACCTTGTTACGCGGAATGGTTCCGCCCTTGGGGATGGGGCCGAAATAGTTCGTCAGCTGGGTGGTCGCCTTCTCTGCATTGAAATCACCGGCCAACACCAGCACGGCATTGTTCGGCACGTAGAAGGTCTTGTAGAATTTCTTGTAGTCCTTTTCCGTTGCGGCGTTGAGGTCTTCCATGTAGCCGATGGTGGGCCACTGGTACGGGTGTTCGGTGTACGCGCGCTTGAGCACTTCGGGCAGGATGCTCCCGTATGGTTGGTTCTCATAGCGCTGGCGACGCTCCTCCTTCACCACTTCGCGCTGGGTCTCAATACCCTTGGACTCCACCTTCGCGTGCAGCATGCGCTCGCTTTCCAGCCAAAGCCCAAGGTCCAGCTGATTGCTGGGCAGGACCTCGTAGTAGTAGGTGCGATCGCCGGTGGTATTGGCGTTGAGCACCCCGCCGGCCTTTTCCACATACTTGGCATACTCGCCGCGCCCGATGTTGTCGGAACCCTCGAAGAGCAGGTGCTCGAAGAAGTGGGCAAAGCCGCGACGGTCGCGGGCCTCGTCCTTGCTGCCCACATGGTACATCACGCCCACGGCCACGATGGGTGTGCTGTGGTCCTCGTGAAGAATGACGTGCAGACCGTTGGGCAGGTCGAATTCGGTATAGGCGATATCGCGGGTCTGCGCCATGGCAGTGATCGATGCCATCGTACAGGCGGTTAAGGTGATGATCGTTCTCATGCGTCTGTGCCTTTGTGGCGAAGAGGGCTGCGAATGTAAGGATCGCCCCGGGTGAATGCCCGACGATGGGAGCAGTGGTGGTTCCGGGGGGTGAGCGGTCCGTACCATCTGCAAGGACAGCTTGGGCCCTCCCCGATGTTCCACCGTATTCCCGAACTTCGCTGCGCCCTTGTTGAACCCCTCCCCTGTGGGCTGCGTACAACGGCCCGCTTGCACCCATGTTGAAGACCATCTCCTCCATCAGGACCGACCGCCTGCTCACGCCGGTGGTGGTGGAATTCGCACAGGCCTTGTTGGAGCGCTTCGGCACGCGGCGGCTGGAGGTGCTGGACCAGGGGGAGGCCCGAATGTCCGCCTTAAGGAACGGTTCCTTGGAGCTTTCCGAGGATACCGCAAGCATCCGCAACGGCGATTGGCAGGTGGACCCCGCGCCTGCGGAACTCTTGGAGCGACGCGTGGAATTGATCGGTGGGTGCAGCCGCAAGGAACTGATAGAGGGCCTCAACGCCGGAGCGAAAAGCTACGTGGCCGACCTGTGGAACATGACGCCGAACGAGCCCGGGGCCATTCTCCGTGCGCACAAGAACATTGAACGGGCCACGGACTTTCGTCTGGCTTACGTGGGCAACGATGGCGACCGCGTACGGATCAACCCCAAGAGCATTACGCGGCTGATGATCGTGCCGCGCCCCCTGCACGCGCTGGACCATACCCTGTACGAAGACCGGTCCTCCTTCCCGGCCAGCTTCCTCGACCTCGCTCTTCACGCGCATTTCAACGCGGAAAAGCTGCGTCTGCGGCAGGGTGGGGCATTCCTGTACCTCCGCGGGATCCGAGGCCAACTGGAAGCCCGCTTGTGGAAGGACATGTTCGCGTTCCTCGAGGAACGGCTTTCCATGCCGCGCGGCACCTTCCGGGCCACGGTGATGATGGACAATCTGGCGGCAGTGCTGGAGGCGGATGAGATCCTCCACGAACTCAGGCATCACTCCGCCGGGCTTTCCCTGGACCCGCAGGCCTATGCCGCGGACCACGTGGCCTTGTTCAGTGCACCGGAGCGTCCCGTCCTTCCGGACCGCCAGCACATCGGGCTCGACGCGAAGTTCCTTCGGAGCGTGAGCTTAAGGACCATCAGCATTTGCCATAAAAGACAGGCCCACGCCATGGGTGCGCCGGCCTTCATCCTTCCACCCGATGCCCATGGAATCCTCAAGCCAGGCTATCTGGAAATGATCGCCGATAAGGAACGCGAGGCCGTGGACGGGCATGACGGCACACTGGTGGGCCATCCCGGCCTGGTGAATCCAGCCATGACGGAGTTCAACAAGAGCATGCCCCGCGCCCACCAAATGTACTACCAGCGTGCGCCCCTTTCCAATTTGACCGACCTGGTGGAGCACCCTGAAGGAGCCTTGACCACTGAAGGGATGCAGGAGTGCATCAAGACCGTGATCCGGGCGCTGGTCAGCCATGTTGAGAGCCAGGGCTTGATCACCCAGGGAGGAAAGCTACACGACCGGTCCTCCATCCGGCTATCCACCTTGTTGATCTGGCATTGGACGCGCAGCCAGGTCTGCTTCATCACCGACACCGGCCTGGAGATCCATGCCGACGTGGTGAAGTACCTCATCCGCAAGGAGGGGGAAAAAATGTTCGCACGGCACAACCCGGAGCTTCGGGAACGAGCAAAATGGGCCGTGGAACGGCTCACCCGGATCGTACTATCCCCGGATATACCACCGGACCTGCTGGAAGAATGAACCTGCCGTGTGCTGAATGCCCAGTGTCATGAAAATGGATTGGATCCCTTGCTCGGAACAACTGCCCGCGGACGGCCAGCGCGTGCTGTGCTGGCTGCCCGGCCATAGCATCCACCTGCCCGGTCTGGCCGAAAAGGAACAACGCCACGTGGTGGTCCTGCGCTTCGCCGAGGATTGGTTCATCAAGAACCCCAGCAAGACCGGCAGGAAGACCCACCGTCATTTCTGGCTGGGCGAAGGGAGCAGCAATTGCTTCTTTGAGCAGGTGAGCCACTGGATGGCGTTGCCGGAAGGGCCGGGAACGGGCTGAGCCGACCGAGGCACCCCCGATGCAAAGAGGCCCGGATCGCGCCGGGCCTCTTTGCATCGGGGGTGCCTCCAATTACTTGTTCAGGATGTCCATCAGCTCCACCTCGAAGATCAGTGTGCTGTTCCCTGGGATATCCGCACCGGCCCCACGTTCTCCGTATGCCAGATCGCTGGGGATGTACAATTTCCAGCGGGAACCCACAGGCATCAGTTGAAGGGCCTCGGTCCATCCGGGGATCACCGCATTCACGGGGAATTCAGCAGGTTGGCCCCGGTCGTATGAGCTATCGAACTGCTTGCCGTTGAGCAAGGTGCCCTTGTAGTTCACCCGCACGGTATCGGCTGCGGTGGGCTTGGCTCCCTTCCCCATCTGCAGCACCTCGTACTGAAGGCCGCTGGCCGTGGTGGTCACGCCCGGTTTCTTGCCGTTCTCGGCCATGAATGCCTGTCCCGCTGCCAAGGTGGCCTCGGCCTCGGCCTGTTGCTTGGCCATCATCGTTTTTTGGGCCTCCATCATGTAGGCCTGCACTACCGCCTTCACCTTTTCGGTGCTGATCCGCTCGGTGCTGTCCATGGCATCGCGCATGCCGGCGAACATCGCGTCCATGTTCAAGGAATCCAGGCCGGACTGCTTGAGGTTCATCTGCAGGTTATGGCCCACGTCCGAGCCGATACCGTAGCTCACGGAGTCCCGGGTGGTCTTGAGGTCGACGGTGCGCTCCTTCTGGCCGGTTGCTTGGTTGCCACATGCGCTCAGCAGCACGGCCAGCACGGTGAAGATCGAGAGTTTGATGTTCATGTTCCAAATTATGGGGCGGCGAAGTTACACGGACGGAACGGCTTCTTCCACGCTTTAAGATCCTTAACGTCACTTTTACCGCATGGCAAGGATGCTCCGGAGCTTTCTTCGAAAGCGTGCATAACCGGCAAGATCACTGTGGTAGCCCTTGGCGAAGGTGATCAACTCGCGATGAACATCCGCCGGGATCGCAGCGTACAGGCGCAATGCACTGCTGTACGGCACCAGCGGGTCGCGCTTTCCGTGGAAGATGAAGACCGGACATTGCACGTTCTTGATCGCCTCATCGCTTCGAAAACGGTACCTGATCAACCAGCGGTACGGCAGGATGGCCAAGTAATGCCGCGCCACGTCCAGAAGGTTGGCGAAGGGCGATTCAAGGATCAAGGTGCGCGGTGAGCGCGCCGCAGCCAAGGGCACCGCCATTCCCGAGCCAAGGGAGCGGCCATAGATCACCACATTGGCCTCTCCGTATTGCGCGGCCAAGCGATCGAACCAGGCCTGTGCGTCCCCGTGCAGAGCGGCCTCCGAGATCTTGCCCGTGCTCTTTCCATAGCCCCGATAGTCGGGCATCAGCACGGCATGGTGCAGAGTGGTGAAGCGCGGGGCGCGTTTCCCCCACCTCCGCAGGCTGCCGGTGTTTCCGTGCAAGTAGAGCACGGCTCCCTCGGGTTTGGGTACCGGGAAGTGCAGTGCGTGCAGGCTTGCTCCGTCAGGTCTTTCCATCCGGAGCTCCTCGAAGGGCTGCGGAAAATTGAACGTGAATCGGTCCGGCAGGGTAAAACGGACGAAGATGAACTTCTCCTGAAAGAGCCAATAGAACAGGCAAACACCCAAGTAGACCAGCAATAGCAGGCCCAGTGCGGAGAGGATAAAGACGGTCACGCTGCAAAACTACCCAACCAGGGTCCGAAATCCCATGGGCTCAACGCACAAAGAGCCATTCGTCATTGGAGCTGCCCTCGGACTCATAGCGGTACCCATCCCCGTCATATTGCTTGATCCCCTCCGGGTCCACCAGCCGGCGTTGGATAATGTACCTGCAAAGCGCCCCACGCTGGTGCTTGGCGTATACCGTCACCATCCGCAGCCCTCCGGCCGTGCGTTCCTTGAACACTGGTGTGATCACGCGGGCCGCGAGCTGCTCCGTGCGCACGCTCTTGAAATACTCGGCCGAAGCCAGGTTCACCAGCACCTCGCTCCCGCTCTTCCGCAAGGCACCGTTCAGTTCCGTGGTAATGCGGTCACCCCAGAATCCGTAGAGGTCCTTCTTCCCCCGACCCATGGAAAGCTTGGTACCCATCTCCAGCCGATGAGGAGCGATAAGGTCCATGGGACGGAGCAGCCCGTACAATCCACTGAGGATGCGCAGATGGCGTTGGGTGAAGCGCAGATCGTCCCCATCGAGCGACCCGGCACCCAGTCCGCGGTAGGCTTCCCCGTTGAACATCAGGACGGCTGGCTTCACCTGCGGTGCTCCGTCCCACGCTTGGTACCGCGCATGGTTCAGTGCGGCCAGTTCCGGGCTGATGTCCATGAGCTTCCGCAACCGTGCGGCCGACATTTTCTTCAACTTCTCAGCCAGCTCCCGGCTTTCCGCCTGGAATACGGGCGTTGTGGCCGATCGCGGTATCCTGATGGGTGATCCGTCCAGGCTTTTGGCGGGGGAAAGAACGATGATCATGATGGGGAGAGGGAGATGAATTACCGGTGCAAAGGTCCGATACGCATGGCAGTAAATGAATGCAAACGGCTCCTGATCGCGGTTGATCCGCTCCGGCCGGTTACTTTCGGCCCATGGCCGCCGAACGCACCGTGGTACTGGAGCATGAACGCATCCAGCGCAAGCTGCGCCGGATCGCGTTCCGCATTTACGAGGACAACGTGCATGAGTCCGTGCTGGTATTGGTCGGCGTTGCTCCCCGGGGCACCAAGCTGGCCGCGCGCCTCAAGGTGCTATTGGAGGAGATCTCCCCGCTGAAGATCGAGCTGCACGAGCTGGTATTGAACAAGGATGCCCCGTTGAAAGCTCCCGCCAAGCTGAGCGCCGGCGAGGTGGACTTGGAAGGCCGCGTGGTGATCTTGATCGATGACGTGCTGATGAGCGGCCGAACGCTGATGTATGCTGCGGCACACCTGATCGGCGCGCCCCTGAAGCGGCTCACCACGGTAGTGCTGGTGGACCGGCTTCACCGGACCTTTCCCATCCGTGCGGACATCGTGGGCCTCACGCTCAGTACTACGCTGCAGGAACACATCAGCGTGGAAATGGGAAGAAAGGACACGGTGTACTTGTCGTGAAATTACCAGCCGGCAAGTTCGGCGATCTTCAAGGCGGCCTCCCTCGGCGTTCCCATGGCGGAAACATGCCAGTGGGCACGGCGGTACACGGGTTCACGCACCTCCAACAGCTCGCTGATCCGGGCCTCCAAGGCCGCATCCTTCAAGCCGAACAGCAAGGGCCTGTCGCCCCCTACCCGCTTGGCGCGTTCAACAAGAACGGACTTGTCCACTTCCAGAAAGACCACATGGCCGGCAGCGAGCATGCGGTCCATGTTGTCCGACGCCATGGGCGTGCCGCCGCCACAAGCCACCAGTACATCCTCCTCCTGAAGCAGCTCGGCCAGAACAATGGCTTCTTCCACACGGAAAGCGGCTTCGCCGTTCTTCTGTATCCACGGCAGTAACGGACCGATCTTTTGCTCAATGGCACGGTCGATGTCGGTGAACCGGCGTCCGGTCAACTTGGCCAATTCGCGCCCAACAGCGCTTTTGCCACTGCACATGAAGCCGATGATGAACACGCGCATGGTGACAATGTAGGAATGGTTCGGTGATAAGTTGGTACCGGGTATTGAGTGCAGGGTACCTGACCCCACCGTACCCGGTACCCTGCACGCTGTACCAACACCGAAACTCCGTTCCTTACCCCGACCTTAGCGCCGATGCGGACCACGGGAGCCACCGATGGCAAGGATCCGCACCAGTGGAGGCTCCTGCCTTGGCGGACCTGCACCAATGAAAAAAGGGATGCATTCCATGAAGACCGGAGGAGCATGATGCGAGGCGGTGTGGTACCAGAGCTGCACGTGGCCAGCTGGGTGGATGCCGAAGGCCGGCCCGGCAAGCCGCAGACCTTGGCCCAGCGGACCGGGCTGTTCAAGGTCGTCTTTTGCTTTCAATCCTGGTGCCAAGGCTGCCACAGCGTGGGGTTTCCAACGCTGAAAAAGTTGGTGGAGGCCTTCGCCGGGGATGGCAGGGTTTCCTTTCTCGCCATCCAAACGGTCTTCGAAGGTCAACAGGAGAATACATGGGAGGCCATGCTGAAAGACCAGAGGGAATATGGACTGGGCATTCCTTTCGGGCACGATATGGCCGAAGAAGGAGCGTTTCCGCGCACCATGATCGACTTCGGCACCGGCGGCACGCCCTGGTTCCTGCTGATCGACCAACAAGACCGGCTGGTGTTCGGCAATTTTCATCTGGACGCGGACAAGGCCATCGCCTTCATCCGGGGAACGCTGGAACCGCCATGTGCATGAATTGGTCGGATGCCGCAGCGAAGCACGAACTTCGCGCCGATGAAGATCGTTGAGGCCACCGAAGGCAAGCCGTTGCACGATTGGATGCGGGTGCCATGGCGCATCTATGCGGAAGACAAGAACTGGGTGCCGCACCTGAAGCAGGACGTGGAGAAGGTCTTCGATCCCGGAAAGAACAAATTGTTACAGGCCCGCAAAGACCGGAAGGCCGGGGCGATCAAGCGCTGGGTGCTATATGATGATGCGGGGCAAGCCGCCGGAAGGATCGCCGCCTTCATCGACCCCAAAACGGCCTGGACCGATAAGCAACAGCCAACCGGAGGGTGCGGCTTCTTTGAATGTATCGAGGACCAAAGAGCGGCCGATCTGCTCTTCGACACGGCACGGGACTGGCTGAAGGCCCAAGGGCTGGAAGCGATGGACGGACCGGTGAACCTGGGCGAACGCAACATGTTCTGGGGCCTGCTGATCGAGAATTTCAAGGATCTGCCGATCTACGGCACGAACTACAATCCGCCGTACTACGTGGAGCTTTTCGAGGCCTATGGCTTCCAGATCTACTTCAAGCAGCTCTTTTTCAAGCGCTCCGCGATCACGCCGGTGCAGCCCATCTTCCACCGCAAGTACGATCAGTTCCGGAACGACCCGGACATCACCGTGCGCGACGTGCGCGGCATGAGTTCCGAACAACTTGCGGAGGACTTCCGCACGGTGCTCAACGCCGCGTGGGTGGACCACGAGAACTTCAAGCCCATGCCGAAGGAGGTGGCGCTGAAGACCATCAAACAGATGAAGCCCGTGATGGACCCGCGCATCGTGGTGTTCGTGTACCACAAGGAAAAGCCCATCGCCTTCTTCGTGAACCTGCCGGAACTGAACGAGATCTTCCGTTATGTGAACGGCAACCTGAACTGGCTGGGAAAGCTCAAATTCCTCTGGCACAAATGGAAGGGCACGGCCAAGACCATGACCGGCATCGTATTCGGCGTGGTGAAGGAGTGGCAGGGCAAGGGGGTGGAGGGCGTAATGATCGTGCACACCAGCAAATGGCTGATGGAGACCGGCCGCTACAACGACACCGTGCTCACCTGGATCGGTGATTTCAATCCGAAAATGTTGCGCGTATGTGAAAGCCTCGGAGCCGTGAACTACCGCACCTTGGCCACTTACCGCTACCTGTTCGACCGCAGCAAACCGTTCGAGCGCCTGCCGTTGATCAGCAAGTAGGACCCATCCTGTTTGGTGATCCGGACCGGATGTTTACTTTCGCGCCCTCAAATCGGGGAACGCACACGGTTCCAAGAGGAGATCCTGTAGCTCAGCTGGTAGAGCATTACACTTTTAATGTAAGGGTCCTGGGTTCGAGCCCCAGCGGGATCACAGAAAGCCTCGGCGAAAGCCGAGGCTTTCTTCGTTTAGACCTGGGGTGAGAAGTTTATCCCGAGCGAGGTACGAGTCGAGGGAAGCCCCAGCGGGATCACAGAAAGCCTCGGCTTTCGCCGAGGCTTTCTTCGTTTAGACCTGGGGTGAGAAGTTTATCCCGAGCGAGGTACGAGTCGAGGGAAGCCCCAGCGGGATCACAGAAAGCCTCGGCGAAAGCCGGGGCTTCTTCGTTTAGACCTGGGGCGAGAAGTTTATCCCGAGCGAGGTACGAGTCGAGGGAAGCCCCTGCGGGACCACGAAGACCTCGGCGAAAGTCCGGGTCCCTAACCCCTTCCGGCAATCCATGGGCGTATCGCAACGCTCGTTCCAAACCGGGGGATAAGGTCTTGGGAGCATCGCAGGTGATATCCGTCACTTCCATGGGCAGGCCCGGATCTACCTTTGCCGAAGCAACATGCGGATGCATCGGCGAATAGCCATTCTTCTTTTGGGGATTTTCCTCTCCAATGCGATGGAGGCGCATCAACTCCTGAAGTTGCCTACCCTGTTCCAGCATTTATCGGAGCATCAGGCAAATGGACACATGAATTGGTTGGAGTTCATGTCGGAGCACTATATCCGAGGGCATCACGCCGACCAGGACCATCACCATAGCGGGCTCCCCTTCCATGCCGATAATCATTGTGCCGCCCAAACCATTCAAGCCCGCCTCCCCGATCCTCCCGCAGCGGATCTTGCCATCCTGAATGCGCTGGACCTCGAATTGACCCCGACGGACGAGCACATACTGCTCCCGAACAGGTTGAGTGATATCTGGCAGCCGCCCCGGATGTAGGTCCAGTGCTAACGGCACCCCTTGCACGATCAGGCTTTGCCCGTGCAGATACCCCGCAATGACGTCGAGCAGAGCCATTCCCCTGCGCTAAAGCCTCGGCGAAGAACATGGCTCAACGGTCCAGATGCCATGCATGGGGTTCAGTACTCAACTACATCCTCAGTCGTCCTTGATCACCTTTCCCCATGATCGACCGCATCATTTCGTTCTCCGTACGCAACAAGCTCGTCGTGGGCCTGCTGCTCCTTGCCCTGATCGGCTGGGGCGCATGGTCCGTTACGGAACTGCCCATCGACGCGCTGCCGGACGTCACCAACAACCAGGTGCTGGTGAACACCATTGCGCCCAACCTCGCCACGCAGGAGGTGGAGCAGTTCATCACCTTCCCGCTGGAGCAGGCCTTCAAGAACCTGCCGGACGTGGTGGAGCTGCGCAGCGTATCGCGCAGCGGCCTCTCCGTGATCACCGTGGTGTTCAAGGATAACGTGCCGCTCTACCTCACGCGGCAATTGGTGGCCGAGCGCATCACGCAGGTGCAGGAACAGATCCCGCCCGGCTATGGCACGCCGGAGATCGCCCCTCCCACCACCGGCACCGGCGAGATCTACCAGTACACCCTCGCCGTGGACAGTGCCCACAAAGAGCAATACGACCTGCTGGAGCTGCGCACACTGCAGGATTGGGTGGTGCGCAAACACCTGCTGGGCGTGCCCGGGGTGATCGACGTGAGCAGCTTCGGTGGCCTGCTGAAACAGTATGAAGTAAGCGTGGACGCGCGCCGGTTGGCGGGTGCCGGACTTTCGTTGATGGACGTCTTCACCGCGCTGGAGAACAACAACGCGAACACCGGGGGCAGCTACATCGAGAAGGGACCGAACATCTATTTCATCCGGGGCGAAGGCGTGATCACGTCACTGAAGGACATGGAGAACGTGGTGATCAGCTCGCGCGGCGGCAGCCCGGTGCGCGTGCGCGATGTGGCGGAGGTGCGCTTCGGGCACGCGGTGCGCTACGGGGCCATGACGCGCAATGGCGAAGGCGAGGCCGTGGGCGGCGTGGTGCTGATGCTGAAGGGTGCCAACGCCCTGGCCACCGTTACAGCCGTGAAGGAACGGATCGAAGAAGTGCAGCACAGCTTGCCGGAAGGGGTGTTCGTTGATGCCTTCGTGGATCGCTCGAAGCTGGTGCAGAAGACCATCGGCACGGTGGAGCACAACCTGTTGATGGGTGCGCTGATCGTGATCGCCGTGCTGGTGCTGCTGCTCGGCAACTGGCGTGCGGGCCTCATCGTGGCCAGCGTGATCCCAATGTCGCTGCTCTTCGCCATCGGCTGCATGGTGCTCGCCGGGCAAAGTGCCAACCTGATGAGCATGGGCGCATTGGACTTTGGTCTCATCGTGGACGGCGCGGTGATCGTGGTGGAAGGGATGATGTTCGCGCTGCACCAACGCTACGCGGGCAAGCGGCTCACTGGAGCGGAACTGGACACGGAGACCATTCGCGGAGCGGGCGGCATCATGAAAAGCGCCGTCTTCGGCCAAGTGATCATCCTCATCGTGTACGTGCCCATTTTCGCGCTGATCGGCATCGAAGGCAAGATGTTCCGCCCGATGGCCTTCACGGTAAGCTTCGCCATCATCGGTGCGCTATTGCTGAGCCTTACCTACGTGCCTTGGGCCGTCTCCATCTTCCTGCACAAGGATGTTCCCAAAGGCGAAAGCTGGAGCGAGCGCATGATGCACCACCTGCAGGATTGGTACGCGCCGAAACTCCGCGGGCTGCTTCGCCATCGTCGCTTCGCCGTCGCGGGAGCCGTCGTGCTGATGGCCGTTGCGCTGTTCGTGTTCAACCGGCTGGGCGGCGAGTTCATCCCGGAATTGGACGAGGGCGACTTCGCCACCAACGTCACCATTCGTCAAGGCAGCAACCTCAGCCAAAGCATCGCTGTAAGCGACCAACTGGCCCGCATCCTGATAGCCGAGTTCCCCGAGGTGAAGGAAGTGGTGGGCAAGATCGGGAGCAGTGAGATCCCCACGGACCCCATGCCGATCGAAAGCCAGGACCTGATCATCGTGATGAAGGACAGGAAGCAGTGGACCACCACCACGGACCGACAGGAAATGGCCGAGCTGATGAACAAAAAATTGAGCGTGATACCGGGGATGAACCTGAGCTTTGAGCAACCGATCCAGATGCGCTTCAACGAGCTGATCGCCGGGGTGAAGAGTGACATCGCAGTGAAGATCTACGGGGATGACCTGGACGAACTGTTCAAGACCGCCAACGCTGCGGCAGCGCTGATCGGCACGGTGCCCGGCGCTACGGACATCAAGGTGGAACAAGTGACGGGCATGCCGCAATTGGTGGTGAAGTACGACCGTGCCCGGATCGCGCAGTACGGCCTGAACGTGGCCGAACTGAACCGCGTGCTGAACACCGCGCTGGCCGGCGGAAAGGCAGGTGTGGTGTATGAGGGCGAGCGCCGCTTCGACCTCGTGGTGCGCTTGGCCGACATGCGTGATGCGGACGCGGACAAGGTGAAGAACATCCTCGTTCCGTTGCCGAACGGTTCACAGATGCCCCTGGGCCAGCTTGCCGAGATCGGTTTCCAAAGCGCCGCCGCACAGATCAGTCGGGAGGATGGCGCACGCCGCATCGTGGTGGAGACCAACGTGCGCGGCCGGGACATCCAAGGCACGGCAGAGGACATCCAAGCCTTGATCAACCAGGAATTGAAGCTGCCCACGGGCTATTTTGTCAGCTACGGCGGCACCTTCAAGAACCTGCAAGAGGCCAGTGCCCGCCTGCTGCTCACCGTGCCGCTGGCGTTGGCGCTGATCTTCGTGCTGCTCTTCTTCGCCTTCCGCTCCTTCACCGAGGCGCTCATCATTTTCAGTGCGGTGCCCATGGCAGCGGTGGGCGGTGTCTTCGCGTTGAGTCTGCGCGGGCTGGACTTCAGCATCAGCGCGGGCGTGGGCTTCATTGCGCTTTTCGGCGTAGCGGTGCTCAACGGCATTGTGCTCATCAGTTATTTCAACCAGCTCACACGAGAAGGCGTGGAGGATGTCACCGAACGCGTCGTGCGCGGCACTTTGGCGCGTCTGCGTCCCGTGCTGGCCACAGCCGCCGTGGCCTCGCTCGGCTTCCTGCCCATGGCCATCAGCACCAGCCCCGGCAGCGAGGTGCAGCGTCCCTTGGCCACGGTGGTCATCGGTGGCCTCATCACTTCCACCCTGCTCACCTTGGCCGTGCTGCCGGTGCTCTATCACCTTGTGTTCACGCGGCGGAAGCGCCGGAGGGGAAGCACACCGACGGCCGTAGCGTCCATCACGGCCTTCCTGTTCCTCGGTGGAATAGCGCAGGCCCAACCCCCCGTGCTCACACAGGACAGCGCGGTGGCTCGGGCGTTGAAGAATTATCCGGCCATCACGGCGGCGGAGCTGGAAGTGCAGCAACAGGAAGCCCTGCGGAAGACCGCGTTCCAACTGGATCCGCTGAACGCTCAACTGCAGGGCGGGCAGATCAACAGCGCGATCAACGACATCAATGTGCAGGCCACGACCGGCATCCCCTTCCCCACGGCCATCGCACAACGCGCCCGCTACCTGAAGGAAAGCGTGCGACTGGCGGAAGCGGACCGCGCCAGCATCCAAGCGGCGGTGCGGGAAAGCGTGGCAAGCGCCTACCTGCAATGGGCCATGGGCTTGGAGGAGGTCCGCCTTTCGCAACGTGCGGACAGCTCCTTCAGCACCCTCGCTTCCTTCGCCGCGCGGAAATTCGAGACCGGCCAAAGCGGTCGCCTGGAGAAGGTGAGCGCACAAAGCAGCGCCGACCAAGCGCGTGTGCAATTGCAAAAAGCGGAAGCGGACATGGCCGTATTCGCTGCGGAACTGGAACGCTGGACCGGTCCGATCGGCAGCGCGGTACCGGATACTTCCGCGTTGCGGAAAACCGCCCATGCACCCGATCCCGGCGGGGGCACTGATCCGGTGCTCGCCTCGGAAAAGCAACGTGCAAGCGTTGCCGAAGCAGAATGGAAAATGCAACGCAGCCAATGGGCCCCGAGCCTGCAAGGTGGCGGCTTCTACCAGACCATCGATGGGGCATCGCCCTTCACGGGCTACCTCATCGGCACGTCAATCCCGTTGCCCGGGAGTGGCCAAGGCGCGCGCACCAGGGCTGCCCGATTGCGGAGCGAGATCGCGCAGCAGCAACTGGAGGAACTGCGCCGCAGTCGAAGTACGGAACTGGCCCGCACGCAAGCCCGGCTCGCCCAACTGCGGGAGAGTTTGAGCTACTACGAAGCCTCCGGCGCTGCCCTGGCCAACACGCTTCGCAATGACGCCGAACGCGCCTACCTCAACGGCGACGCGGGCTACCTGGAATTCATCCAAGGCATCGAACAAGCGCGGCGCATCGAAGCCGAGCACTTGCGCGTCCGCTACGAACTCGCACTCACCGTGATCCACCTCAACGCCCTGAAAGGCCAGTAAGGACGCGAGATCTCGCGCCCCAACACCGAACCAAAATGAAAAACCTCTTTCTTCCTCTTCTCCTCACCACTTTATTTCTCGCCGCATGCGGTGCGGCTGACCCTGCTGGTGCCGCCGATGACCACGCGAACGAAACGGCTGCACACGGCGCTGAAGTACACCTCACCGCCGAGCAGGTCAACGCGATCGGGTTGGTAACAGGCCCCATGGAAAAGCGCGGCCTGACGACTTCGCTGAAGGCCAATGGCCGCTTGGTGCTTCCACCGGACAAGAGCGCGCAAGTGAGCGTGCTCGTGGGCGGGCTGGTGCGCGATATCCCCGTGCAGGAAGGACAGGCCGTTACCAAGGGGCAAGTGCTGGCCACCATGGAGAACATGGAATTCCTGCAACTGCAGCAGGATTACTTGGAGACCAGTGCCAACCTGCGCGCATTGAACGCGGACCTGAAGCGTCAGCAGGACCTGCATGACGAGCGCATCAACGCCACGAAGACCTTGGAACGCGCCCAGGCGGATCAATCCGTGGCCTTGGCGAAACAGGCGGGCATGGCCGCGAAGCTTCGGCTATTCGGCACGGACCCGTCGCGGCTCTCACCGGAAAGCATCAGTTCGTCCTTCGCCGTGCGCGCCCCGATCGCCGGGAATCTCCAACACATCGCAGTGACCTTGGGGCAATTCGCGGAGCCGAACAAGCCGCTTTTCACCGTGGTGGACAACAGCGGGCTGCACATCGACCTCAACGTCTTCGAGCGGGATGTGGCGCGCGTTCGAGCGGGCCAGAAGGTCGTCTTCGGTCACGCTGGCGAACCGGTCGGTCGCCATACGGCCACGGTGTATGCGGTGAACAAGGCCTTCGAGAGCGATCAACAGGCCGTGCTGGTACATGCGAAACTGGATGACAACGGCGAAGAACTCCTACCGGGCATGTACATCGAGGCATTGATCATGACCGACAGCACATCCGCGTGGAGCCTACCGAGCGAGGCGATCGTCAGCAACGGCGATGAACACTACATTTTCGTGGAGGACGAACCCAATACGTTCATGCAGTTGGCCGTGCGCACCGGCGCCAGCGAACTGGGCTACACCGAAGTGGTGCCCTTGACGGCGTTGGCGGCGGATGCGAAAGTGGTGGTGAAGGGCGCGTACTACCTGCTGAGCGAATTGACCAAGGGGACCGGAGAGCACAACCATTGACCTCCCCGCGCCTTAGCGCCTGCGTTCCACCAGCCCAGCCTACATTCAGCCCCCGAAATACAACCAGATGGCCGATCAGAAAGAACTCGACGCGCACTACACCACCATGGACAAGATCTTCCGGCTCAGCCTGGGAGAGAAAGGCGGCTACAGCGGTGCGCGCTTCGACGGCGACTTCAGCATGACGCTGGAGCAGGCCCAGGAGAAGAAGCACAAGTTCATCTGGGACAACCTCCACATCAAGAAGGGCGACAAGGTGCTGGACATCGGCTGCGGCTGGGGCGCCTTCGTGGATTACTTGGACCGGCACGGTGCCGACGCGTACGGCGTGGTGCTCGCGCAAGGCCAGGCCGATGCGTGCAAGAAGAACGGGCTGAACGTCCACCAGATGAATTCCAAGGACATCACGCCGGAGACCTTTGGGAAGTTCGACGCTGTGGCCGCCATGGGCAGCCCGGAGCACCTCTGCTCTGTGGAGGAATACAAGGCCGGCAAGCAGGAGGAGATCTACAAGACCTACTTCAAGCAGATCAGCGATCTGCTCCCGGTGGGCGGCCGTTTCTATTGTCAGACCATGGTCTTCGGCCCCAACATGGTGAAGTTCGAGGACATCAAGTTCGGGGAGACCAACGTGTACAAGAAGAAGCACGACTACAGCAATGAGGAACTGATGGACCTGGTGTGCGACGTGTTCCCCGGCTCCTGGCTGCCATACGGAAGCGAGGGCATGACCGAACCGGCGAAGGCACACTTCAAGCTCGTCTCCATCGACAGCGGCCGCTTGGACTACATCGAGACGATCGACCGGTGGACCAAGGCGTTCAACAAATTCCAGTTGGAGAAGTACATGCTATACGCCACGCTGTTGCCGAAGCTCGCGAGCAGCGACTTCCGCAAATGGGTGCGCCGCTACCGCATCCAGCCCAACCTGCAGGTGTTCGAGCGCGAGGTGTTCGAGCACTACCGGATGGTGTTCGAGAAGGTGAAGGACTAAGCGTACGCCACTAAAAAGACAGCACTTGATCAATGGCCAAAAGCACTCCATCTCTATTCGGCGTGCAGAACTCCAATAGGGACTTTTCGTCCCGGGACAGTTGGAGCAAGAACAAGTTCAATTCATCGTTTCCAGCGTCCTTGATAGCTTACATGGATAGCAAGGGTCTTCCTTGCGTCTATCTTACGATGGACGGAAAGGGGAACGTTGTGAAGAAGGCGATCACGGCTAAAGAACTTTTCGGGAAATCCCCGCTTGATCCGGATCTTTACTACTCGTTCGAATCCGCCTACACTCCATTCCAGCCCATCACAATTGGGAAGCCTCCAACGGTGGACCTCATGTTGTTGGACACCAATTCCGCGAAGGTGATTTCTGGATATGAGATCAAACTGACCACGTTGCCGGATGAAAGCACACACAAGTTGTCAGCGGAAAAACAGGGATGTGAGCTGGTGATCAGAATGCCTTCAATCCATTTCCTTGCATGCAGCTTGGCCAAGGCGTACAAAGGGGAGCATAGGAAATTGGAGAAGTATTTCGGGAAGAACGGATTTGGTAATGCAGCAAACTATGTGGAGGCTGCGCAGGTAAATCCTCAATTGGGTGAGATCTCGAAGCGGTTGAACGACTTGATTCTCGCGAACGTTCCGAGCCAAAAGCCATTCATGATCCAGCCTATCTGGAAAACCAACGGAAAGACCGGAATACTAGCCGATAACTGTTTCGATGTCTTCGTATGGTCGGACATGGCCTTTACCAAATTGTTCATGCCCGATGCCCGCTCTTCTCCTGCGGACCCCACCATCGCCGTCAATCGGCCCACTCGTGCAATGATCCAGCTTTTTTTCATGTTGAACGAATTTGCCCGCAATGGCAGTTTCGACCCGGTGGACATTTTCAACAAGTTGTCGTACACCATGAAAAACGACAAGGCCTTCTCAATCCCCGGACGTAAGACCAATGCGCTGATGGCGTGCAAGGAGTTGACGACGCCAAGGATTTCCAAACACGAACTCAAGAACATCATTCTCGGTGGTGGACAAAATCTTCTGTCACCAGAGCGTAGGCTCGATGCGCTAATTGTAAGTTCGCCTGAACTTTTCGTGTAGATGGTAGCTGTTGATCTTTTCGCCGGTTGTGGCGGACTAAGCCTGGGCCTTTCTCGTGGAGGCATCGAGGTGACGGCCGCTTTTGAGCTATGGAAGGACGCTTGCAACGTTTACAATGCGAACTTCGACCATGATCTGCACCAAGTCGACTTGAGCGATGTGGAAAAGGCTACTGAACTGATAAGTGGATACGCGCCGGACTTGATCGCGGGCGGCCCACCCTGCCAGGACTTTTCCAGCGCAGGGCACCGAAAGGACAAAGGCGATCGCGCGGACCTTACGACGGATTATTGCTCCATCGTTTGCACAGTTCAGCCCACTTGGTTCCTAATGGAGAACGTGACCCGCATCCAGAACACGGCGATCTTCAACGACGTGAAGAAACGCTTCGGAAAAGCGGGATATGGCTTAACGGAAGTAATTCTGAACGCCAGTCTTTGCGGTGTTCCACAGCGGCGTAAACGCGTGTTCCTCATCGGCTGCATGGGAGAACGCGATGGCTTTTTGGAACCTGGCATCCTATCCAAGTTGGCCAAAAAGGAGATGACCGTCCGGGATCACTTTGGAACCCGATTGGGGACGGAGTTCTACTACCGCCATGCCCGTAGTTATGCACGTCGTGGTATTTACAGCATCGACGAACCGAGCGCAACGATCCGAGGTGTGAACAGGCCCATTCCACCGAAATACAAGTTCCACCCGGTTGATGCAACGAATGACCTTACTCAAGTAAGGCCCTTGACCACGAGTGAACGCGCCCAGATCCAAACTTTTCCCGCTGCATTCCGTTGGCCTGTTCCAAGCAAGACGAATTTGGAGCAATTGATCGGCAATGCCGTTCCGGTGAATCTTGCGCGCCTCGTGGCTGAAGCGATCGTTGAGCATGATGCTGGCTTGAACATGCACGACGCGGTAGCCGTGGAGATCGACACCCGCATCGAGATCGTTGAATAGGACTACTTTCGGCTTTCACTTCAAAATTCGAAGCGCAATCCCTTCGATAAGGTGAAAGACAGAACGAGCCTGCCTATCCTGTAAATTTCGATGCAATGTTCGACGATGACGACGATTTCGAAGAACGGCACAACCTCCGGAATACGCCGCTTTACAAAAAGGCAGAGGAAATCATGGAACTGGCCATGGCGATCGTGGAAGCAGCGCCCGATGCTCCCGAGGTCGATCGGGGAGACCCCGAAAACGCGGAGTACGAGACCGCGCTGTTGGAGGGTACGAAGCGGGACATGATCGACTTGGCCCGCACCATCGTGGTGAAGCTCTCCGGTGCCCAATCCATGAACATGTACGACCTGCAGATGGAGTACGCCTGCTTGGTGCGCAGGGCCTGCCGGGAGCTGGTGACCTGCCTGCGCGGCCTGGAGATCGCCGGGCATCTGGAGGAAGACCACTTCAACTTGCTGCGCAAGGCCGTGGAAGAGTTCCGGCCCTTGTTCGCCGAATGGGTGGCCACCTTCAAGGACTCCGACTACTTCTGGGATGATTGGGGCTTGTTCAATCCGCCGGGGGCCGTGCCGGACGCGGATTGAAAAATTAGCACATCGCCCACTCGTCCGCGTGATCCGGAGGGAATAAGAATCCTATCCTGTGCCGAGGTAGGCCGCGTTATACCATTTGGAATATAAATACCGTCCAATGTTGATATCATTTTGCGCAGGGTCTTGATCTTGTGATCTGTGTTTTGGATCCTTGTGGGGAAAACGCACAGCACGATGGCCCATCCCAAACGATTCACGATCAAAGAAGACATCGGGACTTTGCGCCGAGAACTCCGGCGCGTTAAGACCGAGACGATGCGTAGTCGCATCCAGGTGTTGATCTTCTACAAGGAGCATGAACTCGAGGGCATCTCCAAACATGCTGTGGCCAAAGCCCTCGGCGTAGACCCGGGCAGCGCTGTGAGTTGGCGCAACGCATACATCCAAGGCGGGTTGGCCGGGTTGCTTTCGCATAACTGGAAAGGGAACCGGCCCAGTGTTATCAAACCCCATCAACAGGAGGCCTTACGCGTGAAGTTGCACGAACCGGGCAACGGGTTGCGGGGCTTCACCGAATTGGTAACATGGTTCAATGAACAGTTCAATGAGGAGGTCAATTACTTCACGATGAACAAGTTCGTCAAGCGCAATTTTGGAGCCCGGTGCAAAGTGGCTCGTAAGTCACACGTGAAAAAGGATCCGGAGGCGGTGGCGGCTTTTAAAAAAACTTCGAGCGACTTTGTTCCGAGTTGATCACACACCCTCCACCGGGCTGTTCCAGTGTGAACCTGTATTGCCAAGACGAGAGCCGCTTCGGTCTCTTCACCCGCGCTGGTAAGGGGGTCACGGCCAAGGGGATCAAGCCGGTATGTCCCTTCCAACAGGTATTCCAGTCCACTTGGCTCTTCGGGGCATACTCCCCCGTCACGGGTGATCACTTCCATTTGGAGCTGCCCCATTGTTCAGCCGCTACCTTCCAGATCTTCCTCGATCACTTTGCTGCACAACAACCTGATGAACTAAAGATCATGCTCATGGACAACGGAGCCTTCCACAAGGCCAAGTGTTTGCGCTGGCCGGACAACATACGTCCACTGTTCATGCCGCCGTATTCCCCCGAACTCAATCCGGCCGAAAAGATCTGGTGGCGCTTCAAACGAGCCTTTTCCAACAAAGTCTTCGAATCCCTCGAGCAGGTCAGCGACTTCATCGAACAGCAAGTAAAGAACCTCGGACGGTCATCCGTCTGCTCAATCTGCGGGTTTGACTACTTCTTGACCGCCAAACACTATTGGACGATCCTTTAATTCCAAATGGTATTATTCGTGACATACAGCTGATATGGCCCACGATGCCCTCGCCTGCCGGATACCTTTGGCGCGCACCGCGTAATTCCATTCAAATTTCCGGATCATGACCCTTAAGACTACCCTGCTTTCAACTTCTCTTTTGCTTTTTGCCGGCTCCGCCTTCACCCAACCCACTACCCAGTGGTCCGCCAATGCATCCACGGCATGGTACAACGCCACGGACAGTGAATTCTCCATCAGCTCCTCCGAGGATCTTGCTGGCCTTTCCGTTCTCGTGGCCGGGGGAAATGACTTTGCCGGAAAGACCATCAACATTCAAAACGATCTGGACCTTGGCGCCCATTTGTGGACGCCGATCGGCCCGGACTACACCCTTCCCTTCTCAGGAAGCGTTAACGGGAACGGCCACGTGATCAGCAACCTTTTCATTGTGATCCCCGGTGGCGATTGGATCGGCCTGTTCGGCAGTTGCATCAATAGTACCATCAGCAACATCGGGCTCGACAATGTGTACATCCGCGCCTCGGATACCGCAGGTTCCCTCGTCGGCAACTTCGCCACCAACAGCACCATGACCGATTGCCATGCGACCGGGGTGGACATCGTGGCCACATCCTACAACGTTGGGGGCCTGGTGGGCGGCTTGCTCACCAACTCCACCATGCTCCGGTGTTCCTCCACGGGATCCGTTACCGGCGAGAGCCAGATCGGAGGGTTGGTCGGCTCCCCTTGGGACCTCACGAATATCACTGAATGCTGGTCCGCCGGAACGGTGAGCGCCCAATTTCTCGCCGGAGGTCTTGTCGGTTATTGCACCTTCGCCTTTGGCCCGGGCCGCGACAACACCTTGAACAACTGCTATTCCCGCGCCGATGTCACCGTGGTGAACGGCAGGGCCGGAGGCTTGTACGGAGGGGCGGACGGCAACTTGGTCGCAACCAACTGCTACTCCACGGGAACCGCCACGGGCGCCGAGCTGATCGGCGGGTTCATCGGTGCCGCAGGAGGAATGAACATCACCAACTCATATTGGGACCTGGAAACCTCCGGACTGTCAAGTGGCATCGGCGGCTGGCTCGGCCCCGAAACGCCCCAGGACATCACGGGCAAGACCACGGCTGAAATGAAGACCACTGCCATGGTGGACCTGCTCAACGCCGCGCAAGTTCCCGCCCCTTGGACCATCGAGCCGTCCATCAACGATGGCTATCCAATACTGGCCAGCATAGCAACCGGCCTTTCGCAGTTTGATGTGCAGACCGTGGATATTTCGGTGTTCCCAACCGTGTTCGATGCTGCGGTACAGGTGGATTCCAAGACTGGCCTTCTCGCGTACTCCATCTTCACCAGCACTGGAAGATTGGTGGGAAAGGTCGGCTTGTCCGGCACCACGTCGATGTTAGACCTGCGCGATCTCACTACCGGCGCTTACGTGCTATCGATCACCACGAACAAGGGCATTGCTACCCGGAGGATCATCAAGCAATAGGCTGGACCGATCCGTGCTCCATCAACGAGCAGCTTGACCCTCATCGGGCATCGACGGTTGCACTCGGATCTCATAAAGCACCGGCGTCCAAGGTGGCACGATGCCCGATGAGGACCCTGACGGCCCAAATGCCAATTCCGAGGGAATGATGAACCGGCCTGCCCCTCCTCTTTCAGGCAGCAGGTGTGCGGCGATCTCCAGCCCCTTGATCACCTGCCCGGGATCGCCCAGGCGGAAGGTGAGGCCTCCATCCTTCGCTGTCTGCTCGTCGAACACGGCACCATTGTCCAGGAAGGTCGCCGTATAGGTGAGGGTGACCAGTTGGCCACTCTGGATGTTCGGGCCGGTACCCGCCGTAGTGTCCAGGGTGTACCACACACCCATGGACTTCTTCCAGGGCAACTTCGATGAACTGAGGAAATCGGTAAGGATCCTGTCCTCATCCCCTTGGTTGCGGGCCATGAGGATCGCACGCGCCAACGCACGGGACTTCTCCCTGGAACGGACCTCCCGCAAAGAAAGCTCCATCTGCACCCATCCAGTGTCCTTTACCGATGGTGGTGCCGTAGCCCCCAGTTCGGCCCAAGGTGCATACGCGGAGCGAAGAAGCACCGTGGCGCTGTCACCTTGCCGCATCCGTCCGAAGAACAAACTTGTTCGCTTCCCTTCCCCCATGGCATACCAGCGTTCAGTGCTGTACATCGATCCGGGTTCCGCGCCCGGCCTGGCCATCCGCACACGAACGAAAACACTATCGCTGTCCGTGGGGGTGCGCTCCCCATCACCGAGCATGTTCAATCGCCAGAACACATCATCGGCGATCCGGGTCCCTCCGCGCAGCGGTGAACGCGTGCAGCCGGCCATCAAGAGCAGCAGCAACAGGCAACCGACGCAGCTACGCCTCATTCCCCCAGGGCCACCAAGCCGATATGATAGATCACCGTGCTTCGCATGGGGATCTTGTCCCTGTCACCGATAAGGCCGAAGGCGAGCGCGCTGGGGATCACCAATACGGCGCTGTCGCCTACCGAAAGATGCTGCACGCCCTCCTGCAGTCCGCTCTCCACATCGGCGTGCTCAATGCGGAATGACCCCGGCTTTCCGGGAGCCGAGGTGTAGCACGTATCACCGTTCAACAGGAACACGGCATAGTTCAGCACGGCCATTTGGCCGGGGCGAGCGGTATCGCCGGGCACGTCCCGTACCAGTTTGTAACGGAGTCCCGTGCCCGTGGCGACCATGGGAATGCCTTGGCGCCCGATCCATTCCTGAATGTCGCGTTCCTCCCTTTGCGCCATGCGCCTGTTCTCATCCACCGATCGCGTGTCCGTTGGCGCGCTGCGATGCCCCACTTGTGCGGGCGGGGGTGTTCGACCCTCTCCACAGGCAATGGCCACGAGGACCAGGAGGATGCAGGGCCGCCACTTCATCCGGGATGCTTTGCCAAGAACGCGGGAAGCTCCTTCTCCAGCATGGCCACGGTATCCTCCAACGAAGCCTTCGACCGTCCGCCGGCCGCATTGGCATGGCCGCCCCCTTCAAAATGCCGCGCAAGGAACTCGTTCACGGGCAACTTGCCCTTGGAGCGCAGGCTGATCTTGATCACCTCCTTTCGCTCCGCAAGAAAGGCGGACAAACGCACCCCGCGAACACTCAGCCCATAGTTCACCAGGCCCTCCGTATCACCGGGAACATAATGGAAACGGGCGAGATCGGCCAAGGAGAGCGCAATGATGGTGGCTTCACCGCCCCCCACCTCGCGCAGGCGCTCACTCAGCGCAAAACCCGTCAGGCGCAGGCGGTCGATGGTGTTGTCCTCCATGATGGCACCGTGGATCAGGTGCGGCACCGCTCCCCGCTTCAACAGGTCTGCGGCGATCCGGAGCGTATGCGCCGTGGTGCTGGGGAAGCGGAACGAACCGGAATCGGTCATGATCCCCGCATACAGACAAGTGGCCGCATCCACATCGATCAGTTCGCCCTTGCCCAACGCCATGATCACATCGTGTACCATCTGGCAGGTGGAAGATGCTGAGATGTCGCTGAACGCTACGTTGAAGATGCTGTCGGGATCCCGGTGATGATCGATGAGGACCTTAACCGGGGCTTGGCGCAGGGTTGGCTCCAGGTCGTGGACGCGGTCCATCCGGTTGAAATCCAGGCAGAACACCAGATCGGCTTCGGCGATCGCCTTCTCGCTGGCCTCCCTGGACCTTTCATGGTCGACCGCCTCGGCGTGGCCGGGCATCCAGTGCAGGTTCCCCGGGGCGGGATTGGGGAGCACTACCTGCACTCCATGTCCCATCGCCTTCAGCACATGGGCAAGTCCCAGACTACTCCCCATGGCATCACCATCCGGATTGAAATGGGTGGTGATGGCGATCCTCCGCGAGGGTTCAAGCAGGGGGATCAATGCGGCAATGGCCGCTGCGGGAGCTGAGGGATAGGGCATGGCCGACAAAAATAGGCCTGCCATTCCGAGCGCTGCGGTACGTTCCCGCCTTCGATCAGAACCCGATGGCCGGTGTGGGCATGTGCTCGATGAGGATCCCGACGCATCCGATGTCGCTTGGAGTACGGCCCCGTTTGGCATCCTTGGGATCCTCGGGCACTCCGGGCGCGGTCAACTCCACGGCGATCCGCTTGGTGGATGTGGCGGTGAACTCCACCGCATCGGCCATGTCATGGTCCTGGTTGTCCCAGATCACCTTCTTGATATCCTCAAAGGTGGGTTTGACCTGGCCATCCTGGCCTTTCACGCCGGAGGTCGACGGTTTTTTCGGACCTCTCACCTTCTCGATGATGCGCGCCACGACGTGATCGCCAATGATCTTTTCATCATACACGAAGGAGATCCTGTAATCCTGCCCCTTGTAGATGATGATGTTGAGCTCGGTGGGTACACCCACTTGGACACTGGCACCCTTGCTTTGGCCGTTGACGCTGAAGCGCACGTCGCTGGCCCGAGGGGCTGATTTCCAGTATTCGGAGCATTCGCTCTGGGCCATGGTACAGACGGCCAGGGCGATGGCGATGGGAGAAAGAAGGGATCGAATCTGCATGGGATGGTCAGGTATGGGAGGGATCGGTGATGTCCTCGGGCCTGATGATGGCTTCACGCATGATCTCCAGGGTATCCACCAGGTCCTTGAATCCCTCCGGGGTCATGATCACGTTGACGTCCTCGCCCAGGATCATCCTTCCGCTCGGGGAGGCGCCCTGGTGCTCGCTTCGGACCACGGGAAAGGTGTCGTAGATGTCGCGCAGCTCGAGCAGGTTGTTCCTGGCCTCGGCAACTCCGGGATCATCCTTGTACTGTTCCATCATGTCGATCAAATGATCGAGGCTTGTCTTTTGTTCAGCCACGCGCATCACCAAGGGGTCCGAGGCATCAAAATGGAGCACTTGGCGCGATACCAGGTGCATGCTTTCGATCCATCCCCCGGCGAGGACCAGAGCCAAGGTGGGGCCCATGCGCTCATCCTGCATGCGCCGGTAGGCGCGTTCATAGGCCTCGTTGCTGATCACGTCCAATGAATCACCCCGGGTAAGGTTGCGTTCGAGCCGAACAAAATCCTGGTCGTTGAAGGAGCCTCCCAGGCCGAGCTCGTCGCCGAGCTTCTTGCAGGTGAGGTAGTAGCGCACCACCTCGCTGGTGATCTTGTAGGTGCTGGCATACACCAGGTCCGTGGCGTACACGCCGAAGTTGAGGGCCTTTTTCGGCATGGTGGCGTAGCGCTCCACGTTCTTGGCCGGGCTCATCATCCGCTTCTGTCCTTCGCCCGACATTGTCCGCACGATCTGGAAAAGCTCGTTCGGCGTGGGCATCTGGTACAGGTTCTCGGTATGGTCCGAGGCATCGTCCCCGCCGATGATGAGGGTATCCTGCTCGGAGTCCTTCCGATCGGCAGGAGAAGCACAGGAGACAAGGAAGGCAGCGAGGGCAATGAGAGCGTACTTCTGATGCATCGTAGGGGCTGGTGTCACGTCAACGGCAGACCTGCCGAAGAGTTACGCGAAGAAAACATGGGGAAGGGATGGATCGCACGGGCATGGCGGCTACTTTTGCGACCGTTTTTCAACATTGTACGATGGCAAGCAACAGAACGTTCACCATGATCAAGCCCGAAGCCATGGCGGCGGGCCATGCCGGCAAGATCCTGGACATGATCCTTACCCGTGGATTCCGCTTGGTCTCCATGAAATACACGCGCCTCTCCGAGCAGGAGGCCGGTCAATTCTATGCGGTCCACAAGGAACGTCCGTTCTACGGCGAGCTGGTGAGCTACATGGCCAGCGGTCCCGTGCTTGCGGCGATCCTGGAGAAGGACAATGCTGTGCAGGACTTCCGCGACCTGATCGGTGCCACCGACCCGGCCGAGGCTGCTGAAGGCACGCTGCGCAAGCGCTTTGCCGAGAGCAAGGCGAAGAACGCCGTGCACGGCAGCGACAGCGATGAGAATGCCGCCATCGAGGGGGCGTTCTTCTTCACCACGCGTGAGCAGTACTGATCCGGGCCGATCGGCTCAGTCCAGCTGGATCTGCTCCACCACCCGTCGACCCATCTTCTCGTTGATGGTGTTGATCAGGCCGTCGCGCATGAAGGTGAGCTCCTGCCGTAGCGGGGCGCTGTCCACCTTGATGTACAATTTGCCGCGCCGCAACTTCACGGCCACGGTATGGCGCGCCACCATGCCTCCGGCCAGTTCGTCCCACAGGCTGGCCACGGCCTGCTCGTCCAATTTTTCACGCAGGCCGTAGGTATCCACCAGCCGGTCCATGGCCTCCTGTAGGGTCACCTCGTTCTTGCGCTTCATGCGTTCTGTACGGCTTGGCGCGGGCTGTCCGCAGTGATCCCCTGATGGTCCATGTGGAAGAAGCGGGTGTCCAGGCCGAGCCCGTCGAGGGCCTTGTGCATGCGCTGGGCATCCGTGTCGGTGATGATCACCTGGCCGAAGCGTCCGTCGCCGAGCAACCGCAGCAGGTGGCGCATGCGCTGCGGATCGATCTTGTCGAAGATATCGTCCAATAACAGCAGGGGCTTGATGCCGGAGCGCTCCGCCGTGAGGTCGAACTGCGCCAATTTCAGCGCGATGAGGAAGGTCTTCTGCTGGCCTTGGCTGCCGAACTTCTTCAAGGGGCGATCATCGATGGTGAAGAGCAGGTCGTCCTTGTGGGGGCCTCCCGTGGTGTGCTGGGCCAACAGGTCGCGCTGCCATTGCCGGTCCAGGACCTCGCGCATGCCCGCCTGGTCCAGTTCGCTCCGATAGTTGAGCGCCACCTGCTCCGGCCCGCTGGTAATGCCCTGGTAGTGATGGAGGAGCAAGGGGGACATCACGGCCATGAAGTCCTTGCGGACGGCATGCACCGCTTCGCCATGTGCGATAAGCTGTTCGTCCCACGGCTCGGCCAGGCTGCGCGAAAGTGGCCCGTTGTGCTGCTTCAGCAACAGGTTCCGCTGGGCCAGGGCCCGATTGTAGCGCATGAGATGGTCCAGGTAGGCCCTGTCGAACTGGACGATAAGCCCATCCAGGAAACGACGGCGCACCTCGCTCCCGTCCAGCACCAATTGGCCATCGTACGGGGTGATCATCACTGCGGGGTAGCGCCCCACATGGTCCGCAAGCCGGTCATACTCCTTGTGGTTCCGCGTGAACACCTTGCGATGGCCCTTGCGCACGGCGCATGAAAGCTCATCATTGCCGGAGGGCGTGTCCATCGTGCCCTTCACCATGAACCACTCCTCGCCATGGAGCACGTTGTGCGTGTCCTGCGCCTCGAAGTAGCTCTTGCACATGGCCAGGTAATGCACGGCGTCCAACAGGTTGGTCTTGCCGGTGCCGTTGGGCCCGGTGAGGCAGTTCACCTGCATTCCCAGTTCCAGCTCGGCCTCGCGGTGATTGCGGAACTGTAGGACGGAAAGGCGACGAAGCAGCACGTTCATGGGGAGCGGCCAAAGATACGGTCGAGGCATTCGGGCCGTGCGGAACGTGGAAAGCGCGTGGTTATCGGGCGTGCGCCGGGCCATTGAAAAAGCGCTGTGGTGCGTGTTCGGGGCGAACGCCTACTTTTGCGCTCCACAAAAAATCGGCGGACACCACATGTCGACGAAAGCAAACGAGGGTAAAGACCTGGATATCGGTGAGATGTACACCAAGAGTGAATTGTTCCTTGAGAAGAACAAAACACCCGTCACCATTGCCGTGGTGGCCGTGCTGGTGATCGTCGGCGGCCTGCTGGGGTACAGGAAGTTCGTTTCGGAGCCCCGCGCCAAGGAGGCCCAGGAAATGATCTGGAAGGCCCAGTACTATTTCGAGATCGATTCGCTCGATAGGGCACTGAACGGCGACGGGAACTACTTGGGCTTCGCGCAGGTGGCGGACGAGTTTGGTTCCACCACCACGGGCAACCTGGCCAAGTTCTACATCGCGGTGATCAACCACCAGAAGGGTGACTACGAGACGGCCTTGCAGTATTACAAGGAAGCGGACCTCGGTGATGATGTGCTCCGCGTAATGGCCACTGGCAATCAGGGTGATGTGCTGGTGGAACTCGACCGCCCCGCCGAGGCTGCCACACAGTTCATGAAAGCCGCCGACATGGTGAAGAGCGACTACACCACGCCGATGTTCCTGATGAAGGCAGGCATCGTGTACCAGCAACAGAACGACTGGAAGAACGCCGCGAAGTGCTTCGAGCGGATCGCCGCCGACTATCCCGGTTCGCCCGATGCCAATACCGCGAAGAAGTACGCTGCACGGGCAAAAGCCATGGCCGGATAGGCATTGAATGGCCACTACGGATTTTTCGAACTATGACGCTGCCGGTGTCCCCAAGGGCACCGGTCTGCGTTTGGGGCTGGTGGTAAGCGCTTGGAATCCGGAGATCACCGGGGCCATGCGTGATGGTGCCGTGGAAACCCTGCTCAAGCACGGTGTGGCCTTGAAGGACATTCACGAGGAAGGCGTGCCGGGCAGCTTCGAGTTGGCCTTGGGCGCGCAGCTCCTGTTGGAGCATCGCCCACTGGATGGCGTGATCTGCATCGGCAGCGTGGTGCGTGGGGAAACGCCTCACTTCGATTTTGTATGCCAAGCCACGGCGCAAGGCATCATGGACGTGGGGCTGAAAACAGGGATCCCCGCGATCTTCTGTGTGCTCACGGACGACACCATCGAGCAGGCGCGGGCCCGGAGCGGTGGCAAGCACGGCAACAAGGGTGTTGATGCTGCTGTGGCAGTACTGCAAATGGCGGCGCTGCGCCGGAGGCTAACCTCGTAGTTGTCGGTTGTCTGGTTGGGTCGAAAAGCTTCGGATCGCAATTCCAGATCGTGCCGGAAACGAAGTGGAATCGATACGAAAGGCAGAAGTCCGATCAACGCTATTCAGGCGAGGTCACCCTGACAACTGAGAACAAACAACTGACGCTTCCCTCACTTGAACTCGATCAAGCCGAAGCGGTAATCCTTATACCTGCTGGCATAGATGAACATCGTATCGTCCTTTAGCTGGACGCAGTCCTGTGGACGCAGGATCACATCGCGGCGATCCGGCGTGAACAAGGCCTCCCGGGAAACATTGCCATCCTCTCCGATGGTAGCCAATATCACCAAGGCATCCTTGCCTTTCAGCTCGAACTGCTTGATCTTATCCCCCGGCTTCACGAAGAGGTTCTCTCCGGTATCATTGAAAACGAGGTAGATCTTGCCACCTTTTACCGCCACGGCACAGCTGCTGAAAATTCCGTCATCGTTGATACTGTGTTGGCGCTTGGGCACCTTGGTCGCCCATTCGATGTTCCCTTGCGGGTCTATGTTCACCACCACTACATCGTTGTAGTAATAATGGTACGTGGTCGAAGTCGTTGTTCCTCCGTTCGGAGTAGAGCTCGTAGTGGTGACCACCCGCATGAAGTACTGCTCTGCAATGAGGACTGCCCCCCCATCATCCCGGTGGATGATATCGTGTAGCACGAATTCAGGCAATTCCAGCTCTTGATCCTGCTTTTCTGCTTTCTTCTTTGCCTTCTGCGCCTGTTTCTCGGTCATGTATGAAGTGATGAAATCGTCGCTGAACTCCTTGAAGCTTTCATGGGAGATGGTTTTCGTGGTGCGATCAAGCCTTAGGAAGAAGGCCCCTCGCACACTGAAGCTGCCCTTATTCCCGAACAGGCCAGCACAGATGATGTCACCTTGATCTGCCATTGAAAGGCTCATATCCTGAAGGAACTTGTCCTGAACGGCGATGGCATGGTCTTGCGGGGTGGGCGAATCGCCTGTGTAGACCAGCAGATGGTATTCATAGGTGGATTTGTTCGCACGCTTCAAGGCCTTCTTCTCTTTCCGGTCCGCGTATTTCACGCCCAACACCAGCACGCTTCCGTCATTGTCCACACGTTGCGATTCCACCCTGTAATCCGCATCGGTATAGGGCAATGAAAATTCCTGCGACCATTGGAGCTGCATATCCGCATCATAGACGTTCATGCTCGATCGCTCCAAGTCCTCCTTATCGAAGGGAGGCAACACTTGGACCAGCACCTTGGAACGGTCCGGTGAAGAGGAGATGATGAATGCTCCCGTATTGGAAGATTTGAGAGCCGGTATGGTAGCCACTTTTTCAAAATGCTTCAAAGGCATGAAGCTGGCCTGATCGTAACTGCTCAAATAGAGGCGGGTCTCATTATCCTTCTTGTCATAGTAATAGCAGAAGACCAGTATATCAGTCTTGGTGAGGATAATGGTATGGATCGACAAGTCCTTCTCGTCGAGTTCAAGGTCCACGGGCTTTTGCCAAGCCACCTTCACGCCGTCCATGCGCTGGATCAGCACGTCCTTTTTTCGGCGCACGACGATGAAGCTGGAATTGTCCACGTCACCGATCACATAGCGGAATTTGCCGTTGTCCTTAATGGTCATATCCGCTCCCCACTTCACATCCGCCTTATCGGTCTTTTTCTGGGCGTGGGCCGGGACGAAGGCCAGTACTGAAAAGGCCAGTAGGAGTGCTAATTTTGAGTGCATTGAGAGGAAGTGTTCAGGGGAAAAAGGAAGCGAATATGGAAGTTTGGGACACTGGTAATCGGTGACCTATATGCCTCCGGTCGATTTACGTGCTCACTCATCTGACCGATCACATGCGTGAAGACAGTTGGTAACCACGAAGTACTCCGTTGAGAAGGAACCGGACCTTAGAACCTGTTCAGGATCTTACAGCTCCGAACCCAGGTCGTAGATCTGGCGGACCTCCTCGAGCTTGCCGGGGAAGTCGAAGCGCAGGTCCATCAGTTCCCCCGTATGCATATCGAAGACCCAGCCATGCACCGTGGGCGTTCTGTTCCGGAGGTAGGATTTTTGGAGCACAGCGGTCTTGATCACATTGATGCATTGCTCCTCGACATTCAATTCCACCAGTCGCCGGTAGCGCTGCTCCTCGTCCGTGATGCGGCCCAGTTCCTCCCGGTGCAACCGGTACACGTCACGGACATGGCGCAGCCAAGGGTTCAGCAGGCCCATGTCCTTCGCCACCATGGCCGCCTTCACGCCACCACAGCCATAGTGTCCACAGACCACCACGTGCTTCACATGTAGCGTGCCGATGGCAAAATTGACCACGCTCAACGCGTTCAGGTCGGAGGAGCCCACGATATTGGCGATGTTCCTATGGACGAAGACCTGACCCGGTCCCGCTCCCATCAATTCCTCCGCCGTGGCGCGGCTATCACTGCATCCGATGTAGAGGATCTCCGGCTTCTGACCCTGGGCCAAACGGGTGAAGTAATCCTTGTCGATCGCTTTTTTTTCGGCGATCCATTTGCGGTTGTTCTCGAACACCTGCTTGTAGAATGCGCTTTCGGCCATGGTTTGTTTCGATGTGTGGTCCGTGGTGGTTCCGGTTCAACGGACGGATGTTCTTGATGGGATCTTCGCGCACTGTTCCGCCTTCCCGGTCATCTCAGGTCTGGGCGGCCTTCAGTGTGTTCAACAAGAGGCTGGTCACCGTCATGGGGCCCACCCCACCGGGCACGGGCGTGATCCATGCGCATTTCGGGGCCACTTCGTCGAAGTTCACATCGCCCGAAAGGCGATAGCCGCTCTTGCGCGATGCATCCTCCACACGATGGATCCCCACGTCCACCACCACCGCGCCCTGCTTCACCATGTCCGCGGTAATGAACCCGGCCTTGCCGATGGCCACGATCAGGATGTCCGCTTGGCGCGTGATGGAGGGCAGGTCCTTGGTACGGCTATGGGTGATCGTGACCGTGCAGTTCCCCGGATAGGTGTTGCGGCTCATGAGGATGCTCATGGGCGTGCCCACGATGTTGCTCCGCCCCACCACCACACAATGCCTGCCTTCCGTGGGGATGTCGTAGAACTTCAGCAGCTCCACGATACCGTTCGGTGTGGCGGGCAGGTAACCCGGCAATCCCAGCATCATGCGGCCCAGGTTCTGCGGGTGGAAACCATCCACGTCCTTGGTGGGGTTGATGGCCAGGGTGACGCGCTCCTCATCGATGTGCTTGGGCAAGGGCAGCTGCACGATGAAGCCGTCAACGGCCGCGTCCGCATTGAGTTCGGCCACCACCTCCAGCAGTTCGGCCTCGGTGGTGTCCGCTGGCCTTCGGAGCAAGGTGCTGCGAAAGCCCACCTCCTCGCAGGCCTTCACCTTGCTCCCCACGTAGGTCTGGCTGGCGGCATCCTCCCCCACGAGCACGGCGACCAAGTGCGGGACAGTTCCGCGCTCCTTCAATACTTCCTGGGCTCGCCTTGCGATCTGCGCACGCAGCGCTTTTCCGCATTCAATTCCGTTGAGCGAACGGTAGGTGGAGGTCGTATCGGACATGGGGTGCCGAAACTACTCCATTATCCAGAATTCGACAGCATCCAGCTGGTGTCATAGCGCACTCATCTCCCCGCAATGAGGATGTTCTGCACCTGCACTCCCGCAGGTGAGATCACCCGCAGGTAGTGGGTGCCGAGCGCAATACCGACCGGGTCGAACACCAGCTGGGCCGTACCCTCGGCCGTGATCTCCCGGGTCAAGAGCACTTGTCCTGCCCCATCGATCAGCTCTACCCGGGCAGGTGTTGAAAGAGGCACTGGAAAGCGCACGGTGAACGGTCCAACGGTGGGGTTCGGATAAACCATGGGCAATGGCTCCTTCATTGGGGCGGAATGGACCGGCACCACGTCCGAGAGCGTGGTCGCCCCGTTCAGGTCCGTCTGCCGCAAGCGGTAATAGCTCAACCCCGGAAGAGCATCCTGGTCGGTGGCTTCGTAATTCAGCTGGAATGAACTGTTACCGGCACCGGGGCGGGTAATGATGGCCGACCAGTTCGCGAGGTCCGGGGAACGCTCCACTGTAAAGAAGGCATTGTACTGTTCGCTTGCCGTGGCCCAGGTCAGTTCCACGGTGCGTGGCGCTGTTGGGATTGCGTTGAAGGCAAGGAGTTCGACCGGAAGTGGCGTGGAAACCGCGTTGGCGGTACCCAAGCTGAAGCGCACATTGTTCGTAAGCGCTGTGACACCGGCGAACTTGTACTGGCCAGCCCCCACGGAAACGGCACCGCCTATCGGGGTTTCATCGGCAAATGAACCGTCATTGTCCGTATCCACCAGGATCCGAAGGTCACTGGCCGTAACGCTGCCCAGCCCGGTGAGATCGAAGATGATATCAACCGCCCCCACATCCCCTGCGGTTCCGGAGCGGTTCACCTCACTGACGCGCCAGGTCCTTACCAAGCGCTCCTGTACTCCAACGGGCCGGTCTCCTGCGCCCCAATAACCCAGCGCACCATTGTCGTGCCCCCAGAACAGGAATTCATTGTCGTCCAGATTGGAGGGAGCCGAGATCTGCACGATCCCACTCCCTCTCGAAGAGGTCTGCATGCTGGCAGCTGAGATCCTACCAATGCCTGCCACCTCATGGTCATAATTCCCATTGGCGGGATCGTCCTGCACATAGATGTCATCCGTCCCCAGCGTGATGGCATACTTGGCCGCGAGGTAGTTGGCCACGATCACCTGTTGCGTGGAATTGAGCACCGTGGTATACCCGATCACCTCGGCGATGTCCCCATCCCATCCTTCCGAACCGGCCTGTACACCGATGGACATGTCAGGCCATGTGCGCAGGGTGCCGTTGTAGGTCGCCGTTCCTGCCGAAGCGTTGTTCACGTACTGGGTGATCCGCGCACCATCATACTGGGTGCTGAGGATATGGAACGTGTTGGCGTTCAACGTCATGACCGCCGGTACGTTCACGCTGGTGCCATTGGTCTGGATCCCCCTCCCCCATACTTTTTTGGTCGTGTTGTTCACCCACAATCCGATGTTCTTGTCCAAGGGATCCGATGAATACGCGTTCCCGGAGGCCGTTCCTTGCAGCATTCCGGGGTTCGGCGACGGCAAGGTGCGATAGCTGGCAACCACCCACACCGATGCCTTACCACCGGTGGACGTATTGAGTCCAGTGGCCGCCATGCGATTTCCGCTGGCCGCCGTGAAGCGTACAACGGGCAGGCCGTTCACCGCTCCCGGAGCGAATTTGGGGCGATTGGCCAACGTAGCTTGCTGGGCGTGACGGGGATTCCCGGACCGGTTGTTCCACTGCTGCACGGCATCGCCACTTGCCGCTGGCGTGGTCCCGGCATTTTTGTACACGCCGCGATCACCACTGAGCCAAATGGGGTTGTTCGCACTGGAGCCGATCCCGCCGGGTCCCGTTTGTGCCATGGCTTGCACTGTACAAAAGGCAACTAAAAAGCAGGAAAAGCGCATCGTTCGGTCCATTGGACCCACTCGAACGATGATCGACCAAAAAGGTTGATCGATCGGCAAAACAACTGATAGAAGCGACGAACCATCCCTATGAAAGAGACGGGCTATGCGGCAATTATCGCATCCCCTGCGCCTGCTGCATCCGCTGCATCATCGCCTTCATCTTGCTCTTGTCTCCCATCATCTTCATCATCTTCCGAGTCTCGTCGAACTGCTTCATCAGCTTGTTCACCTCGGCCACGTTGGTGCCGCTGCCCGCCGCGATGCGCTGGCGGCGGCTGCCATTGATCACGCTCGGGGTGCTGCGCTCCAAGGGCGTCATGCTCTTGATGATGGCCTCGATGCCCTTGAACGCGTCGTCCGGGATATCGAGGTTCTTCATGGCCTTGCCCACGCCGGGGATCATGCCCATGAGGTCCTTCATGTTCCCCATTTTCTTGATCTGCCCGATCTGCTCCAGGAAATCGTCGAAGCCGAACTGGTCCTTCGCGATCTTCTTGTTCAGCTCGCGCGCGGCCTTCTCGTCGAACTGCTCCTGGGCACGTTCCACCAGGGACACCACGTCGCCCATGCCGAGGATGCGCCCGGCCATACGGTCCGGATGGAACTCGTCCAGCGCCTCCATCTTCTCGCCGGTGCCGATGAACTTGATCGGCTTGTCCACCACACTTCGGATGGTGAGCGCCGCACCACCGCGGGTATCACCGTCCAACTTGGTGAGCACCACGCCATCGATGTCCAACCGCTCGTTGAAGGCCTTGGCCGTGTGTACCGCGTCCTGGCCGGTCATGGCATCCACCACGAAGAGCGTTTCCTGCGGATTGATCGCCTTCTTGATCGCGGCGATCTCGTCCATCATCTTCTCATCCACCGCCAAACGGCCGGCGGTATCGATGATCACGGCGGTGAAGCCGTGCGTTTTGGCGTGTGCGATCGCGTTCTTGGCAATGCTTACCGGGTCCTTGTTCTCCCGTTCGCTGTAGACCTCGATCTCCAGTTGCTTGCCCAGTGTTTCCAGCTGGTCGATGGCAGCGGGGCGGTACACGTCGGCGGCGGTGAGCAGTACGCGCTTTCCTTTTTTGCGGAGGTAGTTGCCGAGCTTGCCGCTGAAGGTGGTCTTACCCGAGCCTTGCAGGCCGCTCATCAGCACCACCGTGGGATTGCCACCCAGATTGATGCCAGCGTTCTTGCCACCCATCAGCTCCGCGAGCTCGTCGTTGGTGATCTTGGTGAGCAGCTGCCCCGGACTAACGGCCGTCAGCACGTTCTGTCCCAGTGCCTTGGCCTTCACGCGGTCGGTGAATTCCTTGGCGGTCTTGAAGTTCACGTCGGCATCCAGCAGGGCGCGCCGCACTTCCTTCATGGTCTCGGCCACGTTGATCTCCGTGATCTGGCCTTGGCCCTTGAGTACTTTGAATGCTCTTTCGAGCTTGTCGCTTAAATTCTCGAACATCGAAATGGGTTGGGGGTTGCGAAGGTAAACCAGGCCGATTCACCACGGGTACCACTGCGTCGGGCAGCGCGTGGGGAATATCCCGGCACGCGCATCCCGGGCCCGGGTTGATCCGGGCAGCTCACAAAGAGGTGATCCGGTCGGCGTATGCCCCCCCTCCCGGCTGAGGTTGGGAAACCCGCTCATACCACCCCGATCGGGCAACCTGTCCTTGAAACCTCCCGGTCCTTGATCCGTAGGAGTGTCGGGGAAGCCAAGCTACGCTCGCATGCTCCGAAAACCGATCATTTCCATTCTGTTGTGCCTGCTGCTCGCCTCCACGGCGCGTGCCACGCACATCTCCGGTGGTGAGATCTACTACGATTGCTTGGGGAACAACCAGTACCGCATCACGTTGGTCGTTTATCGGGATTGCGCGGGCATCAACCTGGACACTTCCTACCCATTGGATATCCAAAGTCCGTGCGGGAACTCGACCATGACGGTAAGTACACCGGGCGGCGTGGAGATCTCCCAGCTCTGCGACCTGGAGCTGCCGAACAGCACGTGCAACGGCGGCACACTCCCCGGCATCCAGCAATACATCTACACCGGCACCGTGACCTTGCCCCCCTGTGATTCATGGACCATCTCCTGGACCAAGAATTGGCGCAACGGAGCGATCGCGAACCTGGTTCAGCCGGGTAACAAGAACGTATACATCGAAGCCAAGTTGAACAATGCACTGGCCCCTTGCGATGACTCTCCCCAGTTCACCAACACGGCCATACCGTACGTCTGCGCCGGCTACCCGATATCCTACAGCTACGGCACGTTCGACCCCGAGAACGACTCCCTGACCTACACCTTCATCAGTGCGATGAACACCGGTGCCGTGCCCCTCCCGTACGTATCGGGCTTCACTGGTACGCAACCCATCACCGGTATCACGCTGGACCCGCAAAGCGGAGAGGTGAACTTCACCTTGAACCAGACCGGTAACTGGGTGGTGGTGGTGCGCGTGGACCAGTACGACGCTGCCGGCAACTGGATCGGCTCGGTGATGCGGGACATGCAGTTCATTGCCTATCCCTGCACCAATATCCCACCGGATCCCGCGACGGGCATCGTGTCCAACCTCAGCGGACAAGCCACCCAGACCGGTCCACGGTCGGTGGAGATCTGCGAATCGGGTGATTTCTGCTTTGATGCGGTGATCTCCGACCCGAACCCCGGCAACATCCTCACCGCCACCTCCAACATCACCCAGAACCTGCCCGGTGCCACATTTTCCTTCAGCGGTACTAATCCGATCACGGTCCACGTCTGTTGGACGGGCATCGCGGGGTCCACGGGTTTCTTCCCGTTCATCATCAATGCCGACGATGGTGCCTGCCCGATCCCCGCCCAGCAGACCTACGTCTACTCCATACATGTTTTGCCCGGCATCAGCTATATCGGTCCGGACATCATTGACGAATCCTGTGCCGGGAACGGTGACGGGAGCGCTTCGGTACAGGTGGACGTGGGCACCGCCCCCTTCCACTATCTATGGAACACCGGTGATACCACCTCCTCCATCGTAGCGGGTGCCGGGGACTATACAGTGACCATCAGCGACGGCAACGGTTGCGTGAACGGGCCGATCGATGCCACCATCGGCGAGGCCAACCAAGCCAGCACCGCCAATGCCGGACAGGACCTCGTGGCATGCCAAGGCGCATTGCCGGTGGAACTGCATGGCACGGTAACGAACGCACCGGGTGGCACGTGGTCCGGTGGCAACGGGACCATCACGGGAATGGATCTGGACGCGACCTACATGCCCACGCCGGCGGAGATCGCCAGCGGCGGGGTCGATCTTGTATTGACCACCACGGGTGAATCTCCCTGCGGTCCGGCCCTGGATACCGTACACATCGTCTTCTCCACCAGCTTTCTCAATGCCGCCATCGGGTCCACGGACCTGTATTGCGCTGGCGACGGAACAGGCACGGCCACGTTCACGCCCGACACCGCCTCCCTCACCTACCTCTGGGACGACCCCGCTGCACAAACTGCTGCCACGGCAGCTGGACTTGCTGCCGGCAGTTACAGCGTGCTGGTAACGGACGGGACGGGATGCGATACCACCATGAGCGTAGTGATCAGCGCACCGGCGGCCCTCGCCATCGCCAGCCTGAACGTGGTGGATGAGCAATGCGCCGGGAATGGCGACGGCAGTATCACCGCTGTGGTGACCGGCGGAACCGCACCGTACCACTACACGTGGAGCAACGGCGATACCACGGCCGTGATCCACGCCGGCGCAGGCACCTATACACTGGACGTGACGGATGAAAATGGATGCACCACGGCCCAGGGCAGCGCCACCATTCAAGCCTTGGGGCAGCCCAACACCGCCAACGCAGGCACCGACATCATCGGATGCTACGGCGATCTGCCGATCCAGCTCAACGGCACGGTCACCAATGCCACCGGTGGTGTATGGTCCGGTGGTGGCGGCACCTTCAGCGGTAGCGGGCTCCAGCAGAGCTACATGCCGACCCCGGCGGAGATCATTGCCAATGGCGTGGACCTCATCCTCACCACCACCGGCAACGCCACCTGCCCCGCCGATCAGGACACCGTACACCTCACCTTGCCCACCAGCTTCTTTACTGCCGATGTAAGCGCAGTGAACGCCACGTGCAATGCAACGGCAACGGGTTCGGCCACCTTCACGCCGAACGACCCCTCATTCACGTACCTCTGGGACGACCCCTCGGCGCAGGCCACCGCCGCGGCCACAAGCCTTTCCGCCGGGAACTACAGCATACTGGTAACGGACAGCTACGGCTGCGATACCACCATGAGCACAGTGATCACGGCACCCGCTGCACTTGCGATCGCGAACTTGGCCGTGGTGGACGAACAATGCGCTGGCAACAGTGATGGCAGCATTACGGCTACGGTGACCGGAGGAACGGCACCCTACCAGTATACCTGGAGCAACGGGGACACCACGGCCACGATCCTTGCGGGTGCGGGAAGCTACACGCTCAGTGTAACGGATATCAACGGTTGTGCGCCCGCCCAGGGCAGCGCCACCATCCAAGCTCTTGGGCAGCCGAACCTGGCCAATGCCGGGGCCGACCTCATCGGGTGCTACAGTTCCCTGCCGGTGCAGCTCAGCGGCAGCGTCACCAACGCCACGGGTGGTAGTTGGTCCGGCGGCAACGGGACCTTCAGCGGCACCGGACTTCAGCAGAGCTACATGCCCAGTTCAGCCGAGATCATGGCCAACGGCGTGGACCTCGTGCTCACCACCACGGGGAACAGCACCTGCCCTGCCGATCAGGATACCGTACACATCACCTTGCCCACCAGCTTCTTCGGAGCGGCCACTGGCAACAACCCGCTCGCGTGCAACGGCGACCATTCGGGAAGCGCCCAGTTCACCCCGAACGATCCCACGTTCACCTACCTCTGGGATGACCCTTCAGCGCAGGCCACCGCAACAGCCAGCGGCCTTGCGGCCGGAACGTTTACCGTACATGTTACCGACAGCTACGGTTGTGATACCACGGCATCCGTCCTCATCACGGAACCAACGGTCCTGAGCGCGGCCAACGTGACAGCGACGCCACCGGCCTGCGTCGGGGGAAGCAATGGCTCGGCCAGTGTGCAACCTTCGGGCGGAACGCCGGGCTACACCTTCCAATGGAGCAGCAATACGAACGGACAGACCACCTCCACCGCCTTTGGATTGCCTCCCGGCGCCTATACCGTGGTGGTAACGGATGCCAACGGTTGCCAGTCACAGGCCACCGCCACCTTGGCCGCACCAACCCCGATCACGCTCACGGCGCAAGTGGACGACACGGTTTGCGTGAACACGCCCGTACCGCTCACCGCCCAGGCCTCAGGTGGGTCTGGCGGCTATACGATCACCTGGGCGGGCATGGGCACCGGGGATACGCTCCAGTACTCGTTCCCCGCCACCCAAGTGGTGCATGTGTCCGTAGTGGACCAGGCCGGATGTCCGGGACCCATGCTGGACCTTCCGGTGTCGGTGCTCGACCTATCACTGGCCACGCTCCACACGTACGGGGACACAGCCTTTTGCCCTGGAGGAACGGCCACGGTGGGAGCTTGGCTTACGGGCTATCCGGGCAATGTGTCGATCACCTGGCCACAACTTCCAGCAACCGGGAACGGACCCTTCAGTGTACCGGCAACATCCAGTAGGAACCTGACCGTGACCGCCACGGATGCTTGCGCGAACACCCTCCAGGGCACCGTCGCCATCACCGTGGAAGCGCCTCCGGCGATCACGCTTCCATCCATCCTCGCCGAGGGCTGTGCTCCGGTCACCGCGCACTTCCCGGCAGGTCTGACCAACCAACCCGTCTCCTATCTCTGGCATTTCGGCGATGGCACCACCAGCACTTCCATGATGCCTGTACACGTGTATCAGGCCGGGGACTATACCGTCTCGTTGACCGTCACCACGCCATTGGGCTGCGTGGCGAACGCCTTGAACACCGGCATGGTCCACGCCTATGCGCTTCCCGTGGCGGCCTTCACGGCAGACCCGTGGGAGACCGATGCCGACCATGCCGATGTGCAGTTCACCGATCAATCCACCGGTTCGATCAATACGTGGGATTGGAGCTTCGGTGACGGCGGTATGAGCATCGATCCCGATCCGGCCTACCACTACTTGGAGCCCGGCACTTGGCAGGTATCGCTGCAGGTAACGGATGATCACGGTTGCACCAGCAGTGTGGACCATGAAGTGCAGATCAACCCCGTTTACGACGTGACGGTCCCCAACGCCTTCACGCCCGATCCGAATGGTGGTGGTGGCGGGTCATTCGACCCGATGGACCTCAGCAACGACGTGTTCTACCCCTTTGTCCGTTTCGTGAAGGACTTCCGCATGCGAGTGTTCAACCGCTGGGGTGAACTGGTGTTCGAGAGCAACGATATCAACCACGGCTGGGACGGTTATTACAAGGGGCACATCAGCCAGCAGGACGTCTATGTCTACCAGCTCTGGGTGCGCTTCACGGACAACAAGGAAGTACAACGAACAGGCGACCTCACCCTGTTCCGATAGCAGATGCGCTTTCGCACACATATTCTGTCGGCCTTGGCCGTGCTCCTGGTAGTGCGTGCGACCGCTCAGGACCCGCAGCTGTCCCAGTTCTACGCGGCACCGCTGTACCTGAACCCCGCGCTAACGGGCAACACCCCCCAGGACCGCATCGGGCTGAACTACCGCTTGCAGTGGCCCGCGATCGGACCGGGATACAAGACCTATGCGATCACTTACGATCACCGCAGTGCGGCCGTGAACAGTGGCATCGGAGGAATGGTGATGCACGACCGGGCCGGTTCGTTCGGCCTGAGCTTCACCCAGGCCGCCCTGAGCTATTCCTACGAGGCGCGGTTGAACCGCCGCCAAGCGATCAGGGGTGGCATGCGCGTGGGCTACACCATGCGCTCCTTCGATCCGCGGAACATGCTCTTCGCGGACCAGATGATCCGGGACAACGCCCCCACCTCGATCGAGCCGACCATGTTGCAAAGCGTATCCTACTTCGATTTCTCCGCCGGGGGGCTCTACTACTCCGAGCAGTTCTGGGCGGGTTTCTCGGTGAACCACTTGAACGAACCCCAACAGAGCCTGTTCCTGGATGGCGATGCCCACCTGCCGATGCGAACAAGCATACACGCCGGCTACCGCTTTGCATTGGACGGCCGAGCGTTCAGGCACAGCGAGACCCAAATGACCCTGGCTGCACATTACAAGGCCCAGGAGAAGTGGGACCAGTTGGACATTGGCGGCTATGTTGATTACAACACGGTGACCTTCGGCATGTGGTATCGCGGCCTTCCGGCGCTGAAGGCGTACCAACCCGGCTATCCGAACGATGATGCCGTGGTCCTGATGTTCGGCTATGAGACGCCCTACCAGCTCCGGCTCGTCTACAGCTATGACGTCACCGTATCCAAGCTGACCATGAAGAGCGGTGGTGCGCACGAGATCTCGGTGATCTACGAATGGCCCAAGCACAACAAGAACCGGAGGTACCGGGCGGTACCGTGCCCGAAGTTCTGACATGGAAGTACCACAAAGGGCACGAAGGGCACGAAGCCCCTTCAAACCGATGCCTGCGTAGGTGGCTTATCCTCACATCCGCTCCGGCACCTCGATCCCGAGGCACCATAAGGCCCTTTTTGTCGCGCTGCCCACGGCATTGCTCAGCGCCAACCGGAAGTTGCGTTTGGTCCCGTCCTCTTCCTTCAGCACGGGAACGGTCTGGTAGAAGCCGTTGTAGGCCTTCACCAGTTCGAAGGTGTGATTGGCGAGGGAAGAGGGATCCAATTTCGTGGCCGCTTCGTTCAGCACGGCAGGTAGCTGGTGCAGCAGCTTGATGACGGTGCGTTCCTCTTGGTTCAGTTGATAGCTGTCAGTTGTCGGTTGTCCTGCTGCCGACGCTTGAACGCCTGACAACTGAGAACTGACAACTGGGAACTTCTCCCCCGCCTTGCGCAGCAAGCTGCGGATCCTTGCATACGTGTACTGGATGAACGGCCCGGTATGCCCTTGCAGATCAATGCTGGCCTTGGGGTCGAACAGCATGCGCTTCTTCGGGTCCACCTTCAGCAGGTAGTATTTCAGGGCGGCCATGCCGATCTGCTCGAACAGAATGGTCTTTTCATCCTCCGAAAAATCATCGAGCTTGCTCAGCTCCTCCCCGGCCAGGCGTGCCTCCTGGACCACCTCCTCCATTAGCTCGTCGGCATCCACCACGGTGCCTTCGCGGCTTTTCATCTTGCCCGTGGGCAGGTCCACCATGCCGTAGCTGAGGTGGTACAGCCCTTCGGCCCATGCATAGCCGAGCTTCTTCAGGATCAGGAAGAGCACCTTGAAGTGATAGTCCTGCTCGTTGCCCACGGTATAGATGAGCCTTTTCAGGCCGGGGAACTCCTCGAACCGCTTGATGGCCGTGCCGATGTCCTGCGTCATGTAGAGGCTGGTCCCGTCACCGCGCATCAGCACCTTTTCATCGAGGCCGTCCGGGGTGTTGTCCACCCACACGCTCCCGTCCTCTTTCTTGTAGAACACGCCCTTTTCAAGGCCGTCCATCACGTCCTTCTTGCCCAGCACGTAGGTGTCGCTTTCGTAGTAGATCTTGTCGAAGCCCACACCCATGCGTGCGTACGTGGCGTTGAAGCCATCGTAGACCCAGCCGTTCATCTTCGCCCAGAGGGTGCGGACCTCCGGATCGTTCGCTTCCCATTTTCGGAGCATTTCCTGGGCTTCCAGCATGATCGGTGCCTGCTTCTCCGCCTCGTCCTCCTTCATTCCTGCCGCGATCTGCTCCGCTACCTCGGCCTTCCACGCCGTATCGAAGGCCACGTAGTACTTGCCCACGAGCTTATCGCCCTTGAGGCCGCTGCTTTCCGGGGTTTCCCCGTTGCCGAACTTCAGCCAGGCCACCATGCTCTTGCAGATGTGGATGCCGCGGTCATTGACGATCTGCACACGCACCACGTCATTCCCGGCCGCTTGCAAAATGCGGCTCACGGAATCGCCGAGGAAGATGTTGCGGGCGTGCCCCAAGTGCAATGGTTTGTTGGTGTTCGGCGAGGAATACTCCACCATTACCTGGTCTCCGGAGGAAGGGAATTGCAGAATGCCCTTCTCCCCTGCTTCCCGCAGAAAATCGGTCCAGTAGGCATCCGCGATCACGATGTTGAGAAAGCCCTTCACCACGTTGAAACGCTCCACAACGTCCACGTGCGCATGAAGGTGCTTCCCGATGGCGGTGGCGGTCTGCTCCGGCCCCTTGCCACTGAGCTTGAGAAAAGGGAACACATTGATCGTGACATCCCCCTCGAACTCCGGCCGGGTGGGTTGGAACGCGATGGCCTTGGGGTCCAGCGCATGCTGGAAGAGTTCCTGAAAAGCGGCTTGCAACGCGGGCAGCAGTTGGGCCTGGAGGGGGTCTTGGAACATGGTATCCGGGGATCGGTCTATGCGCGCAAAGGAAGAAAGTTCTCCGCGAGCATGCAGCGCACGCTGCCTCCGCCGATCGTTTCAATGGTGGGAATGGCCACCGGCACCAGCTCCCCGTGCTTTCCCAATTGGCGGACCTGGTCGGGCAGCAATGAACCACGGGCCTGTTCGGAGAGGAAAACAAAGTCGCCCTTCCCGCTTCGCAGGTGCAGGATATTCCCCGCGAAGGCATGCATCTGTGCCAACGTGATCAGGACAAGCTCCCTGCGGGACTCCGCCAGCCCGGCTGCCACACGATGCCGCTCATTGAGGTCCGGGAGGGCTTCCATGCAGATCACGGCAAAGCGATCCCCGATGCTCATCAGGACGTTGGTGTGGTACACGGGCTGCCCACCCTTGGTGCCGTCCATGGTAGCCGTGAAGGCGATGGGCTCATACTTCATCTCCCTGCACCACGCATCCAGTACCTGCCCGGATGTTCGCGGTGATAGGGCTGCGTATGCCGTATGTGTCCTCCGATCCAGCACCATGCTGCCGGTACCTTCCAAGGCCAGGTGTTGCTCTTCCCAATGGCTCAGGTCGAGGGTTCCCTTGTTCCGGAACCCGAATTCCGCCAATGCCTTGCCCAGTTCTGGATCGCGTTCGGAGCGTCGGGAGGCCGCGGCCATTGGATAGGTCACGATGCGCCCTTCCTCGTCGGTGCTGAACCAATTGTTCGGAAAAACCGCATCGGGTGCCGAGGGATCTCTCGGATCGAGTACGGTGATGCCGATGCCAGATGCGGTCAAGGAATTGATGAGCGCATCGAACTCCTGTTCCACCTTGTACTGCACGTCAGGCCCCGGAAGGTCCCGTTGGAACCCGTTGGTGGTCGCTGTCTCCGAGGAATACCGGAACCCCACCGGCCGGACCAGGATCACGTTCCCGGCGACCTGGTCATGAGGACGTATTGGAGCTGCCACGGCGGATCGGGGTCAGCGGGCACGAAGAATGGGGAACAACGGCTCCATCACGGTGAGCACGTTCTCGGCCATGGCGTTCCGGGTGTCCAAGGCCGGGTTGATCTCCACCACGTCCAAGGTCACTGTCCTGGGTTCGGCACAGAATCCGGTGAGCAGACCGCGGGCCTCGTCCAGAAAAAGACCGTCCGGTACCGGGGTTCCGGTGCCCACGGAGATGCTCGGGTCCAAGCTGTCCACATCGAAGCTCACATGGAGCTTGTCGCAGCCGCCGAGGTAGGTCAAGGTCTCCTTCACGATGGCATCGGGACCTTTTTCGCGAAGCTCCTTCACGGTGATCACCTTGATGTTGTGCTCTTCGATGATCGCCGCTTCCTCCGCCTCATAGTCGCGCAAGCCAATGATCACGAGGTCTCCCGGCAGCACCTTGGGTCCACTGGAGCCGATCTTCCGGAGGCGGTCCCACACGTCCAAGGTGAACATCCTGGGCCGGTTCTGGCCTTTCATCTCGATGTTCATCAGCAGGGCCAATGGCATGCCATGCACGTTGCCGCTGGGCGTGGTCCATGGGCTGTGCATGTCCGCATGGGCATCGATCCAGATCACGCCAATACGTTCATTGGGGAATGCCATCTTGGTGCCGGAGACCGATCCGATCGCGATGGAGTGGTCCCCGCCGATGACGATCGGGAAGATGTTGTTCCGCAGGAATTTATACACCTCATAGGCCAGGTCCGATTCGAAACGGATGAGGCCGTCGATGTGGTGGGCATTGGGCGAATCCTTGTCGTCCTCATAGAGCACATCGTTCTCGTCGCGCAGGATGCTTTCCTCGGCATGGCCGAAAAGCTCGCTTCCCGATTTCCAAGCAGCCACGCGCAATGCGCTCATGCCCATGCTGGTACCGCGCGTTCCGGCACCGATCTCCGAGGCCGCTTCGATCAATCTCACTTCCATTTGAATGGTTTTCCGCTAGGGCCTCAAATGTAATCGAGGGCCGGTAGCGTTCCTTCCGCGAACTGGACCTCGGGCGGTCAACCAGCTTCCTCCTCGACGGCGGCATTCGCGGGCGGCCGGTGCGGGAGCACAAATCGCAGCCACGCAAAGCCGATGACGGCCGCCAACAGGGATGAGACCAGGATGGTGGTCTTGGAGGACACCACGTGTTCCAGGTCGTCGAAGGCCAGCAGGGTGATGAAGATGGACATGGTAAAGCCGATCCCCGCCAACATGGCCGCCCCCAGGAGCTGCTTCCAATTGATCCCGGGTGGCAGTGTGGAGACGCCCAGTCCAATGGTGGCCAAACAGAAAAGTCCGATACCGAGTGGCTTGCCCACCACGAGACCCAGGAAGATCCCGTAGCCGTTCAGGGTGAAGAGGTGGTCGAACCAATCACTTTCGAGAACGATTCCGGTGTTGGCCAGGGCGAAGAGGGGCAGTATCACGTAGGAGACGGGGCGGTGCAGGAAATGCTGGAGCCGTGCAGAGATGGACTTCCGGCTGCCATCGCCGAAAGGAATGGCAAAGGCCACCAGCACCCCGGTGACGGTGGCATGCACGCCCGAGTGCAGCATCAGGTACCACATCACCACGCCGAGCGCCAAATAGGGGATCAGGTTCATCACCTTGGCCCTGTTCATGATGAAAAGGATCAACAGGATGCCCATGGCCCCGCCCAGATAGGCCCAATCAATACCGGTGGAATAGAAAATGGCGATGGTGAAGATCGCACCGAGATCGTCGATCACGGCCAAGGCCGTAAGGAAAACCTTGAGGGCGAGGGGAACACGATCGCCCAACAAGGCCAGGATGCCGATGGCGAAGGCGATATCGGTGGCCATGGGGATGCCGGCGCCCGAAGCGGTGGGTGTGCCATGGTTCAGGAGCATGTGGATGCCTGCGGGAACGAGCATTCCGCCAAAAGCGGCCATGATGGGCAACATCGCCTGTTTGCGATCGGAAAGCTCACCGATGTAGATCTCCCGTTCCAGTTCCAGCCCGATCATCAGGAAGAAGATGGCCATCAACCCATCATTGATCCAATACTCGAAATACTTGCCTGCCATGGGAAGGTGCCAGACGGCCAGATAAGCTTCCCCGGCCGGGGAATTGGCCAGCAGCAGGGAAATGATCGTACAGATCACGAGCAGCATGCCCGCTGTGCGCTCATTGTTCAGCAGGTCGGTAAAAAGACTGATCGGTTTCATACAGGAGTTCCTTGCAAACCCAAAACGGTCTGATGCGGGGTGCAAGATTAAGCAACGCGAGGGAAGGCGTTTACCTTGGCAGCATGGGGTCACCGCGAGGGAATGTGCGAATGCAGGCCGGGGTGCTGCTGGCGGGCATCTTGCTGATGGTGGTAAAGTTTGTTGCCTGGCGCCTCACGCAAAGCAATGCCGTGCTCAGCGACGCCTTGGAGAGCATCGTGAACGTGGCTGCTGGCGGCTTCGCCCTGTACAGCCTGACGCTCGCGGCGAAACCGCACGACCGGGAACATCCCTACGGACATGGAAAAGTGGAATTCATCAGCGCCGCCCTGGAGGGGTCGTTGGTAGCGCTGGCAGGCGGGCTGATCATCCATCGCGCCATCGATGCGTGGCTTTCCGGGGTGGCGATCCAGCACCTCGGCGCGGGTACCCTGTTGATCGCGGGCACGGGTGCCGCCAACTTGGCCCTCGGCCTGGTGCTGCGTAAACGGGGAAGGCAGGCACACTCCCTGACGATGGAGGCGAGCGGGGTACACCTGCTCTCGGATGCATGGAGCAGCGCAGCGCTCGTGCTGGGCCTGATAGTGATCCAGCTGACCGGCCTGCTCTGGCTGGATAGTCTCTTCGCCATCGGGTTCGCCCTCCTCATCATCTGGCAGGGCATCCGGATGGTGCGGCGAAGCGTCGGTGGCATCATGGACGAAACGGACATGACCGTGGCCGATGAGCTGGTGCGGATCATCGATGCCAACCGCCGACCCGAATGGATCGATGTCCATAATTTCCGGGTGATCAAGTTCGGCAGCACCTTGCACATTGATGCCCACGTCACCCTTCCGTGGTATTACACCTTGGAGAGCAGCCACGCGGAGATCAAGGACATGGAGGAATTGGTGAACCGCACGTCCGGTCGCGAAGTGGAGTTCTTCATCCATACGGATCCCTGTGTGCCTGCGTCCTGTCCGGTATGCCAGATCATGGACTGCCCGGTACGGCAGGCACCTTTCGTAAAGCGCGTGCCGTGGACGCTGGCAACGGTACTGGCAAACAGGAAGCATGTTGTGCCGGGAACCGCCACCTGAACCCAAGGTCTCACGAAGCAGACCTCGGGGTTACCCCCGCTTCGCGATTGATAACCGCTATCGTGGCGGTCTTCCCCCATGCAAAAAGCCCCTTTCGGGGCTTCATGCAGGGTGGAAGACCGGGCTTCCCGCGTCGCAGCGCGGGATAAATTTCAATCCACCTGCCGCTGCGCGGCCGGTAGCCGCTGTCGCGGCTGTCTTCCACCCTTAAATGCAAAAAACCCCTTTCGGGGTTTTCGCATTTAAGGGTGGAAGACCGGGCTTGAACCGGCGACCTCCGGAATCACAATCCGGCGCTCTAACCAACTGAGCTACATCCACCATTTCCGTTGGACAAAGCGCCAAACGGGCCGCAAATATACTCCGTGCCACGGGTCCACGTTACTTTGCGCTGGTATGCATGTCCTCGTCCTGCCCAAATGGTACCCGGGGCTGCCCGACCCCCAGCTGGGCGATTTCATCCGGAAGCAGATGATGGCCGTGGCCGAATTGCACCAAGTGAGCGTGATCTATCCGTGCCCGTTGATCTTGCCCGTGGCACCCGGGGAAATACTGGACCAGACCGATGGTGCATGGGAGCTGCGCTGCTATTATCGGCCAAGTACCCTTGGCTTCATGCCTGTACGCAAGATCCTGAACTACATCCGCTATCGCCGTGCTGTCCGGGCCGGCGTGGCCCGTTTGCTCCATGAGCGCGGCCTGCCCGACCTCGTCCATGCACACATCCTCACCCGGCCGGTGCACACCGCATTCCTACTTTCCCGGAGGTGGAAGATCCCCTACATGGCGAGTGAGCAAAGCAGTGTTCACCTGAACGGCACGTGGCAAGGCAAGAGCGGCATGGCAAAAGCCATCGATCGCTTCCTCTTCCGGCATGCAGCACGCACCACAGCGGTGAGCGCACACCTTGCCGCCTCGCTGGAGCGTGCCGGTCTGGGCAGGGACCATGTGGTGGTTCCGAACGTGATATCCGGGATGGACAGGCCACTGCCCCCCCCGGGGCCGCATGACCGCTTCATGATGGTGGCGGACCTTGTGGACAGTACCAAGAATGTGAGCGGTACGCTTCGAGCCTTGGCTTCCGCACGCGCCCACGGTCATGACCTGCACTTGGAGGTGATCGGCGATGGCCCGGACCGCGAGTTGCTGCATCAACTTGCCGACCACCTTGGTGTTGCCCCCCGTGTCCGCTGGCTTGGCCGATTGCCGCAGGCCGATGTGCTCACCGCGATGGCCAGCACGGGCACGGTGATCATCAACAGCAACTTCGAAACGTTCAGCGTGGTCACCGGCGAGGCGCTTGCCTCGGGCAAACCGGTGATCGCCACGCGCTGTGGCGGGCCGGAATCGTTCATCACGCCGGAGAGCGGAGTGCTGATCCCCGTGGGGAACGATGATGCGCTGCGCGATGCGATGATCCGCATGGCACAAGAGCATGGCCGCTATTCGCCCGCAGTGATCCGCGCCAGCGTGAGCCAGCGGTTCAGCCCTCAGGCGGTGGCCAAAGGCTTTGATGCCGTTTACCGTGAAGCGATAGCCCATGGCTGAACGGGTCCTTCGCATCGGCATCGTCTGCCATGGTCCGCAACTGCTCCATTGGCAGGCCGAATGTGTGCGCGAACTCCAGCGCGTCACCGGGGTGGAACTCACCTTGGTGCTGGAGACGAGGCCCCCTTCGAGAGGCAACACTTCCATCCTCTACCGATGGTGGCTGCAACGCCCCTCGCGCACCTCGGCACTGCGCATGGAGGACGGCGCTGCTGTGCTCGAGGGACTACACCGAATAAAAGCAACCGACCGGTCCGAGGCTGACCTTTTGCAAGAACTGGAACCGTACCGCCTGGACATATTGCTTCAATTCACCGCCGGGGAACTCCCTGCACCACTGTTGCAACTCCCTCGTTCGGGTGTCTGGCGGATCCACCATGGCGATACCACCGGACAGGTGCAGGGCGTGCCCGGTTTGTGGGAAGCGTTCCACGATTCCCGCAGCACTGTGGCCAAGCTGGTGCGGCTCACCGAGGCTGGCGGATCCGTTCTCCGGAGCGGTCGCTTCCCCACCTTCCTTGGATCGATCGATGCGACGGCCGGTGGTGTGCTCCTCTGCTGCTCCCTCTGGCCCGCCCAGGTCTGCCGAGCCCTGCTCGCAGGCGACGCGGATGCTGCTGCTGGTGCGGATGCCGGACCGATCGCCCGCGCCAACCGCCAGCCGGGCAATGTTGAAATGCTCCGCGTGCTGCTGAAGCAAGGGGCGGGCAAGCGGCTGGCAAAGGCCTCTGCGGAAAGCACAAGCGAGGAATGGAACATCGGCGTGCTTCCCCACCCGGTGGGCACGCTGCTTAAGGATGAGCCCAGCCTGAACGTACGCTGGCTGCCCCCGCCTGCCGCCGGACAGTACCGTTCCACTCCGTTCGGCCTGGTGGACCAAGGAAGGCTGAACGTGCTGTACGAGAAATTCGACCTGAAGATGGGCAAGGGCCTTATCGGGCGGCTGCGCCCGAAGAAGGACAACAACCTGAAGCGGTCGCGGACGGTGTTGGAAAGCGACGGCTCCCTTTCCTATCCGTTCATCGTGGAACAGGGGGGGGCCATCCTTGCCGTGCCCGAACAAGTGTCCACCGGTCGGGTGGACCTCTATTTGCTCGATGAGGACCGTTCCTCGTTGACCTTTGTCTCCACCTTGCTCCAAGAAGGGCTGTACTCGCCGACGCTTTTCGAGCATGACGGGCGGTGGTGGCTGTTCGGCACGCTCGCCCCGCTGGAGGACGCGATGCTCTGTGCCTATCATGCCGACCGCCTGGAGGGTCCGTACACCGCCCACCTGCTCAATCCGATCAAAGTGGACCTGGCCTCCTCCCGCCCTGCCGGCACGCCCTTTCGGTACGAAGGGCAACTGTGGCGTCCTGCCCGCGACGGCAGCATTTCCCCCGGCGGCCGCATCGCGCTGAACCACGTAACCGAACTCTCCCCCACGCGCTTCCACGAAGAACCCGTGAAGTACATCGAGCCCTTGAAGGGACCTTGGTCGCATGGCCTCCGCACGCTCAGCAAGGTGGGCGACATCACATTGGTGGATGGCATGCGTTCCCCTACCGGAAAAACCAAGCGCAAGGCCGGCAACAAGGCATCGAAAAAGCGGGGAACGAAAAGCGTTCGTGATCACCAGTGAAGCATGTTGAAGGCGATCTCCGGCACCATTGCGGCACGCATCATCACCACGGCGATGGGCTTGCTGGTAGCGGTGATCGCCGGGCATCGGCTGGGTGCCACGGGGCTGGGCACCATCGGCTTGATCGTGCTGGGGATCACCTTGGTACGCTTGGGCATGGACCTGGTTGGGGGAAGTGCCTTGGTGTACTTGGTGCCCCGCGTGGCGCTGGGTCGCTTGTTGCGGCCGTGCTACCTCTGGGCCGTGATCGCGGCGGTGGCCGGCTATGGCATCGTGGAGCTCTTCGCACTGGTGCCGGAAGGCTACGCCGGGCCTGTGGCCGTGCTGGCCTTCCTGCAAGGGGTCCACGCCATACACCTCAGCGTGCTCATCGGCCAGCAGCGGATCCGGGCGAACAACCTGATCGCTGTGGTGCAAGCGCTGGTGCTGGTGGCGGCTTTTGCCTTTCTCGCCCGCGATCCCGGAGCCGATGCCCATGTGTTCATCACGGCCTCGTACTTGTCCATTGCGGTTGCGCTGGTGCTGAGCATCGCCGCCATGCGCAGGAACGTAGCCGTACATGCTGCGCCACCCGTGAAGGTGTTGCGTTTGCTGGTGCGCCAAGGCGCATACGTGCAAATGGCCAATGGCATGCAACTGATGAACTATCGATTGGCGTACTGGCTGATCGAGAAATTCCAGAACACTGCGGCGTTGGGGATCTACACCGTCGCCAACCAACTGGCGGAAGGCGCTTGGTTGGTGCCGAAGAGCTTGGCCGTAGTGCTTTACAGCAAGATCAGCAACACGGAAGGAATGGAAGGACAACGGCTGTTGACGCTCACCTTCCTCAAGACCTCCATGGCCTTTGCCACCGCCGTTGTCGCGGTGCTGGTGCTCCTTCCGTCATCCGTCTTCCAGTGGGTCTTTGGTCCGGAAGTAGTGGGCATTTCCCCGTTGATCGCCCTGCTGATCCCGGGGATCCTCAGCATGGCGGCTTCGCAGGCATACAGCCATTTCTTCAGCGGCACGGCGCGGAACATCCATAACGTGATCGGCTCCGGGCTGGGACTCGTGGTAACGATCGCGGCAGGTCTGACATTGATCCCGGTGTTCGGGCTTGAAGGCGCGGCCATAACCGCCACGCTCGCCTACTGCATCAATGCGGTGTACCAGACCATCGCGTTCATGCGCATTACGGGTTCCTCCTTCATGGACCTGTGGCCGAATGGGGCGGATGGGCGGCGACTGCGAAGGATGTTTGGGGACCAGACGATCAGACGATCAGAAAATTAGAGGACCAGCATCTTCCGCCGACCGTGATCCACTAATACAGCCGCACTTCATCCCCCGAAAAGGGGAGCTTGCTTCAGCAAAGAGCAGCTGTTGAAAACTATTTTTTGGACGATCCACTAAATATCGTGCCAGCTCCAGACATGCAATACCCAGCTCGGTATTTTGGAATAATTATGAGAGCACTCTAAGAACCGCAGCAAAAATCATGCTGCACCCTAATAACATTTGTGGGCTTCATTCTGTCATAGCATTGTCATACCCCAAAACCAAACCCTCAAATGAAAACGCACAACCTTCTGAAAGGCTTACTGGTAGCGGCTTTCCTAGCCCCCCCCCGCTGAACCCCTTGGTGGGCGCGGGTTTGCTGATGGCTCAAGATAATCTCTGGAGCAACGGCGGACAGCTGTTGGACTTCAACGACCCCCAAGGTCCGATGTCCGCATGTAGCCTGCCTACGGGTAATGATTATACCGGCACACCGGCGCAATACTCCCAGAACGCGCAGTACGATGAAACCGGCAAGCTGCTTTTCTTTGTGGTGGACGGTAACATCTACGACCAGGCCGGATACCTGATGGCGGACAATGACGCCGACCCCCAGAATTGCCGCAACTGCTTGGTGAAAGGATTGCAGGAGATCTTGATAACCCCCATGCCGGGCACCTGCGACAAGTACTTCATCATCGGTGGGAACACGGTGGGCGAATACAACTCGCTGGGCTATTCCGTCCTTGACCTTTCCAAACCCAGCCTGTACTACCCCGACCGCAAAGGAGCAGTGTGGGACCTTGCCGATGTGGACCAGGCCGTACCGAACATGGCGGACCAAATGCAAGCTTACAGCTTGGGGATAACGACCCCGCAAGTGGACTTGGCCTGCACCTGCGTATTGGGAAGCACCGGGACCACCGCGACCCGCTCAAAGAATGCCCACCTGTGCCTGTTGGACGGCCCGGCGAACGCGGAACCCCGTACCCTTTTCGTGGAAACGGCGAGCTATTATAAATATGGCAGCATCAGCAACCAAGGCATTGCCCCCTTGCAGTGGTTCCGGTCCTTTGGAAATTCCCCTGACGACGATGTGCTCGTCTGGTCCGGTGCAAATGCCGTTTCCAAGGGAAGCACCGACGGGGTGGTGCGTTTGGCCCGTACAGTGAACAACCATGCGTACCCCCTCAACGATCCAAACAATATATCCATCGAGATCTCCCAGGTCACCTTCACCGGCATACAGGTCACCGACCAAGTGCTCGCCTCCATCAATACCGACCTCACCTCCAGCCATCAGGGCGCCGGCACCGTACATGGCCTTGCCTTCAGCCCCAGCGGACGCTACCTGTATTTCGCCCAAGCATCAGTACCCTACATTGGCTACATCGACATGCTGGACGCCTCCTACACGGTACATGACCTGGTGGCCCAATTGGGGCTTTCCGGCATGAACGCGTTCGGATATGGACAGATCGCCTGCAACAAAGGTCCCGGGGGTGTTGGTTGGTCCATGTACTTCCCGTCCGCCAGTGGCATCGGCTGCCTGAACGACATTGAAAATCCGGGATCCCCCACCTTCACCTGGACCGCATCGGTTTCCGCCGGGACGACCCCGTTGGCACCGCCTCCGAACTCCATTTTGTCCACTGCGGAAACACCGGGGTGGAACCAGTACCTGATGGACAAACAGAACTACCGCGACCAGCAGATACCGAACCTGCAACGGCAGGAATGCTGCCAGGATAATGAGAGGATCCCGGAGGCCAGCCATCTCAATGACTTCAGCGGAACCACTACACAGGCCGATCCGTGGACCCCGGACGACAATGAACTTACGGACCCGATCCTGTGCCCGGCGCCTCCGGGTAGCACGGGCTTCGTTGGCCATGCCTACTTCGAGCAGGATTACATCGTCCATACCGGGGCCCGGCTTTATGTGCAGGACATGGACTGGCGGTTCGCTCCTACCGCACGTTTGATAATAGAACGTGGCGCATTCGTGAAGTTCACCAACTGCCTTCTACAGGGCACATTGGATGAAAATTGCGAACCCAGGCGCTGGCCCGGTATCCGCGTGGAGGGCAACACCACGGCGAGCCAATTCCCTATGGTCAACGGTGCTCAAGGTTACCTGTACCTCGCCAACACCACCGTGGCCAACGCGGTAGTGGGCGTGTGGTGCGAGAGGGAAAGTGGCAATTATCCGGCGGGCGGATATGCCGGCGGCATCGTTCGTGCCTACTCCAGCACCATCAAGAACTGCCTTACCGGGGTTCGCATCGCCAACTACCCGAATTCCCAGCACTCTTCCTTCACCACCACCACCTTCATCACCGACACAGACAGGCCGGACCTGGCCCCTCCCTACGCAAATGCCCTCATCAGCAACACCCGGATCGTCTACTTTAACAACTGCAGCTTCCTGAACCAATCCGGGGACCCGGCATTGATGAACGGGATCGGTGTACTGGCATTCAACGGGCAAGTGAACGTGAACGGTGGCACGATCGACAATCTGACCTATGGCGTGGTCAATGTTGCGGGTGCTTTGGCACCCTCTACGGTGAACAACGTACACTTCACCCGCAACGTATGGGGCATCCATGACTTGGCCACGAGCTATTCGCGCTATACCAACAACCAGTTTGACGTGCCTGGGGATGGCAACACGATGATCCCATCCGTCGGCATGTACCTCTGGCAGCCCCAAGGGTATACCATTGAACGGAACACGTTCACCGGAGATGGGAACAGCCAGAACGTGGGTATCTATTTCAAGGGCATTTCACCCCTGCTGGACCCCAATAGCTGGGTTTACACCGACAACCAGATCTACAACAACACCTTCACCGGATTGTATGCAGGTTCCATCGTGAAGGACATTCACCGCAACGGTGGTTATGGTAAGATCGACGCCGGCCTGAGCCTTTTCTGTGGTGATTTCACGGACAACATCTACGACATCGCCCTGCTGGAATCCAGCATCATTAAGCCGGACCAAGGTTATCCGAACCAGCAGCTTTCCGGAAACCGCTTCCTCACAACGGCCAATTGCACCAATTCCTGGGACTGGAACCTTGACCCCGCTTGGAACCACGTGCAAGGCTGGTACAATGACATGCACCTCAATGTGTTCCGCAACGATGACCCAGTTTGCGATGTGCAATGCGAATGGCCGGATTTTGCTGACATTCCAGTAGGAACCAGTGATGGTGGTGGTATATGGACCGCGAACGGAGCCTGCGGAGACGGGTTATTGGACCATGAGCACACCATACCGGGCGATGTATTAATATACCACTTGGCGAAGAGCCAACTGGACGCCGCGCTAGATGCCTACAACGGAAATTTGGATGCCGGGGAAAAGCCGGACCTGATCGATCTGCTCATCAAGCAGGAGCCTCCCTTGCCCAGCAGCACGTTGCGCAATACCCTGTTGGCCAATAGCCCGTTGAGCGACGAGGTGATGGTGACCATGTTGAAACGGGAACCCGCCATGGACCCGTGGCACCTCACCCAAGTGCTGGTAGCCAATGTGAAACTGAACCCCGGAGTGATCTCCCTGGCAAAGGAACTGCTCAGTCCCTTCTATTTCGGCGTGGTGGACGATGCCCAAGAGGGGTCCGGGGCCGATTGGAAACAGTTGATGGAACAGGAGATCGAGCAGCGCCGGAGGGAGAAGGCGCAAGCATTGGCCTCGCTCGGCTACATGTATGGAACTGACAGCACCTACGAAGGAGGTGTGGACAGCCTGCGTTTGCTACTGGCAACGGACACCGATCCGGACTACACACAGGTCCGAACGGCCATGTACATCTCCGACGGGGATTGGAGCGCGGCCGAAACGGAACTGACCGGCCCGGCGGAAAGACTCAACGGCTGGCAAACGTATACCGACCTGTGGAAAGCCGGGGCCGACCACGACGGGCAATGGGACCAATTGACCGGTAGCGAAGTGGATGTACTGGACCAGCACATGCGTGCCGGCGGTGCCGGGGCCGCCATGGCCGGTGGGATATTATTTAGCCACCATTTCACCGAATACGTGCCAGAGGTGCAATTCCCCCGGGAAGGACCCGCACCAAGACTAGTACCCGCAACCTCGGTCGCAACCAAAGCACGGCCTGCGCTGGCCCTCTACCCCAACCCCGCCAGTACCGAGGCCTACCTCACATGGCCGGTGGAACAGAAGGGCGATGAGATCCAGATCATGGATGCTCAAGGACGCATCCTCTTGGTGCATCAAGCCGAGGAGAACGGCGTGAGCCGCTTGGACCTGAGCAAACTGCCAGCCGGGCTTTACAAGGTCTACTTGAACGGTAGTGGACTTTCCGTTTCCTTCTCCATCGTAAGATGATCGCGACCCAAGCAATGAGGCTGGCCATTTTGGCCAGCCTCTCTTTGGGGGGCCTTCAATCCTTTGCCCAAACGACCTTCGACATTGTCCATTCCAATGTGTCCAGCGGTTTCGCCGTAGGATATTCTGTGCGGGAAATACACGACGGGTATATTGTCTTCGGATCACAAACTGAACTGGATACCGTTAATCAGGATTGTAGCATTTCTATCTTCAATGAAGCGGGATTGTTCGTAGATGAATACTACTTGCATCGTCCTCGTTTCGAGGGATTCGGAAGCCAAGACCCGATAGGCACAATTCCCAGTGGTGGGTTTGTTGCTGGCCAAACTACATTCAGCGGCGGCGAACCTGTGGATACCGTCTTTGCAGTTCGATTCAATGCATTTGGGGATACCCTCTGGACCAAACCTCTTCTATCGGACACTTTTGCATCTGCGGTCAAGGCCATAGCTAAAGGCGATCATTTCTATTTCACTGGCTTAGAAGCTTCAGGTGTGCTTTTGGGCAACAATGGCTACGTCATGCGTACGGATACTTCGGCAAACATTGAACTTTTTCGCCTAGACCCTACCCTAGACATGCCCATGACCTTGGATGTCGATGACCAAGGAAACATGTATTTGGGAGGGAAGAGTAGGGACATTGGTAACGGAAAGGGTTATCTGCTCAAGATCGACAGCATGGGCGACGAGTTGTGGCATGCTTATCAGCCCAAGCCAAAGGGTAATTGGTGGGGCGTAAAGCATGTCTTCGGAGACAAGTTGCTTTGCATGGGTGAATGGCAATCCTATATTCTTCCCCCTCCCGGCGAACCTTATGATAACACCATGTACTTGGCGATGTATTCCGATGACGGCACGTTGCAATGGCAGTACAGCGGGCTGAAGGGCAAACCGACTTCCTATACCAAAGCGTTCTTCACCGACGGCTACCAAGACAGCGACAGCACATTTATCGTCTGTGGCCCCATCCAACAACTTGCATGGAACCGGGCGGTTATCTACCGTTTCACGGCAGACGGCGATTCCCTTTGGCGGCGGGATTATGCACACTTTGGCAATGTGGTCAATCCAACCGCATTCCCTGAAATCCCATGGGACATAGAACCTACAAGTGACGGGGGCATGGTGCTCACTGGCGAGACCTGGAACGGAGACACGGTCCCCCCCTATAGCGACGTGAACATGTGGCTGCTGAAATTGGATGCCGAGGGCTGCTTGGTCCCCGGTTGCCAATATGTGGGCATCAATGAGATCGCATACGGGCTGGAACATGCGCTGCGGGCTTGGCCCAATCCGGGCACGGGTCGCATCAACTTGGCGCTGGACCTTCCGGAAGGCTTGCACTTGGAGGGGCATTTGCAACTCCAAGTGTACGATGCACGGGGCCGCTTGGTGGTCAACCGGAACCTTGGCGGGCAATTGGCACAGGACATCACATTGGACCTGACGGGTCAACCTGCGGGTTTCTACAGTGCGCATATCAGTGATGCGCATCGCATCCTCACCGGTGCCAAGCTTTTTGTACAATGAGATCGGCTTTGCTCCTCCTTGCCATCCTGCCTTTCACGGTAATAGGCCAAGTGATCTATTCGCAGAATTTTGACGGCATTGAAGTCGGCCAAAAGATCGCTGCGGTCGATCCAGTACACTGGCGCACCTGGAGCGACCCGCCCGGCCCCACGGAGGATGCGCCTATCCAAGACAGTCTGAGCCAAAGCATCCCCAACAGCTTGTCATTCATACAATCTGTCGTTGCCAACATCAGCGCACCCCGGGATGTGGCTCTGCTTTTAGGCTATCACCTTGCTGGTAGTTACGTATTGAGTTGGAGCATGAATGTCCATGATGATGGTGGTGCGTTGATTACTCTTTTGCATACCGAGGACATTCCTTCGGCAGCACCGGCCGCTATTTTCGCCTTCTACCCGGCTGGCACCTCATCGCAAGGCCCCATCGAGGTCTACGCCAACGGAGAGGTCTTCACAGGTAATTATCCGCGCAACACTTGGTTCACGGTCACCATTGGCATTGATCTGGATTCGAGGTTGGCCACATTGAGCATCGACAACACACAAATAGGTTCATGGGAGTTCGACACCATGCCCAGTGGCACGTCCGCCCCAAACATCCTTGGTGCCGTAAGGTTTATAGCACAATCTGGATCCTGGCTCAGTCCGGGGCGATACCACATTGATGACGTGGTTTTCCGATCTGGCGTAGTGGGCATACACGAGGTGGAGGCTGTGCGCCCCTTGGCCATGGCACCCAACCCCACGGCGAGCGGCACGGTACTTTCCATGGACATGCCTGCGAGCAACGCGCAGGTAGAGGTACACGATGCCAGCGGGCGCGTCGTGTGGCAAGCGGCTTGGCCTGCGGGTGCGGAGCGGTATACCCTCCCTGCGGGAACGCTGGCGGCGGGGGCGTATGTGGTGCAGGTGGCTTCGGGGCTTCGAGGGCCTCAGCCATCTCAGCCTCAGGGCACATCAGCCACCGCAGCGGGGGCAACTTTGTACACCGGGCGTTTGGTGGTGATGCCGTGAGAGACGCGTTCACCGGTCCTTTCTGTAGCGGACCGATGCTCAAACCGGAAGGCCACGGACCAACGAACGCAGTACTTTGGCAATGGCGTACATATACCCGAACAAAATGACACAAGGACAACGATCCGATCCGTACCGCCTCCTCTACCCCAACCCCGCCAGTACCGAGGCCTACCTCAAATGGCCGGTTGAGCAGAAGGGTGATGAGATCCGGATCATGGATGCCCAAGGACGCATCCTCTTGGTGCATCAAGCCGAGGAGAACGGCTTGAGCCGCTTGGACCTGAGTGCATTGCCAGCAGGGTTGTACAAGGTCCATATGGGCGGTTCCGGGCTTTCCACCTCGTTCTCCATCGTACGATGAAGATGCAGGCAAATTGGAGGCTGGCCATAGCGGCCAGCCTCCTTTGGGCCGTAAGTGCCGCGCGGGGCCAAACCACCTTCAACATCGCCCATTATAATGTATCCAGTGGGTTCGCTAGTGGGTCTTCAGTCAGGGAAACTCCTAATGGATATATTGTATTCGGGGTACAAACCCAATTGGATACGACTTGGCAAGATTGCGCCGTAACCTCATTCTCCGCCGAAGGAGGATACATATCTGATTCTTTTATCCATAAGCCTAGATTTGAAAATTTCGGCGGCTATGCTGATCCCGTATCAAACATCCCATGGGACAATGGCTTTATTACTGGGCTATACACTCTCTCCGGCGGGGAACCCTTAGATACACTTTGGGCCGCCCGTTTCGATGGAAACGGTGATACGCTTTGGACAAAACCCATCCTGATCGACACATTCGCATACGCACGTAAGGTCATCGCCATAAATAACCACTTCTATTTCACGGGTATGGAAGGAGGTGGTACGACCATACCGTACAGCGCCTACGCCATGCGCACGGACACCTTGGCCAATGTCCAATTCTTCCAACGGTATCCACAAATGGAATCGCTTTCCATGGCCGTGGACGAAAACGGCAGTATGTATCTTGCGGGAAAGAGTTACAGTAAAGGCTATCTTTTAAAGATCGATAGCACAGGCAATGAACTTTGGCATGCCTCCCAGCCCAAGCCAAGGGGGAATTGGTGGGGTGTGAAGCATGTCTTCGGCAACAAGCTGCTGTGCATGGGGGAATGGAAGACCAATGTGCTGCCCCCCCCCGGCCAACCGTATGATAACACCATGTACTTGGCCATGTATTCCGATGACGGCGCGTTGCAATGGCAGTACAGTGGGCTGAAGTGCAAGCCGACTTCCTACACATGGGCAACCTTTACCGACGGCTACCAGGACAGCGACAGCACTTTTATTGCCTGTGGGGCCATCCAACAGATCTATTGGAACCGGGCCGTGATCTACCGCTTCACTGCGGACGGCGATTCCCTTTGGCGGCGGGATTATGCGCATTTCGCCAACCTGACCAATCTCTATCCGGAGATCCCTTGGGACATCGAGCCCACCAGTGACGGAGGTATGGTGCTGACCGGTGAGACCTGGAACCGCGACACCATAGCACCCTACAGCGACCAGAACATGTGGCTGATGAAGCTGGATGCCGAGGGCTGTTTGGTGCCGGGCTGCCAGTATGTGGGCATCAACGAGATCGCGTACGGCCTGGAACATGCGCTGCGGGCGTGGCCCAATCCGAGCAATGGGCGCATCAACCTCTCGCTGGAGTTGCCTGAAGGCTTGCCCTTGGAAGGCACGCTGCTGTTGCAGGTCTTCGACGCTCGGGGCCGGTTGGTGGTACGCAAGGAACTGGGCACCCAAGAGGCGCAGACCATCCCTTTGGATCTTTCCCGCCAACCTGCGGGTCTCTACAGTGCCCACATCAGTGATGCGCGGCGCATCCTCACCGGTACCAAGCTTGTGTTGGAATGAAGGGTTTCCTCCTTCTGCTCGCCTTTGTGCCGGCATCGCTCTTGGGCCAAGTGATCTTTTCGGAGAACTTCGACAGCCTGCAGGCGGGCGACCGCATTGCCGCAAGCGACCCGGTGCATTGGCGCACGGTGAGCGGCGTGGCGGGCACCAATGAGGACGCTTCCGTCACCGATACGCTGTCCAACAGCCCGAACAACAGCTTGGAATTCGTCCAGATGATCCAGGATATCGATGGCGGTCCGGTGGACGAAGTTCTTTTGCTGGGTTACCATGTGTGGGGCAGCTACGTTTTGAGCTGGCGCATGTTCGTTCCAACGCAGCGGGGTGCCATACTCATGCTGGTCCACGGTGAGGATGTTGCTTCAGACGCGCCTGCCGCCGTGATCACTTTCACCCCGTCCACCATGAACACGGTGACCTGCGATGCCAATGGGGCCACATACACCGGCAATTACCCGCACAATACCTGGTTCACCGTGACCTTGGGCTTTGACCTGGACGACCGGACCGCTTCGTTCCTCGTGAACAACAGCTTGGTGTGTTCCTGGAACTTTGACACCATGCCCAGCGGCCTGCCCGCGCCCAATGTGCTGGGTTCCCTTCGCTTCAAGGCCGCATCCGGCTGGTTATTCACTCTCGGCCAGTACTATATCGACGACATCCTCTTCCAAGAGGGTACGGTGGGCATTCACGAACTGGAGGCTGCACGCCCCTTGGCCATTGTGCCCAACCCCAGCGCGGGCGCTACGGTGTTTTCCGCAAATGAACAGTTAACGCAGGCCGAGTTGTACATCCACGATGCCAGCGGGCGCGTGGTGTGGCAAGGGGCTTGGCCTGCGGGCGCGGAGCGCTATTCCCTGCCTGCGGGAATGCTGGCACCGGGGGCGTATGTGGTGCGGGTGGCTTCGAGGGCCTCAGCCACCGCAGGAGTCGCAGCCACCGCAGCCGGAAAACCCATGTACACGGGGCGGTTGGTGGTGATGCCGTAGTCAATCAGACGATCAGAAAATCAGTGGATCAGAAAATGGCTGTCTCCGAAAGGAGCATTTGGCCTGACGGTGCCAACCGATACGTATCGGAGCTGCCTGACCCGCTACATTGCCGGGCGCTTCAGGGTTGGCCTGCGCCACCGCGCCAGCCAACCCCTTCGCGATGACACGCATTGTGGGGTGATTCCTTGCGCTACTTTCAGGGTCCGCTGCGTGTCGCGGATCTCGTTGGGCGAGACCATGGGATGCGTTGAAGAGGGAGAGGGAATGGTTACACGATTGGGTTTGGCTCGACAGGTAAACTCGTGCCGCTTCCTCGCAGAGCCTCGTCGCGATGACGGTTTAAGTGCGGGGGTGCAGCTGGCCTCCTCCTTCCTCTGCACTTCGTATCATCGCAGCATGTTCCACCTGACGAAGGAGCTGTTGCGGTTCAATACACTTCTGCTTTTTCTCGCCCCCCTACTGGCGGTCGCACAGCCGCCCATGGCCGTGCTCACCGGCCAAGTGGTGGATGCACGATCCTTCCAGCCCGTGCCCGGCGCAGCGGTGATGCTCGTTCCGGGCAACGTCTCATTGATCGCCACCAGTGATAGTGCCGGGCACTTCCGCATGGCCGCCATACCCGTGGGGCACTATGCGCTGCGAGTTGCAGCAGTGGGCTTCGATACCTTGGAAATACCCGAGCTGTGGCTGCGCGCGGGCAAGCAGGCCGAGCAACGCTTGGAGCTTTCACCGGCCCCGAGTGAACTGGGGGCCGTTACCGTGAGCGCGATGGCCCGCGAACAGCCGGACCTGCTGGGCGTTCGGTCCTTCACGGTGGAACAGAGCCTGCGCTGGCCCGCCACCTTTTTCGATCCCGGCCGGTTGGTGTCCGCCCTGCCGGGGGTGGCCAATGCCAATGATCAGGCCAACCATTTGATCATTCGCGGCAACTCGCCCAATGCCAATGCATATACCCTGGAAGGCTTGGAGATCGTGAGCCCGAACCACACCGGCAACGCTGGCACCGCCAGCGACCTGCCCACGCTCAGCGGTGGCGGGGTGAACATGCTCAGCGCACAGATGCTCGGCACGTCCCAATTGCTCACCGGCGTGTTCCCCATGGACCGCAGCAACGCATTGGGCGGGATCCTGGACATGCACCTGCGCAATGGCAACATGCACCAACAGGAATGGACAGCACAGGCCGGACTTCTTGGGCTGGACATTTCCACGGAAGGTCCGATCGGCAACGGCGGCCGGGCCTCCTACTTGGTGAACTACCGCTACTCCACCGTGGGCATCTTGGGAGCATTGGGCGTGAACCTCGGCGATGAGCTGATCAACTTCCAGGACCTCGCCTTCCATGTAGCACTGCCTTTGGGCAAGCGCGGTGAGGCGCACCTCTTCGGCGTGGGCGGCAACAGCAGCAATGTGTTCGAGGCTGAACACGACACTGCGGAATGGCAAGTGGACAAGGATAGCCGCAACATCGATTACACCTCCAAAGTGGGCGCCGCAGGTGGGCGTATCCGCATTCCGCTCGGCGGGCGGAGCACGCTGCGTGCAGCCGTGGTGATCTCCGAGAATGATCAGCAACGCACCGAGGACAGCCTGCTTCCGGACTATAGCGTGGGCTACCACACTGAGGCAACGCTCAGCGAGCGGAAGCTCACGGGCATGGCCCAGGTGGACGGCGCAGTGGGCGGCAGGTTCCGCTATACTGTTGGGGCCAGCGCCTTGGAGCGCCGGGTTACCAGCGTGCAGAACACCGACATCACAGGCTGGTTGCTACGTCCGTGGCTGAATGGCCGGTGGAGCCTGACCGACCAACTGCAGGTCACGGCCGGTATGGGCCTCTCCTACTTCACCTTCACGGAGGAGACCGTTGCCGAACCGCGTGCCGCGTTGCAATGGCGCATGCGCAAGGGGCGTGCCTTGGCTTTGGCTGCGGGGATCAAGTCGCAGCTACCGCAGTGGCAATCCTTCAACACGCAACCCCACAGACCGTTCCCAGAGCAGGACATCGGCCTCACACGCTCCCAGGATGTGGTGCTGGGCTACGACCATCCTGTGAATGATCGCTTGAGGCTTCATGTGGAAACCTACTACCAGCACATCACGGATGTGCCCGTGAACGGGATGGGAAGCGCATTCGACTTTGGAGAGGACTTCAGCATGGTGAATGTTTGGGATGAACAGGTCCTCATTCCGCTGGAAGGCACCGGCACGGCCAGCAACATGGGCGTGGAACTGAGCGCGGACCACCGCTTTGCCAACCAGTTCTTCTATCAAGTAAATGCATCGGTATTCAACAGCCGGTACGTGGACGCGACTGGTGAGGAGCACCCCACGCGCTGGGACAACAACTATCTGTTCAACCTCTTCGGAGGAAAGGAATTCAGGAAGACGAAAGAGGACCGCGTGCGCACCTGGGGCGTTAGCGGGCGCTTGAACATGATGGGCGGGCTACGCGAAACCCCGATCAATGTCGGCATGTCCGAAACCACCGGCGGTACCGTCTTCACAGGTGCACAGTGGAGCGAGCAACTGGCACCGTTCCATCGCATCGACCTGCGCATCTACCTGAAAAGGGATCGCGCCGGGCGCACCGGCTTATGGTCCTTGGATATCCAGAACGTGACGAACGCGCAGAATGAAGCATTCCGTTACTACGATTCGCGCAAGGGTGAAGTGGTGACCAAATATCAGCTCGGGATCATTCCCAACCTGAGCTACCGCATCGAGTTCTGAACCGGATACTGGAGGGGACCATGTGCCCTTGGCACTGGAGGACGGCTAATGGCCGCAGGTATCGTTCGGCCTGACACCCCTTACCAAAGGCAGGCAGGAGCGCCAAGGTTGGGATGAAGACCCTTGACCAGTCGGATCCATAACTTTCGGGTCCACCAATCCAACCTGCGATGAAGATCCTTTACCTCATCCTCTCCATTGTATTCGTGGTCTTCGCCGGACTCCAGCTGAACGACCCCGACCCGATCCATTGGACCTTGGGCTACCTGGCGATCGCCATCTCCTGCGCTTTGGTCGCTTTTGGCAAATACCCCAAGTGGTGGTTGTGGGGTGTTACCGTTGTCTTCGGAGTGTGGATGCTCACGGCCTCACCTGCGTTCTTCCGTTGGGTGCAGGGGGGCTATCCCAACATCGCTGGCCGGATGGAGGACTCGCGACCGATCATTGAGGAGACGCGTGAATTCCTGGGATTGGTGATCGCCTTTGTGGTGATGCTCGCGCTCGCGCTGCCCAAGCGGGGCGAGCGTTCCTGATCGGCAGCGCACAAAAACGCATCTTCCTTGTTACAGACCAAACAACCGATCCATGGCAACCAGGAAAAAGACATCCTCCACCAAGAAAAAGAAGCAGGGCAAATCGAGCACAGGAAGCGTACGCATGCATTCCTTGCGCTGGTCCACGAAGGAGCGCAAGCTGCTGGCCGATTCATTGAACGAACTGCTGGCGAACTATGAGGTACACTACCAGAAGCTCCGCAACTACCACTGGAACGTCACTGGCGGGGATTTCTTCGATATCCATGAGAACCTCGAGGTGCAGTACACTCAATCCCAAATGAACATCGACCTCATTGCCGAGCGCGTCCGCGTGTTCCATGAGCGTCCCTTGAGCACCTTCGCCGAATACCTGAAGGTGAGCGACCTGAAGGAGGACCCAACCGTGCCCAGCTCCGCGAACATGGTGAAGAACCTGCTCGCGGATCATGTGGTACTGGTCGATCACATGTACGAGACCGTGGAACTGGCGATGAAACTTTCCGATGCCGGCACCGAGCGCATGGTGAAGGGCTTCATCGAGCAGATCGAGAAGCACCACTGGATGCTGGGTTCATTCAACAAGTAGGACATGGCCTGAGAACCTTCCAATGGCGAAGGTGGGCGGGAGCGTGGGAGTGAGGGGATAGCGGCCCTTGCTCATTTCCGGTTTCCTCCTCACCACTTTGCTTTTTTTCCGTGCGGATCAAACTTGTGATCATTCAACAAGTCCCAGATCAGGAAATCCTACCTTTCCGTACCAAGCCGATCCGCATGGCCCTGCAACCATACACCGGGACGTTCGGCCCCACCGAGCTGCGCCACCTTCTTCGGCGCACGCTCTTTGGTGCAAGCACTGCCGACCTCGCGCATTTCGCGGGCATGTCGCTGACGGATGTCGTGGACGATCTGCTCACCTTCACCAACGACACCACGCCTCCGATCAAGGCCTATACCGCACCGGACGGCAACAACCAGCCGGACCCGTCGCTGATCGACCCGGACGTCCCTTTCGGCAGCACGTGGACCACCGTGGTGCGCGACCCCAACCTGCAGCCCAACCCGAACGTTGCCCGGGTGGCGAGCTTCCAAAGCTGGTGGACGGGCTTGATGATCGGCCAGGCGCGGAACATCCGGGAAAAGATGGTGCTGTTCTGGCATACCAACCTGGCGACGCAGGCATCGGTGGTGCAGCTTGCCGAGCCGCTCTACGAGATGAACCAGTTGCTGCGCGACGAGTGCCTGGGGAACTTCCGCAGTTTGATGTACGATGTGACGGTGGATGCCGCGATGCTGATCTACCTCAATGGCTACCTCAACACGAACGCCGCACCGGACGAGAACTACGGCCGGGAGCTGATGGAACTCTTCACGCTTGGGGAGGGAACCGGATACACCGAGGAGGATGTGCATGCAGCAGCTCGTGTCCTCACGGGTTGGACCGTGCAATTACAAAGCGGTGGCGCCCCCATCCTCCCCAGCGTGGGTTTCCTCCCCTTCCTGCACGACAGTACGGACAAGCAGTTTTCCGCCTTCTTCAACAACACGGTGATCCAAGGTCAGGGCGGTACGGGCGGCGGCACTACCGAGATCAACGCCCTCCTGGACATGATCTTCGCCAAGGAGGAAGTAAGCCTGCACGTGGCGCGCAAGCTCTACCACTTCTTCGTTCACGGCGAGATCACGGCCACCGTGGAGACGGACGTGATCCAACCGCTGGCACAGGTTTTCCGCGACAATGCTTCCGCGCCGGACCAGATGCGCATCGTGCTCCAGGCGTTGCTCACCAGCGATCATTTCTTCAGCATGGACGTGCGGGCCTGCATGATCTCCGGCCCGGCGGACTTCATCATCGGCACCCTGCGCGAGCTGGAAATGCCCATGCCGGACGCGACCCGGTTCGAGGCGCAATACCACATCTGGAAGGACATCTTCAGCCTGCTCTACCTCACCGGGCAGGGCATCAGCGAACCGCCCAACGTGGCCGGATGGGTCGCCTACTACCAAGGCCCGCTCTATGATGGGATCTGGATGGACACCGGCTCGTACACCTACCGCCTCTATGCCTATCAGGTCCTTTCCTATTTCGGGCTCTCCACGCCGAGCAACCTCTACCAATTGGAAAGTCGGGACCTGCAGTTCAAGATCGACTTCATGGCGCTCACGCAGCAGTTCACCACACCGGAGGACCCGAACGCCCTGGTGGCACAAGCTGCGGACCTGTTGTTCAAGGTGGACGTATCGCAACAGGTAAAGGACCAGCTGAAGACCAACTACCTGCTCTTCGGGCAACAGGCCGATCACTATTGGACTGATGCCTATCTGATCTACCTGGCGGACCCGAATACGCCCAACACCACGGCACAGCTCGTCCCCACGCTGTTGCTCGGACTCTTTTTGGACATGCAAGGGGCTGCCGAACATCAACTCGTGTAACGCCGCCGCACCATGGACAGAAGGGATTTCATCCGGAGCACCTCACTGGCGACGCTGGGCGGCTTCGCACTGCGCGGGATGAGCAGCCCGCTCTTCGCTCCCCTGTTGGCATCGGGCGTGGAGGAGGATCGCGTGCTGGTCCTGGTGCAGCTCTATGGCGGGAACGACGGATTGAACACCGTGATCCCGCTGGACCAATACCCGCTCTTGTCGCAGTTCCGCAGCAACATCCTCATTCCCGAACCGCAGGTGCTGAGCCTTCCCGGATCGGGCGGTGCCACGGGGCTTCACCCCTCGCTTACCGGTTTGCAGGACCTGTGGAACGATGGCAAGCTCTCGATCGTGCAAGGGGTGAGCTATCCCGATCCGAGCTATTCACACTTTCGCGCCACGGACATTTGGGAGACCGGGTCCGGCTCGGACCAGGTCGTGGAATCGGGTTGGGTGGCCCGGTATCTCAACAACGAGTTCCCGAACTACCCCGTCGGTTTCCCCAACGCGAACATGCCGGACCCGCTGGCCATCCGCGTGGGCGGCCCCATCACGGTGGGCCTCCAGAACATCGGCGTGAGCATGGGCGTGGCGATCAACAACACGAGCGATCCGCTCAACCTCACCGGCAGCCTCTACGTGGACCCCATCACCCCGGACTGCCGAGGTGAGAAGCTCAACTTTGTGCGAACCGTACAGCGGCAGACCGATGAATACGGAGATGTGATCAATGCCGCCGCAATACAAGGCTGCAACCAGAGTACGCTCTACCCCTCCGGCAACCAGCCCGGTGCCCAGCTCGCGCAGGCCCTGAAGATCGTGGCGCAACTGATCTGCGGCGGCCTCAAGACGCGCGTCTACTGGGTCAGCTTGAACGGCTTCGACACCCATGCGCAACAGACCGACGCAACGGACCACACCATCGGCGCGCATGCCAACCTGTTGCAGGGTGTCAGCGATTCCATCCGCGCGTTCCAGGACGACTTGCACCTGCTCAACCTCGAGGACCGCGTGATCGGCATGACCTTCTCCGAGTTCGGCAGGCGCATCACCAGCAACGGTTCCGGAGGCACGGACCATGGCTCCGCCGAACCGATCTTCCTCTTTGGAACGCAAGTGGTTCCCGGCCTGCTGGGCGACAATCCGCAGATCGATCCGAACACGACCTACAACACCAACCTGCCGATGCAGTACGACTTCCGCAGCGTCTATGCCTCGGTGCTGAAGGACTGGTTCTGCGTCCCACAGGCGGAGATCGACCAAGTGCTGATGGACTTTTACCAGCCGCTCACACTGGTGGACCCCGCAGGCTGCCTCAGTACGGGCCTCCACGCATTGAACCAGGGATCGGGAAATTCGCTGTTGGAAATCCTGCCGAACCCGTTCACGGAAAGCACTTCCGTACGGTTCTCCAGTTCCGGTGGCCGCGTCATCCTGCAGGTGTTCAATGAGGAAGGGCGGACCGTGCAAGTCCTCGTGAACCGGGACATGCCCGCAGGCACGCACACTGCGGGTTGCGACCTGGGCAATATGCCGTCCGGCATCTACTATTGTCGCTTGCAGAATGAGGGCAGGCAACAAGTGAAGAGCATGTTGAAGGTCCGTTGAACACGCACCGGCGCGATCAGTGATCCGGGCTCGCGCCGTTCGGACCGCAGCGACGGGGATGGAGCATTCCGCACAACCGGTCCCATCTTTGTGACATCACTCCGGTAGCATGAAAACCAAACACATTCTCCTTCCGTTCGCGGTGATCTTCCTTTCCACTGCGGCATATGCGCAAAAGGCCATCTACAGCTACGCCGTTGGCAATTGGCGCAACGGTCCCACAGTGGAGATCTCGCCCCTGTTCGAGACCTCCGAGATGTATACCACGCCCCAAGTGATCCAATGGGTTCGGGAGCAGTGGCCTGCTTTCTTCACCGACACCACCGACATCGACGTGCTCTTCTTCACGGATATCGAGGGAGGCCAGGAGAACCGGCAAACGCTGAAGGCGAAATACGGGTTGCGGAAACTCCCGGTACACCTGATCGAGGCGGACCCGATGCCACGCACGCCGCCAACGCCCGCGAGAGCCGCACCCGCTAGTGGTGCACCACAATAAGCGGCGCGGTGGCCAGCAGCTTTCCGTCGCCCAGCAACCGCAACAGGTAGGCACCGCTCTCCAACGGGGAAGTATCGAGGCGCGCGGTGCTTGAGCTTCCTGCGCTCATTGTCGCCACGAGCCGCCCCCCCATGTCCCGTACTTCAAGCGTTCCGTTCGGCTTCATCTCCTCCGGAAGTGCGACCACTACCCCGTCCGTGGCCGGGTTGGGGTGGACTTCCATGCGGAGCGGGGCCTCCATCGGTTCCGCCACGCCCACGGTCATTCCACAGGGGTCGTAGCTGCCATCAAGGATAAGGGTACCGGTGCTTTGCGGGTCGAGCCAGTTCTTGAGGCGCGTACTGGTGGGGCCCGGATTGCTCTGCCAGTGGTAGCTCACCTTGCCGAAATAATCCGGGAAGTTGGTGTTGGTGCAACTGGAGCCACCACCCGTAAGGGTACCGATGATGCGGTGGTTGCTGTTGAACAAGGGAGAACCCGAGGAACCTCCCTCGGTAACGCCATGCCCATTGGCAGTGGCCGACCAGCCAACGCGCCAGTGGGTATTCGGCACCCCGCCCCAGGTGTTACTGGAGGTATTACCGATGAACGTGCTGATCTTCTTCCTATCACCGGCGGGATGATGAATGCAGACACCACCACTGCTTCCGCTGCCCGAGGCATCCCATCCCGCCCAATAGGGGTGATAGCCCGAGGGAATGGTGGCATTGTTGGCCTCCAACAGGAGAAAGTCCGAGCCACTGTCCCCGCCCCCGTCGTTGCTGGCCCCGCGCTTGGTGCAACCCACCACGGAATGGCTGGAGGTGGAGGAGCCCGAGCCGCAACCGGACTTCTCGTAGTTGAAGTAGAACTTCCACAGGTTGAAGTCCGAGGCCGAGGTGCCATCGCCGCAATGTTGTGCAGTGAGAAAGTAGGGTTTGCAGTCCTGCTCCACGTTGTTCACCAGTGCTCCGCTGCACCACGCCCCCACTCCGCCGTCCACGATGCCGACGCGCACCGTCGCATCCCGCTGCTCCGTCCAGTTCGCACCCTCGCTGCAGTTCACGTCCACCTCGCAGAAATCGGAGGCTCCAGCCACATCATCCACATCGCGATAGGCATGGCCAACGGAGGCCACCCGTACACGGCCCTCGCCTCGCACGGCATGCGGCTCGTAGTATTCCACCACGGAGGCTTCCCCCGGGATCAATACCGTGGCAAAGCGGCCATCCTCGCTGTTGTTGAATGCCGTGAACCCGCCCAGCACATGTCGCCCATCAGGGCTGTACACGTACAGGGAGGCATTGACCGGCATGAAGAGGTCGGAGAAGTACAGTTCGGTCGCCAACGCCCCGTCGCTGATCACCTGAAGACGCCACAGGCGATCGCCATTGGGAAGGTCCCGCCATGCGCCGGCATCGTCCAGGCCAGCATGCACCGGCAACACACGGGAGTACGCTGGAATCTGGCCTGCTGCTGCACGCCGGGCATCCTCCTCGGCCACCGCGACCGCATCAAAGGCCACGCCATGCACGCTTGGTACCGGGCTCAGTTCCAGCCCGGTGCGAAGGCCATAGGGCATTCCACCCGTGGAGATCTGTGCGGAGAGCGATAGGGAAAGTAGTGTACTGAAGGCCAAGAGAGTTCCGTTCCTGAGCATGGGGTCACGTGGTTTATAGGCTGCAAGGTACGTTCTCCGCTCCGGTACCTTGCCACGAGCTGCTTCATCTTTGCCCGTAGGATGCACGATCCACGGGGAAAGGAACTGCCATGCTGAACCGGATGCGCACAAGGATTTTCGCGCAGCGCCGTTGGCTCGCACCCTCCGTGCTGGGCTTGGCCCTGCTGTTCGTCTGGGCACGGTGGTGGCCGATGGGGCCGCTGTTCCGCACACCCTGCTCCACCGTGATGCTCGATCGCGATGGCGGTCTGCTGGGCGCCACGGTCGCCACTGATGGCCAGTGGCGTTTCCCCGCAACGAATGCCGTACCCGTGCGCTTCGCCACCTGCCTGATCCAGTTCGAGGACCGCCACTTCCGGAGCCACTTCGGCATCCGACCGCAGTCCCTATTCCGGGCTTGGAACCAGAACCGCCGTGCCGGCCGCGTGGTGAGCGGCGGCAGCACCATCACCATGCAAGTGGCCCGCATGGCCAGGGGGAACCAGCCACGCACCTATGGGGAGAAACTGCTGGAGGCACTGCTGGCTTTGCGCATTGAGATCCGCGAGAGCAAGTCCGACATCCTAAAGCTCTTCGCCGCCAACGCCCCGTTCGGTGGCAACGTCGTCGGGCTGGACGCCGCAGCTTGGCGCTACTATGGCCGTTCGGCAAGCCAGCTCAGTTGGAGCGAGAGCGCCACCCTCGCCGTACTGCCCAATGCACCTTCGGCCATCTACCCCGGAAAGGGTCATGCAGCGTTGCGGGCCAAGCGCGACCGCCTGCTGGACCGCTTGCTTGAGGTACACGCCATCGACTCCCTGGAATGGTCCTTGGCCAAGGAGGAGCCCTTGCCGCAACGGGCGCACGCCCTGCCCCAGCGCGCGCCGCAGCTACTGACCACCTTGAAGGCGGAGGGTCGGGAAGGCCAGCTGCTGCGCACCACCATCCAGGGAAGCCTGCAGGACCGCGCGGTGGAGGCCGCGGACCGCTATGCCGCCCGCTTGAACGCCAACGAAGTACACAACGCCGCGGCCATCATCGTGGACGTGCCGAGCGGTGAGGTGCTGGCCTATGTGGGCAACCTGAGCAATGCGGGCCGGGATCATGCGGGCCAAGTGGACATCATCCGCGCACGGCGCAGCACCGGCAGCGTGCTGAAGCCTTTTCTCTTTGCGGACATGCTACAGAACGGCGAGTTGCTTCCGGACATGCTGCTCGCGGACATCCCCACGCGCTACGACGGATTTTCGCCGCGCAACTACGATGAGCACTACAGCGGGGCCGTGCCTGCCTCGGAAGCCCTGGCCCGCTCGCTGAACGTGCCCACGGTACGCGCCTTGCGCACCCACGGCGTGGAGCGGACGCTGCGCATGTTGCGCGCCATCGGCCTGCAAGGCATCGATCGCAGCGCAGCGGATTACGGACTATCGCTGATCGTTGGCGGGGCGGAATCCACACTCTGGGAATTGGCTGGTGCCTATGCCAGCATGGGGAGGGTCCTGGAGCACTATGGTCGCATGGGCATGCCCTATCGGGAAGGCGACATCCGGGCACCGCAGGTGCTGGTTGCCACAGAAGCACACCCGGACAGTGCCATCGCATTGCAGGGGCCACCGGTGCTCAATGCCAGCGCCATCCACTTCACCTTGAAGGCGCTGCGCGAGGTGGCCCGCCCCGCCGATGAACAGGGCTGGAGCCACTTCAGCGGTCAGAAACACATCGCATGGAAGACCGGCACCAGTTATGGCCACCGCGATGCCTGGGCCATCGGCCTCACCGGCCGCTACTGCGTGGCCGTGTGGACAGGGAACGCCAGCGGAGAAGGGCGTCCCGGCCTTACGGGAACTTTGGCGGCGGCACCACTGCTCTTCGACCTCTTCGGCCTGCTCCCCCAAAGCAGGAATTCTGACCCTCCTTATGACGAGCTGGTACGTGCAGCGCTATGCCGCACCACCGGCTTCCGCGCCGGGATCGATTGCCCGCAAGTGGACACCACGTGGATACAATCCGAGGGCATGCGCACTCCGGTATGCCCCTATCACCACCGGATCCTGTTGGACCCCACGGGCACTTGGCGCGTCAGCGGTGGTCAGGGCATCCCCACCCCGTGGTTCGTGCTGCCCCCGGCCATGGAACATTACTACGCCCGGCGCAGCCCCGGTTACCGACCACTTCCTCCGTGGAAAAGCGGCATGCTTGGCAATGATGCCCCCATGGAGATCCTGTATCCCGATGCCGGGGCAACGCTCCTGATCCCCGTGCAACTGGACCGCAGCCGCGGGAACATGGTGGTGGAGGTGGCACACCGCGATCCCAGGGCCACGCTGTTCTGGGACCTCGACGGCAGTTTCATCGGCACCACCACGGGCGACCACCGCATGGCGCTTTCCCCACCGGAAGGCCAGCACCGGTTAACTTTGACCGACGGCGCCGGCCACGTGTTGCACCGCTCCTTCACCATCGTAACCGGGGCCAAGAACGCCACGAACGCACATGCTCCGTAAGCTCCTTCTCCCTGCCGCCCTTGTACTGGCCTCCTTCCTTCACGCTCAACCCGATACCCTCTACATCACCGAGAACGGCGTCACGGAGGCCTATGCGGTCGTCTATGAACCCATCCAGGACGTGGAGCGCTTCCGGCTCGTGGGCAAGTACGCCATGGACACCGCGCGCATCGCCGTGCAGATGGATTTCAAACGGGGCAAGCCCAGTGGCATCTACCGCGCCTTTTACCCGGAAGGCCAGCAGCTTCTCTTCGCCGTCTACGGATGGGGCAGCCTCCACGGCGACTGGACCGAGTACGACCCCACGGGCCGCATCACCGTAAAGGGCCAATATCGCATGGGGAAGCGCGAAGGCACATGGGCGTTCCGCGATCAAGGCATCGTGGGGCACTACAAGGCAGGCCTTAAGCACGGCTCGTGGAAATACTACGAGAACGGCAAGCTGGTGCGGAAGGAGAAGTGGCACAAGGGGGACCTGAAGCCCGGGAACACCTTCCTGTTCGGACTGTAGTTGCGCGGAAAACGCTGGCGTCGATGATCGATGTTGGAAGCCGGTCGTTTTTCCAGTTTCACCTTTCAGCTTTCAACTTTCGCCCACACCTCCACTTAACATGCGTTAACCGTGCGAAGAGCAACCGTATTCCATCGCTTCCGTTAAATTCGTGCTCGCTCCGGCGATCTGGTACGGAACGGCCCATGTTGGGCCGAGACCTTCCCCACCTACCCCGGTCCGCTCCCCATGAAGAAACTCCTGTTCGCCCTTGCCGTGCTCGCGGCCGTCCCTGCTTTTTCCCAGCCCACCCCTGCTGCCACCAAGCTACAGGCGCTGTTGTACCAGATCGACCACATGTACGTGGACAGCGTGGATGACAACAAGCTGGTGGAAAAGGCCATCGTGGCCATGTTGGCGGAACTGGACCCGCACAGCGTGTACATTCCCAAGGAGGACCTGGAGGAAGTGAACGAACCCTTGAAGGGCAACTTCGAGGGTGTGGGGATCCAGTTCAACATCGTACGCGACACCATCTACGTGGTGGATGCGATCGCCAGTGGCCCCAGCGAGCGGGTGGGCATCCGCGCCGGTGACCGCATCATTACAGTGGATAGTCAGACGGTGGCGGGCACGGGTGTGAAGAACGCCGATGTGATCCGTTTACTGCGCGGGCCCAAGGGCACCAAGGTGAACGTGGGCATTGTGCGCCATGGCGAGGACGCCATATTGGAATTCACGATCACGCGTGACAAGATCCCCATCTACAGCGTGGAGGCGGCCTACATGGCAGCTCCGGACGTGGGCTATATCAAGGTCAGCCGTTTCGGGGCCACCACCACCAAGGAATTCTCCGACAAGCTGGATGAGCTGAGGAAACAGGGCATGAAGGACCTGGTACTTGACCTGCAGGGCAATGGCGGTGGCTATCTGCGATCAGCCATCGAGATGGCGGACCAGTTCCTCGGGGACCGGAAGTTGATCGTATACACCGACGGGCGCACCACGCCGCGCGAGGACACCCATGCCACCGAAGGCGGCAAGTTCAAGAAGGGTCGGCTGGTGGTGATGATCGATGAGGGCAGTGCCTCGGCCAGCGAGATCGTTTCCGGTGCCGTGCAGGATTGGGACCGTGGCGTGGTGGTGGGTCGCCGCTCCTTCGGGAAGGGCCTGGTACAGCGCCCGGTGATGTTGCCGGACGGCTCCGCGGTGCGGCTAACGGTCTCGCGCTATTTCACGCCCAGCGGCCGCTGCATCCAGAAATCGTACGCGGACGGCGTGGAGGCCTATCGGCACGAGCGGATGGACCGGCTGCGCGAGGGTGAGCTTACCAGCGCGGACAGCATCCACTTGCAGGACACCGTGAAATACTTCACGAACAACAAGCGCGTGGTCTATGGCGGCGGCGGAATTGTGCCGGACGTGTTCGTGCCGATCGACACCACTTTGAGCTCGGCCTGGTTCGGCCAATTGGTGCGCAAGGGGATCACCAACACGGCGGGGATCAACTATGTCGATAAGAACCGGGCGGCGCTGCTTCGTTCATACAAGGATGTGGACGCCTTCCGCAAGAACTTCGTCGTGGGACCGGACTTGGACGAAGCCATTCGGCAATTGGCCGAAGAGGCGAAGATCGAGCCCGATAGTGCCGGCATGGCCCGATCCAAGCCATTGGTGGACCTTCGGCTGAAGGCCCTGATCGCCCGGGACCTGTGGAACACTTCCGCCTACTGGCAGATCATCAATGCGGACAACCCCGTGGACCGGAGCTACGATGAGGCCCTGCGGGTGATCACCGATCCGGAGCTCCAGCGAACCACGTTGGCCGAGCGATGATCGGGAAGGGCATGCCTTGGGCCTGTCCTTTTTGATCGGGAGGATCAAATACCTGTTAACACTGCGGTGCCGAACCCTGTTTGATCGGCATAGCTCCTATTTTCGCGACGTTCAACACCAGAGATCAACATGAAGGAGAACATCAAGATCGCCCTGCTGGCCATTATTGCCGGTGCGGTCATATTCATCGTTGTCGGTCAACGCACCGGTCCATCCAACACACCGTCCACCTTTGCCCCGCTCCCGGCGGCCAAGACTGCCGCAGCACCGGTGACCACTGTCCCGAAGAACACCTTCGACCCGCTGACCCCTCCGGCGGAAGCAGCAATGCCCGAGGTGACCGGCCCCACCACCACCATCGGTTTTGCCACGGCCAGCCACGATTTCGGGAAGATCAAGCAGAACAGCGATAACCATTACAGCTTCAAGTTCACCAATACCGGCAAGGAACCCTTGGTGATCACCAATGCCGTGGGCAGCTGCGGTTGCACGGTGCCTGAATACCCGAAGCATCCGATCGCTCCCGGTGAGACCGGCGAGCTCCGGATCGAATACAAGCCCGGCATGCAGGAAGGGCAGCAGAACAAGACCGTGACGGTGACGGCCAATACCCAGCCCTCGCAGACGATTTTGCGCATCCTGGCCGACGTGCAGAAGTAAGTTCTTCGGTTGTCAGTTGTCGGTTGTCAGGCTGTCAAGTCCTGCCAGACGTTGACCTCTTTTCAGTGTTCTGTCAACTCGATTTGTTGGTTGTGTTGTGATTTTTCTCTTTTGGTCCTTTTCTCTTTGTTGATCACTGTTAGCTCTGTGAACAACTCGGGGT
>JAIOIH010000008.1 GCA_019912395.1 Flavobacteriales bacterium | reverse complement strand
TCAATGCACCACCCCCGCATCCACCCCACCCTCTAACTCCGCCTGCAACGCCACAGGCAACGCATTGAAGAAGTCCAATCCCGCAGCCGCTTCGATCTGGTCCACGCTGGTGCGGTACATCTGGCCATGACTTTCGCTTGGACTTAGGGCTCGGTTTGTTGCATCGCTACCGGATATCAACAGCCGCGTATTCACGTTAATTGGAGTACCCTTGATGGACCATCCGGCCATCATTCGGTACTTTGGTGCAGAACATGAACATGGTGAGCGAACCGCTACCCCCAGCCCAACCCGGCAGCTACAAGAAGCCCCCGGTGGTGGAGATGATCTTCAGCATCCGCACGGCCATACCCAAGCCGGTGGATCCTGCGGTCTTCTTGGATGCGGTGCCTAAGGCGTTTGCCGACACCTTCACGGAGCCGAAGATGATCCACGCCTTCCAAAGCCAGGTGAAGATGAAGGCGGACGGCACGGCCGACCATGACACCAAGTCGCAATTGGCCGGCTACCGTTTCGTGGCCCCGGACAATTCCTTCCTGGCTCAATACCTCGTGAACGGCCTAACGCTGAACTTCCTGCCGCCCTATAGCGGCTATATTCCTTCACTGGAAACGTTCAAGGCACACTGGGAGCTGTACAAGCGGCTCACCGACGGTGCACCGGCAGTGGGCTTGGTCCTTCGCTACATCGACCGCATTGACATCCCCCGGGACGGTAACGATTTCTCTTTGAGCGACTACTTCGCCATTGCGCCGCCCACATTGGGTCTGAAGGCGCACAACTGCTACGTGCAGTATTCCTTGAACGACGATGCACAGGACATCCGTGCCCGCGTGATCTGGTCCTCCTTGGAGGACAAGCCGGGCCATTGGTCCTTCGCCCTCGATACCGAGGCTACACTGGACCCGGCCAATGTGTCCGACGAAGTAGATATCTGGAGCGAGTTCACCCGCCTGCACCATTGGTGTACGCATATTTTCAACGAAAGCCTCACGCCCAAATGCAAGCAACTCTTCCAGTGACCCAACCCTTGCGCGGCCAGCGCGGTCCGGACCATCTGTTGACCGATGAGCTCGTGCATAGTGTCGAGGGCAAGGCCGTGAACAAGGCGAGCGAAGTTCAGCGCCAGATGCGCAATGGATCATACTGGTTCGACCCCATTGAGCGGCGTGTGCTCAAAGCCACCGTGCGCAGTTTCGGCACTACATGCGGAAGCACGGGCTGGGATGGTGAAGGCTCAGCCCCGGTGCTGGACTTGACGCTCGAGAACGCCCTTCGCTTCATCGATGCGCTGCCCATGGGCTACGCCGAGCCCGATCCGGGTGTGGATCCCGATGGGGAGATCAGCCTTTCGTGGATCGGTAAAAAGGGACACCGGCTTTCGCTGAGCATCGGGCCTACAGGCCGTATCTCCTATGCCTACCGCATCGGTCCCCGAAGGCGCAACGGCACCGAATGGCTCGGTGACAGCATCCCGGAAGACCTGTTGGAGTATATCGGCTCGTTCCCCGTCTTCGGTTGATGCTGCCTTCCGGACTGCCAGAGGATGTGGGCGACGATGAGCTCGTGGCACGTTTCGCACGCCATGACTCCAAGTACTTCAAACGCCCTCCTTACCGGCCGAAGCGCGACCTCTTCATGCCCCCGAGGGATAGCACGGACCTCTCCGTCTCACGGGTTTCCGGCAAGGACGAAAAGGTGATCCGGGAGATCGGCGAACATGTGGTAGCACAAGCCGGGGACAAGCTGTGCGGTTGGTGCACCATCACGGCCGGTAAGGTGCGTGCCATCAAATCACTTGGCGTGGTCTCGGACGAGCCGGACGATCACCACCATTTCCATGCTCACATTTCGGGCTTCCCCGTGAAATTGCCCTTGATCGTCCCCGGCGAGAAATCGGAGCTGATCCAAGTCTGCGAGGATTTGGCCGAGGAGGCCTCCGACATGTCGTTGGTGGGTGGTTGAATGCCATCCCGGTACTCTGTATGTCGCGCCTGCCCTGCGTACTTGCCCCCCCGGCCATATTCCCTCAATGCACCTCCCCCGTATCCACC
>JAIOIH010000086.1 GCA_019912395.1 Flavobacteriales bacterium | reverse complement strand
TTGACGAACACCCCGAGTTGTTCACAGAGCTAACAGTGATCAACAAAGAGAAAAGGACCAAAAGAGAAAAATCACAACACAACCAACAAATCGAGTTGACAGAACACTGAAAAGAGGTCAACGTCTGGCAGGACTTGACAGTCCGGTACCTGACAACTGACAACTGGAATACGGACAACGCCGGTCAGGGCCAATGCCTTTCAAGCCATTTTCCCGCAGGGTCCCGCAGCCGCATGAAAGGTCGTTCCCAAAGGCGGAACACCAGAGCGGAAACGCCAAGGATGGCGGCCCAGAAGATCACGTAGCGCATGGCGCAGACCCAGGGCACCGGATGTGGCACATATTTGCCGAACAGGAATATGGCCGGCATGTGTACCAGGTAAAGCGCATAAGTGATGAGGCTCAAATGCCGCATCGCATCGTTGAGCATTCCTGCGGACCGCCAGGTTGACAAGAGCGGCAGGAGCAATGCCACCGAGAAGGCTGCCGCGCTTTCCAGGCCGTAAATGGCGAAGCGGGGCGCATCATCGTAGCGCATCGTCCCCACAGTGAGCAACAGGCCCGTGCCGAGAATAAAAGTGGGCCAGCGCACGGACCTCCATGCCGAGGGCCAACGCCGGGCGATCAATGCCGCGAGCATGCCCATCCCCGGTGCATCAAGTCGCGTCATCACGAGCTTCTTTACCCAAATGGCCCAAGTGACCGCGTCGTGGACATGATGTGCCACGGCGAAACGCGCAGCGATCGGCAGAGTGATGAACAGGATGCAAGCGAGGAGGAACGCCCGTTGGCCACTGTAGGCAAGCATCGCCATGGCCCCGAACACGATCAGGGGGAACAGGAGATAGAACCACTCCTCCACCGCCAGCGACCATGATTCCCAGAAGAAAAGTTCGAGGGGCACATGCATGTTCTGCATGAATACTGCATAGCCCAACGCGGCATGGCTGAGCATTCCCGGCGCGAGGTCGGCATGCACCAACCACACGTTGAATGCGAGGAAGACGTAGTAGTTGGGCAGGCTCCTCAACCAGCGCCGTTGCAGGAAGTCCGCGCAACGGAATGCCGGGGTGCCCTTGGCGGAAGTGGCGTCCAGGAGAATGCCACCGATCAAAAAGCCGCTGAGCAGGAAGAACAGGTTCACCCAATCGATGGGCGGTATGGCCGGGAAGCGCGGCCAGTGCTGGCCGACCAAGTGGCCGGAATGCGCCAGCACCACTGCGATGCCGCCAACGGCCCGCATCAGGTCGAGGCCGAAGATCCTGCCACCCGTGCTTATCCTGCCCATGCTTGGCGATCAGGCGAAGGCTTGCAGGTCGCAGAGCTTCCGGTACTGGCCGTTGGCCGCGAACAATTGCGCATGCGTACCGCGCTCAATGATCGCCCCGCGGTCCAATACGATGATCTCATCACAATGCTGAATGGTGCTTAGCCGGTGCGCGATCACCAGCGAGGTGCGGTCCTTCATCAGCTTGAAGAGCGCGTCCTGAACCAGTTTTTCGCTTTCGGTGTCAAGGGCCGAAGTGGCTTCGTCGAGGATCAGGATCGAAGGGTCGCCCAGCACGGCCCGGGCGATGGCGATGCGCTGCTTCTGTCCGCCGGACAAGCGGTTCCCGGCATCGCCGATACCGGTTTGATACCCGTTCGGCATGCGGATGATGAACTCGTGCGCGTTGGCGATCTCCGCCGCACGTTGGATGTCCCCCTCGTTGATGCCCGTTCGGCCAAAGGCGATATTGGCCGCAACGCTGTCGTTGAACAAGAGGCTGTCCTGCGTTACCATGCCCATCAATCCGCGCAGGTCCTTGATGCGGAGGTCGCGGATGTCCGTGCCATCGATCGATACTGCTCCACCGGTGACATCGAAGAAGCGGGGAAGCAGCCCGGCCATGGTGGTCTTCCCGCCTCCGCTGGTACCAACGAGCGCTACGCTCTTTCCTTTCGGAACGACCAGGTTGATGTGCTGGAGCACCGGTTTGTCATCATAGGCGAACGAAACATCCTTGAACTCGATCTTGTCCGTGAACGCGTCAATGGGCCTGGCGTTCGGTTTTTCCACCACGGTGTTGGGTGTTTCCAACAGGTCGAACACCCGCTGGGCGCTGGAGGAACCGCGCACGATGCCGGAATAGCCCTGCGAAAAGCCCTTGATCGGGGTGAGGAGTTGCGAGAAGATGATGATGAAGCCGAGGAAGCTGTCCCCGCTCAGGCTGGCTTCCGGCCCGAGGACCAACGTGCCACCGAGGAAGGCGATCGCGGCCATCACGGCGGTGCCCAGCGTTTCGCTCAAGGGCGATGCGATGTCCTGACGGTTCAGCATGCTGATGCTGGCGCGCGTGAGCAGCTCATTCTCGTGCTCGAAGCGACGCCGCATGGCCTCCTCACCGTTGAAGGCCTTCACTACGCGCATGCCGGTGAGGGTCTCCTCCACGCGGCCCAGCAGGTCGGCGCTTTTCTCCTGAACACGGGTGCTTCGCCGTTTCAGGCTTTTGCTGATGCGCGAAATGATGAGTCCGCTGATGGGCAGGAGGAGCAGCGACCACAGCGTGAGCAGTGGAGAAAGGGTCACCATGGTGCCGAGGAACAGGATCACGGCGATCGGCTCGCGGACCACCATTTCGATGGAATACATCACCGAATACTCGAGCACTTGCATGTCATTGGTGATCAAGGAAAGCAGGTTGCCCTTGCGCTCGTCATTGTGGTAGCGCAGCGGCAGCTCCAGCATCTTGTCGAATATGCGGGCGCGCACATCCCGGATGATCCGGTTGCGGAAGGTGCAGATGGAGCGCACCGCGAGATAGCGGAACAGGTTCTTCAGCAGGAACATCGCCACCACGGTCAGGCAGATGATGCCCAGCGCGCCGATCTGGCCGTGCAGTTCGATCAGCCTGGTCAGTGCCCAATTGAAACCCTGCTCCAAGGTGGCCTTGTCCCAGGCAAGGACGGGCTTTTCGTGTACTGCCTTGGTTTGGCCCAGCAACAGCCGCAGGAACGGGATGAAGAGCAGCATGCTGGCCAAGTGGAAAACCGTGGCCAACAGGTTGAACACGCCGTTCATCACCGCGTACCGGCCGTAAGGCCGACCGAAGCGCATGATGCGGAGGAAGTTCTTCATGGAAAGCGGCAAAGGTATTCGGTAGGTGAACCGGTGAAACCCGAATGGATGGATACCGCAAAGAACACGAAGGGCACTAAGAAGAGGACCGATCCGTTTTGGGCGCCCATGCGTACTTCGTGTTCTTTGTGGTATAGGCTTCCATTTCTCCTTCGGTGGACCATACCTCCCCATCTATCTTCGCGCCATGGACAGCGTTCGACAGAACAAGGTGAACAGCCTGTTGCAGCAAGAGATGGCCGAGGTGATCCAAGGCCACAACCGGATGTTGCTCCCGGGCGGTCTCATTACGGTAACGGCGGTGCGCGTGAGCCCGGACCTGGGCTTGGCCAAGGTGTACCTGAGCCTTTTCCCGGTGAAGGACAAACAAGCCGTGCTGGACAACGTGCGCAACATGGGGCAGAAGTTGCGCGGCGAGCTGGGCCATCGGATCGGCAAGCAATTGCGCATCGTGCCCGAGCTCAATTTCTACATCGACGATTCGCTGGACCGCATTGAGGAGATCGACAATTTGCTGAAGAAGTAATGCTGTTGTCAGTTGTCAATTGTTGGTTGTCAGGCTTTCCAGCCATGCGTCAGCGTTTACCGACAGTTGCCTTGCATTTCAGTTCGGTGGGCGTTCTACATTCTACATTCCTCATTCTACATTTTACATTCCCTTCGGGCCATGCAATATGATCCGGTGAAGCGCCGCCTCGGTGCGGTGTTCAATCGTACCCCGTTCCTGCGGAAAGTGTTCTATCGGCTTTTGGACCTTCTGCTGTTGCGTGCATGGCACATCCACAAGGAGTTGCGCGCCTGGGCCAAGGGCAAGCGCGATCGGCAGCTGGCCATCTATGATGCCGGTGCCGGCTTCGGTCAGTACAGCTATTGGCTCAGCGGGCTATCCAGCAAGTGGAGCATCACAGCCATTGATGTGAAGGAGGAGCAAGTGGCGGATTGCAACCAGTTCTTTCAAGCGATCGGTCGTCCGCAGGTGAAATTTGAAGTGGGCGATGTGACCACGTACACCAAACCGGACAGCTTCGAGCTCGTGGTGTGCGTGGACGTGATGGAACACATCCTGGAGGACGAGGCCGCGCTGCGTTGCTATTCCACTTCGCTGAAGCCGGGCGGCATGCTCATCATCAGCACTCCCAGCGACCAAGGCGGCAGCGACGTTCACGGGGAGGAGGAAGGCTCCTTCATTGAGGAACATGTGCGCGACGGATACAACATTCAGGACATTGAGGCGAAGGCCTTGCGGAACGGTTTCAGCAAAGTGGAAGCTCGCTACAGTTACGGCGCCCCGGGAAAGATCAGCTGGAAGCTCAGCATGAAATGGCCGCTGCTGATGCTGCAGGCCAGCAAGCTCTTCTTCGTAATCCTGCCGTTCTACTACCTCATCGCGTACCCGATCGCCTTCGTACTGAACTGGTTCGATGTGAATACGAAGCACGCCACCGGCACGGGATTGATCGTGAAAGCGTGGAAGTAGGACATCATCATTGATCTGTTGCTAGTGAACAATTTCCGAAACTGGGTGTTCCATCCGTGTTCCCGGTAGAAGCCCGAAATTAGCAGTTGCCTTTTCCCTGTAACGTTACCTTACCGCAAAGGCCGCACCATTGGCTGATGCACAACGATCGTCGCATGTTCAGAACCTATACTCGGAGCCTTGCAGCCCTTACCTTTCTTATCGCATCGCTCTGCCTTCAAGCGCAGTACCAGCCCGTGGTATTTGATGCGGACCGAAACCTCTTGGGTAACGGCCAGCCACTGCCCGCCGAAAAGCTATGGAGCGTTACCGGACCGGTGGCACCCGACATCGGTATTGTGGAAGTGAGGGCCTATGAGGATGCCGCCATGAAGCATTTGGCGGCAACGGGCCGTTGGGAGCGGACGCAATGGAACACGGACCCCACCTTCAATGTGAACATGGACCACAAGCTGCGCGGTGATGGCAAGTACACCGTGGTGTTGGGTTTCTACGGCCCCATCGGACTGGCGGCATCGGACACGCTGGCCGCACGGCTCAACGCCTACCTGGGTGCCTACGTGGACCAGAGCGTGGACGTGGGCAGCAACCGCACGCGCCTTACCAAGCCCACCGGCCAGGTAATGGACGAGCTGAACATCATTGTTCGGCAAGGGACCGACAACTATCGCGGACGGCTCAACATGCCCTTTCCCGGCTTCTCGCAATTGGTGGAGGACAAGCTCGACAAGTTGAACGCCACGAAACTTTCGGATGGCCGCTACCTCTTCAAGAAAAAGGAGGACAACGACAAACGCGCACAGCGCATCGAATTCGCGCAGCGGGAGATCGGCAATGTGAAGGCCATGCTCCATGCGGAATTGCGCTCCTACCTGGACCAGGAGCTGATGGTGCTCCGCAACCGCACCATGCTAGCGGACCAGGCCACGGAACACACGCCCAACACCATCGCGGTGAACCTGGGCTACGGAGGCATCTACAACAGCGGCGACGTGAACAGCCTTTCCTACGGCCAAGCGCCGTACGCGGGCCTCTCATTTCCCTTGGGAAGGCGTGCGTTCTCCTCCCGCTTCCTCACGAACAGTTCCATTTCCGTCGGGGCCTTCCTGGAGAACACGGAGGATGACGACGGCACCACCTTGTCCGGCCCGTTGATCGACCGGCCCATCTACTTGGCCTACGGTTATCGCGTATTCCGGATGCTGCGCCTCAACGCCGGTGGAACACTGGTGCAGAAGGACACGCCGCAACTCGACGGTGGAACGTCCAGCTCCCTCAGCGTTAGGCCGTTCGTGGGCATTAGCATGGAGATCAACCTTTGGCTCGGGATCGGCAAATGAAGGTGCTCGTAACGGCCTCCCTCCTCGTGCTCGCGCTCTCCGCGATGGCGCAGCAGGACCTCTTTCAATGGCGCATCGCCGCGCATGCGGGATTGGACCGCTCCTTGGGTGACATTGAAAGCTCGTACTCGAATGTGGCTTGGAACCGATCCCGCGTGTATGGCCTCGAGATCTCGAAAGCATTGGGCTATGGCCTTTCGCTCGGTCTTGAAGCCAATTCATCACGGCTTTCGGGCTATGATGTGAAGTCCGGTCGCAACGACAGGGCGCTCAACTTCATGTCCAAGCTGCGCACGGTGCAATTGGACCTCACCTTCCGCATGGACAATGGTAAGCTGCTGAAATACGATGCGCGCTTCGCACCGTTCCTTTCCTTCGGTGTCGGTGCCGGTCGCTATGACACCTTCGGCGACCTGTACTCCGCAAGTGGATCGCGCTATTATTATTGGTCCGATGCCACCATTCGCGACCAAGCGGAAACCGGCTCCAATGCGGCCACGGCACAGGTGATACAGCCGGACGGCGACTTCGAGACGCGGCTCACCGACCTGGCCACCGAGGATGGCAAGCCGACGAACCAGGACTTTCTGTTCATCCCCGCACGCATCGGTGTGAAGTGGCGTATTTGCGACCGCTTCGCGGCGGAAGTGTTCTATGGCTTCAACTGGACGTTCACGGACTTCATCGACGATGTGCATGGCGAATACCCGGTGAGGCCACCACAGGATGCATTGGCCTACGCCAGCAATCCTACTGGCAGAACGGGCATGCGCGGCGACTCGGAGACGGATGACAAATACCATACGCTTGGGTTGAACCTGGCCTACTACTTCGGAAGACGTTCGCACAGCTTTCGCATGAACCCCATCTATGTGGACGACCGTTCGCTTCCACCACCTCCAGCGCCCAAGCCGGTTGTTGCGCCCAAGCCGGCACCACCAAAACCATCCGTTCAACGCAACGTCGTGATCAATGTGGAGCGCATCGTGGTCGGCTCCCTTTCGGTGGATACGCTTGTAGTGGGCCATCTTATAAGACAGGACACGGCGACACGGGATACCTCCCGGAGCTATACCATCCGCAAGACCAAGCTGGACAGCATCATGGCCCGGGATTCCTTGCAGATCGGCGGAATGGACAGTCTGGGGCGGGACAGTTTGGGCCTTGCCCGAATGGATAGCCTTAACACCCAAGGGCCGGACAGCCTGCGCGTGCCACTGAAGCTGGACACGATCACACCGCAAGCGCCCGATACTGCGCGCCGCTTGGTGATCGACAGCATCCAGCCCGACAGGCCGGATAGTTTGGTGCCAGCATTGAGAATGGATACCGCAAGGGCCTTCCCGCCCGATACCGCAAGGCATTCCGGGATGGACCGCCTTGGACCCGCTTCGCAACTTGACACATTGATACACGTGCCAGTCGATACCACCGAGATCATTTTACCGGATAGTTTGCGCGAAGGCAGGTTGAAACAAGCCCCACAAGGCCCCAAGGAGCAAACCTCAGGCATCGTACAAGCCCCTTTGGTCGTACAGGACACGGTACTTCTGCAGAGCGGTCAACCCGAAAGAGGTCGTGTGGATACGGTCCATATCGATCGCCCGGTACCGGGCACAAGGTTCGAACAGCAAACTCCCCTCATCATTCACCAACCGGAACCCCGGGATCAGCAAGTGCGCACGGAGACCCGTACAGTGCCCGTACCGGTGATCGTGACGAAGAAGGAGACCGTGAAGGAAACGGTACAGGTCCCCGTGCTTCAGGACAGCCTTCGGAAACTACAGGTGGAGAATGATCGATTGCGTCATATCGCGGACAGCCTGCGCAACGCCGCAACGGGAATTCGGAAAGCGGACACGACGTTGGTCAAACGCGACACAACGACGATGCCGCTGGGGATCCGTGCGGGGGACTATGCCGGGATCATCGCTCGTTTGCAGGCCGCGCGCATCGCCACCTTGGAGCGCTATATCAAAGTGATGGACAACACCGCGAACGCCGCGGAGACCGATTCCTTGAAGCAGCGAATTGCCGAGATGGACAAGGAACTGGAGGCCATGCGGGCATCCCTCGCTGCCTCGAAGGACAGCACGGCAGCTCCGAAGGCAGCGGGAATGGAAGAGGTCCTGCTGGACACCGTGACCTTCAGCACCGGAAGCAGCCGCGTAGGGAGTACCGCTCGGTTGCAATTGCTCGAGACAGGGAAACGTCTTGCCGCGGCCAAGGTGGAACGCGTGCTCGTCACCGGCCAAACGGACCGCTCCGGCGACGCGGCCTTCAACAAGCGCTTGTCACAGGATCGAGCCGATGCCGTGAAACGCGTGCTCGTGGAGGCGGGAGTGCCCATCGGTACCATCATGGCCAAGGGCTTGGGCGAGCAACTGGCCCGGCATGTCTACGATGAAAAGGAGCGTGTGGTGGTGGTACAGGCCGTGCTGCGGAACGGCGGTTCACCGAAGTGACCGGCGAATTGCCGTGCTTCCCGTTTACTTTGGTGCGTGAACCTCCCGCTCCTCTTCGCCCGGCGCTACCTCCTCGCCAAGCGCTCGCGCAACGCGATCAACATCATCACGCTGATCAGCATCGTGGTGGTGGCGGTGGTCACCGCCGCCATGGTGGTCGTGCTCAGCACGCTCAATGGCATCTCGCAGTTGGTGGACACGTTGTACAGCCCGTTCGATCAGGACATCACCATCACGGCTGCCGAGGGCAAGACCTTCGAGCGGGACAGTTTGGACCTGTCTGCCATCCAAGCGCTGCCGGGGGTACAGCATGCCAGTTGGGTGATCGAGGAAAATGTGTTGCTCCGCTCCGGTGATCAGCAGGCGGTGGCCACCATGAAGGGGGTGCAACCGCAATACCTCGAAATGAGCGGATTGCCCCGGCACATGTACATGGGCGACCCTCGCTTGGAGAACGACCATGGACCTGTGGTGATACTGGGCGCTGCGCTGAAGGACGGCCTGCGTGTACCCAAGGACGATGGCGTGCTGCAACCCTTGGAGATCGGGGCGTTGATCAGGGGAAGGAAGATCGGCAAGCTTTCCTCCTCGGCCTTCGAGCAACGCCGCGTGGCCGTGGCGGGGGCATTCACCATCAACCTGGAGTTCGATTCCCAATATCTGATCGCGCCCCTCGATTTTGCGTCGGAACTGTTGCACTACGGCAATGCGGTGAATGCATTGGAGATCCAAGGCAGCCAGGGCACCGATCCGGATCGCCTGAAGCGCGCAGTGGAAGCGATCGCCGGACCACGCTACTCCGTGAAGACCCGCCACCAGAAGAATGCGCTGATGTACAGCACCAATGCCAACGAGAAGTGGTTCACGTTCGTGGTGCTCGCATTCATTGGCCTCATCGGTGCCTTCAACATCATCGCATCGCTCACGCTGATGATGATCGAGAAGCGACAGGACATGCGCACGCTCAGCGGTATGGGCGTCACGGAAGGCTTTATCCGTCGGGTGTTCTTCCTGGAAGGAATGCTGATCGTTGTGGTGGGCACGGTGGCCGGGCTGCTCATCGGACTCGGCCTTTGCGGCCTGCAGATGTGGACCGGCATGGTCTCCCTGCAGGATTCCGTGGTGGAGAGCTATCCCGTGAAGGTGCTGTGGGGTGACCTGGTGATGATCTTCGTGGCGGTAATGGCCATCGGAACGCTCGCAGCCTGGGTTCCCTTGCGCAGCTTAAGCCGGAGGTACTTGTCGAGCAACGTATAGTTATTGGACGCGGAGGCGCGGAGGCGCAGAGAAATTCAAAGGTCAGTCGAGAGCCTTGGAGTCGAGAGTCATGAACCGGCGCTTGCCGATCACCGATCACTTTTTCTTGTATTCTCCGCGCCTCCACGTCTATCCCCTCAACGACCTCTTCTTTTTGAAGAACGCTTTCATCAGGTCCGCGCAGGCGGGTTCGAGCACACCGCCGGTGACCTGTGTCTTGGGGTGAAGGAGCATGCTGCCCACGCGGCGATAACCGGCCTTTTCATCGAATGCACCAAAGACGATGCGCCCGATGTGCCCCCATGCCAATGCACCCGCGCACATCACGCAGGGCTCCAGGGTGACATACAGTGTGCAGTCGTGCAGATACTTGCCGCCGATGTGCTCCGCTGCCGCAGTGATGGCCTGCATCTCGGCATGTGCCGTCACGTCGTTCAGGCGCTCGGTGAGGTTGTGGCCACGTGCGATGATGCGGTCGTTGGCCACGATCACTGCGCCAATGGGCACCTCGTCAGCCGCGAAGGCCTGCTCCGCTTCCCGCAGCGCATGCCGCATCCAATGCTCATCATCGTGGGGTGCGAGGATCGCGTTCGGCATCAGGCGCTCTCGCTTTGCAGGGAGGTTGCGCTCCTGTCCACGAGCAGGTTCTCCACGCCCGGCTTGATGTCCTTCACGTTCAGTTGCGTGGTCACGCTTCCCTGCCAGTGGTTCTCCTCGATCGAATAAAGCATGCTAAAGGGGTTGCCACTGCGGAGCAGATCGAAATGTTCGCCCTGGCGGAAGGCGATCGCGTCGAATTCAACGTTTGGGCGATCCGGATGCGACACCTTGAACTTAAGGTGGTCCCCGCTTGTGCCGAGCAACCGGACATCCCGCGCTTTCAGGTCCCGGGTGAGAAGAGCGGGCTTCATGTTGCACGGACCGAAAGGTTCCATGCCTTCGATGCCACGGACGAAAGGTGGCTGAATGTCTGATAGCTCGATCTCCAGGTCCACCTCCTCCTCCGGGATCCGCATGGAGGGATGGAGCGTTTCGCGGACCACTTCTTCAAAGCGTTGACGGAAGGCATCCACGTTCTCCGGCTTCATGGTAAGCCCGGCCGCGTACATGTGCCCCCCGAACTGCTCCAGCAGATCGCTGCAAGCATCAATGGCATCGTGTACGTTGAAGCCCTTCACGCTGCGTGCGCTGCCGCTCACTTGGCCGTTGCTTTCGGTGAGCACCACCGTGGGGCGGTAGTGCTGCTCGATCAGGCGCGAGGCCACAATGCCGATCACGCCCTTGTGCCAAGTAGGGTTGAAGACCACTGTACTCCAGGATTCACGCAGGAGGGGATCGGAATCAAAAAGTCCCAGTGCTTCCTCGGTGATGGACTTGTCCAGGTCCTGCCGTGCGGAATTGTTGCCATCGATCCGCTTGCCGATGTTGTCCGCCTCGCTGTCGGTCTTGGCCAACAGGAGTTCCACCGCCTGCTGGCCGTGCTCCATCCGGCCTGCAGCATTGATCCGGGGCCCCAGCACGAAGACGAGGTCGGCAATGGAAAGTCGGCGCTTGACGTTGGACAGTCCGAGGAGCGTCTTGAACCCGGGACGCGGTTCCATGTCGTTCAGTCGTTGCAAGCCGAAATAGGCGAGCGTGCGGTTCTCCCCGTCCAACGGAACGATGTCGCAGCCAATGCTCACTGCCACCAGGTCCAGCAGATCCTTCAGCTCGCTGAACGGCATGTTGTTGCTCCGTATAAAGGCCTGCATCAACTTGAAGCCAATACCGCAACCGCTCAACTCCTTGAAGGGATACGCGCAATCGGTGCGCTTGGGATCCAGCACCGCCACGGCATCGGGCAGCTCGTCGCCGGGCAGGTGGTGGTCGCAGATGATGAAGTCGATGCCTTTTTCCTTCGCGTACGCCACCTTGTCGATGGACTTAATGCCGCAGTCCAGTGCGATGATGAGCTTCACGCCACGCTCCGCAGCGCGGTCGATCCCCACCGTGGAAATGCCATATCCTTCCGCATATCGGTCCGGGATGTAGTGCATGATCTCGCCGGTGCAGCGCGACAGCACGCTGTAGACCAGCGCCACCGAGGTGGTCCCGTCCACATCGTAATCGCCGTAGACCATGATCGGCTCCTTCTCGCGCAACGCTTGATCGATGCGTTCCACGGCACGGTCCATGTCCTTCATCAGGAATGGGTCGTGCAGGTGCTCGATCCGCGGGTGGTAGAAGTGCTTGGCCTCGGTAGGGGTGCTAACCCCGCGCTGGGCAAGCAAGGTGGCGAGGGCAGGGGTGCAGCGCGCATGCGTCAACTCCTCAACGATAGCAGGGTCGGCGGGCGGCTTCAAGCTCCAACGTTTGGGCATGGCGGACATGCGTGCAAGTTATCGATGAAAGGATCCATTACCGCAAAGGGCACGAAGAGTACGAACTCTGAATTGAAGCGCTGGTTTCTTCGTGTCCCTTGTGCCCTTCACGGTAGGGACTTTTTCAATCCGCCTTCAACGCTTCCAGCGCTGCGGGCAGGTCCTTCGTCGCCTCTGCGCTCAGCTCCGGTATCCGTGGGTCCATGGCCTCGAGTTGCTCGCGCACGGCCCGGCACACGATGGCGCGGGTCTCCCATTGCTTGTCCGCAGGCACCACGTACCACGGAGCAGCAGGTGTCGCGGTGTTGCGGATCGCCGCTTCATAGGCATCCATGTAGGCATCCCAATGGGCGCGTTCCTTCAGGTCGCCCATGTTGAATTTCCAGTTCTTCTCCCGCTCCTCAATGCGTTCCAGAAAGCGCTCCTTTTGCGCGTCCCGCCCCATGTGCAGGTAGAATTTCATGATGGTGGTGCCTTGGCGTGCCAAGTGTTCCTCAAAACTGCGGATGCTCTCATAGCGCGCATCCCAGAACGCGTTGTCCGCATCCTTTCCGGAACGGATGCCCGGCAGGTGCTGCCCCACGAGGTACTCGGGATGCACCTTCACCACCAGCACCTCTTCATAATGGCTGCGGTTGTGTACGCCGAACATGCCCGTGGCGGGTGCGGCCGCAGCGTGGCGCCAGAGGAAGTCGTGCTCCAGCTCCAAGGTGGTGGGGGTCTTGAAGCTCGTGACACGGCATCCTTGCGGATTCACATCACCCAACACCCGCGCAATGCAGCTGTCCTTTCCCCCGGCATCCATCGCTTGGAAGATCAACAGCAGCGATCGGTTGTTCTCGGCGTAAAGGGTTTCCTGGAATTTGCCGATGTGCGCGGCATCCTCCTTCACGCAGTCCTTCAGGTCGTCCTTGGGGATCTGCTTTTCCAGTCGGGTGGGATGGTCCTTCAGTTTGAAAGAACTGCCATCGGTGATGCGGAAGCCGGGGATGTCGAACATGGTCATCTTTGATGCGGGTGTTCCGCGAAGGTGGCGCTTATGGGGAAAAGGAAGGGCCCTCCTCGCGGAAGGCCCTTCTGGATGGCGCGGTCGGGATCAATGGGAAACCACGAAGGAGCGGGCGGTACCCGCGGAAGTGGCGGTCCGGAGCCGATAGCTGTACACGCCATTGGATAGGTCGCTGGTATCCACGGTCAGCCGGGTGCTGGTACGAGCAACATATTGTTGCCGTACCGAACGCCCAATGGCATCGAAGACCTCCAACGTGGCATCGCTGTTCAATGTGTTCACCGGGATCGTGAGCTGGTCATCTGCAGGCACGGGATATGCTTGGCCCAACGATCCCATGGCGGCATCGAACTCCGCGACCCCCACGGTCCCGTAAAACCAATCATGGCTCAGTTGGATCATCATGCGGCCCACCGAGGCATCGGCCATTTGCTCCGGTCCTATGCCGAAATACACCAATTTGTAGTCGGTGGTCTGCGCACGGAGCCCGCCGATCTTCGGAGTGGCATTGTAGGTGAGTATCGCAGTTGCTGGCGCTACTGGCGTCAACTCATCCGGATAGGTGTACTGGCTGCTCCCGAAAACATGGGCAACGTTGGAGTTGGGCACGCCACCGAACACGGCGTCCTGCTCATTGAACCGTACCAGGTTATTGGAGGGTGTGCCGTCGCTCACGAAGTTGGCCAACATGTAATTCTGATAGAAGCTCCGGGTGATCGGGGTTCCGTATGCATTGGCATCACCGCTTTGGTCCCAGCCGATGTCCTGCCCGGCGATCATCAGGTTGCCACCCGCATCCATGAAGGGGATAAGAACGGCCACCTCATCGTCGGTGATGCTGGGGAAGGTCCAGCTCACGTTGCGGTATACGTTGAGCACACCACCCAAGGCGTTGGCTTGGCCGAACTTGATGAAATGGTCCCTTGAGGTTTTCGCATAGGCCAATTCACCGGCCTGGACCATGGAAGAGATGTAGAGGGCGTTCCACTGCTCCGCTTCGGGATTGGTCACGATGAGGTCGTGAATGCCGCTGATCACGTGCAGGTCCTGTTGCAGCACCGGGGCAAGTGGGTGGTCGACCGAGGCGATGGTGAGCAGATAGTTGCCGATCCCCGGAGTATTGTCCGGGGTGATCTGGACGGCGATCGGAGCTGTGGTAGCATCCGCGATGTTCGCAGTGGATCCACTGCTGAACGCAGTACCATCCACGGTGATCATGCTGGCCCAACCACTTGGTGCATCTGTTGCGGTCAAGGTGATCACATAACCACCTTCAGCACCAAGTGCATTGGTCAGGTCCATATTGAAAACCGTGGATTGGGATGCTGTGCCACTGCGATAGGGTGCGGCATCCTCGGTTAATACACCAGTGACCAGCGTGGTGCCATCAACGGCAGGAACCGTCCGTGCCTGATAGACATCGGCCTGCACTTCACTTACGAAGGCGGTGACATCGCAGTTAGCGACGTTCCAAGTAGTTGGCACGGAGAGCGTATAGGTGCGTTCCACCGTGGTGCCGGCGGTAGTAGTGGTCACAGTCTCGCCCCAAATATCGGTAAGGTAGGTGCGCAGCACGTGGGTGTGGTCATAGTTGGCTGAGCCACCTGATTGATAGCCGAAGATGTGGTTCTCCGTGAGCAAGACGCCGATGCGATCTTCGCCCCCAGGGCTGTCCGCAGTGTAGTATAGCTGCACATGCACGGTGAGGGTCTGCGTGCCCGCGTCGAAGCTGCTCTCCATACCAAGGTTCACCGGTGAGGGCATGGCCAGCACTTCGTCCATGGCAGCAGGCCAGGAACCCCGGCTCAGTACGGTAGCACCATTGTACGCACGGCGATTGATCACGCCCATGGGATAACCGGGCGGGTTATAATAATTGTCCAACGCTGTACCGAAGCTGGTCCGGAAGTCGGGCTGCCCGGAACCGGGAACGGCATAGACCCCCGCATGCACGCCCACTAGCGAGACACGCCCAGGATTTGCGGCTGCGATCGAAGCCATCACGGCATGTCCATCAGGGCAGTTCACGCAGTTGACGCCCGTAAAGTCCTCCAGGAATCCCGTGCGCATCTCCGGGCTAGTGCCGACCAAGCTTTGGCCGAATGCAAGGGAGGGCAGGAGCATTGAAAGGGTAATAAGTGTTTTCATGGTGGTTTGGTTTTATGGGGATCAAGATAGGACGCTCCGATGATGCGTTCGCGCTATTGTTCAGGGATCCTTGGATACCATGGCCCCCAATAAAATACCTTGCCGCCATTACCCTATATCGGGATGATACCCGATCAGGCCACATGGCTGCTTTTTCTAACAGCCCTCCGCTCCGGATGTGCATTGGCTTCAGCTTCCTCGGGTTCAGCTGGGATCATCGCAACCACTGAGAAGGATCAGCTTGTCAGCTGATTGACCTACTCCCGCTCGGTCCACACCACGTGGGCCACCGTGGCCCCAACGGCCTGTAGGCTTTCCTTGTCGATGTTGTCCATGTTGTCGGCGTGCGTGTGCCACGTGGCTGGAAAACCACCCGTAGTGGCGTCGTACGCAATGATGTCGATGCTCGGAATGCCCGCCTCGTTCACGAACACGTGATCGTCCACGCCCACATAGTTGCGGGTTTCACTGAGGAAGCGATCGCCATGGCCAGCGGCTGCGGCCGCTTTCCACACCTTGTTCACCACGCCTGCGGCATAGCGCATGCTGTAGCCTTCGCGAGCGAACTTCGCATCCTTGGAACCCACCATGTCCAACAGGATCCCGAAGCGGGCCGTGTAGTTGGGCACATGCGGGTTCTTCACCCAGTACTGTGTACCCAGGCACCAGGTCTTCAGGCTTTCCTGGCCCAGGCCCATGGCCCCGTGTGGTTCGCCCATGTCCTCCACATCCGTCAGGAAGATGTCCACGCCCACCTGCGGTGCTTGTAGTGCGAGGTGGCGCGCGATCTCCAGCAACACACCCACGCCACTGCCTCCATCGTTGGCACCATCGATCGGCTCATTCTTTCGTTCCGGGTCCTGGTCGGCCATGGGGCGCGTGTCCCAGTGCGCGAAGAGCAGAATGCGTTCCTTCTTCTCCGGATGCCAACTGGCGATGATGTTCCGCATGGGCACCTGTTGCCCGTTGTAGATGGTGACCTTGGCATGCTGCTCGATCACCGTGTCACTGAACGCCTGCAGCTTCTCAACCAGCCAATCACCACAGGCGCGGTGCTCGGCGGTGCCGGGAACACGTGGCCCGAAGGACACCTGCTTGGCCACGTATGCATAGGCGCTATCGCCATTGAACAAGGGCACAGGGGGAAGCGCGGGAAGAGCAGGCTCAGGCTTGGCGGTAGGGGCGGTCTCCGGCTGGCAGGCAGCGAAGAAAAGCGCGATCAGGCCGAGGCCGAGCACGCGGTGGGAAAGGCATTGCATGGGTCCAAAGATCGTCCAAGAATTCACCACAGGGGCACAGAGGCACGGAGTGTCCATCGGAGATAGGGCTTCTTGGTACCGAGTACAGGGTATTGAGTACAGGGTACCCGACACCGCGTGCGGCATTTTACCCTGTACCCTGTACCCTGTACCCTGTACACTGTACCCTATACCATTCAAATACAAACTGCAATTCCTCTGTGCCCTCCGTGCCTCTGTGGTGAGAAGATCACGCTCTCTCCCACACAGGCCCGTCCTTCGTGTCCTTCACGGTAACACCCAGCTCCGCGAGCTTGTCACGGATCAGGTCGCTTGCCGCGAAGTCCTTGCGGTTCTTCGCATCGGCGCGCAAGGTGAGCAGCACGTTCATCAGCCCGGAGCTCAGCTCATCACCGCTCTTGGCTTCGGCTTCGGACATCAATCCCATCACGGTGAAGAGCATGTCGTCGAACAAGATCCGCAGTTGATCGATGTCCGCTTCAGAAAGGGCCACGTTCCCATCGTTGGCCCCGTTGATCGCACGTACGCCATCGAACAAGTGAGCGATCATCACCGGCGTGTTCAGGTCGTCGTTCATGGCGGCGTTGCAGGCGTTCACCAGCGCATCCACATCGAATGCCGTGCCTTCTGTTGTGGGCTTCAACTTGGCGAGAATATCGTACGCGGCCATTATCCGCTGAAGACCTTTTTCTGCGGCTTGCAGCGCGGCGTTGCTGAAGTCCAGCGTGCTTGCATAGTGGCATTGCAGCATGAAGAAGCGCACGGTCATGGGGGAATAGCCGCGCTCCAGCAGTTTGTGGTTGCCAGTGACCAGCTCTTCCGGCGTGAAGCCATTGCCCTCGCTCTTGGCCATCTTCCGGCCTTCCACGGTGAGCATGTTGCCGTGCATCCAATAGCGCACGGGTGCCACACCGTCCGCAGCCACACTTTGCGCGATCTCGCACTCGTGGTGCGGGAACTTGAGGTCCATGCCACCACCGTGTATGTCGAAGGTCAGCCCGAGGTATTTGGTGCTCATCACGCTGCATTCCAAGTGCCAGCCTGGGAAGCCTTCACCCCACGGGGAAGGCCAATGCATCAGGTGGCCTTTCTCGGCCTTCTTCCACAAGGCAAAATCCAACGGACTTCGTTTTTCCTCCTGCCCTTCGGTGCCGCGCGTATTGGCCAATTGGTCCTCGATCTTCCGTCCGCTCAGCTCGCCATAGGCATGGGTTTCCGCGTACTTCGGCACATCGAAATACACCGAGCCGTTCACCACGTAAGCGTAGCCATTGGCGATGATGCGTTCGATCATCACGATCTGCTCGATGAGGTGGCCGGTGGCGGTGGGTTCGATGCTCGGCGGCAGGATGTTGAACAACCGCATCACATCATGGAAACCGTTGGTGTACTTCTGCACGATCTCCATCGGCTCCAGCCGCTCCATGCGGGCGCGCTTCGCGATCTTGTCCTCACCCTCATCGATGTCGTCCACCAAATGCCCCACATCGGTGATGTTGCGCACGTAGCGGACCTTGTAGCCGAGGAAGGTGAGCCAGCGGAAGAGGATGTCGAACGTGAGGAAGCTCCTCACATTGCCGAGGTGGACGTCGCTGTACACCGTAGGCCCACAGACGTAGATGCCCACGTGCGGCGGGTCCAGCGGGATGAATTTTTCCTTCTTCCGCGTGAGTGTATTGGTAAGCTGAAGCGGATGGTCTTGCTGGTTGGCCATTGCTGCAAAGTAACGGGCTGCAGGGCGTATTCTGTAGCTCGCTGAATGGTCTTCCGTAGGGACCACTGAGAACACCGGGGCATCAACGTCCACTGCGTGGGACGTTGATGGAGCTAGCTCCATCAGCGGTCTCCCTCCCAAGCTCCCTCAGCGGTCTCCCGAAGGGGACCCTGAGGATACCCAGCCCGCTCAATTCATCTTCTTCAGGTACTTGTACAGCTCACTTTCCGTGGAAAGGATCACACTGCTTTGGCCATCCATGGATTTCTCCAACACCTCCAGACTTTTGAGAAAGCCATAAAGTTCGCGGGATGCGGCGGTCCGGTTGTAGGCCCGCGCATAAATGGCGGTGGCACTGCTATCCGCACGGCCCCGGATACGTTGAGCCTGCATGATGGCCTCGGATTGGATCCGCGCCAGATCACGCTCCTTATCGCCTTGGATCTTGCGTGCCTCTCCCTGACCCTCACTTCTGAACTGGTCCGCGATCCTGTTGCGCTCGCTGATCATGCGCTCATACACGCGCTGGCGCACGTCCTCCACGTAGTTCATCCGCTTGAAGCGGAAATCAAGGATGCGGATCCCGAGGTCGCTGGTCCGCTCGTTGGCCTTCTTCTGGATCTCCGCTTCTATCGTGCCTCTCCCCACGGAAATGCTGTCCAGTATATCGATGGCCTCCATGTAGTTCTCCACCACTTCCGGGGTGCGGTTGCTGCTGCGCACCAGGTCGATCAGTTTGTGGCTGGCCACGGCATTGCGCGTTTCGCCATCGAGTATGTCGTCCAAACGCGATTGCCCGGACCGCTCGTCGCGCAGGCGGATGAAGAATTGCAAGGGATCGGTGATCTCCCAGCGGGCATAGGTGTCCACGAGGATGAACTTCTTGTCCTTCGTGGGCACCTGGTTCACGTCGCCATCCCATTCCAGGTAGCGCTTGTCGAAGAACTGGGCTTTCTGGATGAACGGGACCTTGAAGTGCATGCCCGGGTCCGTTCGCGGTGCACCAACAGGTTTGCCGAACTGGGTGACAATGGCTTGTTGCGTCTCGTCCAGAATGAAAATAGTACTGAACAGTACGGCAGCGAGGATGGCGGCCAGGACAAGGAGAATGATGTTGCGGATGCCCATGTTCATTTTGCTTTATCAAGGGTTCCGATGTTCAACAGGGGAAGCACATTATTGCTCTTTTCGTCCACGATGATCTTGTTGCCCACTTTGGGAAGCACGCGTTCCAAGGTCTCCAGATAGAGGCGTTTGCGCGTTACTTCCGGTGCCTTTACGAACTCCTCATAAACGGCATTGAACCGGTCGGCCTCACCCGTGGCACCATTGACACGGGTAAGCGCGTAGGCTTCGGCAAGCTGCACGGTTTCTTCCGCCTCGCCACGTGCCCTTGGGATCACGCTGTTGTACTGGCTCTCCGCCTGGTTGATCAAGGTGCTCCGTTCCTGTTGCGCTTCATTCACCGCGTTGAAGGAGGGCTTCACGAGTTCCGGCGGGTTCACATCCTGCAATACCACCTGGTCCACACGGATACCGTTCTCGTATTCATCACACATTTCCTGCAGGCGCACTTCCACCCGGCTCGCGGCCTCTTGCCGACCCACGGTAAGCACCTCGTTCACCGTGCGGTCGCCAACCACCTTGCGCATGGCGGCCTCGCTCATGTCGCGGAAGGTCTTCTCGGAATTGCGGACCCGGAACAGGTACCGGTAACTGTCCACGATGCGGTACTGTACCACCCATTCCACATCCGCCAGGTTGAGGTCGCCGGTGAGCATGCTGCTCTCGTCCCCGTAAGAATCATCGTCGTAGATGGAGCGCGTGTCCGATGCTGCCGTGCGGAACCCGAATTCGTGCTTCAACTGGCGTTGCACCGGGATCTTGTACAGTTTCTCCAGGCCGAAGGGCAGGATGAAGTTGAGCCCGGGCTGCAACGTGCGATCATACTTGCCCAGTTGCAGCACAACACCTTCCTCTTCCGGACCGATGGTCTTCACTGCCGTTAACAAGAGCAGCAGGACCACCGCTCCGATCAGTACCTGTTTGAGGTGGCCTCGTAGCAATTCGATGGCCTCCCGTATCTTTTCCTCTAGTTCTTCCATGGTGCTTGTTGAACCGGTCCAGTGAATGAGTTCACATGGTCCATCGGTTGATGACCGGAATGTTGATCTTCCCTTCCAGTCGCGTTGGGGCCAAGGTAGCACTCTCACAGCGGGCGGCATTTGTTTCCCGCATCAACGTCCACTGCGTGAGACGTTGATGGAGCTAGTTTCCCCAGTGAGGACTGGAACTAGTTCCCTCAGCGATCTCCCGAAGGGCATCCTGAGGATGCAAGACCTGCTATATTATGCGTCACCAGATCGCCAATAAATACGTCGATCATGTTCCTCAATACACACAGCTGGTTCAGTTTCAAGTACGGGGTGATGAAGCCCGAGGTGCTCCTGGAGGAAGCGCGGAAGGCCGGCGTGCGCACCCTCGCGCTCACGGACATCCATGGCACGGCCGGCGTTCCGGACTTCGTTCGCGATGCGGAACGCTTCGGTGTCCGACCGGTCGCGGGCATCGAGTTCCGCCAAGGGCCACGCCTGCTCTACATCGGCATAGCGAAGAACAACGATGGCTTCCAACAGCTGAACGAACTGCTGAGTCCGCATTTGTTGGATGGTGAGATTCTTCCGGAGGAACCGCCGGAGTTTTCGGATGCCTTTTTCATCCTGCCTTTCAGTACGCCGCCGCGGTTGTTGAAGCCGAACGAACGCATCGGCATCAAGCCGACCGAACTCACGCGGCTGCCCTTCAGCCCGTGGGCGAAGCGGATGCGGGACCTCGTTGCGTTGCTGCCCGTCACCTTCCGCCACCAGCGCGACTTCAACACGCACCGCCTCTTGCGCACCATGGCGAAGAACACGCTGATAAGCCTGTTGCCTGCGGAAGAATTGGCCCGGCCCGATGAATGCTTTTGCAGTGAAGAAGAGGTGCGGAACATCTATCACGATCATCCTTCGCTGCTGCGGAACACTGAGTGTCTGCTGGAAGAATGCTCCATCGCGTTCGACAGCGGCGACAAGACGCGCAAGGTCTTCGGCACGAGCGCGACATCGGACCGCGAGCGTCTGCATCGCGATGCGCTGGAAGGGCTTCGCTACCGCTATCCGAACGCCGCGCCCCAAGTGATCGCGCGCATGGAGCATGAGCTCGATGTGATCGAACGCATGGGCTTCATCAGCTACTTCCTCATCAACCAGGACATCGTGCGCTTCGCTCGCAACAAGGGCTTTTTCCATGTGGGGCGCGGCAGCGGCGCGAACAGCCTGGTGGCGTACTGCCTCGGCATCACCGACGTGGACCCGATGGAGCTGAACCTCTACTTCGAACGCTTCATCAGCACCGCGCGCAAAAAGCCGCCCGACTTCGACATCGACTTCAGCTGGAAGGACCGCGACGAAGTGTACAAGTATGTGTTCAACAAGTACAACGGTGAAGGCGCGGGCAAGATCCATGCGGCGCAGATCGCGACGTACACCACCTTCCAATGGCGCGGCGCCATCCGCGAGCTCGGCAAGGCGATGGGGCTTCCACCCGTGGAGATCGATGCGCTGGGCGAAGGCGTGCGCGGACATTACCGCGACCAGCGTAGCATGCCGGAGGGCGCAAGGCGGGAACTGGACAAAGTGGCGCAGGCGGTGGTACACTACGGGCGGTATCTGATCGGCATGCCGCACCAGTTCGGCATCCACGCCGGTGGCATCGTGATCACGGAGAAACCGGTGACGCATTACACCGCGCTGCACCGGCCGCCGAAAGGCTTTCCCGTCACGCAGATCAGCATGCTGGAATGCGAGGACCTCGGCCTGCACAAGTTTGATCTGCTGAGCCAGCGCGGGCTGGGACACATCCGGGATGCGGTGGAGCTGGTGAATGAAAAATGTAAAATGAAAAATGTAGAATGTGGAACGGGGCCTCCGCTCGCACCCTCTGTCCGATCTTCCTTCTCCGCGTCTCCGCGTCTCTGCGTCCCTGCTCCATCCTCACCTTCTCGCATCGACATCCACGACATCCCGCGCTTCAAGCAGGACCCTGCGATCAAGGAGATCCTGCGCACGGGCGATACCATCGGCTGCTTCTACGTGGAAAGCCCGGCCATGCGCATGCTGCTGAAGAAGCTGCAGGTGGAGGATTACCTGAGCCTGGTGGCGGCCAGCAGCATCATCCGGCCGGGCGTGGCCGAGAGCGGCATGATGCGCGAATACCTGCTGCGCCACAACAATCCCGAACGTGTGAAGCAGGCGCCGAAGGAACTCCTCGACATCATGCCGGAGACCTATGGCGTGATGGTGTACCAGGAGGATGTGCTGAAGGTGGCGCACCTCTATGCGGGCCTCGATCTGGAAGAGGCGGACATCCTGCGGCGCGGCATGACGGCACGCTTCCGCGAACGGCCGGAGTTCAAACTGGTGGAAGCGAAATTCTTCGCGAACTGCAAGGCGAAGAACTACCCCGCTGGCCAGGCCGAGGAGGTGTGGCGACAGATCGAAAGCTTCGCGAGCTTCAGCTTCGCGAAAGGCCACAGCGCCAGCTACGCCGTGGAGAGCTACCAGAGCCTTTACCTGAAGGCGCACCACCCCATGGAATTCCTCGTGGGCGTGGCGAACAACTTCGGCGGATTCTATAGCACTGAATTCTATCTGCACGAGGCGAAACGAAAAGGTGCGGTGATCGAAGCGCCTTGCGTGAACACGAGTGGAGAGCTGTGTACGCTGGCCGACCCTGATGGGAATGTAAAATGTAAAATGGAAAATGTAGAATCTAGAACGGCGCCTCTGCCTGCTGTTTCACTTTTATCACCGCCTTCATATTCGCACTTTGATAGGCGAGCTTCCTCTGCGCCTCCGCGCCTCTGCGGCCCCCTTCCCCCAAATCACCAATCACCAGTCGCTAATCACCAGCCTCAGATCTACCTCGGCCTCGCCAACATCAAAAGCCTCACCGACGAAACCGTGCGACTGATCCTCCATGATCGCCAGCGCAACGGACCCTTCGCCGACTTGGAGAACCTGCTGCATCGCGTTCCGCTGCCCTTGGAACAAGCACGGATACTCATCCGCGTGGGTGCATTGCGCTTTACCGGAAGGAGCAAGCCGCAACTGCTGTGGGACCTCGCACTGCTGCATGTCGGGCCGGTGAATGCTTCCGCGATGGTGGACCTGTTCATCACGAAGGTGGAGGAACCGATGTTGCCGGAACTGCATCACTTCCCGCTGGCCGATGCCTATGATGAACTGGACCTGCTCGGCTTCCCGCTCTGCGATCCGTTCACGTTGGTGGAATATGGTGCAGGGCAGGGAAGAGAGGGAGGTAAAGGGGGTAAGGAAAGAACGCCATCATTACCTCCCTCGCTCCCTTTACCTCCCTCACCTCCTTTACCTCCTTTACCTCCTTTACCCCCCTCACCCCCATACATCCTCAAGCGCGAAATGCACCAGCATGTCGGCAAGCGCGTTACCATGCTCGGCTACATGATCCATGTGAAGGCCACCGATACGCAACGCGGCCATCGCATGACCTTCGGCTCCTTCATCGATACCGTCGGCGACTTTTGGGACAGCACGCAATTCCCTTCCGTAGCGTCGCGCTTCCCCTTCCGCGGACGCGGTGTGTACCGCCTCCACGGCGTGGTGGAGGAGGAGTTCGGCCACGTGAGCCTGCGCACGCAATGGCTGGAGAAGCTGCCGTGGAAGCCGGATCCGCGGTATGGGGAGAGGTGAACAAAGGATACGGGTACCTTCGGGCCATGCGCTCATTGGTCCTCTCAGCCACGATCCTGCTCTGTGCCATCACCCATGCCCAACAATGGAACTGGGCCGTTGATGCCGGTGGTGGCGGCAATGTTGATTTCTGCTACGGGATCGCCACCGACAGCCAAGGCAACGCCTATTGGGCGGGCAGCGTGAGCGGAACTGCGGAATTCGGCTGCGGGACGATCGCGGTCGGGAACACGATAGCAGGCGTATTGGCCAAGTACGATGTGAACGGAACGTGCCAGTGGGTGCAAAGCATCACGGTCGGTTTCAATGATGCGTGGGCATACGGCATTGCCATTGACGCACAGGACCGGATATACATCACCGGAAGCTACAGCGGGAACGCGACGTTCAACAATGGCATTACGCTGAACTCGTTGGGCAGCGACGATATTTTCGTGGCGCGGTACGATACCGCAGGCGATTGCCTCTGGGCGCGAAGGGCCGGCAGCAGCGCTTCCAACGATGAGGCACGGGGCATCGCAGTATCCGCGGACGGTGCCGTTTTCATTGCGGGCGTGAGCGGCGGGAACACCATCGGCTTCGACAACATCACCATCCCGAACCCGGGGAACTACAGGCAGATCGTGGTTGCCCGGTACGACAGCACGGGTGCCGTGCAATGGGTGAAGACCAGTACCGGGAATGGCCAGAGCAAATCGGCGCGCGGGATCGCCGTGGCCGGAGACCGCTTGTTCGTTACCGGCCAGTTCAGTTTCACCACGGGGGCCTTCGACGGTTATCCGCTGGTTCCCGTGAACGTGGGCGGCACCGCCTACATACTCTCCTGCGACCTGGACGGGAACGTGCAATGGGGTCACAGCTATGGGTCGGGAGACCACGAGGGCATGGGCATTACGGCGGATACGTTGGGCAACGTGTTCATGGTGGGCAGGCTTTGGGGAAGCATGTACCTGCCGGACGATACGCTGGCGTCCGTATCGAGCGATGACGACTTCATGATCTTGAAGTTCGATGCTGAAGGCAACTACCAATAGGGCAAAAGCGCCGGTTCCCCGGAACGCGACCTCAGTTGGAGCGCTTCGGCCGACGGCCAAGGGAATGCCTACGTGGCGGTCCAGTTCCACGGAACGGTCGATTTCTTCGGAACGCCACTTACCGGCGCGGGTGGCGAGGACATCGCGATCCTGAAGATGGACGCCACCGGCAATGTGGTCTGGGCGAACAAGGCGGGAGGCGGGAACCGGGATGTTCCCTTGTGCATCCATCGCCAAGCCGCCGCGCCCAACAAGCTCTATTTCGGCGGCTACTACCGGGGGCCGGTAACCTATGGCTCCACCACCATCGACGACGTGGGCAACGGCGATGCCATGATGGTCTCGGCCACGGACACCACCTTCGATGTGAGCCTGCATGCCTCGCGGGTATGCCCCGGGGCCTGCGACGGGGAGGTTGTGGCCTTCACCAATGGGAACGGGCCATTCACTTTCAGTTGGAGTGGTGGAAGTTCCTCACCGATGATCGGGGACCTCTGTCCCGGTGAGTATATCGTGGAGGTGGCCGATGCCAATGGACAAGTGCATATCGATACCGTACTGGTGGAAGAATTCACGGACCCCGGCTACACGGTGCAGGTGCAGAACGATTCGTTGCGCGTGGAGAACGGCACGGCGTGGCAGTGGTTCTTCGCCGGCGATGCCTTGTCCGGTGATAGTGCGTTATTGATCGCCACGGAGACCGGGAGCTACCACGCGCTGGTCACCGATGCACACGGCTGCACCTGGAGCAGCGACACGGTACTGGTAGTGTTGGGTACAGGTGTGGCAGCACGGAGTTCTGAAGGCTTGCAGGCATGGCCCAACCCGGCATCGGAGCAGTTCTCCATCCGGTTGCCGGGAACGGTGCTTGTTAACGCCGAGCTACTGAACAGTGTTGGGCAGCGGGTGCGATCCCTGATCCTGCGGCCCGGCATGAATACCGTGGACCTGAAAGGAGTTGACAGCGGACTGTATGTGCTGCTGTTGGAGGATGGCCGGGTACTTCGGGTGCTGGTGGCGTAGGGTTCTTGGAACCACTACTTGACCAATTTGAAATGCAGGTATTGGGCTTTCTGCTCGTAGGTGTCGAGCAGGGCTTTGCGAAGCTCCGGCGAGCGCGAAAGCGTGTCGTATACCAGATGCTCCAGTTCGGTCAACCGTTCATCCGAAGGGTTGGCTTTCAGTTCGGTCCTGAAAGGTTCTATGACTTGGTCGAGTAGTGCGAACGGATCCTCCATTTTCCGGATCGCCATGTAGCAGAATGCGGCGTGTTGGGGATGGTCGATCGAACTGGACATCTCCTTGACCTTGTTGATGCCGGTGCAGATATGCTCCGTAGGTTTTCCATTCATCCGATGCAGGTAGAAGAAGTGCGCCGCGATCCCTAGCGCGCTATCGATGGGCAGAGGAGCAACGTCAACGTGATCGATGGACCGCATGTAGAGCTTTCGAAAGGCCGTGTCGGCGTCGAGCAAGGCGTGGAACTTGTTCCGCATGGCCACGGTGTCGGGGAGGATCGCCAGCAGTTGTTGATCCTCATCAAACACCTTGGAGTAATTCTCGAAGAGGTACAAGTGATAGTACCATAACGCCGTGCAACGGGCGTTGAGCTGGGAGTTGCCCGGGATGCTGTCCGGCCCAAAGTTGAGGTAGGTCTCGCCTTGGGCTGTATCGACATGGATGCTGAAGAGATCGGCGAATGGAACGGTGTTCCGGATCGTGTTTTGCCCCGCGTTGCCACAGCCGGCCATGGCCACACCAGCGATGAACAGCCACAAGAAGGATGCCCGTGGAATGGGTTTATGATCACATGTCCCCATGTTGTTCATGGCCGGAAGGAAGGAACGGGATGTGCGTGAGGGATAGGAGCGGAAAGCCCGCAGCGCTTGATCAGTTCTTCTTTCCGGCCCGTAGGGCCTTCGACTGTTCGGTGGACTTCAATGCTTTCTTGGCATTCAAAGCGCTTACCACTTGCTTGCCTGTGCGGGCTTCCAGTTCGATCCGCGCCACCTTGGCCACGTTGCCGCCCTGTCGTGCCACCTCTTTGCTGGCCTCGAACGAGTCGGGATCGGTGGCGTTCGAAATGTCCTTTGTAGAGGCTTCGGCCAGCATGTTCAGGATCAGCTCGGTGTTGGTCATGTTGTCCCGCAGGTTCTCTTTCTTCAAGCCCTTCAACACCTTGTACTCCTTGGTATTTCGCCCTGCCCACGCCTTGGTGATGATGTCGGTAAGCGTGGCGAACTGCACACCTGCCTTCAATCCGACCCGCTTCCATTCATCGGTGAGCTCCTTGCGCACCTCGATACTCTTCAGCCGTTGGTTGATCCAATTCTCCGAATAACCCAGGCGCATGTATTGCTCCAAGGCCCGGTCGATGGTAAGTTCCGGGTCCTGCATTTCGTCCAGCCGCTCGGAAGCCACTTCGGCCAGCCATAGTTTGAATGGTTCCGCCTTGGGCGACGGGATCGACTGGATCAGCCGGAAGAGCTGTTCGGTGTCGGCGACATCGGTCATGCGCATCTTGCCATCTTCGGCGGGCAATTTCAACTGTCCGATTTTTGCGGACAGTTCACTGCCTTCCTTCAACAGTCGGGACTTTAGATCGCTCCAGTACTTGCGGGGCCTGTCCGTGCCGGTAAGTGCAGCGATCACGTCGGTGATGGAGAAGAACCACTTCTCTTGCTCGGCATCCCAAACGGTACGCACTTGTTTCTCATCGAAGACTTTAATGGCGTTTTGCTTTTCCATAGGATGATGGATCGGAGAACAAGATAAGTTGTGTCGTAGAGGCGCAAGATCGGTGTTCATGCATCGCATTCACGTCCGCCGGTTCGCCAACAACACCGGAGCCTGCCCATCAAAAGGGTTGTCCATTCTTCCGATGCTTTTGGCGGCCATGCCTGCTGCGCGCATCACCATGCGGTCGCCGAAGCGCTGGCGCACCTTGTCCATGGCCTGGTAGAGGTTCATGGCTTCCTGCGTGTCGGTGAAGGCATCCATCTGGTGGCCGCCGCCCACGAGGTGACTGAAGCGCACGCCCACCAAGCGGATGCGCTGGCGGCGGTCGTACAGCGCGCGGAAGAGCTCGTGTACCGTGGGCAGGATGATGTGGTCGCACGCGGTGTAGCCGATGCGCAGTTGCCGCGTGTGCGTGTTCATGTCGGCATAGCGGATCTTCACGGCGATGCAGCTGGTGAGCTTGTCGCCCTTGCGCAGTTGGTAGGCGAGACTTTCCGCCATGGCGGTGAGGAGGCCGCGCAGCTTCACCAGGTCGATGGTGTCGCGCTCGAAGGTGCGTTCGGTGCTGATGCTCTTCCGCTCGTGCCACGGCGTCACCGGGCTATCGTCGATGCCGTTCGCCTTGCGCCACAGCACCGGGCCGTGCTCGCCCAGCAGGCGCTGCATCAGGTCGATGGGCAGCTCCTGCATGGTGTGGATGCGCGCCACGCCCATGCTGCGCAGCAGGTGCGCCGTTTTGCCGCCCACGCCGGGGATGCTCTCGATGGGCATCGGGGCGAGGAAGGGCTTTTCGGTGCCGCGCTCCACCTCGCGCTGGCCGTTGGGCTTGGCGGTGTTGGTGGCCACCTTGCTCACGGTCTTGTTCACGCTCAGCCCGAAGCTGTTCGGCAGGCCGGTCTCCTTGGCGATGTATTGGCGCAGTTCGCTCGCCAGTTTCATCGCGCCGAAGAACTTCTCCATGCCGGAGAGGTCCACGTAGAACTCGTCCACGCTCGTCTTCTCGAAGAGAGGCACGCGCTCGCGGATGATCTCGGTGACCTCGTCGCTCTTCTTCATGTAGGCCCCGCTATCGCCACGGAGGATGATGGCTTCCGGACAGAGCTGCTTGGCGGTGCGCATGGGCATGGCGCTGCGCACGCCGAAGTGCCGCGCCTCGTAGCTGCATGAGGCCACCACGCCGCGGTCGCTGTCGGAGCCCACCAGCACGGGCTTGCCCTGCAACTGCGGGTTCTTCAGGCGCTCCACGCTCACGAAAAAGCTGTCGAGGTCGAGGTGGACGATGGTGCGTTGCTTGCTCATGGATGATCGCGATCGACGTTGAAGCCGTCGATCGCGCCGCCATAAGATAGGCGACGGAAGAAAGCGGGAAGTTCGGCATCACCCCATCGTCTTCGCATGGAAGTAGCCGCCGCTTTCCAAGAATGTCTGCACCTTCAGGATCGCTTTCAACTGTTCGTCCACCAAGGGCGATTCGCGAAGCTTCTCCCGGAAACCCTCGTGCAGCAACACCACATTGCTGCCCAGCTCGTCCAGTCGGGCTTTCAGCCGGCCGGCATCGTCGAGCAACTCGGTCTCCTCCCGCTCAACGGCTTGGATCAGCCCATGCACTTCGCGGTAAGCGGCCCTTCCTTCCGCGGAAAGAATATGCGTGGAGAAGAGCAGGCCCTTGGCCATCAGATGCTCCTGCATGGGGCCGCTCTTGAAGGTGCCGAAGTCGTCGATCGTCCGGTTCATGTGGATCCGTAGGTCCGCCAAGGAATCGGGCCGGTCCGGCGGGAAGAGCGACAGCGCGAAGGCCTCCGGAGCCGACATCGGCAAGGGGTCCGCCACATGGGTGAGGAAGAGCCGCATCACCAAGTGGTGGTTGTCATGCCGGGCGACCACCCTGCTATAGTCCAAGGAGATCGCGCCGTTGAAACAAAGGTGATAGATGGTGTAGCACAACATCGCCTCGCCGGAGGAGAAAAGCGGATGGTGCAGATAGTGGTAGGTATGCGGTCCGATGTTTTTCATGGGATGGTGGCCCATGGATAACAATTGAGGTGGGGGATGGTTCTGGAGGCGTTGATCGACTACCCCATCATATGCTAAACAGTGCGACCAGCACTACCCGGTAGAAGGCTGTACCGAGGATCAGCATGGCCATGTGCTGCCTGTATTTCCTCTTGTAGTTCCGGCGGTCGAGTTCCGTGAGTCCCAGCTTGAAGTTGAGATGGATCTTCCAGCTTAACACCTTTACCACTAAAAGGAATGGAGCGGAGAGAAAGATCTCGGCCATCTTCCCGAACGTGTAGCTCTCCCGAGCGTGCTGTTCATGCAGGGCCTCCAGCGCGATGGATGCAGCGGAGAATGCTACTTCCCGGTCCTTCACATCTTCCGCAGGAATGCCACGCTTATCGAGTTCCATACGCGCCAACGCCCGCGCCTCCGGTTGCCAAGAGGCCGCGTCAGCAGCCATCTTCAGCAGCTCTTCGGTACTGCGTGAATGGATCGGTGGATGGAAGTCCATCGCTGAAAAGTACGATGGGGAAGGTTGTGGAAAGACCGCCCGCTATCTTTGAAAACCCATGGCAAAGAAGAACACCACCAACTGGCCCCTGGCACCGGCCCCCGAATCCAAGGACCACTTCAAACTGAAGCCGCAGTACGAGCTCTTCATCGGCGGCAAGTGGCAAAAGCCCAAGAGCGGCAAATACTTCGACACCATCAACCCCGCCAACGAGCAGAAGCTCGCGCGCATCGCCGAAGCAGGCGAGGCCGATGTGGACGCCGCCGTGAAGGCCGCGCGCAAGGCCTACGACAACGTGTGGAGCAAGATGCCCGCCGCCGAACGCGCCAAGTACATCTACCGGATCGCGCGCCTGTTGCAGGAAAAGGCCCGCCACTTCGCCGTGGTGGAAAGCATGAACGGCGGCAAGGCCATCCGCGAAAGCCGCGATGTGGACATCCCGCTCGCCGCCGCGCACTTCTTCTACTACGCCGGCTGGGCCGACAAGCTTCAATACGCGTTCCCCGGAAAGAACCCCACACCGCTCGGTGTCGCCGGGCAGATCATCCCGTGGAACTTCCCGCTGCTGATGGCCTCGTGGAAGATCGCGCCCGCGCTCGCCTGCGGCAACACCGTGGTGCTGAAGCCAGCCGAGACCACCCCGCTCACCGCGCTGCTGCTCGCCGAGCTCATCCAGGAGGCCGAGCTCCCCGACGGCGTCGTCAACATCATCACCGGCGCGGGGGCCACGGGCGCGGCGCTCGTCAACCATCCGGACGTCAACAAGATCGCCTTCACCGGAAGCACCGGCGTGGGCAAGCTCATCCAGAAAAGCATCGCGGGCACCGCCAAAAAGGCCACCCTCGAGCTCGGCGGCAAGGCGGCCAACATCATCTTCGCCGACGCCACCATCGACCAGGCCGTGGAAGGCATCGTCAACGGCATCTACTTCAACCAAGGCCACGTGTGCTGCGCCGGATCCCGCCTCTACGTGGAGGAAAGCGTGCACGACGAAGTGGTGCGCAAGCTCAAGCACCGCATGAAAAGCCTCGTGGTGGGCGACCCGCTGGACAAGAACACCGACATCGGCGCCATCAACAGCAAAGAGCAGCTCGGCATCATCAACAAATACCTCAAGATCGGTCAGGAAGAAGGCGCCGACATGTACCAGCCCGCCTGCGACCTGCCCGGCAAAGGCTACTGGTGCCGCCCCACGCTCTTCACCAACGTGGCCCAAAGCGCGCGCATCGCACAAGAAGAGATCTTCGGCCCCGTCCTCGCCATCCAGACCTTCCGCACCGTGGACGAGGTGATCCAAAAAGCCAACAACACCCCTTACGGCCTCAGCGCCGGCGTGTGGACGGACAAGGGCTCCAAGATCTTCAACCTCACCACCAAAATGCGCGCCGGCGTCATCTGGGCCAACACCTTCAACAAGTTCGATCCCACCTCACCGTTCGGTGGGTACAAGGAAAGCGGGTATGGACGGGAAGGGGGGGTGCATGGGTTGGGGGCGTACTTGAATTTGAATTGAATGGTCATGGCGTGCCCCTCGCAAAAGCCTCGGATCGCGCTTTCCGCTCGTACTCCTCGCTCCTTCGTCGCTGCGGGGTACCCGCTTCAATCGCTCACGCGAAATGCAGGACAATAGGGAGCCCGGAACTATTGTCCATACTGTTGAAACTTTACTGCGGCGTAATAATCGCATCTGGAGAGCCGATGCGTATTATGTGGTCTGTCAATCTGACGTAAATGATGCCAAAAGTAATCAGCCTATTCGCCGGTGCAGGGGGATGCTCGTTGGGCTTTAAGCAAGCTGGCTACGATGTAGTGTTCGCGACCGACTTCGATAAGTCGGCGATGCAGACCTATGCGCTCAACTTCACTGGAGCGAACATCGCATGTAAGGACATCTGTGAACTGGACTTCGAACAACTACTCTCATCTCTGACGCTTAAATCTGGGGAGTTGGATGTGCTGATCGGTGGACCACCATGTCAAGGATTCAGCACCGCTGGACCGAGGTTCTGGGATGATCCAAGGAACCACTTGCTGAAACAGTACGTGCGAGCAATTGAAGTCATAAAGCCGAAGTGGTTGATGATGGAAAACGTAGAAGGGCTACTTACCACAAAGAATGGTGAGTACGTCTCGGAAGTAGTGAAAGCCTTTGTTCGTCTCGGTTATCGTGTGCGACTGGAGAAAGTATATGCACATGAGTATGGAGTGCCACAACGGCGTAAGCGTGTAATCATTGTCGGTAACCGACTTGGTAAGGACTTCGCGTTCCCGTCTGCTACCGTGCCATCGCACGGACGCATCTTTAGAAAGGGCGGTGTGACCTTGAAGCAAGCTTTACATGGCTTACCTCAACCCGCAGTCGAGAACGAGCCAGTGGAATACAACGCGGAAATGCAGGGGCACTGGGCCGAGTTCTTGGCGAGCGATTCGGGAAGTGTCGTCGATCATTTCGCACCTCCATTGCATCCGTTGCAGTTAAAACGGATTGCTGCGCTCGGTCCGGGTCAGACGATGAAGGACTTGCCTGAAGAACTCCAGCATCCGAGCTTTCAGAAGCGAGCGAATAGACGTGTCATGGACGGTACTCCTTCTGATAAGCGAGGCGGATCGCCGTCTGGATTGAAGCGTTTACATGCCGATGAACCAAGTTTGACCATTACAGGTGCGGCAACGCGTGAGTTCATTCACCCAACGGAAGATCGTACGCTGACCATTCGTGAAGCGGCGCGTGCCCAAACGTTTCCAGACGATTTTTCTTTCGCAGGGAATCAGTCGAGCCGCATCAAACAGATTGGAAATGCTATACCTCCATTGCTTGCACGCGTTTTCGCAGAGCACATTTTGTCGCAAGGGTTTCGGGCCAAATCTCATGACGTCGAGGGAAGGTTCCTCGGATATCGGCTGACCAAGTCGCAAGGCCTGAGTCCTGCATTGGAGCGAACTTCGCGCTTGTTGAACTCTTTGCTTGAGACCGCACAACAAGAAATACTCGCTTTTGAAGATGCCCGTTAGTATCACCGTAAAGACGCTGTATAACAAGGCACGCTCGCTGACAGGTGGAAACCCGGAGGTTAGGTTAAGCGAGTCCGAACTGTACGGTTTGGTCCTTCTGATCTGCCGTGATTTGAAATGGCAACCGAGTCGCATCGGCTTGCCCGTTCCATCAACCCCGATGCCGAACGAGAACTACTATGTAATCGATCCTAATTGGTTTGAGAGCCACGTCAATTCGGTTTCTGCCAACCAGCTGAAAGAGTCCATCGAAGCAGCGCTTGCTATAGAGACGGACTTCGGCATGTACTTCTCAAATCTCTGTTCTCTTCATAAACGACGGCTCAAGTTCCAAAAGATTCTCAGCACGCAGGCAAAACCAACAATGGACCAAGTTGGAACTCGTGGACTATTGGAGTATGGTACCTATCCGGATCGATTCCTCTTCAATTGGCTTGTCTGGCGCAAGTGGGTCTTCGACCTTGATAATCGTTCCGGCCAAGAAACGGGCTACCTGTTCGAACCTGTGCTTACGCGCTGCCTCGGTGGTGAATCTGTGGATGCCAAATCATCTCCAGTCAAACGAATCGGTGAAAATGGCAAGTCGAAGAAGGAGGGGCGACAAATCGATTGTTTTGTCGAGGATGAGAAGCTTGCATATGAGTTCAAGATCCGGCTTACGGTTGCTGCAAGCGGACAAGGCCGGTGGGAAGAAGAGTTGTCGTTTCCAAAAGAGTGCGTTGCTGCTGGGCTCAAGCCTGTTCTAATCGTCCTAGACCCAACATCCTCGAATCGGTTTGAGGAACTTAGTGCGCTCTTCCTTGAACTTGGAGGTCTGGTATATGTTGGCGAATCAGCATGGAGACATATTGAAGACCGAGCCGGTCCGACTATGGCAAGTTTCGTGGAGAACTACATCAAACCAGCATTGGATGCCGCAAGTGATTTCGATCCGATTCAATTGGATCCGATATCAATGTCTTGGTCACCCAGCGAGGTTGTTATTCGAATAGGGGACAAACAGCATAGAATCAAGCGGGTTTGACAGATTCAATCTAGTCTCGCACAATGCCCCGCCTCATCGTCCACAGCTACACCCTCAACTCTGGCGCGACTCTACACTTGTCCCGTGAAAGATTCCAAGAAGGGAACTGAGCGGGGCAGCAGGTGAACCGTCTGGCGCGATAGGCTAACGGCCTGAGACGCTTATTGGACCTGCAGCCCTTCCGGGCCTGGGCTCATATAGAATGTTAGGCTTTAAGGCCTGTTAGAGTCATCAAGCGCGGTGAGGGCAAGAACTATACGTGGGAGGAAGTTAGGGAGATGGCTCGCAAGGCTAAGTAGGCATAAGCTTCAGATCGGAGGTCCACGTCACTCGAACTTCCGTTGCCTCACTCGCGGTGGATCGAAGACCGTGATGCGTTCCGATAGGTCCAATTAGGGCGAAGTGCCACAAATAAGTCCCAAGTGGGCTTCAAAAATATCTTGAGGATGTGAGCGGGCATCGCATCGCTCTTCGCCGTAGGTGGGTCGTTCTCTATATTGTCAGTGGCCTGCTGACGAACTTCCCGTCAACCGGTTTAACGGATGAAGAAACAAACCAAAGCGACCATCGAAGTTCAAGGTGTTCCGATCGCCATACTCACCGATCGCAACGAGGACTACATCTCCCTCACCGACATGCTGAGGGCAAAGGAGGGAGACTTCTTCATCTCCGACTGGCTGCGCAACCGGAACACGGTTGAATTCCTCAGCATCTGGGAGAGCGTTTACAACCCTCGGTTTAATTATGGCGAATGTGCCACAATTAAGTCCCAAGTGGGCCTCAATAGCTACAAGCTCAGTGTGAAGGACTGGGTCGCGAAAACCAATGCCATCGGGCTTCGGGCCAGTGCTGGCCGTTATGGCGGCACTTATGCACACAAGGACATCGCCTTCGAGTTCGGCATGTGGATCAGCCCGGCCTTCAAGATCTATCTCATCAAGGAATTCCAACGTCTTAAGGAGGATGAGGGCCAACGACTTTCCCTTGCTTGGAACCTCAATCGCACCCTTTCCAAGGTCAACTACCGCATCCATACCGATGCCATCAAGGCTCACCTGATCCCGCCGGAAGTCACGCCCGTGCAGGCTGCCATTACGTATGCCAACGAGGCGGATCTTCTCAATGTTGCCATGTTCGGGCAGACGGCCAAACAGTGGCGCGAGGCCAACACTCAGCTAGATGGCAACATGCGCGATCATGCTACCATCGAGCAGTTGCTGGTGCTGGCGAACATGGAAAGTCTCAACGCCGAGTTCATCCACATGGGCTTAGAGCAAAGTGAACGGCTCACCAAGCTCAACGCCATTGCGATCCGACAGATGCGCTCGCTCACCGTAGATGCCATCCGGTTGCTGGATCGCGGAAAGATGAAGTGATCCTGACTCGGACTTGACTTTGAACATTATGGTCGCTGTGGATTCCGCTTCTATCCCTCACGCAAATTTGCTGAGCCGCACTTGGAAGATCCATTCCACACCTACCTTCGATCACATGCGGTCCATCATAACCATAGGCGAAGTCTCCGAGCTGCGGGCTCCCTTGAAGTACTTCGGTCCTTGGCTGCGGAATGAGAAGCCCAGTGCCTTCGATCTTCCGACACGTCAAGAGCTGGTCCTACTCGGAGTTGCCGTCTTCCTCGCTCCATTGGTGATCGCTTTTGCGTCTATCTGGATTTTCTTCCAAGAGGAGTTCACCGAGTTGCATGCCCGCGCGCGTGTTCTTTTCATCCTAGCACTCCCGTTCCTCTTGCCTGCCGCTTATTGCTACGTGGTCGTTCATGACATGATGCGGCCTCTGGCTTTCCGCATCATACTACGGAGGCAGTTGCTGCGCGAAGCGACTAAGGCGGTGCGGGACCCTTGGGCGGGTTTGCCTTGAGCGATGAGGTCAGGCTGACGATAAGGAACAGTCCCCAACTCTAGCGCGACCGTCCCCGCCCGTGCCATCCGCTCCACCGATCCCCCAACTCTGGTGCGAGCGTCCACGCTCGTGCCTTTACATCGCCATTTCTCCATATCGTTGAATAGGCCGCCCTTGGCGGATCTTATGCATGGCTTCGTCCAAGCTGACGTATGTATCCAACCCGGCCTTACGCCTGCGGTCGATCTCCTCCAACTCCGCCAGCTCATCATCGGTGATGTCGAAGTGCTCTCCCTTCACATCGCGCTTGAGCAATGAGCGGATGGTGGTGAGGATGCTCTCGTTCCGTTCCTTCTGCAGCAATTGCAAGATCTCGGTGCGGAGGTCAATGGCGCTCATTGTCGATCAGCTTGAAGACCAAAGGTAGGGTCCGATCGCCTGAGCTGGCGAACATGGATAGCATGAAAGCCCGGTATACCACAGGTCTTTGACGTGGCCGGCACATGGCGGGATGAAAGCCCCCAACTTTGTGGCTTAACAAGCCACCGCCATGGATAACACAAGGGTCTTCCGCATGACCTTCGCAAGCGTCTACCCCCACTACGTTACCAAGGTGGAGAAGAAGGGTCGCACGAAAGAGGAACTGCACACCGTGATCCACTGGCTCACGGGCTACACGGAGAAGGGCCTGCAGAAGGTGCTCGACACGAAGGTGGACTTCGAGAGCTTCTTCGCCAAGGCGCCCAAGCTCAACCCGAACGTAAGCATGATCACCGGCGTGATCTGCGGCTATCGGGTGGAGGAGATCGAGGATCCGCTCATGCAAAAGATCCGCTACCTGGACAAGTTGGTGGATGAACTGGCCAAGGGCAGGAAGATGGAGAAGATCCTGCGGAAGTGATCGACCGTAGCGGTTCGCTGTGGTACGACATCAGGGGGGGCGCAATGCGTGAAAACCCACGATGCGATCGATCATCCGCTGGGAACCTTGCACGGAACCACGTATCATCGCAGCGCAACAGGGCCGTCGACAGGGTTGAGCGCTGTTCACACATCGCTGCTGGATCGATCCCTGTAATGCAACAGTCCCACGAATGACCGACCAGGCACCGAGCATCGGCTTTTTCGAGAAGTACCTCACGGCCTGGGTGCTGCTGTGCATCGCCGTCGGTATCGCCTTGGGCCAACTGGCGGGCAGTGGCATGCAGGTGGTCGCCGACCTGGAGCACAACCAAGTGAACCTGCCCGTGGCGGTGCTGATCTGGTTGATGATCTACCCCATGATGGTGCAGATCGACTTCGGTTCCATTGCCCGCATCGGGCGGGATATGAAAGGCTTGAGCCTGACGGTGGTGGTGAACTGGCTCGTCAAGCCCTTCACCATGGCCTTCTTCGCGTGGCTCTTCTTCGACCATCTGTACAGCGCGTGGCTCGAACCCGAACTCGCCCAGGAGTATATCGCCGGTGCCATCCTGCTCGGTGCTGCACCCTGCACCGCGATGGTCTTCGTGTGGAGCTACCTCAGCGGCGGCGACCCCAACTACACCTTGGTGCAAGTGAGCGTCAACGATCTCATCCTCTTGGTGCTCTTCGTCCCCATCGTGCAACTGCTGCTGGGCATCACCGGCATTGCCATTCCGATGGATGTGCTGATCACCTCGGTCGTGGTCTTCGTGGTGATCCCGCTGGTGGCCGGCTACCTGACGAACCGATGGCTCATCCGGACGCGTGGCGAGGAATGGTTCAAGACCGGGTTCCTCCCGAAACTGAAACCGATCTCGATCGCCGCGCTGCTGCTCACATTGGTACTGCTCTTCTCCTTCCAAGGCAGCAAGATCCTGGCGAACCCCTTCCACATCCTGCTCATCGCCGTCCCGCTCGCACTGCAGACCTACTTCATCTTCTTTCTCACGTGGAAAGGCGGGCGCCTGCTGAAACTACCGTACCGGACCTGCGCACCGGCCAGCATGATCGGCGCCAGCAATTTCTTCGAACTTGCCGTGGCCGTGGCCATCGCACTGTTCGGGCTCAACAGTGGCGCAGCGCTCGTCACCGTGGTGGGCGTGCTGATCGAAGTGCCGATCATGCTGCATCTGGTACGGCTCGCAAAGCGCTGGCGATATGAATGAACGACCACCACGTCCGAGTTCCTTCGTTGATCCGCATGGTTCTTTGAACTTTTCATACACCTTGACATGCATCCCCGCACCACCTCCCACCTCGCCCTCTGGAAAGAAGGCCGCACCCGATTCACCAACCTGTTGGACAAGCTCTCGGAGGCCGACCTCAGGAAGAAGCTGGTGCCCGGCCCGAACAGCATCGGTTTCCTGCTGCGGCACATCGGCGATGTGGAACTGCTCTTCGCCAAGAACGTGTTCGGGCTGGCTGGTGTGCAGGTTTATGCGAGCACTGTGGCCAAGGGGCGCGACACTGGCGAATGGACAGACCTCGCCGTGTTGAAGACGTATGTGCGGGAAAGTGCCGAGGTGCTCGAACGCGCCATTGCCGCACAGAGCGATGCCGACTGGGACATGGTGATCGAGACGAAGGAGTTCGGACGCAAGACCAAGGCCGAAGCGCTGGGCCGCATCTCCACGCATACGGCCTACCACGCGGGGCAGATCGGGATGGTGCTGAAGTACGGGGCGTGAACGGTCGCGGGGAACGCTCATTCGGACGTCCGCAGCGCAGGGCACGCAGGTTACTTTCCGACAGGCCGGAACCGGTACAAAAGCCCTTCCCCGATGGATCACATGTTCTCCGCTCGGTAACAATTCCCGCCGACGCAGGCACTTCAGCCCATGGGCTTAACTTTGGCTACGAACCACCATCTCCATGGCCAAGATCGCGACCAAGCCTACATCCCCATCCGCCAAGGCCGAAAAGCCTTCCCATAACGGACACGCCACTACTGGTACTGCTGCGAAAGCCGAACGCCTCCCCGTGATGAAGACCTACAAGATCTTCATCGGTGGCAAGTTCCCGCGGACCGAAAGCGGTCGCTACTACCAGCCGAAGGATGCCGATGGCAAGCCGCTGGCCAACGTGTGCCGCAGCAGCCGCAAGGACGTGCGCGAGAGCGTGGTCGCCGCGCGCAAGGCATTTGGGGCGTGGAGCGGTCGTAGCGCCTTCAACCGCGGACAGATCCTCTACCGCATCGGTGAGATGCTCGAAGGCCGCAGTGCTCAGTTCGTTCATGAGCTGGTGCTCCATGGCGCCACACGGAAGCAGGCCGAGGCCGAAGTGACCACCGCCATTGATCGCTGGGTCCACTATGCCGGCTGGTGCGATAAGTACCAGGCCGTGTTCAGCAGCGTGAACCCCACCAACAGCTCGCACTTCAACTTCAGCGTGCAGGAACCCACCGGTGTGGTGGGCGTAATGTGCCCCGGCAGCTCCGGCCTCATCGGCCTGGTGAGTGTGGTGGCACCGATCATCGCGGGTGGAAACACAGCCGTTGTCGTAGCCAGTGAGGAGCATCCGTTGCCAGCCGTCACCTTCGCGGAAGTGCTTGCCACCAGCGATCTGCCGGGCGGCGTGGTGAACCTGCTCACTGGTTTCCGCAGCGAGCTGCTGAAGCCGCTGGTGACGCACATGGACATCAACGCCATGGTTGTTGCTGATCCCACCAAGGAAGAGAAGACCATGCTCGGCACCGAAGCAGCCGTTAACATGAAGCGGCTCATTGTGCCAAGGATTTCCGACTGGAGCAAGGAGGAAGGTCAGTCACCTTACTTCATCCTCGACACGCAGGAGGTGAAGACCACGTGGCACCCCATCGAGCGGGGGCAGGGTGGAGGTGGTGGGTATTGATGGTCGCCATCAACGAGGGCAACCATCGGTTTCACGTGCTTGGTTGAGCGAGGCTCGGGCCTCGCAAAAAGTACGCACTCAACTGGGGCCGAGCGCGTGCATCTGTGATGCGTTGAACCTTGCATGCCGAAGGCATGCAACCGCTCGGCCCCAGCCGAGTGGCTCCTATTCTGTCGCCCCCCGGCGACCACAATACGTTCTATCTTGGCTTAAGGTCCGAAATTCGCAAAGCCAATGTTGATGGTGCCCTCTACTTCGTGACCATCACCGTGGTTGGTTGGGTCGATGTGTTCACGCGCAAGGAATTGGCGGAGGAAATGATCAAGCAGTTCGCTTGGAGCCAGAAGAACAAGGGCCTGAAGTTGTTTGCCTATGTGATCATGCCCAGCCACATTCACTTCGTTGCGTATCGTGATGAAGGCTTGATGTCGGACCTGCTGCCCGACCTGAAGAGCTATTCTGCCAAATGCTTGTTGAAGCTGGTGGAGGATCTTCCGAACGAAAGTCGCCGCGATTGGCTTTTGCACATGTTCGAGTTCCATGCGAAGTATCAGCCGCAGAACGAGAAGTACATGTTCTGGCAGAAGACGAGTCACCCCACCGAGCTATGGTCCGATCACGTGATCGACCAGAAGATCAGATATATCCACATGAACCCGGTGGTCAGCAACATCGTGACCGACCCCGAGCATTATTGGATGAGCAGCGCGTATCCGGAAGGACGGTTGAAGTTGAACGGATATGAATAGCGAGTCAGGGAGAACCGCGAACTACCGAAGGGCCAAGTCTAGAGTGGTGCGATCAATGTTGCACCACCAACCTCCCGGTAGCAACAGAACCGTCGCCCCCGGTGGTCTTCACCAAGTAAAGTCCATTGCCCCACGTGGAGGTATCCATCCGATGGCGACCGGCAAGGATGGTTTCGCCATGGACCAATACGCCGGTGGCGTTGAATACGTCCAGGCGTAGGTTCCCTGATCCGTGGTGCTTGATCTCGAGCATCACATGACCATCCGCTGGATTTGGAAGAACACGTATCGTAGATAGTTGCAGCTCACTGATACTCGTTGTTTCATCGAACTCGAAAATGTAGACCGTCTGGTAGGCGAATGCACTGCCCCCGATCCGCTGAGCTACGAGGTAGAGATATGTGCCGTCGTAATACATGCCGCGTGGGGATTGGTTGCCGTCCGGATCCGGAAGGTCCACAAAGCCAATGTCCTGGTTGCTAGTAAGGTTGTATGAATAGATCCGCTCGGCATCACCGTTCAGATCGTCGGTGACGTAGAACAAGGTGTCGCCTTTCAACGCGATCCCGTAAGGTTGCTCGCCGTGGAGCGGTACCGTATCAATGGGCGTTGCATCGCCGGGCACCCACTTGTAGGCGTAGGCGAATGGATACACGTCAAAATCCGGATAGTACATGGTGTACCACACCGCATTCCCATCCGCGCACAGATCACCGATGCCCGATGAGTGGCCTCCGATCACGTCGGGAAAGGTCCATGTGTTCAGCAAGGCCCCGGCATGTGATACCTCGTAGAGGTGCGCACCGTTGCTGGTGTAATCCTGCGCGATCAAATAGGAATTCGGACGGCGTATCAGCCCGTGGTTGAAGGTGTGGCCTGTTGGCTGCTGGCCAAGAATGGTTCCGCTGTGGTCGGAGAAATACACGTCACCGGAATAGTCCGCACCGAGGAAGAGGGTATCGGCGTTCACGGCGATACCCCAGAACCCTTGGCTGATGCCGGGGTACGGGATGCTATCGATCAATGTTTGGGCGACACAGTTGCCCGTAAGGAGCATGGCCGTCATGACGGGTAGGGTCGAGTACTTCATGGGGTGGGTTTGGGACATCGAATATATGGCCCCTGGATCGAGCCGTACGGACGGTGTCCACCGTCGGTCCCGCTTCAGAACTTCGCACAAGGCACCACCCGTCTCCTCGCCATCGATCGCTTCTTGCGCTTGTCCGAGAACTCAAGAATGGTAGTGATCTCGTGGGCACCACCGCTGTTCAATGCCAACTTCGAGATGGTGATATCATAGCTGTACCCGAAGCGCCAATCACCCGCCTTGAAGCCCACGAGAACGGCGATCGCATCGTTGTTGGCATAGCCCGGTTGGTAGTATTTTACGGGGAGACCACGGTACCAAAGGCCCGCAAAGACCGGGTCCCGTTCGTAGTACGCACCGATGTCCAGTTGGTCGAATTTGCCCTGTGCCCGATAGTTGAAAGCCGCAACAATGGACTGGGGGTCCTTGCGCACCATGCCGCCGGAACGCAGCTTGAACCGATACCCTCCGTGCATGTTGAACTGGCGCGGCAGCACCGCCTCACTTTCCAACAGGGATTGATTGGGCTCGTTCATGTGCTGCAACGATACTCCGACCCACATCTTCGGGGTGAAGAACAACAGGCCCGAACCGATGTCCGAATAGCCTTTTTTGCGCCCATCGTAATGCTCGTACGTTGCCACTTCTCCCCCGCGCGACAATTGGTCATTGAACACAAGCTTGGAATAGTTCACCGAACGGCTCGCATAGCCGAGCTGCAAGGCGGGCCGCAGGAACACCTTGTGCTTGAGGCGGATCTCGTAGGCGTATTGGAGGGAAAAGCTCGTGGAGCTCAAGGCACCGCTGCCGGCCTGGTCGCGGGTGGCAATGATGCCGATGCCGCTGTTGAGGTTCCCCAGATATTGATCGGCCGCGAGGTTGTAGCTCACGAATGCGCCGGGAATGGAAGGCCACTGATCACGGAACTGGAGGGCGAACCGGTTCTGGACCGTGGTGCCGGCAAAGGCCGGGCTCAGGTAGGTCGGTGCGGCGTAGAACTGCGTGAAATGCGGATCCTGGGCCGTAACGGGGCCCAAGAAGCCAAGCATCAACGCAATGGGAAGGCCGTACCGTGTTCTCATGAACTCAGTGCTGCGGTATCGTGCCCGCGGTGTTTTCGCCGTGGATCATGGGAACGTCCAGCAGCATCATGCCCGTAACATCCTCATCGCCCGTGTACAGGTCATATTCCCAGGGGGCAAAGCCTTCGGAGCTCACCTGAATGTGATAGTCCTGCCCGGGGCGTACGGCCATGACGTAGCGGCCTGTGCGCTCATTGGTGTTGTAGATCCCGAAGATCTCATCCGTACCGGGCGTAGTAAGAATGATCCGCGCTTTCAGCGGTTCCTCGTTGCCGTCCGTCACCACACCCTGTACCAGTAAATATTCGATCTGGCTTGTGGGGAAGACCACCTCGTAGATGTCCTGCCCTCCAAGACCTCCTTCGCGCTCCGAACTGAAATAGCCTGTGCGCCCGTCTTCGCTCAAACAGAAGTAGATGTCGTCATTCACCGTGTTGAGCGGGTAGCCCATGTTTTCCGGCTCGCCCCACACGTTCATGTCCGGATCCAACAGTGCCGCCTTGAAAATGTCGAAGCCGCCCATGGTCCGGTGCCCATTGCTGCTGAAGAACAGGGTGGTGCCGTCGCTGTGCAGGAACGGGGCATCCTCGTCATGGCGCGTGTTGATGTTCGGTCCGAGGTTGAGGGGAAGGCTCCATTCCCCGTTGGGCAGGCGGCGGATGCGGTAGAGGTCGCGTCCACCAAAACCACCCGGACGATCACTGGTGAAATAGATCTCCGACCCGTCCGGTGAAATGGTCGCACTGGGTTCATGGGCCTTGCTGTTGATCTGATCGGTCATGCGCTCGGGTGATCGCCAGACGCCCTCCGCGCGTTGGGTGATGAAGAGGTCCCCGTCGGGCTCGGCATCGCTTGCCCGGTAGATGATCATCTCGTTGCCGTCAGGGCTCAGGCCCACCGTGGCATCCTGCATCGTGGAATTCACCGGTGCCTGGATGTTGATCGCACGGGTCCAGATCTCGTTCTGGCGCTGGGCCGTGTAGATGTCCTCGTAATATTGGCCGCTTTCATCCTTCTGGCCGCCTATGGTTCCGGGCCGTCGGCTGGTGAAGTAGATGGTATTGCCATCGGCGGTGACCAGCGGGCAATAGTCGTGCGCTGCGGAGTTGATCGCCGCACCCATGTTGCGAATGCGCAGGTGTACAGGTTCCGCAGTGAGGTCCCGCGCGGTGTTCGCGATCGCGATCTGCCGGTCCACCTCTTCGTTCGGCACGTCCCTGCCAACTTCGGTGCGGTAATGGTCCAATAAGGTTATCTCCTCCGCGAACCGCTGCTGGCGGTGCCTGGCCAGCGCAAGCTGGTAGGTGCCCTCGATGCTGCCGTAGCGAGCGGCCACTTCGAAGCGGGCAGGAGCCAAGTGATGCTTGTCGGGCATGTTGGCCTCGCACATCCCGATGCCGTAGTAGGTCTCGGCGAAGGTGGTGTCAACATTGATCAAACGCTTGTAGATCCGGTAGGCATCCGTCCATTGACGGGCCTCCATGAGTGTTCGTGCCTCATCCAACATATTGTACTGCGTGCGGCTGTACCCCCGCTGTGCTTGCGCGGTCCCGCATAGCACCATGGCCAGGAGGAGCACGGAGATCGATCGTTGTGGATTCTTCATCGCAAGAGTGTAAGGTCACCGGTTAATCGTTTTTCGTCACCCGTAACGAACTTGGCGTAGGCCTTCCAGACGTATACGTCCTGTTTCGACAAGTGGCCTCTGTAGTATCCGTCCCAGCCTTTGTGGATGTCCTCCGTCTCGAACAACAGTTCACCCCATCGGTTGAAGACCTGTAGTTTGTATTCCTGGACCCCTTCGCTCAGCGGATGGAAAATGTCATTGTCGAAGCTGTTCGGGTCGTATACGCCATCCGTGGGTCCGTTGTTCCCTGGGGTGAAGGCATTCGGGAATACGATCTCCCCACCGGCGATCGCGGTCACCGCACTGGGTATGCTGAACGTGTCCGGGCAGTTCCATGCGTTGTTCGCGATCAGGGAGACATCGAAGGTGCCGGGAGCTTGATAGTAGTGAACGGGCGCGGCATCATTGCTGAAGCTTCCGTCACCGAAATCCCATACGTAGCTCGATGAGTTCGTGCTGAGGTTGTACGTGAACATCGGCTGCGTGGGGGCCACCACCTCGGAGGGCTGCAGGGTGAAGAATGCCATGGCCGAGGGGTGGACCACCACGGAATCCACCTTGACCATGGTACTGGTTCCGCCGCCTATGCCGAAGGCGGTGAGCGATACCGTGTAGGTGCCGGGGGTGTGGTACTCATGGACCGGGTTTTCAGCGATACTTGTTGCACCGTCCCCGAATTGCCATTGATACCCCAGTCCCAGCAGGGAAGTGTTCGTGAATGCAACGGTCAGGGGTGCGCACCCTTCCCCGCTGCCGATAAAGGATGCCGTGGGAAGTGGTGGGTCTATCGTGATCTGCTGGGTGGCCGTGTCCGAACAGTTGCCGGTGCTCACCGTGAGCAGGATGGTGTAGTTGCCCCATGTGGCATAGGTGTGCGGAGCAGGGTCTTCCACCGTGGAATTGTTGCCGTCTCCCATGGACCATGAGTAGCCCCACTGGCCGTTCGGTGTGGTGTTGTTGATCGACACGGTGGCGTTGGGATACACTTGCCCGAACGGTGTGGCGAGGAAGGAGGCCGTCGGCATCGGATGTACAACGATATCATGCTGGGCCGTGCGCGTGCAACCATATGCCGAGGTGGCGGTCAAGGTCACCGTATAGGTGATGTCGGTGGTGCCGGTGTTCACGTAGGTATGCGTGATGTCGGTGCCTACCAAGGTCACGCCGTCGCCCATGTCCCAGAGGGCTTGCACGGTTCCCGTGCTTTCATCCGTAAGGCTGATCACTGCCGGTGAACAGGCTTCAGCAGGCAGTTGGAACAGCGCCTCGATCGCCGGGTAGACCGTGATGGGCACCGTGGTAGTGTCCACACATCCGAACGATGACGTGGCAGTGAGATGGACGGGATACACCAAGGGGCCGGTCCCGTTATTGTCGAAGTTGTGGGAGGTATTGCCGGGTCCCGCGTTCTGGAAGGTCCCGTCACCGAACTGCCAGTTCATGGAGGCCGCACCGATGGTGAGGTCCTGGAAGGTGACCGCCACCGGAGCACACCCCGTGGCCGGTGCAGCGGTGAACTGCGCGATCGGAGCCGGATGCACGAGCACCGTGGCCGTGGCCGTATCGCTGCAACCGAACGGTGAGTTCGCGATCAACACGGGGTGGAACAGGGTATCCGCCAGGCCGTTGTGGTTGTAGCTGTGTGACGGATTCGTGGACACGCTTCCGCCACCGTCCCCGAAGGTCCAGAGGTAACTGCTCGCCCCGGTGCTCAGGTTCACGAAGTGGGGATTCATTGGAGAGCATCCCGCACTGTCCGCGACGAATACCGCATTCACTTGAGGATAGACCTGCACGGTGGATGTGGCCGTGTTGGTGCAGCCATGATCCGAGGTGGCGGTGAGGGATACCGGATAGGAGCTCGCTCCCGGTCCGGAATAGTTGTACCAGCCATGGCCATGGACCAGTGCCAGCGTATCGGAGGACTGTCCATCCCCATAGGACCAATGGTAACTGCTAGCCCCTTGCGAAGCATTGGTCAGCGTGGTGACCAAGGGATGGCATCCCGTGGAGGCACCGAGGTTGAACTGCGCCACCGGAGAGGGATGCACCACGATCACACCGGAGGTGCTATCGGTGCATCCGAACGCATTCGTGGCCACCAGCTTTACCAGGAAGTGAAGTGTACTGTCCGTATTGTTGAGATAGGTGTGCTGCGGTGTAGGTCCGCCACCAGTGCTTCCATCGCCAAAATCCCATTGATAGTTCACGGCACCAAGCACGGATGGGAAGGTGACCAATAGCGGCGTACAGCCACTGTCCGGTTGCGCGCTGAAGCTGAAGTTCGGTGCCGGGTATACGGTGATGTTCTGTTGGCTGGTGCTGCTGCATCCCGCCCAATTGCTCACCGTGAGGCTTACGGTCATCACCTGGAGCACACCGGATTGATTCACATAGGTGTGGGCGGGTGATGTCTCGGTACTGGTGGTGCCATCACCGAAGTCCCAGAGGGAGGTGGACGCACCGGTGCTGTTGTTGGTGAAATTCACATCGAGCGGAGCGCAGCCCGGATAGGCATCATGGGTGAAGATCGCCAGGACGGTCGGGGCAACGGTGATCACGGCAGTGGCTGTGTCGCTGCATCCTGAACCTGTGCTGGCAATGAGGCGCGCCGTGTACACACTGTCCACGGTGCCGGGATTCATATAGGTGTGCGTAGGGGAGGGGGCATTGCTGTTCCCGCCATCACCGAAGTACCAGACATAGTTCGTGGCACCGCTGCTCGCATTGCTGAAGGTCACGTCCATTGGCGAGCAACCGTTCATCGGATCGGCACTGATCGCTGCGACGGGTTTCGGCTCCACGGTGATGCTGGAGGTTCCGGTTCCCGAGCAATAGGGCGTGGTGACGGTGAGGGTCACGGTATAGGTTCCACCGCTGGCATAAAGGTGTTCGGGACCTTGCACGGTGTCCGTACTTCCATCCCCGAAGTCCCAGAGCCAATGCTCGATCGGATTTCCGGGAGCTGTCACCGTGAGGTCCGCGAATTGGGCGGGGATCCCTTCACATACGTTCTGTGCGCCGATCACGGGTTGGGGCACGGCATGGACATGCACCGTGTCCGTTACGGTGTTATCGCAGCCTTGGTTGTTGGAGGCCGTGAGGGTGATCACGTAATCCCCTTCCGCGGAGTATGTGTGTGGGGGCGGGTCGAACTGCGCATCGGTGGTGCCGTCACCGAAGTCCCACAGGTAGTTCACGGCGTTGATGCTCGTGTTCGTCGGATCCGTGGTGAGCGAGGTACATGCGGCATGCTGGTCCAGGGAGAACTGCGCGGTCGGGCTCGGCAATACGGTGACCGTGACCACCGCCGTGTCCGCACAACCCGCCGTGGCCCCTTGGATGCTAGCGGCGTACTGCACGTCGTAAGTGCCTTGCGTATTGAAGGTATGGCTCTGGTCGCCGGCGGACGTCCAGTTGAAGCCATTGCCATCATCGAAGTCCCACTCGAAATAGTTGGCCCCTCCGTTGGTGGTCTCGTTGAAGTTCACGGGTTCGCCCGCGCACACTGGCGTGGGGTTGGCTGTTAGGCTCACCGATGGTGGTGGTACGATGTTGATCGTCACATAGGCCGTATCGATGCCGCAATAGTTGCTGTCCAGCATCATCACCTCATAGGTGCCGATCGCGGGATAGGCGATGGTGTGCGGGAAGGTGGGCGGCCAGGGTGTCCAGTCGATGATGGAATCGTGTCCCGCGCCCCAGTAATCCCCGAAGTTCCAATACTCGTAGCGTTGGAAGATGTTGCCTTGGGTGAGGCAGTTCCTGTTGGTGGTGTTGAGGTAGGTCACCTCGTTGTCCGGCCAGCAGAGCAGGGTGGCGCTGGGCGAGATGTTGGCCGTGTCGAGGTCCCAGATGCGGATCGGGTTGAACGTTGCGATGCTCGGCCCTCCCTGAAGCGTATTGCACTGGTTTTCCGCGCTCAACCGCACTGTGGTCTCACAACCTACGGTGCCGGGCAAATAGGTGTGCGAGAGGACCTGGCCCAGGTTGGTATGGTCGTAGGTCTCCCAAGTGGTGCCATCACCGAAATTCCACATGAACACGGTATTGGGCGAGGTATTGGTGCTGCTGTTGATGAAGTCCACCGCTTGAGGTGCGCATACTTGGGTGAGGCCACCGACCGGGATCTGGATCGAGGCGCTGGTGCTCTTCTCCATCGTGACCGTACCGGTAACCACGCAGCCACTGGAGACATCCGTGAAGTTGACCGTGTAAACGGCGACGGCCGCGGCGTAGACATGGCTCACGGTTTGGGGAGGGGTCAGACCCGCTCCACTCTGCAGGGCGCTGCCGTCCCCCCAATCGATGGTATAGGCTCCCGTGGCCGTGGGTGAGCCGATGATCAGGGTGAAATTGTTTCCGGAGCAACTGATCCACACCGGTGCATCACTCGGGTCCCCGTTGCTGTCGAACAACTGTGGACATTGAGCCATGGAGGCAGCGGAGCATATAGCACTGACCAATAGGAACAAGGCTTTCCAGAAGGTCATGGGGGATCTCATCGTGCATCTGTACGGAAGCCCGACCGGTTTGGATACCGCTCGGGGAAAGTTTGCGACCAAGGCAAGGGATCACCCGTTCAGCAGTACTGATGGTCCGATGGGAACCTTCTACAGTGCGACGAACAATTCGGGCGGAGGGCCGTAATAGTGCCGACAACGGACTGGACCACGGGAACATGGGGAACTTCGACCTCTGCGTCATCGGCGGCGGGCCTGCAGGATATGCAGCGGCCATGCGTGCCATCGACCTTGGTAAACGGGTAGCACTTGTCGAGCGCGATCGTATTGGTGGCACGGGGATCTACAATGGAGCACTCGCTTCAAAGACCTTGTGGGAACTGAGCCATCGCGTGGCAACGGCCAACGAGGTGCTCCGCGGCCGTGATCGCGCACCCTTCCGACTTTCCTGGGAAGAGATCACCAAGACCCTCAATGAGGCGCAGTTCGAGCGCAAGTATCTCTACTCCTGCCACATGCAGATGATGGCCGCACGGCCCGGTGAGGCCGGTCGGATGTTCAAGCACATTCGTGGGCACGCTGAGTTCATCGATCCCCATGCAATTTCGGTAACGCGGGAAGGCACGAGCACGACCGTGTCGGCGGACCACTTCATCATCGCCACGGGCAGTCGGCCAAGAAACCTGCCCAATATTGCGGTGGATGAACGCAGGATCTTTTCCAGCGATGGCATCTTTCAGATCGAGGACCTGCCCGAGAGCATCGTTATCATCGGCGCGGGTGTGGTGGGCTGTGAGTTCGCCACCATCTTCAGCAATTTCGGGTCCACCCGGGTTCACCTGATCGATCGCGCACCACGGATACTGCCCTTCGAGGATGAGGACGTATCCGAACTCGTGGCGAGGAACTTGGAACGAAAAGGGGTGGTCATCCACCATCAGGCCCGGCTGGAGTGTATCGCCGCCGAGCCGGATGCCGTGCGCTACCTCTTGCGGTACGAACAGGGTGGAACCGATGAGATCGCGGTTGAAAAGGCCTTGCTTTCCGTGGGCCGGATAGCGAATGTGGACGCATTGGGCCTGAACAAGGCCGAAGTGGAAATGGATGCCAACGGTAACGTGTTGCTCACCGGGACCTTTACATCACAGCCACACATTCATGTGGTAGGCGATGCGATGGGCGTGAACATGCTCGTGAACATCGGAGAACAGGAAGGCAGACATGCCGTGGAGCGCATCTGGAACGTACACGATCGATCGCTCAGCCATGCGAACGTGAGCACGATCATGTTCCTCGACCCCGAGGTTGCCGGTGTGGGCCTCAACGAACAGGATTGTCGAACACGGAACATTCCGCACCGCATCGCTCGCATCGACTACTCATGTCTGGCGCGCGCCATCGCCATGCGCCGCACGAACGGCTTCTTCAAACTGATCGTTTCCGACGACGCGGAAATGAAGGTGCTCGGCATGCGTGCCGTGGGGGAGCACGCCAGCAGTGCCATTCAGGCCGTGGCCCTGATGATGGCCACCGGCACGGGAATCCACGAGCTCGCCAAGCTCATGCATCCCCATCCGAGCATCATCGAAGGGGTACAGGAATGTGCCCGCATGCTGTTGGGTACGAGCATCTTCAAGCCGGAGGTGCTCAACGATCGCATGCGGTGCTACAGCTGGAGGCCCAGTGCCGGTATCAGAGCGGCCTGATGCCCGGTTCTCCTTGGAATGATGCCTGAGCGCATCCACAAGAGTCTGTGAGGTATCGCTCCGATACATCCCCACGCCCGCTCTACAAGTGCGGTGGTCCGGGATCCTGGAACGCCGGGTTCGATAGGAACTCCTCGTCGGTCAACGAGTTCAGGAACGCGATGATCTGCTGCCGCTTGGTGGGAGTCAGGCCAAGCTCCATGTCGGGATCGGTGAATTTCATGAACGGATCCACCGTGGGGGAGGCATGTCCGCCGGAATTGTAGTGGTCCAATACCTCGTTGATGTTGGCGAAGCGCCCGTCGTGCATGTAGGGAGCGGTGATCATGATGTTCCGCAGTGTCGGTGTCTTGAACTTCGCCATGTCCGCAGGGTCGTTCGTTACATCTGCGCGGCCGGGGTCGGAGAAGGTCACGTCCAGGCCATTGTTGTGGAACTGCTCATCCGTGAAGAGGCCGGCATCCGCAGTATGGCAATGGAAGCAGTCGGCTCCGCCTTGCCCGATCACGGGCTGGCTGCCCGCCACGGGAATGATCTGGCCAATGGCACCGCCCTCTTGCTTGAACAGATCAAAGCCCGACTGCGCATCCGGCGAGAGGGTGCCCTCGCCACGCTTGTACTTGTCGAACGGACTGGTTCCGCTCACCATCGTGCGGATGAATTGCGCGATGGCCTTGGCCACCAGCAGGGAGTCTATATGATCGGTGCCAAAGGCCCGCTCGAACAACATGGGATATGCCGCGTCCGCCTGCAGCTTGCTCATGGCGTTGGGCCAGGTCTCGTGCATTTCGATCGGATTCGTCACCGGCTGCAAGACCTGCTGCTCCAAACTGGCCGCACGACCATCCCAGAAAAAGAACTGCCCATAGCCCAAGTTGATCAGGGGCATGGAGCTTCGGTTGCCCGCGATGCTGTCAATGCCCTTGCTTACCGACTTGCCATCGGAGAAGGCGAGCGCAGGGGCGTGGCAACTGGCACAGCTCATCCCGTTATCCCCGCTCAGCCTTTCCTCGTAGAACAGGAAGCGCCCCAAGGCCACGCCTTCAACGGTAAGTGGATTGTCCGCCGGAATGTCCATTGGCGGCAGGTTGGACGGAATGTACAAGTGGTAGGGTGTACCCACGTTCGTCGGTGGATCGGGCTCGCGATCGTCACGGCGGCAGGAGCTCGATGCAAGCACGCCTGTGATCAAGGAAAGAAAGATGAGGGCGTTCCGGTTCATGGCACCGGGTCCAAAGATCGCTCATCCGTGAGTGAGCGTAAAAATGCGGCAAGGTCCTGTTTCTCTTGTGCGGTCAGGTCCAGCGGTGTCATCAATGGGTCCTTGTTCGGGTCGGCGAGGCCGCCGCTGTTGAAGTGTTCTATCGTTTCCTCCAGTGTGGCCATGCTCCCATCGTGCATATACGGTCCGGTAAGCGCGATGTTGCGCAATGTGGGTGTCTTGAACTTGCCTCGGTCCGCCGGGTGCAAGGTGATGCGTTGCCGTCCCGGATCATCCGCATGGTCCAGCGCAATGCCGACGTTGTGGAAGTCGTGATCGCTGAGGTCGCATCCGGAATGGCAAACTGAGCAGTTGGCGGCACCACTGAAGAGCTGCATGCCACGCACCTCGGCATCGTCCAAGGCAGCCGCATCCCCTTGAAGAAAGCGATCGTAACGTGAATTCCCGCTCAACAGCGTGCGCTGGTAGTTGGCCAATGCACGTGTGAGCACATACAGGTCCAACGGCTTTCCGTAAGCCTGCATGCTCATGGCGGCCAACACCGGATCGCCGCGCAGGGATTCCACCACCTGTTGCGGATCAACGTCCATCTCCGCTTCATCCATTAAGGGAATGAAAACCTGTTGCTCCAACGTCGGTGCACCACCATCGCGCATCAGGAGCGGGTGATAGGCCACGTTCGCCAGGGACGGACTATTTCGCATGCCAACGTCGCCATGTACCCCGAAGCTCAGCGCCACGGTGTCGCTAAAGGCCCTGTCCGGATGGTGGCAGGAAGCGCAGGAAATACCACGACCCAGTGAAAGTCGTTCATCGAAGAATAGGGCCTTGCCCAATTTCACCGAGGCCACGGTAAGTGGATTATCCTCACGGAGCGGAGGTTCCGGCCATCCCGGGGGGACATGCAACGGGAAGAGCGAGCGATCAGCATCCAGGGTATCGCCCTCATCTTTTGCGCAAGCGGCCAGCAGGGCTGCGAGCAGGAAGAATCCGACCAACGGATGGCTTCTCCTCACCATTACGGTTCAATGGACAGCGCCGCCACCTGCAGGTCTGCCACCTTCAACGCGATGTTAATGTCCTCCATTCCGTGCCAGATGGCACCTTGCGAAAGGTCCAGCACCTGGTTCCCGTCGGTGAAGAACCGTGCAATATCCACATTGATGGTGAGCCGTGCCGTATCGGTGGTGGTAACGTGCAGGTCGAACGGGATCTCCCGGGTGCGGTAGCAGGTGTCAAGGCCGGTGTGGATGTCGAAGGTGTACGGCGGTTCTCCGGTTCCGCCGGGGTCGCTGTCGAACCGGCCCGAGAAGATCACGAATTTGTACATCGTGGCCCATTCCCAATACATTCCGCTGTTGTTGCCCGTGGGTGCGTTCGGCGGGATCGTGGCCAGGTCGCGATGATTGAGCTCGTAGGGAAGGCCCAAGCCGAGCTTCACGCCCTGGTAAGTGCCCACCGGAACGGAAATGGTCCGGTACAATGGACCGTCCGTCACGTTGAAAAGGTCCGCGTCGAAAAGCTGCCGTGTCTCATCCCCACTGGTGAGTTCCAGCGGTGCGAGGTAGAATTTGAGCTCGGTCACCTTGATGCGTTGATCACCGGCTGCTGCATGGATCGTGGTCTTGTCGAACGGAGCACCGTTCCAAGTTGGTCGCACAGTGATCTTCAGGACCTGCTCCGGTCCGGAGTTGTTCGTGGGGGGTACAGCGGGGTCCGTCCTGCAGGATCCGAGCAACAGAACGAAGGCGAGCGCAAGGCCGGCCAAAAGGGGGTTATGCATGCACATGCTGTGTGAAGACGAATGATGGAGGTCCGAGGTCGCTCTCACATTCCAGTACGAAATTACGAGATCGCCATGCAGCCGGTTCGATACCTTCGGCGGCACATGTTCACGGTCCTCCACAGCTCCGCAGGTGCGGGCAAGACCCATGCCTTGGTGAAGCACTACTTGCTGCTCGCCCTGCGCGGCCCGGACCCCTCGGCTTATGCCCACATCCTCGCGCTCACCTTCACCAACAAGGCCGCTGCCGAAATGCGCGAACGGGTGCTGGTGTACCTCGAAGCGCTTGCTTCCGAAGCAACGTTGGAAGGTGCAAAAGCCGATGTGCGCGATTCGGTGATCCGCGAAGCGGGGATCACTGCGGAGGAGTTGCAACACCGCGCCGGGGCCATGCTCAGCCACATGCTCCACCACTGGTCGCAAGTGGCCATCAGCACCATCGATGCCTTCACGCGCCGCGTGGTGAAGCCCTTCGCCCGCGACCTGCGGCTGGACCACGAGCTGCGGATGACCACCGAGGAAGCCTACTACCGAGCCAAGGCCGTGGACCTGCTGCTGGAGGAGGCCGGTCGCGAACCCGCGCTCACCCAAGTGCTCGCGACCACCTGTGAGCAGCTGCTCGAGGAGGAACGATCCTGGCGGCCCGACAGGCCATTGCTCGAGCTCTCCGCGCAGCTCACCAAGGAGAACGCACTGGAGCACCTGGCCACGCTGCGCGAAATGGACAGCGCGCAATTCATCGCGATGCACAAGCACCTCCGCGAGCGCATCAGATCCTTTCGGGACCGCATGCAAAAGCTCGGCAGGGACGCATGCGTCGCGATCCAACGAGCTGGCCTCACGGAGGAAGATCTTGCCTACAAGAAGAACGGCTTCATTGGCTACTTGCGGAAGTTGAGTGAATTCGATGCGTGGCTGGACCCAAGCGGGAACGTGGCGAAGACCTTGAGCAGCGACAAGTGGTACTCCGGCTCCGCCACACTCTCCACCAAGGACGCCATTGAAGGCCTTGCCCCCATGTTGCGCAATACCCTGGAGGAAGTGGACGCGCTCCGCGGAACGGAAATGCGCGAGCACGCCATTGCCGTGGCGGTGATGCGGGACCTGATGGCGACGGCCTCGCTCAATTCCATCGATCAGCGGTTGGAGGAGTTGAAACGGGAAGAAGCAGTCTCGTTCTTCAGCGACCTGACGCGCAAGGTGATGCAGGTGGTGCAGGATGAACCTGCACCCTTCCTGTACGAGCGGCTCGGCGAGAAGTACGGCCACTTCCTCATCGATGAGTTCCAGGATACCAGCCTCATGCAGTGGCATGCCCTGCTGCCCTTGGTGGTGAACGCGCTCTCCACGGGCGGCTCGGTATTGTTGGTGGGCGATGCGAAACAGGCCATCTACCGCTGGCGCAACGGCGAGGCGCGGCAGTTCGTCGAATTGCCCCGCATCTTCCGAAAGGAGCAACTGAAGGATGGCGACGGGTTCGAGGCTGCTTTGCTGCGTGCGTATATGCCGGTGGAACCGCTCGCGCGGAACCACCGCAGCGCGCGGAGCATCATCGCGTTCAACAATGAGGTGACCGAACGCTTGAAGCAGGAGCTGGACGAGGAGGAGCGCAAAGTGTACCACCGCCACGAGCAGACCATGGTGCGGGAGGAAGAAGGCTACGTGGAGGTCAGCTGTTACGAAAAGGATGCCGATGCGGAAGTGGGCGCACCATGGGCCTTGATGGTGAAGGCCGTGGAGGAATGCTTGGCGGACGGATTCAACTTGGGGGATATCGCGGTGCTGGTGCGCACGAAGAAACAGGGTGGTACCGCCAGTCGTCATCTCGCCGAACGCGGCTGGGGCGTTGTATCTCCGGACGGGCTCACCCTGGGCGGGAATCCCGCTGCTTGTGCCGTGGTGGGCGTGCTCGCCTGGTTGCAACGGCCCAGCGACGAGAACGCCGCATGTGCCGCGCAGTCCATCGCAACACTGCTGGCCGAAGCCGATGCCGTGGATCCCTTCAGCAAGGGCACCAAACCACAGGAAGTGCTCCGGCGTTGGCGTTCGTCCCATCCGCTCATCAGTGCGCGGTTGCCGTTGGTCAGCTTGATCTGCCGTATCGCCGAGGCCCTTGGGCATGATCCCGCCACGGATGCCTTCATCATGGGCTTGGTGAACGAAGCAAACGCCTTTTCCAAGGTCGGAGGTGATGACCTGCCCGGATTTTTAGAGCATTGGGACCGGATCGCCAGCAGCCGGTCCATCGGTGGAACACCCGGTTCGGATGCCATCCAGGTGATGACCGTCCACAAGGCGAAGGGCCTTCAATTCCCGGTGGTGATCATTCCCGAGGCGGGAAGGACCTCCCGCGGCGGCGCGGGTGAGCGCGTGTGGATCGCCACGGACCCCGCACTGAAAGGCCCTCCCAGTGCGCTGGTGAAAATGGCCAAGCCGCTAACCGACCTGGGCATTGCTGAGCTGGACGAGGAGTCCCGCCTGTCCAAATTGGATGAGCTCGATGTGTTGTACGTGGCGCTCACAAGGCCGGAGCAGCGGCTCTACATCAGTGTGGTCGGCACCGGCAACGATGCTTTTCCCAAAGCACTTCGGGAGCATTTATCCGTGGCGCCCGGCGACACTTGGACTGCGGGACAGCGCGAGCCCAAACCGGTGAAGGACGAAAGGGCCGGTACTCCCGAACCCCCGGCCCCCTTCAAGCTGACCGCTGGCAGCATGCAGCGTGAACGCAACCTGAACATACGGATGGAGGCACCGGAGGGCTGGGATCCCGCAGACCCTGATCCCTACCGCAGCCATGGCCGTGCCGTGCATGCCATACTTGCCCGCGTCAACACGCCCAAGGACTTGCCCGAGGCAGTGGAGAAGGAAAGTGCGAACTGGGGATTGAAACCTGCTTCCAGTGCCGCGATCGGTGTGCAATTGGCCGCGCTGCTGGAGAATCCTGCACTGGCAGCATTCTTCAGGGAAGGATTGGAAGTGCATACCGAATCCACCCTGCTCAATGTCGATGGCCATGCCGTTCGCCCGGACCGCGTGGTGCGTGACGGTGACGTGTATCGCGTACTGGACGTCAAGACCGGCGCACCTTCCGAAACCCACAAAGCACAAGTAAAGGGCTATGCGGAACTTCTTCGCGCCGTGGAAGGAAAACCAGTGGAAGGCTACCTGCTGTACGTAGGCGACGGATCACTGATACCCGTGGAAACATGAGCGGTCCGATCGTACGGTGCTGGTCCGTGGGCGGCTTCGAAGGGCTGGGTACACGCGAGTTGCACGACATCCTGCGCCTCCGCGTGGACGTCTTCGTGGTGGAGCAAAACTGCCCGTATCCCGAGCTGGATGGACTTGATCTGGAGGCGATCCACGTCGTGGGTAAGCTCGCGGACAACACCGTGGTCGCCTACTGCCGGATCCTTCCGCCGCAGAAGGACGGTCTGCCGCACATCGGCCGTGTAGTGGTGCCGACCGAATATCGCGGACAAGGCCTCGGCAAGGAATTGATGAACGAAGCGTTGCAAGTGCTCCGGCTGAATTTTGGTAGCGAACGTTCAGCGATCGCGGCACAGGCACACCTGCAAAAGTTCTACGCCGATTTCGGTTACGTCGTCACAGGACCGGAGTACTTGCTCGACGGCATTCCGCACGTGGATATGGAATTGCGGATCGTACAACCCTGAGGCAGAAAAAGGAATCCGCCATTCCTCTCTGTTTCTCCGTCGCCCCGTGCTTCTGTGGTCTTCCCTCTCTCCGCCTCACTCGATCAACACGAAGCTCCCGTTGTATTCCCGCTCCAGCGGCCCGTATTCCGTTAGCCAAGCCTTGAAGGAATACACACCCGGCGCGGCACCCTTGCCGTCCCAACCTTTCGTGGGGTCATTGGTGCTGAACACCACTTCACCCCAGCGGTTGAAAATGTCGAGCTGGTATTCGCGCGCACCCTTCACGCTGGGCTTCCACTCCTCATTGACCCCGTCGCCGTTCGGGGTGAAGGCCGTGGGTGCGAAGAACAAATGGTCGCCGATGAATATGCGCAATGAGGTGGTATCCGTGCATCCCACGCCACTGCTCACCGTGAGGAACGCGGTATACCAGCCCGCATCGCTGAACGTGTGCGTGAACGCGGTGGTGTCGTAGTGGATGCCCTCCACCAGAAAGTCCCACTTTTCCGCATCGAGGGAATAGTCGCGGAAGGTCACCTCGGGGTCGAGCACGGTGGTCACCATCGGGATCGCGGTGGCCATGGCAACGGGTTGCGGCCATACGGAAACCAGACCGGGAAGGGTGAGGGTGCGTGATGCGATGCAGCCCGAGTCCGTGGCGACGGTCAATGAGACATCATAGGTGCCAGGTGCCTCATAAACGTGGTCGGGAATGCTGTCCGTGCTGATGCCTCCATCGCCGAACTGCCAGAGGAAGGACAAGGGCGTCCAGGCCGTGGAGCTGTTGGTGAACACCGGCGCAAAGGGTATGCAACCATTGGTGTCCGCTGAGAAGACCGGCTCGGGCAAGGGAAAAATGCGGATGCTATCGGCGAAGCTCGCGGTACATCCTCCATCGTCCACGAAAACGGACACGGCATGGCTGCCCAGCGTGGACCAGCTGGCGGTGGTGCTGGCGCTGTTCGGGTCGGGCGATACACCGGTGCCGAAGTCCCATTGCACGCTTGCGCTGGCCGTGAAATTCCCGAGCGCGGTCATGGCCACGGGCAGTTGGTCCGTACACAATGTGGGCGGCGGGATGAATGCCACCTCCACTGGATCGTGCACGTTGTAGGTGCTGTAAGAGGTGTCCGCACAGGGCCATCCCGGATTGGCGATCAGGCTGATGGTGTATGTGCCCGGCGCGGGGTAGGTGAACGAAGGATGGATCTCGGCCGAGGTGTCGGATGCCGTGCCGGGAACGCCGAAGTCCCAGTGGTAGAAATTGGAACCGGTGCTCTGATTGCTCATTTGCACTTCAAGGCCGTCGCAATTGCCTTGTTGGTCCTGGAACGATGAGGTGATGGCTTGCGTGCAGTTCACCACCAGGAACCGGAAGTCGCGGATCACTTGGCTTAGCTGCACCCCGTTCCGGTACTCGGTCACGCACAGGCTCACCGCAAAGTTGCCGATGGTGGAGGGGTGCAGGGTCAGTTGGCCATTGTTCGTTCCGAAGACCACGGGCGGATTGGAGTTCAGTTGGTTGTTCACGGAATAGCCGGCTGCCCAGATCACGGGGGAATAGGGCGGTGCCGACGGTGGGTCAGGCATGATGTTGGAGACGTTGTCCCCGCCTTGTAACGGAGCGCACATCGCGTACGCAAGGGAATCGCCATCCGGGTCCACCGCCAATTGATCGATCGTGGCGGTCTGGTCCAGGCACAGCACCATGGGCGGGTCGTCCGCGAAGTTGGGCGAGCTGTTGGGGCCGGTCACGGCAGGGTCCGGCACCTGTACGGTGCAGGTCATGCCCTGTGGATTCGGGTTATTGTTGATGTTGATCACGGCCGGGGAACGGCAGCAACGTTGATAGGCCAAGGTGTAGCCACCGGTGCCCGAGGGCAGGTGGATCGTGCCGGTGTAGATGCCCTGCTTGGTACAGATGCTCGGAGGCGCGGTAAGGCAAGGGTTCGTCACCACCACCGGCATGGTGGATTCAGAAGGCAGGTTGAAATGCACCGTGTTCACCAGGACACCATTGCTGTTGAAAATGCCGATGGCGGCTTGGGGGTCCAATGCGGTGTTGTTGGTGTTGGCGGGGCCGCAATCCCGATAAAGCCGCAGGGTCACCTGGTAATTGTCGTTGCCCAAGTACGTATAGGACATCTCCCCGCCCAGAATGTGCGTGGCAAAGCCGTGCAACGAGCAGGCCAGAAAGAGTGCAATGAGAACTAGGCGCATCCGTGGAGAAGACCACAATGTAAGGATTTGGGTTGCCTCGTATCACTTTGGCTGGCTTGTCCATTCCAAGGCCAGCAATTCCCCCACTACAGCGGCACCGCATTCATCCGGCGATCCCGCCTCCATGGCGATCAACTCCATGATCCGCACCTTTACTCTTATGCAGGGTTTCCGCTACCGGCAGCTCCGCCACTTCGGGACCCTGCGGCCCGTAGGACCTCATCGAATTCATTCGCATCGCAACCCTCCACACCCCCATCCTCCATCATGATCAGCTCCATGATCCGCATTTTCTCCGGATAGATCAACGCCTTCATCCGGTGGACCACGTATCTGCTCCCCACGCGTTGCACTTCAGTGATTTCCGTGTCGGATTCGATCCGGTACCAGTTGAGGCCGTTCACACTTCGCCGGTACAGAGGGAATCGCGGTTCGGACATGGCGGGCTACTTTGCGCAAAGATCGGGGAAGGTCGCTGGTGTGGACCTTGTCATCCGCAAAGTGCGCAAAGGAAATGTCCCGGAACAGCCACGAAATGGGAATTGTCAGTGTTCATCCCAACCATCAGCGTTGTCCCGTGTTCCATCAATGACCGCATTCCTCCAACAAGTGGCCAGGGCGATCCTGGCCGAACATGGCCCCGCGCTGCGCGATGTGGCGGTGGTGTTGCCCAGCCAGCGCGCCGGGCTTTATCTAAGGAAGTGGATCGCCGAGGAGGCCGGGAAGCCCTTGTGGAGCCCGCAGGTCTTCACCATCGGCACGTTCATGGAAGAGCTTTCGGGGTTGCGCTCGCTTCCTCCGGAGGAATTGCTTTTTGAAGGGTATGAGGCCTATCGCAACGTGGAGGGTGCCAGGGCCGCACCCTTCGGCGAGTACATGCTGTGGGCCGGCACCACCCTGGCGGATATCAGCGAGGCGGATGCGCACCTGGTGCCGTTGGAGAGCTACTACCGGGACCTGCGTTCGTGGGAGGAGCTTGAATGGACATTCAATGATGATCCGCTCAGCGAGAGCCAGCAGCGCATGGTGCATTTCTGGACCATGGTGGGCAAGTTGCACGCGGCGTTGAACGCCCGCTTGACGGAGCAAGGCAGCGGCACCACGGGACTGATCGAACGGACGGCCGCAGTGCGTGCCGGCAGGGCGGAGCCGATCTGGAGCACGGTGTGGTTCGTGGGGCTGAACGCCCTTACGCCCGCGCAGGAAAGCGTGGTGCGCCACTTCCGCCATGTTGGATCGGCACGCATGGCATGGGATGCGGACCACTACTACTTCGACCGCCCGGAACAGGAGGCCGGGCACCATTTGCGCAAGGCGATCGGATCGTTCGGGCCGGGGCTTATTCCCATGGGGAACAACTTGACGGACGGTGCCCTCAAGCTGCGGACCGTTCGCGCCCCAAACGATGTGGCCCAGGCCTGGTGCGCCGGTGAGCTGCTGAAGCATGCCACGGAGGAGGAACGCGCCAACACCGCACTGGTATTGGCCGATGAAAGCCTGCTCCAACCGCTGTTGGAAGCCCTTCCGGCCGATCTGGGGCCGCTCAACATCACCATGGGCCTATCCGTTTCGCAGTTGCCCATCGGCTCCTACATCGATGCCTTGCACCGTCTCCATGCGGGCATGCGGCCCGGAACGGGCTTTTTCCATGCCGACGTAGAGCGGTTTCTGGGGCATCCGTTCCTGCGGCAAGGACCCTTGGCCTCTGCGGTAGCGCAGGCCTCCACGGTGATCCGCTCAGCGAGCCGCACCTTCATCCCCGCAGCATCCCTGCAGGAGGCCTTCCGGAGTTCGGGACTGTTTCCTGATGCGGCGGAGGTGTTCACGGAGGTGACGGATGTACGCGCCGGGATGCCGATGGTGACCGCGCATGCCCTGTCGTGGGCCATGCAGGCCACGGTGGGCGATGAGTTTGCCACCGAGCAGGTCTATCAGGCCTCCCTGATCCTGCGGCGGATCCATCTGCTCTTATCGCGTTATGAACATGAACTGGACCTGAAGGCATACGCCGCCCTGTTCCACCGCTTGCTGGGCACCGCCAGGATCGCATTGTTCGGCGAGCCGTTGGCCGGTGTGCAGGTGATGGGGATGCTCGAGGCACGCGCGCTGGATCCCGACCGCGTGATCGTGCTCGGTGCGCAGGAGGGTTCCCTGCCCACCGACGGCTCGGAACGCTCCTTCATCCCCTTTGAGCTGAGAAGGGCGCACGGCATGCCCCTCCGCGACGGGAATGATGCGGTGCAGGCCTATAATTTCCTGCGGATGCTGCAACGTGCCAAGGAGGCGGTGCTGATCTGGCCCGAGGGTGCCGAACCCACCGGCCCGAGCCGCTTCATCCTGCAACTGGAGCATGAACTGTTCAAGGGGAAGGAGGGGCGGCTGGAAGCCTTCGATGCGGATGTTCCGGTGCCTGCGGTCCATGCCGCGAAGGTGGTCGTGGCCAAGGATGAGGCTGCGTTGAAGGCCATCCGCGAGCTACTTGCAAAAGGCTTGTCCCCCTCCGCCTTGGGCGAATGGCTGCAATGCCCCTTGGATTTTCATTTCAGGCGTGTGCTCAAGTTGAAGGAAAGCGAGGAGGTGGATGTGCGCATCGCGCCGAACCTGCTCGGCGAGGCGCTGCACGGTTCCATGGAGGCCGTGTACCGCCCCTTGATCGGGAAACCGTTGAGCTCCGCCCCATTGAAGGAGGCGGTGAACACCATCGAAGCAATGATAAAGGCCGAACTGGGCAAGGCCATGGCGGAGGATCAACTGGGCCAAGGTCAACCATTGCTGCAAGTGCGCATGGCGGTGCATGCCGCCCAGCGCTTCCTGCGCAGCGAGGCCGCCGCTGTGGACCAAGGTGCTGTGATCATGCCTCTGGACCTGGAGGTGGACCTTGCGCATCCACTGGAAATGGCTGCCAGGTCGATCGGCACACCGGTCTTGATGAAAGGGCGCTTGGACCGCGTGGACCGTCTCAATGGAATGCAGCGCATCCTCGACCTCAAATCGGGCAAGGTCTCGGCAAGTGATCTTTCGCTCAGGGAACTAACCGTGGATGCACTTCAGGGAAATAAGCGCTACGCTGCACAACTGCTGGTCTACACGTGGCTCTACTTGAAGGAACGCCCGGAGGTGGACGCGGTGCAAGCGGGTATTCTTCCGCTCCAGCGCTCTGCCAGCAGCGAACCGTTGCTGATGCAATTGCCCGATGGGACCACCGTTACGCGCGGCGCTTTGCGCGCGATCGAGGAACTGCTCACCGAAGTGGTGGTGCGGATGCTGGATCCCGATCTACCGATCGAGCATGACCCCAAGAGCCGGTACTGCGTTTTCTGTCTGAAGCAGGAATAAGGAGCGGCCCCCCTTAAAAAACCGAACAGGGGCCCGGAGTGGACCCCTGCGCGGCAAACCTGCAAGGATTAGGAACCAGATCAAGGAAGAACCTTGGATCTGGGGGTAAGACGCTATCGGCGCCAAGAGGTTGCCTCTTCCTTGGGGCAGATTCAGGGCGTGAAGGTGTACCCCACCCCGCGAATGGATCGAAAGTGACTGGGTTTGTGTGGGTTAACCTCGAAATACTTCCGGAAGGAAACGATGAAATTATCGATCGTCCGGGTTGTGGGGAAGACGTCGTAGCCCCACACTTTCTGCAGGATCTCCTCGCGGGACACCACTTCGCCTGCGCGGTCGGTCAGCAAGCGCAAGAGCAGCATTTCACGGTGGGTCAATCGTTTTTTCAGGCCCCGCTGCCCGGTGATCTCGTAGGTCTCAAAATCCACCGTGTTGGTTCCGAACGTACGCTGGGAAGGGGTTGAGGCAGGGGTTCGGTCATCCGTGCGGGACACGAGCTTTTCCACCCGCAGCAATAGTTCCTGCAGATCGAACGGCTTGCCCAGATAATCATCGCCGGCGCGTAACCCGCGCACACGGTCGGCGGGCGTGGTGCGGGCTGTAAGGAAGAGCACCGGGGTGCGGTCGCCCTCCAGGCGAATGGTCTCACAGATGGTGAAGCCGTCCACGTCCGGCAACATCACGTCCAGCACGATGCCATCGAAGCGGGCACCGCGGATACGGTCCAGGGCCTCACCACCACGGACGGCCGTGGTCACATCATAGCCTTCCAGCTCGAAGTTCATGCGCAACGTGGACCGGAGCGATTCCTCGTCCTCTACCAGTAACACGCGTTTGGGGGTCTTCTCCTCCATCTATCCTCAGCTTGTGCGACGTGCCAAGTGGTCCTTGGGCCGTCCGGTTTTCCGATCTTCGATCGTCAAAGATCGCCCCAAGGCTACTTTCGCGGCATGTTCAACGCGGAACAGCTCGCCTTTGCCAACGCCTTGCGGAAGGATACCATGGTCGAAGGTCTCGGTATCACCTTCATCCCCAGTGCTTCCGGCACCTTGGCGGCCACCATGCCGGTGGACAAGCGTACCGTACAGGCCATGGGGCTGTTGCATGGAGGTGCCACGGCCGCCCTCGCGGAAACCCTGGGCAGTGTGGGCTCGACCATGTTGGTGGACCGGGAGAAGTTCGCCGTGATGGGCATCGAGCTCAACGCAAACCACCTCAAAGGCGTGCGCTCCGGCTTGGTCACGGCCACGGGTACCGTGCTCCATAAAGGCCGCACCACCCATGTGTGGGATATCCGGGTGAACAATGAGCAGGGAGAGCTCGTTGCCGTTTGCAGGCTCACCAATGTCGTGATCACGAAGAAGCCATGAGCGAACCCTCCGTATTGCAGAAAGCGTTGGCCCAGTGCATCAAGAAGCGCCTCACCTTCGCGGCATTCCGTACGCCCGGCCAGCCGGTGCAGATCTGGGCACAGCGAACCCCCCAGATGGAGACCGTGGATGGCACCTTGCTGTTGGGGCTGAACCAGGTCTTTTTGATCGCTCCCTTCAACCTCGACCGGGAGAAGGTGCCCTTTATCCGGTCCGACATCGAGCTGATGTTCCCCGAGATCGACCCGGACATTTCCGGTTTGGATGAGTGTGTGGGCAGTACCGCCACAGCGGAACAAGCCGATGCGCCTACCCTCCGCACCGATTTCATGGCAGCGGTGAATGCCGCCAAGCAAGCTTGTGCCGAGCGTCGCCTCGATAAGGTGGTCCTCTCCCGCGTGATGGACGCACCGCTCGGCCCGGACCATTGGTCCGTGCTCTTCACGCAAGCGATGGCAGCGGACCAACAGACCTTTGTCGCCATGGCCCACACTCCCGGGCATGGGCTATGGATGGGCGCTTCCCCCGAACGCTTGGTACATGAGGACCTGGACCATGTACGTGTGGATGCCATCGCGGCTACACGCCCGAGTGATGCCATTCCGGAGCGCATGTCGGGATGGGGGGCCAAGGAACTGGATGAACAGGAACAGGTGATGTGCCACGTGCATTCCACGTTCGCGCGGATGGACCTGCAGCACATTGTGGTGCGGGGACCGGAAGTGATGCAGGCCGGACCGGTGGCGCATCTGCGTACCGTGCTGGAGGCCGATCTGGCGGACACGCTCCTGGGCGACCTCGTGCTGGAACTGCATCCCACGCCTGCCGTCTGCGGTGCGCCCACGGATGCCGCGCTCCGCTTCATTGCAGCACAGGAACGGCATGCGCGATCGCTGTATGCCGGTTTCTGGGGACCGTGGAACGCCGATGGCCCTACCGAGCTTTTCGTGAATCTGCGGTGCATGCGGGCCAGCCGTTCCGATGGGGCACAGCTGTACGTGGGTGCCGGCATCACCGCTGGAAGTGATCCGGAAATGGAGTGGGAGGAGACGGGACGGAAGGCCCAAACCTGGCTGCGGCTGATGGAGCCCGTCAACGTCGAGGACCGGTAGTATGGTGACGTCCGACCATTTCTCCGCCGCTGAACTCGCTCGGCTTTGCGCCGCGAAAGGCATACGCCACGCGGTGATCAGCCCCGGCTCGCGGAACGCGCCGCTGGTGATCGCCTTCAGCAAACAGCCGGAGATCCAGTGCCTCCAAGTGATCGATGAGCGCAGCGCCGCCTTCTTTGCCATGGGCATGGCGCAGCAGCTGCACCAGCCGGTGGTGTTGATCTGCACCAGTGGCAGCGCAGTGCTCAATTACGGACCCGCCATTGCCGAGGCATTCTATCAGCGCATTCCCCTGCTCGTGATCGCGGCGGACCGGCCCGAGGAATGGACCGACCAAGGCGAGGGACAGACCATTCGCCAACGCGATGTGCTGGTGCCGCACCTGAGGAAAAGCATTCAACTTCCCCGTTCCACGGATGAACTATCGCGCTGGCACTGCGGCCGCATGATCAACGCCGCGATCGATGCCACGCTGCTTCCGGTACCAGGCCCCGTGCAGGTGAACGTGCCCTTCGACGAGCCGCTCTATGGCACCGTGGAAGCCACCGAAGGCAGCCGTTTTATTGCCCCGGTGCCGGTGGAATCCTTCATGCTGCCGGATACGGGTTGGCGTGTGCAACAGCTTTCGAAAAGCCTGAAGGTGATGATACTCGTCGGCCAAGGCGTTTGGAGCGAAGGCATGAAGAAGCAACTGCAACAACTCGCTGCGTTGCCGCAATTCACGGTGTTCACCGAGGCTACCTCCAACTTGGATGATGCGGCATTCATCACCTGCATCGATCGGACACTGGAAGGAGTGAATGCGAGCAACGGGAATGACCTGAAGCCCGATGTGCTCATCACCTTCGGTGGTGCCATCGTGAGCAAACGGATCAAGGGACTGTTGCGCAAATGGAGGCCAGCACAGCATTGGCACGTGGATGCAGACCAGCGCTACCACGACACCTATCGAAGCCTCACCCACGATCTCGCCGTAGCACCGCACATCTTCCTCGCGCAGCTGGAAGGCCAAGTGAAGGGCAACGAAAGCCTGTATGGCGAAGCATGGCGCATGGTGGATGCACGGATGCGTGAGGCACACCGGGCCATATTGAAGGCGACACCATTCTGTGATCTCACGGTCTTCGAAGCGCTATTGGAACACATCCCGGAAGGAAATGACATTCATTTGGCGAACAGTACGGCAGCACGCTATGCGCAACTCTTCGACCGGGAACGGGGGCATCGCTACTTCAGCAACCGGGGCACAAGCGGCATCGATGGCTGCACCAGTACTGCCGTGGGTGCAGCTTTTGCAACCGATAGGCCCACAACACTGATCACCGGTGACGTGGCTTTCTGCTACGATAGCAACGCATTCTGGAACAACCATCTTTCCCCGGAATTGAAGATCATCGTCATCGACAACGGCGGCGGAAACATCTTCCGCTACATCGATGGTCCCGACATGGATCCCGAACTACTGCCTTGGTTCGAGTCCCCGCACAAGCGCGATATCCCCGCGATGGTGAAGAGCTTCGGTATGCCGTACTATACCGCGCAGGATGAAGCCTCGCTGAAGCTCGGACTTGCGGATCTCTACAAACCGCACGACACGCCCGCCGTGCTCTACATCAAGACCGATGCGCTCACCTCACCGAAGGTGCTGCGCGAATATTTCACGAAACTCCGTTCCGCTTGAACGTTGCGAACCCGTTGCGTCCTAGCGCCGTTGCGGTAAAACCTTTCCTCCCATGACCCGCATCTGGACCCCCATCAAACAATACACCGACATCCGCTTCGAGCTCTTCGAAGGCATCGCCAAGATCACCATCGACCGGCCCGAGGTGTACAACGCCTTCCGCCCGGAGACCACCATGGAAATGCTCGATGCGATGGACCTCTGCCGTGAGATGAACGAGGTGGGTGTAGTGGTGCTCACCGGTGAAGGAGATAAAGCCTTCTGCAGCGGTGGCGACCAGAATGTGAAGGGGCGCGGCGGATACATCGGCGCCGACGGCGTGCCACGCTTGAACATCCTCGACATGCATCGCCGCATCCGCGAGATTCCCAAGCCCGTGGTGGCCATGGTGAACGGATACGCCATCGGTGGCGGGCACGTGCTGCACGTGGTCTGCGACCTCACCATCGCTTCGGAGAACGCACGCTTCGGCCAAACAGGCCCCAAGGTGGGCAGCTTCGATGCGGGCTTCGGCAGCAGCTATCTGGCCCGGCATGTCGGCCAGAAAAAGGCGCGCGAGATCTGGTTCCTCTGCAACCAATACACCGCGAAGGAGGCCGAGGACATGGGCATGGTGAACAAGGTGGTGCCGCTGGCGGAACTGGAAGACACAACAGTGGATTGGTGCCGCACCATGATGAAGCGCAGCCCGATGGCCCTGCGCATGATCAAGCGCGGCCTCAACGCCGAGCTCGATGGCCAGCGCGGCATGATGGAATTCGCCGGCGACGCCACCCTGATGTTCTACATGATGGACGAGGCGCAGGAGGGGCGCGATGCGTTCATCGAAAAACGGGACCCTGATTTCAAGAAGTTCCCGAAATTCCCGTAGATGAGTGGATGTGAAGACGCTGAGGCGCAGAGGAATGAAACGTTGGAAAGTCGTTCATCTCGCGGCGTTCGATCATTGGTCGTTTCGTGAAGGATGAAACACTGGATACACGCCTTCCGCTTGCGCACGTTGCCGTTGGCGATGAGCAGCATCATCACGGGCAGTGCGTTGGCCGCGTTCCATTCCGAATGCCGCTGGCCGGTATTCGGCTTGGCCTTGCTCACGGCGATCCTGTTGCAGGTGCTGAGCAACTTGGCGAACGATCTGGGTGACCATCTGCACGGCACGGACAACGAGGTGCGTGTAGGGCCGCAGCGCTCCGTGCAAAGCGGGGCCATTTCCACTGCGGCGATGAAGCGCGCCATGTGGATCTGTGGCCTATTGGCCTTTGTATCCGGCGTTGCATTGGTCGTTGTCGCCTTGGGCGAGACCGCGACCACGATCGTGTTCCTGTTGATCGGTCTGCTCGCCATTGGAGCAGCGGTGAAGTACACCTTCGGCAGCAACCCCTACGGCTATGCTGGTTTCGGAGATGTCAGCGTGCTGCTTTTCTTCGGTATCGTGGGCGTTATGGGCACGTTCTATCTGCACACCGGTTCGTTCGTTCCTGCAACCATCCTGCCCGCCATCGGCATCGGCTTGCTTTCCACGGCCATGCTCAACCTGAATAACATGCGGGACATCCATGGGGACGCCGCCAATGGCAAACGAACCTTGGTGGTGCGCATGGGAACGGCACGTGCGAAGAGATACCATGCCGCATTGGTCCTTATCGGTTTCGCCTCCTTGGTCCTGTTTTCCGCAACGCACTTCCGCACGTGGTGGCAGTATGTCTTCATCCTCTCCTTTGTCGCGATGGGCCGTCACCTGCGGTTCGTAATGAAGAACACGGAGCCTCGGGCATTGGATCCGCACATGAAGTTCCTGGCCTTAACGACGCTGGTAACCGCATTGCTCTTTTCTTTGGGGTTGGTCCTGGCAGCATAGGAGCAACCCGGAGAGCTTCATAACTCCGTGCCTTTGTGCTTCCGAGGTCACAATATCCATGATCCACGCCACTTGGAAGGAACTTACCCTCAACCCGCGCTTCCCTCTGGGCACCAGCAAGGGCGTGATCCAGGAGCGCACGGTGTGGTACCTGATCGCCTGGGACCCGAGCCGGCCACGGCTCCGTGGCATCGGGGAAGCTGCGCTCTTTCCCGGGCACAGTGCAGAGTTCCCGGCCGATGTGCGCACCAAGCTGATCGAGCTGTGCCGCGATACCTCCAACTGGGAACAGCGCTTGACGGGTGACCTGGTCCAAGTGCCCTGCGTGCGGTTCGCAGTGGAGCAGTGCTTGAAAGACCTGGCTGCAAGCGGGAGCAAAGTGCTTTTCCCTTCCGAGTTCACCTTGGGTCGTGCGGGCATCCCGATCAACGGCCTGGTCTGGATGGGTGATAAGGTCACCATGCGCCAGCGGATCAAAGCCCAGATCGATGGTGGCAGCCGCTGCGTGAAGATGAAGATCGGAGCCATCGGGATCGAGGATGAACTGGAACTACTGGCTGACGTGCGAAAGGAGTTCAATGCATCGGAACTGACCTTGCGCGTGGACGCCAACGGAGCCTTCACGCACGGCACCGCCATGCCCGTGCTGGAGCGCTTGGCCGAGCTGGAAGTGGAGAGCATTGAGCAGCCTGTTGCGGCCGGTCGCTATGAAATAATGGCCGAGCTCTGTGCCGGAACACCACTACCGATCGCATTGGACGAGGACCTGATCGGCCAGAACACCCGATTGGCCAAAAAGGAACTGCTTGAACATGTGCGGCCCCAGCTCATCGTGATCAAACCCAGCTTGGTCGGCGGCTGGGCCTCCGCGCAGGAATGGATCGATCTGGCGCAGGAGCGCAACATCGGCTGGTGGATCACTTCGGCACTGGAAAGCAGCATTGGTTTGAATGCCATTGCCCAATGGACAGCGACCTTGAAGCCCGGTATTCCCCAAGGGCTGGGCACGGGCAGTGTCTACACGGACAATATCCCATCCCCGCTCACTGTGCAAGCCGGCGAATTGCGCTACCGCCCCGAGGTGCCATGGGAGCTCGATCGACTGATGTGATGGCGGCACGCAGGAAATATGCCCGTACGATCGCTCAGGCATTTGATTCCCTGACCTTGGACGGGAAGCAGCTGGAGGGTATTGCCGCATTCCTTCACTTTCAGGCGCTGAGGAACAAGCGTAAGAAAGCCGAGGTGTGGAAGGAGTCCCTCTACAATTTGGCCCTGGAACTTTCATTGATGAGCGGTAGGGCGATCAGCGCCACCACAAGCGGCACCACCGGGCCGCCCAAGAGGATCCGGGTCTCGCGCCGGGACCTGGTGAACAGCGCACGGCTCACAGCGGCGACCTTCAACCTTGAGGAGGGCGATCGTGTCCTGCTCTGTTTGCCCTGCGATTTTATCGCCGGGAAAATGATGCTCGTGCGTGCCATGGCACTCGGGCTGGACCTGCACATCATCGATCCGCGAGGAAGTGTCCTGGACAACCTGAATGTCCCGGACCGATTCCTGTTCACGGCGATGGTGCCGCTGCAACTGCACCGCGCGATCCAGGAGGACCGCACCCGTGTGGAGGAACAGTTTGACACGATCCTTCTCGGCGGTGGACCTGTTAGCGCTGCGTTGGAGGAGGACCTGCAAGGCTTGCGCACGGCGGTATACCAAGGCTACGGAAGCACGGAGACGGTAACACATGTGGCGGTGCGCCGCATCAACGGGGACACGCCGAGCGACCACTATAGCGCGATCGGTAGGGTGAGCTTCAGCACCGATGAGCGCGGTTGTTTGGTGGTGCATACGCCGCACCTCACCACGAAGGCCCATATCACCAACGACCTTGTGGAACTGGCGGACGACACGCACTTCCGCTGGTTGGGCCGCATCGACAACGTGATCCTCAGCGGCGGAAAGAAGATCCATCCCGAACAATTGGAAGCGAAGACCGCAGGGGTGATCCCCTATCCGCACTTCTTCATGGCCTTCCCGGACGACCGCCTGGGTGAAGCCGTGGCCTTGGTGTTGGAAACGGATCGCGGTTCGGAGGAAGTTCTCGACGAGGTATTAACGGCCTTGTTCAGCGTATTGTCGGAACACGAACTTCCCCGCAGGGTCACGGCCTTGCGCTCCTTTCTGCGGACCGGTTCCGGTAAAGTGGTGCGCCGACTGGTGCCGTAGAACCTGTTCAGGATCTCTTGGGCGATGGACGGCGAGTCTATTTTTCGTTCCGGCGAAGCATGGGTGTAAAAGAGGCCGGGGGCCGCGTTCGAAGAGATCCTGAACAGGTTCTTAGGCCGATGCGCTGCCCCGCACGGACAACTGGAAGCATGACCAATACCGGGGCCAAGGACGCATTGCCTCCGCGAATCGGGATCAATGCTGTCTATAAAGGATCGAACGCTGGCGGTGATGACGGCACCTGCCCATGAACGAACCGGACCGGTGCCGCCCCAAAAAGGAGGGACGGCACCGATCGGTCAAGCCTTGCCCAAGATCTTGAACATGCCCGTACCGCACTCAGGGCACTTGCCCTTCATGGCCCTACGGCCATTGGCCATCGTCACTTCACCGGCATCCTTCATGTTGCGCTTGGCCTTGCACTTCACGCAATACGCTTCAACTACTGCTGCCATTTCCTTCTGTTTTTTGCTCCAAGCCAAGTTGCCCGGAGAGGTTCATGGCAATGTAATGGACATAAATGCCCCGGAGTGCAAGTTGCCGGTATGGGGTTATCAACAAAACTCACGTGAAAGGACCGGTCAGTCGGCTCAATTCCGGGCAGCATATCCCGTGCGCTGTCGTACCCGGTCCAGTGTTTTCCGCGCCACGGCACGTGCTTTCACGGCACCGATGCGCAGCTGTTCATCCAGCTTGTCCCGGTCCTCCATCAGTTCATGAAAGATCTCCCGCTCCTTGGAGAAGCGCGAAAGCAACAGATCCAGCAGTTCCTTCTTTGCATGGCCATAGCCGTACCCTCCGGCCCGGTACTTCGCCTCCATCGCCTGCACGGCCTGCGGCGGTGCCAGTAGCTTGAAAAGCTGGAACACGTTGTCCGTCTCCGGAACCTTCGGTTCTTCCAGCGTCTTGCTGTCGGTCACGATCCCCATCACCTGTTTTTTCAGCTCCTTTTCGGGCAGGAAGATGTTGATGGTGTTGCCGTAGCTCTTGCTCATTTTTCGCCCGTCCGTTCCGGGAATGGTCATCAGGGCTCCGTCGATCTTCGCCTCGGGCATCACGAAGGTGTCCTCGCCATAGGCCCGATTGAAGGCACTGGCAATGTCGCGGGTGATCTCCAGGTGTTGCTTCTGGTCCTTGCCCACCGGCACCAGGTTGGTATCGTAGAGCAGAATGTCCGCGGCCATCAGCACGGGGTAATAGAAGAGGCCCGCGTTCACTTGGCTCACGTTCTCGCTCTTATCCTTGAAGGAGTGGGCATTCGCCAACATCGGATATGGCGTAAGACAACCCAAGTGCCAAGCGAGTTCCGTAACCTCGGCCACATCGCTTTGCCGGTAAAATGTCACCTTGTCCACATCCAATCCGCAGGCCAGCCAAGCAGCGGCCACCGCATAGGTGTTCTCGCGCAGTTGGACGGGATCGCGCACGGTGGTGAATGAGTGCAGGTCCGCGATGAACAGGAAGCCATCGTTCCCTTCGGAGCGACCCATGGAGATCGCGGGGAGGATGGCGCCCAGGAGATTCCCCAAATGAGGAATCCCGGTGCTTTGGATACCGGTGAGGATGCGCATGGAGGGCTGCCGTGGGCCGAAGCCGAGATCAGATTACTGTGGGGGACGAATATAGAGGGTAGTTTCGCCCTTCTTTTGTCCGACCAGCCAGTGCCATACAACCGAAAATCACAGCCCACGTCCACCGTGGCCGACGGCGAAAGCATGCGCAGCAGTGCGTTGAAATGGGTCTTCCTTCTCCCACGCGGACTTTTTAAACTGTGGTTTGTCCTGGTCTTCTCGCTGTCGCTGCTGCTACTTTACATTCCTTTCCGGGTCATGCTTCGCACCCCGGCAGGATACCCGGCGGCCTTCCGATTGATGCGTGCTTGGGGAAAGTTTTTGGGTTTCTCCTGCATGGTGCCGTTGCGTATCCGATGGGAGGCGCCGTTGCCTCCACCCCCCTATATCGTTTGCTTGAACCACAGCAGCTATCTGGACATCATCCACACGTTCAATGTCCTGCCGGACCTTTTCCTTTTCATGGGCAAGCAGGAATTGCTCCGCTGGCCGCTGTTCAACATCTTCTTTCAGGACATGCACATAGCGGTGAACCGTGACAATGGCATGGAGGCCGCAAGGGCGTTGATGAAGGCCGGCAAAGCCCTGGATCGCGGCATTTCCGTGAGTATCTTCCCCGAGGGCACCATTCCGAGGGATGCCCCTCGCATGAACCCGTTCAAGGACGGAGCGTTCAGGCTGGCGATCAAGAAGGAAGTGCCCATCGTACCGATCACTTTCCTGGACAACTGGAGGCTTTTCGGCGATCCCGAACAGCTCATGAGCAGGGGGCGGCCCGGCATCGCGCGCACCGTGGTCCACCCTGCCATCGAAACCAAGGGCATGGGATCCATGGATGTCAATACCTTGCGCCGCCGCGTGTTCGAGGCCATCGAGAAACCACTGCGGGACGAATATCCCATGAAATGAAGATCGACGAAACCACCCTGGATCGCATCGCCGAACTGGCCCGCTTGGACATGCGGGAGCCGACCGTGCGTGCCGCAATGCTGGGCGATATGCAGCGGGTGATCGATTTCGTGGAGGTGCTCAACCAAGTGGACACCGCCGGGGTGGAACCCCTGATCTTCATGACCGACGAGATGAATGTTCTCCGAGCGGACGATCCGGCCCTGGAGATCACCAAGGAACAGGCGTTGGGGAATTCCCCGGTAAAGGACAGCGATTACTTCAAGGTGCCCCGCGTGGTGGGCAAGGGCTGAAGCACAGGAGCCGCGGCAGGCTGCGCGCCCTCGCCCCAAACAGCTCGTTTCCGGGTCCCCAGTTCACGCCAGCCGAAGATCAGGACCAGGATCAGTGAACCCAAGCAGTTCATCGCCACGAACGCATTGATGTTCGTGGGGTCCACGCCTTCCTCGCCAGTGAATGCCGGCACCATGAAGAAGGCACAGTTGCTGATGATCTGCGCGATCAACAGGATCGGTCCGGAACGCGTCATGTTGAACATCCAGCCCAGGAGGATCGTCAAGGAAAGCATGCTGGCCATGAACACCGGCGCGATGAAGCCGTCCGGTACGCCTTCGCCCACCAGCAGCATGGGCAGGTACCAGAGGCCCCAAGCCACGCCCACGATGGTGCAGGAAGCGAGCGCGGAATAGCGGCCCTGCAACCGCGTTACGGAGAATTTCATCCACGCCGTCTCCTCCACGAAGGCGATGCCCACGATGAATCCGAGACTGAACAGGAGGTTAATGGCTTGTTGATGGGTACCGGTGAAGAAATTATCCACCACCCAGCCGGGCCATTCGATAATGCCGAACAAGGTCAACAGCAGAATGCCAGCGTAAAAATAGAGGAACTTCCACGACAAGGCCAGGGCGTAGAAACCGGGGGGGGCCTTCCATTTGAAATAGGAGCCGAACAAGTTGCGCAGGCCCTGATTCCCTTCGAGGTAGAACGAAACAAGCATGGAGAAGGCAAGCGGCCCGAACACCCGGAACCGGAACACCATGTGCGCCGTGGGATCATCGTGCAAGCGCTGCCCCTCCTCCAAACGATAGGCCAGGAACGCGACCATCAGGAATTGGAACCCCAGCGTGAGGGCCGTGAAGGTGAGCACGGGGAATTTGGTGACGAACTTGCGCATTGGCGTACGGGATGGTGGCAATAATAGCGGAAAACGAGACCGCGGAACAACCGATTCCCGGGATTGAAGTCCCGATTCGGCACGACGGTCGTTTGATTTCCTGGGATTTCTGCCGTGTGGACCTTGTTCTGGAGGGTGGCCCGTTGCAAATTTCCGGTCAATACCTTCGCGGGCGGCGGAGCAACCGCAAAAACAACCAGCACATGTACGGAAAGATCAAGGACCACCTGACAACGGAACTCGCAGCGATCGAGGAGGCGGGCCTGTACAAACGCGAGCGCATCATCACCAGTGAACAGGGTGCGGAGATCACCGTCAATGGTGAGCAGGTGCTGAATTTCTGTGCCAACAACTACCTCGGCCTAAGCTCGAACCCCGAAGTGGTGAAGGCGGCCCATGCCGCGCTGGACTCCCACGGCTACGGCATGAGCAGCGTGCGCTTCATTTGCGGCACGCAGGACATCCACAAGGAATTGGAACGGAAGCTGGCCCAATTCCATGGAACGGAGGATACCATTCTCTATGCCGCCTGCTTCGATGCCAATGGAGGAGTATTCGAGCCGCTGCTCGGGCAGGAGGATGCCATCATCAGCGATTCGCTCAACCACGCCAGCATCATCGACGGGGTGCGCCTGTGCAAGGCCATGCGCTACCGCTATGCGAACAACGACATGGCGGACCTGGAAGTCCAGCTGAAGATGGCACGGGCGGACGGTGCCAACAACATCATCATCGTCACGGACGGGGTTTTCAGCATGGACGGGATCATCGCGGACCTCAAGGGCGTGTGCGACCTCGCGGACAAGTACGATGCGCTGGTGATGGTGGACGACTGCCATGCCACGGGCTTCATCGGCAAGACCGGTCGTGGCAGCATTGAACATTGCGGCGTGATGGGCCGGGTGGACATCATCACCGGCACGTTGGGCAAGGCCCTGGGTGGTGCGATGGGCGGGTATACCACGGGGCGGAAGGAGATCATTGACATGCTCCGCCAGCGCTCACGCCCCTATCTCTTCAGCAATTCCCTTACACCGGTGATCGTGGGAGCGAGCATCAAGGTGATCGACCTGTTGAGTTCCTCCACCGAGCTGCGGGACCGCTTGGAAAGGAACGTGGACCGTTTCCGAACAGGCATCGAGAAGCTCGGCTTCGAGACGCGTGGGGCTGGAGCGGCGATCGTGCCCGTGATGCTCGGTGATGCCAAGCTCAGCCAAGTGATGGCCGACAAGCTGCTTGAGGAAGGGATCTACGTCATCGGCTTCTTCTTCCCCGTGGTTCCCAAGGACACGGCTCGCATCCGCGTGCAGCTGAGCGCAGCTCATTCAGATGCGCAGATCGACAAGGCGTTGGCGGCATTTGAAAAGGTGGGCAAGGAGCTGGGGGTGATCGGCTGACGGAAGCGATCCCGAACGGTCCTCCGCTATTCCGTGCTGCGGCTCTTCCACCGGGTACACATCGATCCCTTCACAGGCGCTGCAAGGAGTACCGTAGGAACGTGGCTCCAGTGCCCAAAGTGGATTTCGGCGGAACGATGGTGCTCGGTGATCCGGTGCCCTGGGGGTTCCTATCGGGCTGCTTTTCCGTGTGCTGGTGCGGGTACAACCACTGCCACATAGGCTACCACCATTACCGTGACGATCGCCGTGGCCAGGAAGGCATACCGCGCGCCGAACGCATACCAGAGCAGGCCGGTGAGCGAGCTGGCCACCAATGCGCACAGGCTCTGGAGGCCCGCAAGGAAGCCGATCGCCGTGGCGCTGTCCTCTCGACGCGCCACGTTCACCACCCATGCCTTGGAGATGCCGTCCGTGGCCGCTGCGTAGAGGCCGTACAGCAGGAAGAGCGCACCGTACCCGATCATTCCGACCTCGCCGAAAGCGGCAGATAGCTGCGCCATGCCGAAGTACACGATGGCGAAGAGCACCAATCCCAATAGGAAGATCTTCTTGAGGCCGATCCGGTCCGCGAGCAGGCCCAATGGAAAGGCGGCCAGCGCGAACACCAGGTTGTAGAAAATGTACGCGCCGATGGTGGCACTGTCACTCATTCCCGCGCTTTTCGCGCCCAGCAGCAGGAACATGTCGGAGCTGTTGAAGAGGGCGAACAGTAGGAGGCCGATCACCAGCTTGCGGTATGGAACGGGTGCGACCTTCCAGTACCCGAGGAAGGAGAGGAAACCCGCCTCCCGCACGCTTGCCGTGGGGCTTGCGGACCGGTCGCGCAGGGTGAGGGAAAGTGCGATGGCGATCGCACCGGGGATGAACGCGATGAAGAACAGCGGCACGTAGTCGTCCGGATGGAAATAAAGGAAGACCAGTGCCAGTGCTGGCCCGATGGCGGCACCCAAGGTGTCCATGCCCCGGTGGAAACCGAACACTGTGCCCTTGGAGGCAGGAGTGGAGGCATCGCTCAGCATGGCATCGCGCGCCGCGGTACGGATGCCCTTTCCGAGCCGGTCCACCGTGCGAGCGAAGAAGACCCAGAGCGGTGCGACGAACAGGGCCATCATCGGCTTGCTCACCGCGCTCAATGCATAGCCCCATTGCACAAAGGGTGCACGCTTCCCCAGTAGGTCCGAGCGCTGGCCGAACCAGCCCTTGCTAAGCCCCGCCGTTGCCTCGGCCACGCCTTCCAGCACGCCGATCAACACTACGGAAAAGCCGATGCTGCTCAGGTAGAGCGGCATCACGGGGTAGAGCATCTCGCTCGCCATGTCCGTGAACAGACTGATCAGGCCGAGTGCCCATACGGTGCGTGTGAGGATGTGCTTCATCGTTCCGTCCCATTATCGGTCACGAATTCGCGGGATAGGCTGCGTTGTAGTCGGTGATCGCCTTCCGCAGGATCTCCTTCGCGACGACTTCATCCTGCAATTCCTCCACTTCCACGGTCTTGTTCTCCAACCGCTTGTATTCGCGGAAGAATTGGATGATCTCCGAACCCACGTGTTCCGGCAGGTCCTCAATGCCCTTGACGTGCGCCATGCTGATGTCATCGGCGGCAACGGCGATCAACTTGTCGTCACCTTCCCCGTTGTCCAACATCCGCATTACGCCGATCACTTTCGCGCGTGCAATGCACATCGGTTGTATATCGATCTGTGACAATACCAGAATGTCCAACGGGTCATGGTCGTCGCCCAACGTACGCGGCATGAAGCCGTAGTTGGCCGGATAGTGGACCGAGGAATACAGCACGCGGTCCAAGCGCAACATGCCGCTGGCCTTGTCCAGTTCATATTTCGCCTTGCTTCCCTTGGAGATCTCGATGATGGCCTGAACGACATCGGGGGCATCGGGTCCCAGTTCCACATCGTGCCACGGATTGAATTTCCTGGTCTCCATGTTGGTCGTTCGGGATCGTGAGGTTGGATGCCGGGCCTGTTCAGCGCGTGGTTGCGTAGCGCACGATGTCAATGAGGCCGGTCTCGTTGTTCTTGGTGATGATGGCCTTCAGGAAGAGCGTCCCTTCGGCATAGAGGTATTCACTGTGGCGCACCAGCACACTGTCCCGGAGAAGGTCCCTGGTCAAGGGATTGCCCGCACTATCGTAGGTCCAGCGCCAGGTGGTCCAATGGTGCTTCCCCAGATCGGTCTGTTCGCTGCGCTCGGCGAGCCTTCCGGTGGCATCGTAGGTGAAGGTGGTGCGCCCGCGCCGCTGGGTGATCAGGTTGAGCCGGTCAATGCTGCGCAGGTATCCGAGCCGGTCCCTCGTGAAGGTTTCTTCCTGGTAGGGCCTGCCGCGGTCGTTGAGAAAGGTCTTCCTCCACATCGTATCGTTCAGCGTCCGGTATTCATAGCGCTCATCGCTGATGATGGTGCTGCTGCCCTCCACGAACCGGTACCGGTCCGAACTGAGGTTTTCCAACCTTACGTTCTGCATGTGTACGGACCTACCGTCCGCATCGTATTCCTTTCGCAGGGCATAGTAGCCATTGATGTCGTTGTGCAGTTCCTGCAAAAGACGACCGCTGTCCGTATAGCTGTACATCACCGAAGCCGTATCGATGCCGGAGCCCGGCTTGCCGAAGGAGTTGTTGGAATAGCCCAGGCGGCCGCTTTCCCCGAAGCGGTAGAGGAAGTGCCGGTCCAGCGCCACCATGGGCCTGCCATCACGCTTCACCCAAGCTTGCCCGTTCACGCTCTTCACGCCATTGCGCGCGATGAACTCCGGATTGAAACGCAGCAGCGAGGGATCCTCCGGTCCGGGTTCAACCAGTAGCATTTGGGCCGAGGAGAACGTGCAGGCCGTGAGCACGCCGATCAACACAAGGAATCTCCTCATCGCATCTGCTCCATGGCCGTTTCCACGGTGGTGACGGGAAGTTGGCACACCTTGTTCTCGCAAACGAAGATCGTGGTGGCATGGTCCAGCAGCTTATCCTCCAACAAGGGCAATCCGCTTTTCCCGCTGCTGCCGAGAAAGATCCTGCCCGGGATGTAGCGCGGCGCGAACTCCCGCCTTATACCCAGTGCCTTCGGTCCGGTGATGGCGATCTCGTACCACGGATACACGTGGTCCATCAGCAGGAGCGCCCAATTGGAGTAGCCGCTGGGGTAGTCCAGCATCCTGTCGTGGACATTGTTCATCTGTTGCTTGCTGATGTCGAGCATGCGCTGGTCGTCGTACAAGTGCCCCAAGGTGAACAACCCCTTGGCCATGCTGGAGTTGGAGGCGGGGGTCACGTTGTCGTTCACCTCCATGCGCCGGGCGATCAATGGCGGGTCAAGGTCGCTGGTGAACCAGAACATGCCGCTCTTTTCATCGTGGAAATGGGTGATGGCATATTCCGCCAAGGCATGCGCCTCCTTCAGCCAAAACTCGTCGAACGTCACTTGATAAAGCGCGGCCAACGCCTCGATGGCAAAGCTGTAGTCCTCCAAATAGCCGTTAATGGCGGCCTTTCCGTTCTTGTAACTGTGCCAAAGCCCGCCATCATCACGCCGGCACTTGGTGAGCAACAGGTGCATGGTCTGTTCGGCCTGTTTCAGATATGCGCTGTCCCCGAGGGCATCGTACGCATCGCAGAGGCCGGTCACCATCATGGCGTTCCACGAGGTGAGCGATTTGTCGTCCAGTCCGGGGTGGGGCCGTTCCTCCCGTGCGGCCAGCAGCTTCGCATCCACCCGGGCCACCGTGCTGCGCAGGTCCTCCTCCGTCATGCCCTTCCGCTTCGCGAAGTCCGCATCGCTTTCATTCCGAAGCAGGATGTTCCGGCCCTGTTCCCACAGCCCGTCGCCGCCCACATTGTAGTATTCCTTGGCGAAGGGGGCATCGTCACCCAGTGCAGCGGTCAGTTCATCGGCGGTCCACACGTAGAAACGGCCTTCCTCCCCCTCGGAGTCCGCGTCCAGCGCACTGTAGAAGGCGCCTTCGGGTGAGCGCATTTCACGCTCCGCCCAGGCGATCGTCCGCATGACCACATCGCGGTACGCCTCGTCCTGGAAGGCTTGGTACGCATGGCTGTAGAGCGAGATGAGCTGGGCATTGTCATAGAGCATCTTCTCGAAGTGCGGCACCTTCCAGCGGATATCGGTGCTGTACCGCGCGAAGCCACCGCCCACCTGGTCGAACAGCCCGCCTTGGTACATCTTGTTCAACGTGAGCCGCACCTGTTTCGTGATGACCTTGTCACCGGTGGTCTTCGCGTAGCGCAACAGGAACTCGTAGTTATTGGGCAAGGGGAATTTGGGTGCATGGTCAGGTCCGCCCCACGTGGTATCGAAGTTCTTCGCGAATCCATCGGCCAGCCGTTCGGCATCCTTTCGGGTGAGATCGGGCGGCGTGGTGTTCAAGGCCACCAGCTCGCTTTGCTGCACGCCGGCATGCAGCTTTTCCGCGTATTCCCGCATCTTCATCGGCTCCTTGGCCCACGTGGCGGCGAGCTGCTCCAGCACCTGTGTCCACTGGTCCTTGGGGAAGTAGGTGCCCCCGTACACGGGCCTCCCGTCCGGCAGGGTAAAACAATTCAGGGGCCAGCCGCCGCGGCCGGTCATCAGCTGTACGGCGGACATGTACACCTGGTCCACGTCGGGCCGCTCCTCGCGATCCACCTTGATGCAGACGAAGAGATCGTTCATCACCTTGGCCACGCTGTCGTCCTCGAAGCTCTCATGCTCCATCACATGGCACCAATGGCAACTGCTGTAGCCGATGCTCACCAGCACCAGTTTGTTCTCCGCCTTGGCCTTGTCGAACGCCTCGTCGCCCCATGGGAACCAGTCCACCGGGTTGTGCGCGTGCTGCAGCAGGTAGGGGCTGCTTTCATGGATCAGGCGGTTGGTGTGGACGTGCATGGTATCTTTCACGGGTGACTGTCCGGTGCCGCAGCCCGGAAGCAGGTAAAGCAGGAACGGTAGGGCGCGCGATGCCCGGCAGAGGATGCGCATGAATGGATAAAGGTAAAGAGGCAGGATGGCGGATCAAGCCACCGGGGGCGTATGCTCGTCAACAACGCGCCGTTGATGCCGGTCCTCCGGAGCCGCAGTGGCCCACCACCATGATGGCCGTGGGTATACTGCTGTTCATCGTGCTGTTCTGGACCATCGGACAACTTACCCTGATCACTTTCATGGAACTTTTCCGCTGGTTGGCGCTCTTTGCCTTTGCCGGAAATCTGCTTCCGCAGCGCTGGTATGCCAAGCGGTTCGGGATGGACCGCATGGAGTGGTTCTGGTTCAACCTTCTGGCGGTGGGACCCTTGCTGCTCAGTTGCTGCCTGCTCCTGAACTTCTTCGTACACGGGCCTGAGCAGCGGATGCTGGTCCGGGTGGGACAAGGCTTCGACCTGCCCGCGTATTGGCGGGAGCATGGTGAGCTGCCTCCGCATTTGCCCTGGCCCAATGATTTTGGCACGAACCCCGATAAGGACCGGATCGCTCTCTCAACGGCAAGCGTGGACGACAAGGTCTACGGCTTGGCGGAAGGCCTGTTCGGTTATCTGGTGATCACAAGGGAGGAAGGGGTGTGGGAGCTCCTGCCAGAGCACGGACAATTACCTGCCGAGGTCGATCTGCTGCTCCACTTCAAACGGGAATCGTTTTCGCAACGAACGCGCTTTGCCGAGCACCGTTCCCTTTACGCCGAGCTTGATGGTGCCGTTGAGGGCAGAGGTCAACAGGAGGGGAAGCAGACCGGCTTGCCCATTGGTGAAGGTGGCATGCAAGGGGACGGTGTACGTGCAGGAGCAATTGGGGGTCAGCACGATCGTGCTGTCCAAGGTGGCTTTCCCCATGGCGACATCGTTGATGTACAGGTCCATGTCGGGGTCCATCACGTTGATGCGAAAATTGTTCGGATTGTACACCTCCGCAGTGATGGTCGCGGAAAGGCCCCGGGCATCGAACCGGGTGAGTTCCGCGTTCCGCACGCTGACCAGCTCCACCTCGCTGTAGCTCATGCATCCGGAGATCAGGATGATGGGGAGGAGCGTGGCAAGTTGGCCGGGCTTCAGCATTGGGATGGAGGTTTCTGGTCGCAGAGACGCGGAGAAGAGAGAATTAGATCGAGACCCGGACCTTCACGCATCGCCTTCCCGCTATTGCATTTCTCTGCGCCTCTGCGTCTCCGCGGCCCTCACCAAGTTCTCACCTTGTTGCACTCATCTCCGTAAAGTGCTTGTAGAACTTCGGGATGGAGTTGATGCCGGCCATGTAATTGAACACACCATAGTGCTCGTTGGGGCTGTGGATGTTGTCACTGTCCAGCCCGAAGCCGAAGAGGATCGTCTTCAGCCCCAACTCCTTCTCGAAGAGCGCTACGATGGGGATGCTGCCACCGCCGCGGGTGGGGATGGGCTTTTTGCCAAAAGTGTCCTCCATGGCCTGGCTGGCCGCGCGATAGGCTATGCTGTCGGTGGGGGTCACCGCTGCTTCACCGCCGTGGTGCGGTTTCACAAGCACGGTGACATACGGTGGAGCGATCTTCTTGAAGTGGTCGCTGAAGAGGGTTGTGATGGCTTCGCTCTTCTGGTCCGGTACCAAGCGCATGCTGATCTTGGCGTGGGCCTTGGAAGGCAGCACGGTCTTGGCGCCTTCACCGATATAGCCCCCCCAAATGCCGTTCACGTCCAGCGTGGGCCGGATGGTGCACCGCTCGGAGGAGGTGTAGCCTTTCTCGCCCTGCACGGCCTTCACGCCCAGTTCGTCCATCCACTCCTGTTCATTGAAGGGCGCTTTGGCAAGCTCTTTCCGTTCGGCATCACTGAGTTCCCGGACGGCATCGTAGAAACCGGGAATGGCGATCCGCCGGTCCTTGTCGTGCAGGCTGGAGATCAAGTCGCACAGCACATTGATCGGATTGGCCACGGCACCCCCGTACACACCACTGTGCAGGTCGCGGTTGGGCCCGACCACTTCCACTTCCAAATAGCTCAAGCCGCGCAGGCCCGTGTTGATGCTCGGCACGTCATTGGCGATCATCGAGGTGTCACTGATCAGCACCACGTCCGCCGCGAGGCGCTTTTTGTTCTCCTTCACGAAGGTGCCGAGGTTCTCCGATCCCACTTCCTCTTCGCCCTCGATCATCATCTTCACATTGCAGGGCAGGTTGCCGGTCCTTACCATGGCCTCCACCGCCTTCACGTGCATGTAGAACTGGCCCTTGTCGTCGGCGCTGCCACGGGCGTAGATCACGCCGTCCTTCACCACGGGTTCGAACGGTGGACTGTCCCACAATTCCAACGGGTCCGCAGGCTGCACATCGTAGTGGCCGTACACGAGCACGGTGGGCTTGGCCGGATCGATGATCTTTTCGCCATAGACGATGGGGTGGCCCTTGGTGGGGCACACTTCCACCTTTTCCAGGCCAGCCTGTTCCATGCGTGTCTTCACAACTTCGGCGCAGCGGGCCACGTCGGCCTTGTACTTGGGGTCGGCGCTCACGCTGGGGATCCGGAGCAGGTCGAGGAGTTCATTGAGGAAGCGGTCCTTGTTGGTCTCGATGTGCTCATTCACGGATGCCATGCTGCGTAGGGGGATTGGGTGGAGCGCTCAAAGATAGTCCCGGTGATCTGCGGGGTTGCGTGAAGAAATGTTGTTCAGGCAACCACTGGGCCCGGTTCCGGGTCATTGCATCGGTCCCCTTATCTTGTCCAACGTTACCCGCCCACATGAACGCACGTACTACCTTTTCCTGCATCGCCATGCTCTCCTTCGGCCTACTGCAGGCGCAATTGAACGTGACCACCAATTTGACACCGGCCCAACTGGTTCAGAACGTTCTTTTGGGCGGCGGCGTGTCGGTTAGCAATATCACCTTCAATGGCGTGCCAATGCCAGCGACGCCGCAGGACGGTACGGGGGCGTTCACTACGGTGAGCTCGAACCTGGGGCTGGATGCGGGCATCATCCTGACCTCCGGGCTCGCTTCCAGCATCGGCCAGGCAGCCACGGAATTCTCCAGTGACGACAATGGATGGGGATCCGACCCGGACTTGCTGGCGATCACCACTGCAGGGAATACCATCAATAACAAGGCAGTTCTGGAGTTCGATTTCATCCCCACGGGCGATTCCCTGAAGTTCAACTATGTCTTCGGCTCCGAGGAATACCCCACGTTCAATTGCAGCGCGAACTACAACGATGTGTTCGGGTTCTTTTTGAGCGGACCGGGGATAACCGGGCCGTACACGAACAATGCCATCAACATCGCGCTGGTTCCCGGGACGAACCTGCCGGTATCGATCGCCAACATCCATGGCGACCAGAATACGACCTGCCCTCCCGCGAACAGCCAATACTATGTGGACAATGCCGGCGGGACCACGGTGGTCTATAACGGGTTCACCACGGTGTTGCAGGCGCGTGCCCTGGTGGAGTGCGGCGTTACCTACCACATCAAACTGGCCATCGGTGATGCCGGTGATACCAGCTACGACTCCGGCGTTTTCCTGGAAGCGGGCAGTTTTGCCAGCACCGGCCAGGTCATTCCCGTATTGACCACCGGGAATGCCGTGGTGGGCGTGAACGATAGCACCATGTTCGAGGGTTGCGGGACCATTCCGTTCAATTTCTTCCGGATGGGGGACACCACCAATGTGGACACGATCAACCTAGTCATCGGCGGCACCGCCACCCCGGGAGTGGATTATTTTCCTCCGTTGCCCACGCAGATCATCTATCAACCGGGTGATACGGTGATCACGTTCCCGCTTACCGTGCCCTACGATGCGGACGGCTTGGAGACCATCACGATCAACATCACACAGAACATCGTGTGCAGCGGCTCGCAGGTGATCAACGACTACTTGTTCTACATCGATCAATATCCGCTCTTGAACGTGGTGACCGATGATGTGAACGGTGCTTGCGGGCAGGACTATGACATCGGTCCCCAAGTGAGCGACGGGGCCGGGAATTACCACTACCTCTGGAGCACCGGCGAGACCACGCCGACCATCAATGTCTCCGTGGACACCACCACCACCTTCCATGTGACGGTCTCCGATACGTGCAGCGTTCCCGCCGTGCTGGACAGCATCACCATATTTGTACCGGCCTATGCACCCATGGGCGTCACTGCCAGTCCGGACACGGCCATACCTTGTCTGGGCAATGCCAACATCAGCGCGATCAGCACCGTGGGTGGAAATGGTGTCTACACCTATGAGTGGACGCAGAACGGTACCGTGGTCGGCACCAATGCCGCACTGAACGTGCCTGCCGGGGATCCGCTCTGGTATGTGGTGACCGCGTTCGACGGGTGCATGCACACTGCCTCTGATTCCGTGCTGGTGAGCACTGCGGCGCTGCCGGAGATCCAAATTCTCTCATGGGACACCACTGTATTCTGTACCGGTGATTCGGTGCTGCTGTTCCCGTTGGATGTCACGGGTGGCAATGGAGTGTACAGTTACAGCTGGACCAACGGCGCGGGTGCGGTGTTGAGCACTGCCGATACCTTGCTGGTCGGAGTGCCCGAGGACGCGAACTATACCCTGAGCGTACACGACCAGTGCGGGTATGTCGCGGACAGCATCTTCACCACCCGCTATCCCCGCTATCAGCCATTCCGGATCGACCTGACACCGGACAGCATCATTTGCCTCGGCGACTCCATCACGCTGTGGGCCAAGGTCACCGGAGGTTCCGGCGTTCACACCATCGATTGGGAAGGCTGGGGCTGGAGCGACCCGAAAATGATCTACGGCGGGGAATCCGATGTCCGCTTCATCGTGAACGTCATGGACCACTGCGGTGAATGGATCAGCGCCGAGACGAACGTCAGCGTGGAACATCCCGAAGCACAGATCCTGATCTACAACCAAGGCCAGGATGATTGGTTGTTCCAGGCGGCCACCATTCCCTACTCCGTGCCAGTGATGATATGGGACCTGGGGGACGGCACCCGCGTAAAGGCCACCTCCACCACGCACAGTTACGTGGACCTGGAGGACCACTGGGTGACCTTGCATACGGTGAGCGAGCAAGGATGCAGGGCGGTGGACAGCCTGTTGGTGAAGCCTCCGGGAACGCTCTTCTTCCCCAATGCCTTCACCCCGGACGGCGATGGAGTGAACGATGTCTTTCATGCCGTCAGTTCATCCGTCACGGAATTCCATATAACGATCTTCGACCGATGGGGACATGTGGTGTTTGAATCCGATGACATCAATACCCCTTGGGACGGCAAGGTGAAGGGAGGAACGGATGCCGCCACGGGCGTGTACGTGTACAAGTACCGTGCGAAAGGGCACTATTACGAAGCCAATGAGAAGTACGGGCATGTTACCTTGGTCCGCGGCAGCAACGGCAGATGACTAATCCTAGCCCTCACATGATCCGTAATTCACTATCCATTCTCGCAGGGGTCCTCGTGCTGCCGGCGATGGCGCAATTGAACGTGAACACGGCCTTGACGCCGGCACAACTCGTTCAGAACGTCCTCGTCGGTGGGGGCGTGGCCATATCGAACGTGACGTACAATGGTGTGGCGGTGAACACGCCGCAGGATGGGTCCGGCTCCTTTACCAACGGCAATGGAACGAATCTGGGCCTGAATGCGGGATTGATCCTTTCCTCCGGCCTTGCCACTTCAATACCCGGTCCGGCTTCGGATTTTGGAAGCGATCCGCTCAACACGGGTTCCGACCCGGACCTGTTGGCCATTACTACCCCGGGCAATACCATCGAGGACAAGGCCATCCTGGAATTTGATTTTGTCCCGAATGGGGATTCCCTGAAGTTCAACTACGTGTTCGGCTCGGAGGAATATCCATCCTTCAACTGCAGTTCCAATTACAACGATGTTTTTGGATTCTTCCTGAGCGGGCCGGGCATATCCGGTCCCTATACCAACAACGCCATCAACATCGCCTTGGTGCCCGGTACCAACCTGCCCGTGAGCATCGCCAACATCCACGGGTCTGAAAATTCGAGCTGTCCCCCGGCAAACGATGCCTATTACATCAGCAATGCCAATGGCACCACGATCTCCCTCAATGGCTTCACCACTGTGCTCCGTGCGGAGGCCTCGGTGACCTGCGGGGAGACCTATCACATCAAATTGGCGATCGGTGATGCCGGGGATGACGCGTACAATTCCGCCGTGTTCCTGCAAGCCGGCAGTTTTCAATCCAATGTGCTTCCCACCTTGACCGCCAGTACGCTTCACGGTGACGGAACCGCCGCCGAAGGATGCCTGGGAGGCAACTTCACCATTTACCGTCCGCCGGGCATCGATAGCACCTATACTGTAGAGTTTTTCTTCACCGGTACGGCAACTCCGGGCGTGGACTTCACCCATATCCCAAGCCCGGCCGTCATTCCGGCGGGCCAGGATTCGGTGGTGCTCCCGTTCGAGGCCTTTGAGGATGGCATTTCCGAGGGTATCGAAACCGCGATCATGAACGTGTTCCTGGTGAACGCCTGCGGGGATACGCTCTCCAATGCCGTGGTGCTCGCCCTTCTGGACTACCCTGAAATGGAGATCACGAGTCCCTCCCCCGTATTGCTGCAGTGCGACCAGGATTCAGTGCCGCTGTACGCCAGCGTCAGCGGTGGCTTCGGAGCCACCACCATGGTATGGAGCGATTCGTTGTTCTCCGATCACCAATTTGTTCCCGGCATGGAGAACGGAACCTATACCGTGTCCGTCACCGACCAATGCCCCAAGACCGTCAGCCTGACCGTTGAGGTGGATGCCGGTTGCGAGGTCATCATTCCCAATGTGATCACGCCGAACGGGGATGGGTACAACGACAAGTTCGTGGTGGAAGGGATCAAGGGGCGGGATAACCATGTGCAGATCTGGGACCGTTGGGGCAAGGAAGTGCTCAACACGACCAACTACCAGAACAACTTTTCGGCGAAAGACCTGCACGACGGCGTCTACTTCTATGTGATCCGGGTGCTCCAACAGGACTATACCGGCCATTTGCAGGTCTTGGGAAGCAAGTAGTCTACCTGCGATCAGCGGATCGGATCAACGAGCGACCGGTCATTTCCACGGGTTGGGGCAGCCCAAGCAAGTCCAGGATGGTGGGGGCCACATCGGCCAAAATACCATTGTCCACAAGGACCTCCCGGTCGGTCAGTACGATCACCGGCACGGGATTGAGCGTGTGCGCCGTATGGGGCGAGCCGTCCGGGTTCACCGCCTTGTCCGCATTGCCATGGTCCGCGATGATCACGAAGGACCAGCCCTTGGCACGGCCCGCCTCCACCACGCGCCGGGTACAGCTGTCAGTGGTCTCCACCGCCTTTATGATCGCCGGGAACACACCGGTATGGCCCACCATGTCGGGATTGGCGAAGTTCAAGATCATGAGGTGCGTCCCGTCCTCGGCGATCACCTTCAATGCGGCATCGGTAACGGCTGCAGCGCTCATCTCCGGCTGCAGGTCGTAGGTGGCCACTTGGGGTGAGGGCACCACGTTGCGCTGCTCTCCAGTGAAGGGAACCTCGCGACCACCACTGAAGAAAAAGGTGACGTGCGGGTATTTCTCGGTCTCGGCCAATCGCACCTGCCTGCCTCCTTCCCGCGAGACCACTTCCCCCAAGGTCATCAGCAGGTCTTCCTTGCTGAACAGTACGTTCACGTCCTTGAAGTTGTGGTCGTACAGGGTCATCGTGACATAATGAAGCGGGAGGGGCTTCATGTCCTGTTCGGGGAAAGCACGCTGGGTGAGCGCTTCGGTGATCTCGCGGCACCGGTCCGTGCGGAAGTTGAAGCAGATCACCACGTCGCCGGGACGGATATGCGCCAGTGGGCGCTTGTCCGTGCCAATGATGGCGCAGGGTTCAATGAATTCATCGGTGATGCCTTTCGCATAGCTGGATCCGATGGCCCAGCTCGCGCTCTGTGCTTGATCACCCCGTCCATGCACCATCAGGTCATACGCCTTCTTGATCCGGTCCCAGCGCTTGTCGCGGTCCATGGCATAGTAGCGGCCACAGATGGAGGCTACCCGTGCCGAGGTGCCGATGATATCCTTTTCCAACCGTTCGATGAAGCCCAGGCCGCTCTTGGGGTCCGTGTCCCTCCCGTCGGTGAACGCATGGATGAAAACCTCCTTGAGGCCGGCCTCATCGGCGAGCTTGCAGAGGGCCACCAAGTGCACACTGGAGGCATGCACCCCGCCATCGCCCACCAAGCCCATCAGGTGAAGTCGTTTGCCGGGGGTAAGCGCAACGCGGAAGGCTTCTTGCAGTACGGCATTGCGCCTCAATGATCCATCGGCAATGGCCCGGTCGATCCGCACCAGGTCCTGGTACACAACACGGCCCGCACCGATGTTGAGGTGTCCCACTTCACTGTTCCCCATTTGTCCCGGGGGAAGCCCCACGTTCTCCCCGTCCGTGCGCAGGCGCGCGTGGGGGGCGTTGCGCAGGAGGCTGTCCATGAACGGGGTTTGGGCCTGGGCGATCGCATCGGTATCGTCACCGGCACCGATCCCCCATCCGTCCAGGATGATCAAGGCCACCTTTTTATCGATCATGAGCGATGGGGAAATATGGCGGTGAAGGTAGAACCATGGGGGTGGACCGGTCGGTATTCCACGCGGCCGCCCAGGTCCTCCAGCAACCGGCGAACAATGAACAAGCCCAGCCCCGTACCCTTGGCATTGCGGGTTTCCTCACTGCCGCCGCGATAGAATTTCCCGAACATCCGCTGTCGGTCCTCATCCGGTATCCCCGGCCCGCTGTCCCGGACCCGGAGATGCACGGCATGGCCAACCACTGCCAACTCCACTTGAACGGTGGTACCCTGCGGTGCATACTTGCAGGCATTCTCCAACAAGTTCCCCAGGATCGATCGGTACGAACTGGCATCCGTGATCAGGTTCAGTTCCTCGGGCAGTTTCGCCTCGATCCGATGGTCCCTGCCATAGGAGGAACGGGCCTGATCGATCAGGTTGCGGCTCTCCTTGGCAACATCCGTCGGGGCCAACTGTGGTGGCGCGGCATGCTCCTCCAGCCGGCTGGCAAGGAGGATCTGTTCGGCGAGGCCGTGCAGGCGGTCAACATCGGACCGTGCGCTGCGCGAAAGGGTGTCCCGGAGCTCGGGATCGAGGTTCGGGCGTTGAAGCGTTTGAAGGTGCAGCTTGAGCGCGGCTATGGGTGTGCGCAGCTCATGGCTGGTGGCCATCAGGAAATCCCGTTGCTGGCGCGCCAGGGAGAGTTCGTGCCGCAAAGTGCGGAAGGTGATCCACAGGGCCAGCAGCAGGAGCACCAGGAATACCACACCTTCACCCACCACCATCATCAGCATGTGCTTCGGTGATCGGATCGGCAGGTGGGGAACGATGCCCTCGAGCACCAATTGCTGCTGCAGCGATAATATGTCCCGGTCCTTGCTCAGCAAGAGCCACATCCACCAGGCCGACTGCAACAGGATGTACAGCACCAGAAAGCCGAAGAGCAACACCGGGGTGCGGGGTGCAGGACGCGCCATGCCACAAAAGTAGACGGTGGCGACCCGGCGATCCGTCCTTTCCTGCCCCGGGAGCTGAGGAAAGGAAGTCCGCAGGCACCTGGCGGCAAGGTGCCGTCCGGGCGGAAGGACCCGGTCTGGGGCGATGAGATATGGAGCGATCATATTATGGACAATACCCAGTGGTGGGTACTTCGTTTCCATTTCATCACCTTACATTGCACACGGCTCTATTCATGGATCAACAAGCGGCAAAGGTCTTCATCCTCGCGGAAATGCATGCTGGCCTTCCCAGGCTTTGCACGTACCATTCCCTCGAGCACACGCTGGACGTCTATGCTTCGGTGATAACCATCGCGGAGGAGGAGGGCATCGCCGGGGAAGACTTGGAACTCCTGAAAACGGCGGCCCTGTATCATGATTCAGGCTTTTTGGTGGATCCCGAGAACCATGAAGCGGGGGGATGCCGCATGGCCCGCGAACATCTGCCGCGTTTCGGGTATGACGAGGTGCAGGTGGAAAGGATCTGTGCGATGATCATGGCCACCAAGATCCCCCAACAAGCCCATGACCGGTTGAGCGAGGTCCTCTGCGATGCGGACCTGGACTATCTCGGTCGCGAGGATTTTTTCCTTGTCGGAGAGCGGCTTTATCAGGAAATGAAGGCCCATGGTGGCTTATCCAACAGGCGTGAATGGAACCTGCTGCAGGAGGAGTTCATTTCCAAGCATTCCTTCTTTACGGAAACCTCGCGTGCACTTCGTGAACCGAAGAAACAGGAGCATCTGGAATGGGTCCGCCAATGGTTGCGGGACAATCCCTGATGCGTTCGATAGGTCCTGAACGAACGAAGCCCCCGGGTGGCCGGAGGCTTCGCGATCGTGGTGCCTCCCAGAATCGAACTGGGGACACATGGATTTTCAATCCATTGCTCTACCAGCTGAGCTAAGGCACCAATACGTTCATCACCATCTTTGCGCGGCTGGTCCGCGCTATGGGGCGGCAAATATAGCTGGATCGTCGAATGGTAGGGCACACACCGACTGAGCTGGTGATCGATGTGGGGAATTCCTCCATGAAGCTCGGGTTATTTTCCCGTGGGCGGATCGTAGCGCGTGGAATAGTACCGCTGGGGGATCACGCAGCGGTGGACCGATTTCTCGCCGGGCGCCAGCCCGCACGTATAGCGATTGGTTCGGTGGCCAAGCCCGATGGAAGGTTCGTGGAGGCCATGGGCCATAGGGCGCCGGTGAACGTGATCACGGGTGATTCCCCTTCTCCCGTGAGGAGTCTTTACACCACCCTGAACACCTTGGGGGTGGACCGCCTGGCCAATGTGGTCGGTGCTGCGGTGACCTTCCCTCGGCGGGCGGTACTGGCCATTGACCTCGGTACGTGCATCACCTATGACCTGGTGGATGAACTGGCCATCCATCGCGGAGGCGTCATTTCACCGGGCTTGCGGATGCGTGCCCAGGCCATGCACCGGTACAGTGCCCGACTACCCGAGGTGGCGCCACCGGAGAACACGGCGGTCCTGGGAACCGATACGGTAACGAGCTTGGCCTCCGGCATCCACCACGGTGCCATGTTGGAATTGATGGGCTACATCACCGCCTTCAGGCAACAACACCGGGGCATGGCCGTTGTGCTCACCGGTGGCGATGCCCCCCGTGCGGTCAGGGCGCTGAAAAGCGGCATCTTTGCGCACCCCACGCTGACACTTATCGGTCTCCATGCACTCTTGTACTATGACCCGGACCGCAGCTCTGCTGTTGATCATTGACCTCGGCATGGTCGCCGCTTTCGCCCAAGGCGGGGGGGATTCTCCGTACAGCGCCTATGGTTTCGGAGATCTTGTGCCCTCCGGCCAGGTTTCCCAAACCTTGATGGCGGGCACCGGTTTGGCCCTGACCGAACCTTACGGCGTGATCTTGGGGAATCCTGCCAGTTACGCTGCCTTGGCGCGGCCGGTGTTCGAGGCAGGTGCCGCGTTCCGCCATACCCGGACCACTTCCTCCCAGGCCAGCAGTACCCGGAAGGATGCGGAGTTCATGGGGTTCAGCCTGGGAGTGCCGTTCGCCAAAGGCAAATGGGGACTGGCGCTTGGGCTTACCCCGTTCAGCGAGGTGGGTTATTCCACTTCGCAAAGCTCGGGACTGGATGAGGGTACGGTGAAGTACCTCTACAGCGGGAATGGAGGACTGGACCGCGCCTACTTCGGTCTGGGGCATACCCTCTACGCCCAACGGGCCGATTCGGTGGGCAACGCGGGTACCCGTGTCACCCTCGGCGCCGACTTCAATTTCATTTTCGGCAGCATCGAACAGACCCGGGAGGCCCTCTATTCCCAGGATGCCGGGTACAACAACATCAAAGTGTTCTCGGCGCTTGTGCTGCGCGCGCCCACGGCCGATGCAAGTGTGATGTGGCAAGGTGACCTCACCCGGAAAAAGCACAGGGATGATGTGAATTGGCGCTGGACCGCAGGAGCTTCGATCAGTTTTCCGGCCAGTTTGAGGGCGAAGTACTCCAACCTGGTCACCTCCTACACCAGCCGATTCGGCATTGAGGCCGTGCGCGATACCATAGCGAACGATCAAGGCCTGAAAGGACAGGTGGAGGTCCCCGTTTCCCTCGGTTTCGGATTGGGCATACAGAACGCTCGCTGGGGCTTCACCGCCGAGGTGAAGCAACAGGACTGGAGCGCAGCTACCATTGAGGTGCCCGGTTATTCCTTGCCCGCCCCGCTCCGCAACGCCATTTTCTATGGTGCGGCCGCACGCTTCCAGCCCGGTACGGATGGAGGTGTTTTCCACCGGGTGGTCTATCGCATGGGGCTGAAGTATGCGCAAGCTCCACAGGAAGTCCGTGGATCGGGGTTGGAAAGCGCCGCTGCCACCGTGGGCATTTCCTTCCCCCTGAACGCCGTGCAGACCAACAGCTGGTTGCACCTGGGCGGGGAGTTCGGCCAGCGTGGCTCCACGGAGAACGGCCTGATTCAGGAGCGTTATGCCACGCTGTGGGTGGGTGTGGCGTTCACACCGTGGCGGGGTGAACGGTGGTTTACGCCCCCGAAGATCCAATGACCGATCGGTGGGGAGTCCTGTTTTATGCGATCGTGCTCGTTTTTCCGTCCTGTAAGAACGATCTGGACCGTGTGGCCGCCATCGATGTGCCGGCCAACTCGCCGGACCGCATTACCACCCAAGCCGAATACCTGTATTCGGACAGTGGCCTGGTCCGGAAACGGATCCGCGCAGGGATCATATCGGAATTCAGCGGAATACAGCCCCGCACGGAATTGGGCGACGGCGTGGAACTCACCTTCTTCAACCCCGATGGTCATGCGGCCAGCCAACTGACGGCGCGGCATGGAGAGATCGATCCGGAACAAAACAAGATGACCGTGGAGGAGCAGGTGGTTTTCGTGAACGCCCGGGGGGAGAAGCTCGAGACCGAACAGTTGACCTGGAGCCGGGACAGCAACCGGGTGTACACGGACCGCCCCGTGAAGATCACACGCGCCCGGGACATTATCTATGGCCAGGGCTTGGATGCGTCCCAGGACTTCGGCCGCTACACCATCCGCCGCATCACGGGAACGCTTTTCATCGATAGGAGCGATACCTTGGCACCAGGGAACCCGGACCGCTGATGGAGAAGATCGCACGTTTCATGGAGATGTTCTGGCTGGGCTTGGCCGTGCTCACAGCTTGCTGGGCGGCCTATGTGCTGGTCGTTTATGGCTGGGAAGACGGCAAGGTGTGGCTCCTCTTTCCGGCGGTGTGTACGGCTATGTGGGGCTATCGCCGGTTCATGCGCGGCCGAATGGCACAGTGGGCGCAACGTGAAAGGACCGAAGACGAAGAGCATGGACGGTGACCCGGCACTTAACGCCAACGTTGACAATCCCGATCATCGGTTCTCCCCATGTTGAGCACCGCGGACCTCATCATCCTTCTCGTTGCCGTGCTCACATCGGCACTCTGCTCCGGTCTGGAGATCGCCTTGGTGAGCAGCAATAAGCTGTACATCGAGCTGCAACGAAAGCAGGGAGCCATCTGGGCCAAGATCGTTGCTTCGCTGTTGAAAAAACCGGCCCGTGTGATCAGCGCCTTGCTCGTGGGCAACACCATTGCGTTGGTGGCCTATGGCATCTTGATGGCCCAGCTGTTGGAGCCCGGATTGCGCATGCTGTACCCGAACGAGGGCTTCATTCTGGTGATGCAAACGGTGTTGAGCACGATGCTGATACTGGTGGTGAGCGAATTTCTGCCCAAGGCCCTGTTCCGGTTGGACCCCAATGGTGCGCTCGGCGTGTTCGCACTTCCGCTGGGGGTGATCTATGCCGTGCTCTGGCTGCCCACCGTACTGCTCACCTCCATCAGCGAGGGCATACTGCGGCTCTTCGGGGTGAAGCCGAACATGGGCAAGGCCGGTTTTGGACGCATCGATCTGGATGCTTTTCTGCAAGAGGTCAGCGAAGCGACATCCCCGGACCGGGAAGTGGAGGCCGAGGTGGAGTATTTCCGGAACACATTGGAACTGAGCAATACCAAGGTGCGCGACCTCATGGTACCCCGGGCGGACATCGAGGCACTGGACGTGGAAGAACCCATCGCGGAGCTCAGCAAGCGGTTCCTGGGCACGGGCCTCACCAAACTGCTGATCCACAAGGAGGGCATTGATAACATCATCGGCTATGTCCATAGCTATGAAATGTTCAAGCGGCCGCGCAGCATCCGCGCCATCCTGCGTCCCGTGAACTTCATACCCGGTACCATGCCGGCCGATGAGGTCCTGCGGCTTTTCACCAAGGAGCGCACCCACATCGCGGTGGTGGTGGATGAGTTCGGTGGAACCGCCGGCATGCTCACCATCGAGGATGTGGTGGAAACCATCGTTGGGGATATCGAGGACGAGCACGACGATGAGGACTCCGTGGAGGAGCAGATCGGTCCCACCGAGTTTGTGTTCAGCGCCCGGCTGGAGGTGGAACACTTAGTGGAGGAATACGGCCTGAACATGAAGGAAAGCGAGGAATACGACACCCTAGCAGGCTACATCATGCACTGTACCGGCACCGTGCCGGAACCGGGTGAGATCGTTGATGACGGCCCCTTCCGCTTCACCGTGACCAATGTATCGCACGGCCGGATCGACCTGGTGAACGTATTGGTGAAGGATGTGGAGGGCGGTTTTGTCGGAGGCTCCCCGCCCAAGCAGGGAAGTTGAGGTGCTCATCACTGATCCATCCCAATTGAATGCGGGCAGGATACGAGTCGTCGGGACCTCCCCGTGGAAAGTGCCCGATCCGACCGGCCTACTGTCCAATTGGAGGAGCTTTCCCCTTGCATACGGCCTTTGAACCGCCCACCCGCCTATATTTGCCACCCTTTTAAGATCAAGTAAATGGCTGTAATCGGAAAGATCCGCGAACGAGGGACCCTGTTGGGCATTATCGTTGGCGGTGCGCTCGTGTTGTTCGTGGTGGGTGATTTCATTGGCAACCGCTCCGGAGGGCAGGAGCGGAACGTTGGTTCCATTGCCGGCAACGAGATCAGTATTCAGGAGTTCTCCATGCGGGTGGACCAGCAGTTGGACCTCTATCGGCAGAACGGCACCACGGTGGACAATCAGCTGCAGGAGCAGGTACGCAACGGGGTTTGGAACGATCTGCTCCGCCAGCACACGTTGAGCGTGGAGGCCGAGGAGGCCGGGTTCGGCAACACCATCAGCCTTCAGGAATATGACGACATTCGTTTCGGCAACAACATCCTGCCCGATTTCCGCAACAACCAGAACTTCATGGACCCCCAAACGGGGCAGGTGAGCAAGGAGCAACTGCGCAAGTACTTCAAATATGTGCAGGAGAACAACTTTGCCCTTTTCGAGATGCAGAAGCGCACCTTCGTGCCCCAACGCATCCAGGCCAAGTACAACGACCTCGTGAAGAAGAGCTGCTTCGTGAACAGTGCGCAAGTGCAGGATGAATGGGCTGCCAAGAACACACGGGCCGATTTCCAGTTCGTTGCCCAGCGCTTGGATAGCGAGCCCGATAGCCTTTACGCAGTGAGCGATACCGAGCTGCGCCGGTACTACGACTCCCACAAAGGGGAGCGCAAGCACCGCCAAACGGCTTCCCGCAGCTTTGCCTATGTGCAGTTCAAGGCCATCCCTACGCAAGAGGATGTGGAGAACGCCCGCGCGGACATGATGGGACTGAAGGCCGACTTTGAGGCGGCCGGCACGGCCAGTGCCGATAGCGCATTGGTGATGGCCTATGCGGACACGAAGTCGGCGGAGCCGACCCCCTATGCGGAGGGCACGGCGGACCAGGTGAACGATTCCTTGATCATTCATGCCGATACCGGCATGGTGGTGGGACCTTTCCGCGACGGGAACGCGTGGAAGCTGGTGAAAGTGGCGGAATTGGCGGAGGTAAAGGAGGCCCGTGTGCGCCACATCCTGCTGAGCACGCAGGGCAAGAGCCCCGAAGAGGAGCGTGCCATCAAGGTCCGTGCGGATAGCCTGTTGGCCGTGGTGAAGCGTGACCGAAGCAAGTTCGAGTCTTTGGTGACGAAGTTCTCCGACGATCCCGGCAGCAAGAGCACCGGCGGGGTCTATGAATGGTTCGACGAGAAGCGCATGGTACCGGAGTTCACCAAGGCGAGCTTTGAGGAGAAGCCAGGTGCCATCACTTTGGTGAAGACCGATTACGGCTACCACATCGTGGAGGTGCTGGAGCAACGCACGCGCAAGGAGCGCCGGGTGCTCACCCTGGACCGGAAGATCGCTCCGGTCCAAGCGATGAAGGCGGCGTGGAAGACCGCGAACGAATTCTCGCTGAACGCTCCGGACACGGCATCGTTCCGCAAGGCGGCCGAAGAGGAAGGACTCGCCTATACCCCCGTGGAGGAGCTTCGTCCGGAACAGCGCTTTGTACCCGGCCTGCAAGAGGCGGACGAGGTGGTGCGCTGGGTGAACCATGCGGAGGCCGATGCCAAGAGCAGTGAACCCTTGACCAGCGGGGACAGCTATGTGGTGTGCTCGTTGATCGGTATCCGCGAGCCGGGAGAGCCCAAGTTGAATGATGTGAGGGAGAAGTTCACCAAGGAGGTGCGCAACGAGAAGAAGGCCGATGCCCTTGCCGCCAAGATGAAGGACAAGTCCGATCTGCAGGCGCTGGCCCAGGAACTGGGTGCCACCGTCCAGAATTCAGGCAACATGGCCTTCAATGCGAACACGCTTCCGGGGGGGTACAGCGACATCAAGGTTATCGGCACCATCTTCGCCATGGACAGCGGTGCCACCAGCCCTCCCTTGAAAGGGGACATGGCAGTGTACGTGGCCCGCATGAACGCCCTGACACCAGCGGGTGAAATGCCCGAGGGTGCGGAGGACCGCAAGGCCCTCACCGACCGGGTCCGCAACCGCGCGAACGGCCAGGTCTTCAATGCCTTGAGGGAAGCGGCCAATGTGACGGACGACCGCTCGAAGTTCTACTGATATCGGCCTTGCGCCGAACGAGCGAAGGGAGGCGGAAGCCTCCTTTCGTGGTTCAGGCCTGTACGGGAGATCGATCAAGGCCACGCCGAAGGACGTCCAGGGACATCGCTCACTCCGAGCGGCATGCATTCCTGGGGGAGGGCCTGGCCAGAACTCGGGGTACGGTTCCGGAAAAACAAGGCCCGAACAGCACCTTCCGCCTTTATCCACTGCTTGATCCACTCGCGAACAGGTGCATGAGGGCGGAGATCGGCAAACGGCGCGATCAGCGGAGCTGCACCAGGCGCTCCGCGTCCAAGCGCACGAGGATCGCAAGCAGCACGGTGAAACCGATGAGCGAACTGCCGCCGTAACTGAAGAAGGGTAGGGGAATACCGATCACCGGTGCCAGGCCTATGGCCATCCCCACATTGATCATCAGGTGCAGGAAGAAGATGCTGGCCACGCAGTACGCATAGATCCGTGTGAAGCGCGATCGCTGCCGGTCACTGATCTGGATGCATCGCAGGATGAGCGCGCCAAAAAGAAGCACGACCGCCGTGGTGCCCAAAAAGCCCCATTCCTCGCCCACGGTACAGAAGATGAAGTCGGTGCTTTGCATGGGCACGTACTTGTACTTGGTGAAGGTGCCTTGCAAGTAACCCTTGCCCAGCAGGCCTCCGCTACCGATGGCGGTCTTGGACTGCTCCACGTTGTAGCCATATCCGCGCGGGTCATATTCCAGGCCCAGCAATACGCGAATGCGTGTTTGCTGGTGGGCAGGCATGTGGTCGATCAGCTGGTCCACACTGCCGATGAAGGCTGCTGAACCGAAGAAACCAATGAGGAGATAGGCATAGATCCTTTTCCGCTGGTGCTTAAGGATGAACTTGCGCACGAAGAGGAAGGCCAGAAAGCTGAACACGGCGATCAGGAAAACGAGGAAGTACTGTCCGTGAAGCCTGTGGTCGGTGAAGGGTATTTGGTAGACGGTCTCCTTCATGATCAGGGAGAGCACCACGAGGATAGCGGCCATGATCGCGATCAAGAGGATGTTGCCCGAGAGCCCCTCGCGGTAAAGTACCAGCACGAAGGCACCGCTGACCAGGGCCGTACCCGTGTCCGGCTGGAGCATGATGAGGGCCACCGGAGCCAGGATGAGCATTGCGGAGATCACCCTTGAGCGTACTTCCTTCAGGGTTTTCAGCCCGCTCAAGTATTTGGAAAGGGCCAAGGCGGTGGCGAACTTGCTGAACTCGGCGGGTTGGATCCCGAAGCCGCCAACGCCGAACCACGCCTTTGCCCCGTTCACTTCGCGGCCCACCAGGAGCACCAGTATCAGCAGCACCAACACGAAACCATAGACGGGATAGGCCAGGTCGCGGATGAACTCCCCGCGCACCAGGAGCATGCCGGCACCGATCAACAACGAAACACAGATCCAAACGCTTTGCGCCCCGTACTCACGTCCGCGATCAAAGAGGTTCGCGTGCTCGGGATCGTAGGCGGCGCTGTAGATGTTGGCCCAGCCCATCGCCATCAGCAGCAGGTACATGATCACCAGCGGCTTGTCGATATTGTGTGCGATGTTCTCCCGCCGGTTCATTGCCTACGCCGTTTGCTCACGAACTTCTTATAGTTGCCCTCGGTGGCGATCAGGTCGGCATCCAGCATCTGTTGCAGCAGTTCGGGCCGCGAGATGCTGTCGGTAAGGTACTGCTCCATGCAAAGGCTGGCGATGGGCGCGGCCCAAGTACCACCGAAGCCGGAGTTCTCCACGTAAACGGCTATGGCGATCCTGGGGTCGTCCAGGGGGGCGAAGGCGATGAACACCGCATGGTCCTTGCCATGGGGGTTCTGGGCCGTCCCCGTTTTGCCGCATACGGTAATGCCCGGGATCCGGGCCCGCCGTGCCGTTCCGCCCGGCTCGTTCACCACCCGGCGCATGCCCTCCACGATCGGGGGGAACCATTTGTCGTCCACCAAGGTCTCGTGGCGCGCAACATGCGTGTTCAAGCTGTCCGGGTTGCCGATCGCCCGCACCACGTGCGGATCGTAATAGTACCCCCTGTTGGCGAAGATGGCCGCGAGATTGGCCATTTGCATGGGCACCACCAACACCTCACCCTGGCCGATGCTCAGCGAATAGATGTTGCTGAACGCCCACGCCCGATCCCCATACACCTTGTTGTAGTATGCTGTACCGGGAATGCTGCCACCCTTTACCGCGGGAAGGTCCAAGGCCAAGGGATGGCCGAAGCCGAAGCTTTCCATGTAGGTCTTCCACTCCGCCATGCCCAGTGCGGCATCCGTGAAGCGATCGTTCGTCTTTCCCTGCTCGATCACCCGTTTGAAGACATGGTAGAAGTAGGGGTTGCAGGACATCTGCACGGCTTCCTCCACGGTGCGTGCATTGGGGTGGCTGTGGCAGCCCACGAGGGCCGTGTTGCAGGCGAAGCCGGTGTTCAGGTTGATCACCCCTTCCTGCAGCGCAATGGCGGCCTGGGGTAGTTTGAAGATCGAGCCTGGGGGATATTGCGCCTGCAGGGCCCGGTCGAAGAGGGGAGTGAGCGAGTCCTGCTGGAGTTTCCGGTAGTTTGTATTGCGCACCCGTCCCACCAGGAGTTCGGGATCATAGGTTGGCGAACTGACCAAGGCCAGCACTTCCCCGGTTCTTGGATCAAGGGCCACGATGCTTCCCTTCTTGTTCCGCATCAGCTGCTCGCCCAGGGCCTGCATGCGTATGTCGATGCTGGTGTAGAGGTTTTTCCCGGCGTATGCCAGCGTATCGAACTGCCCGTTCTTGAACGGGCCTTGCACATTGTTGTGGACATCGACCACCACGTATTTCACGCCGCGCTTACCGCGCAGGTCCTTCTCGTAGAAGCTCTCCAGGCCGCCCACGCCGATCACGTCGCCGGGCTTGTAGTAGGGATCCTGTTCCACTTTGCTGGCGTTCACCTCGCTGAGATAGCCGAGCATGTGGGCGCCCAAGTGCGGGGGGTAGGTACGGAGGGTTCGGCTTTGCCCGTAGAAGCCGGGATACTTGTAGAGGTGTACGGAAATGGCCGCGTACTGTCCGGAGGTGATCTGCCGTTCGAATTCACTGGGTTTCCAGATCGAGTATTCGCGGGCCTTGCGCAGCCGTTCGCGCACCTGGTCCAGGGGAACGTTCAGCAGCCGGGACAGCCCGAGCGTGTCCAGGTCCTTCACCTCCCGTGGCACCACCATGATGTCGTACACCGGCGTATTGGCCACGAGCAGTTCGCCATCGCGGTCGTAGATGAGTCCGCGTGAGGGGAAGACGGTGATCTTGCGCTCACTGATGTCGGCGGCGCGTGCGGTCCAACTGGTGTCCACTACCTGGATCCAAAAGAGCCTGAGGATGAAGACGATGCAGATGAAGACAACCGCCGTGATCAGGACATACTTGCGCTCGTCGAAATTCATCGGGACCGGATCTCGCGCGAAGTGAGCGCTTGGGCCAGCAAACAAAGCACAAGGGTGGCGGCAGCGCTCATGACGGCACGGAGGAAGGTGGTGAAGAAGTCATCGAACCGATACACTTCAACGAAGAAAAGCCAGAGATGGTGCAAGAGGACCAAAACCCCGGCAAAGGTCATGTACCACGAAATGCCCATGTGCTGCACGATGGGTCTTTGGGCATGGTCGTAACCGTCCCGCGGGGCCAGGATCCTGAGCATCCAGATGCGGGCATACGCCATGATGACGCAGGCACTGGCGTGCATCCCCGGGGTACTGCTGAAGAAGTCCATCGCAATGCCCAGCACAAAGCCCAGCACCAAGGTGCCCCATGGCGGTGTGTCGAACGGGAGGGAGATGATGAAGAGCACGTACAGGTACGGCACCACCCAGCCATGGGCCAGGTCCAGATGGTCCAGTACCAAGGCCTGCAGGAGGACCAGCAGGAGGAAGGCGAGGATATGGTTCCTGACAGTGGTGATCATGGTAGCGCAACCTTGGCTTCGAGCGTGTCCCGTTCGCCTTTCAACAGGTCCGTGACCACATGCACATAGGCCGTGCGCGTGAGGTCCTCGGTGAGGTGGAGCCGGATGTCGTGGAAATTGCTTCCGGGATCATCGTTCACGGCGATCACGGTGCCCACGGGAACGCCCGGCGGGAAGATGCCGTCGTTGCCCCGCGTCACCACGGTATCGCCAATGGAAACGGGTACGTGGTTGGCCACATCGACCAGGGAGGCCGTATAGGGGTCGTCGGTGTCCCAGCTCAGCAATCCGAAATGCCCCGTCCGCTTCAACTGGACGCTCGTGCGGTATTCATTGCCCAGGATGCCGGTGACCAAGGCAAAGTGCGGGCTCACGTCCCGAACGATGCCCACCAGCCCGTTCATGCCGATCACGCCCATGTCCGGTTCGATCCCCTCCAATGATCCGCTGCCGAGGGTGATGTAGTTGCGCTCCTTGTGGGTTGTGCTGTTGATCACTTGGGCCGTGATGAAGGTGTAATGCTGGGCTTGCGCACTATCGTTCCCGACATGGGAACTGTCAGAGCGGCCTGGCATGTTGTGCCATCTGTTCCGCTCCGCAGCCAACGCCAGGGCCAACTGGCGGTTCACCGCGCGCAGGTCGGTGAATTCGGTGACCTCGTGGCGCCATTTATAGATCTGCCCCACCACGGCATTGCTGCTGCTGATGGCCTGGGCACGCTGGTGCATATTTCCATTGACCAGCAAGGAGATGGACACCACCATAAGGGCCAGGAACAGCAGGTTGTTGCGCTGGCGGAAGAGGAAGCGGAAGAGGTCGCGCATGGTAGTGCTCTCAGTCGGTCTGCATCATCCGCCCGTGGGATTGATCATGCGTGCCGTTCGATCGATGGACGCTGTGGGCATATTGGACGATGCTGGGAGCATGGACGATGCAGGGAGCGGGAGCATGGACGATGCATGCATCGTCCCTACTCCCGCATGAGGAACTGGAACCGGTCGATGTTGCGCAAAGCGATGCCGGTGCCCCGGGCCACGGCCCGCAACGGGTCTTCGCTTACATGCACGGGCAGCTTCGTCTTGATGCTGATGCGCTTGTCCAGGCCGCGCAGGAGGGCGCCGCCCCCGGCGAGGTAGATGCCCGTACGGTAGATGTCCGCACTGAGTTCCGGCGGGGTGCTTTCCAGTGCGCTGAGGATGGCCTCCTCGATCTTACTGATCGATTTGTCCAGCGCCTGGGCGATCTCTGAGTAGGTCACGGTGATCTCCTTGGGTATGCCCGTCATCAGGTCACGGCCGCGCACGGCATAGTCGGGCGGGGGGTCTTCCAGCTCTACCAGCGCGCTGCCCACCTCGATCTTGATCTGCTCGGCCGTGCGCTCGCCCACCAGGATGTTGTGCTGGCGGCGCATGTACTCCTCGATGTCGTTGGTGAACTCGTCGCCCGCCACGCGGATGTTCTTGTCGCACACGATGCCGCCCAGCGCGATCACCGCGATCTCCGAGGTGCCCCCGCCGATATCGATGATCATGTTGCCCATGGGTTCCTCCACGTCGATGCCGATGCCGATCGCGGCGGCCATGGGCTCATGGATCAGGTAGACCTCTTTCGCGCCCGCATGCTCCGCGCTGTCCTTCACCGCGCGCTTTTCCACTTCGGTGATGCCGCTGGGAATGCAGATCACCATGCGGATATTGGGCGTGAAGAGCTGACGACCGGGATTGATCATCTTGATCATGCCCTTGATCATGTCCTCCGCCGCTTGGAAGTCCGCGATCACTCCGTCCTTCAAGGGGCGCACCGTCTTGATGTTCTCGTGGGTCTTCCCGTGCATTTGTTGGGCCTGCCGGCCAATGGCGATGACCTTGCCCGTGGAGCGGTCCTTCGCCACGATGCTGGGCTCGTCCACCACCACTTTGTCGTTGTGGATGATCAAGGTGTTCGCCGTGCCAAGGTCTATCGCGATCTCCTGGGTGAAAAAATTATTGAACCAGCCCATGGGGGGAGTCAGTGTTTGAAGTGTCTGTTACCTGTGATGCACATGGCGATGCCGTGCGTATTGCAGGCATCGATGCTTTCTTGGTCCCGAATGCTGCCTCCGGGTTGTACGATGGCGGTGATGCCCGCGTTCGCCGCGATCTCCACGCAGTCCGGGAACGGAAAGAACGCGTCGCTCGCCATCACCGCCCCGTGAAGGCCGAAGTTGAACTTGCCCGCCTTGGCGATGGCCTGCTCCAAGGCATCCACGCGGCTGGTTTGGCCCGTGCCGCTCCCCAACAATTGCAGGTCCTTGGCGAGGACGATGGCGTTGCTCTTGGTGTGCTTCACCAGGATGTTGGCAAATTCAAGGTCCTTCAGCTCAGTGGCCGAGGGTGCCTTTTCGCTCACGGTGCGCATGCCTTCCACGCGGTCCACGACGTGGTCCGGTGCCTGGGAGAGGATGCCGTTGAGTGCCGTGCGGTATTTGCGCGGACCGCCGGTCGTTCGCTTCCGTTCCAGGATGATGCGGTTCTTCTTCCTGCGCAGCACCTCCAGGGCCTCTGCATCATAGCCGGGCGCGCAGATGATCTCGAAGAAAAGACCATCGATCATGGCGGCCGTGCCGGCATCGATGGTGGCCGTGGTGATCAGCACGCCACCGAACGCACTGACCGGGTCACCGGCCAAGGCGGCCTCCCAAGCTTCCGTCAGGGTGGGCCTCACGGCAGCGCCACACGCGTTATTGTGCTTGAGAATGGCAAAGGGAACGCCTTGGAGCAATTCCAAGTCCGTGATCAATTCCACGCCTGCATCCAGATCGAGCAGATTGTTGTAGCTGAGCTCCTTGCCATTGAGCCGCTGGAAAATGCCATCGAGGTCGCCGATGAAGCTGGCCTGCTGGTGGGGGTTCTCGCCATAGCGCAGCGCATGCACGGGCTGGCCTTCGGTTGCCGGAACCTCGGTCGCTCCACTGTCAGCACCGGTGAACCAGGCATGTATGGCCCTGTCGTAGTGCGCGCTCTCCGCGAAGGCATGGGTGGCGAAGGCCTTGCGCTGGGCCAGGGAGGTGGCGCCGCTCTGCGTGGAGAGCAACCGCAGGGCCTCGGCGTAGTACCGCTGTGCGGGAATGATCAACACATCGGCGTAGTTCTTCGCCGCTGCGCGGATCAGGGAGATCCCCCCGATGTCGATCTTCTCGATTACCTCCTTCTCGGATGCTCCTGCAGCCACCGTGGCCTCGAACGGGTACAGGTCCACGATCACCAGGTCGATGGGCGGAATGGCATGCTCCTCCATCTGGGCCACGTCCGCGCTCATCCCTCTGCGCGCCAAGATCCCGCCGAAGACCTTTGGATGGAGCGTCTTCACCCTTCCGCCCAAAATGCTCGGGAACGTGGTGAGGTCCTCCACGGGGATCACCGGCAGATCAAGCCCTTCGATAAAGGAGCGCGTCCCGCCAGTGCTGTACAGGACCACATCCGACCGGTGCAGTTCTCGCACGATGGGCTCAAGGCCATCCTTGTCGAATACGGAGATCAGTGCACGCTCAATGCGCTTGGTAGTTTCCGCCATGCCGGGCTTGGGTTGCGCAAGTTTACCAGTCCCCGACGAAAGAAAACCGGTGCTCCCTCACGGCTTTTCAGCCCGGTTACAAACAGTTTGCGCACGCATTCAGCGCAAACGGAGCCGTTCCAGGTCCGCTTCACGGACCGACCCCCACGGGGAGATCTCAGAATCGGATCCCCAGCCCGAGCAGTACGTTCACCGCGCCGGTAGCGCTGTTGAGCGTGTTGAAGGTGACGTTGCCATCGCTGTCGGTCGTGATCGACGAGGGGTCCACATAGGTGGTTTTTCCGCTGTGGAAGCGCTCCACGCGTGCTTCGATGTAACCGATTTCCCCAACGCCGATCATCAGCCCCGCAGCCCAGCCGGAGCTCAGGGCGAAGTCGTTCGCGTTCCGTTCCTTGCTGAGCGGCTTGTCCAGACCTTCCACGGTCACGCGGCTTTGGGTGGTGAACTGGCGCATTCCGACCAGGCCGTCCACGTAAGGGCGTACCTTTCCCTTGGAAGGGCTGAAGCGCAGGAAGGGATGATAGCTGAGCACCTTGGCCTTCACCGTCAGTTGGCCTTCGGTCGCGAGGAGCGAGGGATCCGAAACGGTCACCGTGCTCACATCCTTGCCCATGATGCCATATCCGAAGGCTAAACCGAGCTGGAGCGGGAGCCGCCGCGAAGGGATGGCCAACTGACCACCGAAGGTGAACATCTCCTTGCCCCAGGTGTCCGCGAATTCACCCGTGGGAATGCTCATGCCGACGGTGCCGCCGATCTGGCCATCATAGCCCTTCGGTTGGGCCGGGGCCGCAAAGGACGTTGCGGCCAGTATGAGAAGAAGGATGGGGGTGCGCATGGTGGTGGATTTGCACAGGACTTTGCCGATCCCGTGCCGATCTTCCCATCTTCGCGCCCATGGAGCTTTTCACGGGCTGGGCCGATGCCGGATTGCCAGCACTTTTCCTGGCCTGTTTTCTCGCGGCGACGATCCTGCCGTTCAGCTCCGAAGCCCTGCTCCTGGCCATGGCCTTGGGGCCGTGGGGCAGTTTGCCGCTGCTGCTTACGGCGAGCATCGGGAATACGCTGGGAGGGATGACGAATTATGGCATCGGTCGCTGGTTGCCTGAGGGCAAGTTGATGCGTTGGCTGCGGGTGGACCCTTCCAAGGTGCAGCGTTGGCGAGCGCTCGTCCAGCGCTTCGGTTACTGGTCCGCCCTACTGTGCTGGTTGCCGGTGATCGGAGATCCGATCGCCATCGCGCTGGGCCTGTTCCGCGCACGGCTCTGGCCGGTGACCATGTTGATGTTCATGGGCAAGGCGGCGCGGTATGCGGTGCTGGTCGCTGCCGTGCGGGGATGGTGGACCTGACCTCGGGTCCCTTTCAGTGCTGAGGTCGGCCCAAGTGGGCAACATCGCTAACAATTTGTTCGCACCCGCTTAACTTCGACCTCAAAGCGTTGCTTCAATTTGCAGTGCCGTTCAGTGGAACGAAAATGACAAACGCTATGGCCAAGAAGGTGTTGTTGGTGGACGACGAGGAGGATATCCTGGACCTTCTGCGCTACAACCTTGAACGCGAAGGCATACGCGTGTTCACCGCCAAGGATGGACGCGAGGCCTTGAAGTTGGCCGGATCCGAAAGACCTGATCTCGTGGTGTTGGACATCATGATGCCCGGCATGGACGGCGTGGAGGTCTGCGACCAATTGCGAAAGACCGCAGGCATGGAGCGTACGTTGATCGTTTTCCTCACCGCGCGCACGGAGGATTATTCCCACATCGCCGGGTACGATGCCGGTGCTGACGACTACATTAACAAACCGGTCCGGCCCAAGGTTTTCGTCTCCAAGGTGCAAGCGCTCCTGAAGCGATCCGGCCAAAGCGCACAGTACGATCGGATCATCGAAGCGAACGGCATCCGCATAGACCTGGAACGGATCTCCGTGACCAAGGGCACGGAGACGCTTCAGTTGCCGAAGAAGGAATTCGAATTGCTGGCGTTGCTCATGAGCAAGCCCGGAAAGGTTTTCCTGCGGGACGAGATCTATTCGCGGATCTGGGGCACGGACATCTTCGTGGGCGACCGCACCATCGATGTCCACATCCGCAAACTGAGGGAGAAGATCGGTGACGACCGCATCGGTACGGTAAAAGGCATGGGCTACAGGTTCGAGGCCTGAACTCGCGGTTCTCAACCGGTTAACTCCTTCCCGAGAGCGCCTCGGTGACATTCATCAGGTGGTCGCCCACCTTTTCACAACTGTTGAACAGGTCGGTGTAGACCATCCCTGTCCGGATGTTGTGGTCGCCGCTCTCTATGTTCTTTAATTGCACGCGCCGCAACATGTTGCGCTGTCGATTGATGTTATGCTCCGCCAAGATGGCCTCATCGCGTGCGATAAGCTCCTCGTCCGCCTGCAGGTTGCGGCCCATTACCTCAAAGGCAGTATCCAGCAAAGCGATCATGTCGAGCAGGTCTTGGCGTTGTTCCGGCGCGAACCACAGCCGTTCATCCGTCTTGCGCTCCAAGGTCTTGCTCATCTGGAAGAGGACATCCCCCACGTTCTCCAAGTCCTTGGCAACGGACAAAAGGGCGCGGATGCGGGCGCTGTTGTCACGATCGCGCACGTCCGTGCCGGTGCGTGTGAGGAATCGGCCCACCTCCAGTTCCAACCGGTCCGTAATGGTCTCGTATTTCGCGATTCGCTGAAGTAGCACGGCACGGCGATTTGTATCGGTTTCCAACAACAGATCGCGCACCATGCCTAGCATCCGCTGGCAGAGCTTGCCCAGTTTGAATATCTCCATCCGGGCCTCCATCAACGAAAGCTCCGGGGCAACGGACATCATGGGGTCCTCAATGTATTCCAATCGGAATTCCTCGTCCGGGGCGTTGCGCGCAGGAACCATGCGGGTCGCCGCTTTTTCCACCCAGGGAATGAACTGCAATAAAATGGCCCCATTGATCACGTTGAACGCGAAGTGCAGATAGGTGAGCGCCCATTTCAGGACGGAGGCATCGTTGTACGGGTCGCCGCCATTCAACCGTTCGGTGACCCCTGCAATCCCTGCAAGGAAGGGCCTGAACAAGACCAACGCCCAGGCCACGCCGAACACTTTGATCAGCAAATGGGCACGAGCCGCGCGCTTCGCCCAAGCGTTCCCGGCAAGTGCGGCGATGTTCGCCGTGAAGGTGGTCCCAATGTTCTCGCCAAGGACCAGTGCCGCTCCCGTAACATAGCCTATCGTGCCCGCCTCGCACAGCGCCAAGGTGAGCATCAGTGCAACGCTCGATGATTGAATGGTGAAAGCCAGCAATGCGCCGATGCCCACGAATACCAAGTCCGAGGCAATGCCCATACCTTGAAGCGACCCCAAAAAACCCAAGGCCTCCGCGGAAGGCGGCGGTATGTTGTCCTTCAATAGCCCCAACGCCAGAAATAACAATGCAGTGCCCACGAGCATGTTGCTTACCGCCTTCACCTTCGGGTCGCGCATCAGCAGCAATGGAAGCGCCAATCCGAGCAGGGGCAGTGCAATGGACGGTAATTCAAGGGCCGAAAAGCCCACTGCGGCAAACAACAGCAATTTCAACGTGGTGCCGATGTTGGCCCCGATCAGCACCGGTACTGCTTTACGCAAGGTCAACAGACCGGAATTGACGAAGCTGACCACCATCACGGAGACCACCGAGGAATACTGAACGACGATAGTGGTGGTGATGCCTGTGAACACCCCTCGCAAACGGTCCGCCGTCATGGCGTTCAATACGCGCCGCATGCGCGAACCGGCCACTTGTTGGAGCCCCTCGCTCATCAGCTTCATGCCGAAGACGAGCAGGCCCAGCGAACCGGCCAACATCAGGAATTGCACTACGCCGAAGTCCATTCCGTGGAAAAATGACTGCGAAAGTACCTGGCCGATGTTGCCTAAACGTTAAGGCAGGACCAACATGATCGCCTGCGGTGGCACTTCTCTTCGCGGCATCACGCGGCTACCTTTGCAGAGCATGGCGCCACGTTCACCTCTACGCATCGCATTGGTCGTCGCCACATTGGCGGCGTTGGTGGCCGTGGCGGTCTTGTTCGGGACCGGTGGGCAGGTGTCGGTCAGGCCACATGAAGCCGCCATCATGGCCGTTTGCGTTTTCCTCGTCGCCGGCGGTTCTTCGTTCCTTCTCGTGAAACGTTTCGTGCAGGAGCAGGTGGACTTGATCCATCGCACGATGCATGGCGCGCGAGGCGGTCGTGACCCGAATGCCGAAAGGCACAATGCGGACCTCTTGGAGGTGGATGCGGGTGTTTCCGCATGGGCCGGTGAAAAACGGGCGGAAATCGTGGAACTGCGCGAGCGCGAGCGCTTCCGCAGGGAATTCATCGGCAACCTTGCGCATGAGCTGCGTACGCCGATATTCAGCATTCAAGGCTACATCCTGACCCTGCTTGAAGGTGGCCTTGAGGACCCCAAAGTGAACCGGGCGTTCCTTCAACGTGCGAGCAATGGCACGGAGCGCTTGATCCGCATCGTGGAAGACCTTGATCTGATCACGCATTTGGAAAGCGGTGTGATCGAGATCGCGGCCAAGCGGATGGACCTGAGGAAATTGGTGAACGAGATCATGGATGACCTGAGGGTCACAGCGCAAACGCGGCAGATCACCCTTGTAAACGGCATGGATGATGAGATCTGGGCCTATGCGGACCGGGACCGCCTGGCCCAAGTATTCTCCAATCTCCTCAACAACGCGATCCACTATGGACGCGAAGGCGGGAATTGTTCGGTACACGCCTTCGACATCGGCGAAATGGTGCTCGTGGAAGTTTCCGATGACGGGCCAGGGATCGCAGCGGAACATCTTCCGCGCCTATTCGAGCGCTTTTACCGGGTGGGCAAAAGCAGGGCCCGGAACGAAGGAGGCACCGGCTTGGGCCTCGCCATCGTGAAGCATATCGTGGAGACGCACGGAGGTACCATTACCGTAAAAAGCGAGGAGGGACAAGGCGCCACGTTCTCCTTCACGCTTCCCAAAGCACGCTGAACGGACAGAACTCCCTCGCCGCTCAGGATGGAGGTCCTATTTATTGACCGGCCCGTATCATGTGCTGCCAACTGAGGAAGCCGGTTGCTTGGACCAAGGACCAACAACCAAGGGAAAAGGGGCTGCCTCGTTTTGAGACAGCCCCTGATCCGATGACCAAGGGAAGGGCCTGGATCAGTAAGCCGTGTTCTGCGGATCCCAGTTGCACCAGCCGCTGGTCCAATTCTCCGTGCCGAACGCGCCGCGGAAGGCCACCTGCTGGAAGAACGGGTCGCTTGCATGGCCCGTGAAGTCCGCGCCGTTCAGCAAGGGCGATCCATCGTAGGGGACCAAGGAAGGAGCTGTCATGATCAGTGGGGTTGAAAGACCCAGGTCGCTGATATTGGTCACCACGCTATTGCCCCAACCGCTGGTGTTGAACCAGGCGTTGATGTCGAAGGTGCTTCCAGCGACCGTCTCCAAAGCGCTGGGGCAACCGGCAACGATGCTGCCATGGATCTGCAGGTCATTGTTGAGCGCATCGGTCTCCGTAAGCGTGCCGTCCAGCAGTATGCCGGTGGGGTAGCCCGCGAACACGGTGTTGTAGGCGTTCAAGCGGCTGTTGCGCCTGATGTGCGCCGCTCGTTTGAACTGTGTATCGGGAGTGCCTCCGCTCACGGCATAGGGTCCGAAGAATGTCACGTTGCTGAAGATCGGCATCGTGTATGGCGAAGCGGTGGAACCGCTGGCGTCGTTGTCGCTCTCAAAACCGTTGCTGCCGCTTTGGTCTGCGATGGCAGGGTCGCTGACGGACAAGGCGAATTGGATCTTGCCACGGAACCCGTTATCGGTATCAAATCCATCATCCCAGCCCCGGAAGGCAACGATGTTCTTCAGGTTCACAGCTCCACCGAACCACTCATAGCTGTCGTCGCCGCTGTAGCTCACTTGTATGTGGTCGATCGTGGTGCCGCTGCCTACCGCACCCAGTGTAAGGCCGTTGATCTCTTGGTTGGGTTGCAGGGCGATTCCGGGAAATTCGATGCGCACATACTGCATGGTACCGCTGTTGTCCGCGTCGTTGGGGCTGTTACCTCCACCATAGTAAGCTTCCGGCCCGCCTTCCACGATGGCTTCGCCGCCGGGTTGGTTGTTGTTCGCCATCCCGCAGAGGATCACACCTCCCCAATCTCCGTAATCACGGCTGCCCGCAGGTTGGTTGCTGGTGAACACGATGGGTTGCGCGCTGGTGCCCATGGCTTGGATCTTCGCGCCGCGTTTTATGATGAGCGTGCCCTTGCTGTTCTTGTCACCTTTGATGATGGTGCCGGGTTCGATGGTCAGTGTTGCGCCATCCTCAACGTAGACAAAACCTTGGAGCAACCATTGCTTGTCGCTGGTGAACGTGTAGTCGCTCGCCTGTGAGCCTTCCACCTTGTTGGTGTTGTTACCGATGTCGGTTATTGCGAAGGTGGAAGGGGTTGATGGAGTTGCGATGTCTCCGCTGTCCTTTTTGCAAGCGGTAACGGAGAGGAGCGTGCAGCCGATGAGCAGGGCCCAGTTCGATTTGTTATTCAGGAGTTCCATGTGTCTTTTTCCGTGTGTTTTGTTTTACGCCACAAAGAGATCCATCACACATTGCCCCCACGTCAGTTGGATCTTATCGGATCGTTGCGGAACGTCATGGTTCCGTTAAGCCGTTTGCCGGACCCTGGCATATGAAAGTGGGAAGGACGCGCCGATCGACGCGTCCTTCCCACTGACCTGCGGTGGTCAGAATGTGTAGCTCAGCCCGGCACTGAAGTAGACCCCGCGGCGGAAGCTCATGATCTCTTCATCGGCTCCGCTCACCTTACCATCCGCGTTGCTGTCTTGTTGCAGAAGCGTAATGGAATTAAGGACGTTCTGCACTCCTCCTTTCAGGTTGAAGTGCTTGCCAAGGTCCTTGCCCAGTGTCACATCCAACGCGCCTGACGGCATTTCATAAATATCCGGTGTGCCGAAACTACCCACGGCGTAGAGCCGTTTCCCGAAGGTGTTGAATACCACGTTGCATTGAAACTTCGAGGCGCTGTCCGCATAGAACAGTCCTGCGTTCATCACGTATGGGCTTTGCCCCATCATGGGGCGCTTGTTGTCCTGGCCCACGGCTTGTGGCCCGAGCGTTACGGTGCTTTTGATCAAGGTGCCATTGAGCAACACACCCAAGCGGCTCAGTATGCCGGACTTGAAGATCCCGTTCAGCGAGCGGCGCAGTTCGAATTCGGCACCGATGCTTTCGGCGCTTTCCGCGTTCTTGAAGGTGAAGTTGCGCGTACCGCCCGACCCGGCGCCGGGTACGAAGAACATTTCGATCGGATCGGTGAACGATTTCCGGAACACGCCCACACTGATCACCTCTCCCAGGCTCGGGTACATTTCCCAGCGCGCATCGAGGTTGCCGATCGTGGCGGTCGTGAGATCCGGGTTACCGTACAGTACGTTGTTGGTGCTGAAATCGTAGAATGAGAACGGGGCCAGTTCACGGAACTCAGGACGGTTCACGGTGTTGCTCCAAGCCACGCGCACCAATGATCTTTCCGTGATGTTCCAAGAAGCGTTCACGGAGGGGAGCACGCTTGTCATGGGGTTGTCCACCCGGACCTTTATGCCGCCGTATGTCGCACCGTCCAACTCTTGTCGGTTATGCTCCACGCGCACGCCACCGCTCAATACGAACAGCTTCGCCCATTTCAAGGTGGTGCCGGCATAGCCCGCGATCAATGTGTTCGATGCGGTATAGCTGTCACTGGGATTCGTCCCCTCTTCCAACTTGTACCCTGAAGTGCCGTTGATGTTGGCACCCGAAAAAATATCCCCCAAGGGAAGTGCGCTCAATGAATTGTCGAATTGGCCGGTGTTGGCTTTTCGGAAACTCATCCAACGCGCGCTGAAGTCACGGTCTTTGCGATCGGCAAGTGCTCCGGCCCGTACAACGGCCTTGAGCTTCGAATCCGCATTGTTCAAGTCCTGTGATAGTCCCAACTTCCCCGTCCAGCTACTTTCGTCCAAGTCGCTGTAGAACCGTCCTGCATCAAGTGTAGAGGCCGTTGGAGCGATCACCACTTGATAGGGTGCATCACTATCCCCGATGTTCCGGACGGTACGTACGCGGCGATAGTCCGGCTCCTTGCCCAGGGCTCGCCCGTATCCTATGGTCCAATCCACATGGCTGCGGTCCTGGTTCAGGTCATGGGTGCCGTGCAGTTGTCCACTGTAAATGGTGCGTTGGGAATACCTGTACGCGAAGTTCCGGACATCGAAGCCCTCTTCCAGGTTTTGGCCGGTCCGCGCGGTGGTCCGGTTCTCGCCCACTTGGTTGAACAGGTTGCGGAACTCCAACTTGGTGCTCGTGCCGATGAGCGCGCTCCAGTTGTGCATCACGCCCAAACGTGCTGTCCGGAAGTTCTCGTTGTCGCTGTAGTGGTAGATCGTATCACTTTGTTGCGCTGCCGCATCGAACGAATTGTAGTTGTAGTTCTGCGACGTGTAGGATGCGCTGGTGTTCGATAGGTCGATCGACGTGACCGTACCGTACTGGTTCTTCCCGGCATCCTTGCCGAAACGGCGAGCCATCAAGAGGCCGAAGCGCTGGTCCGGTGCGGCCCGTTGTACTGAAGCCGTCCAAGTATTGGGTAGTTCCCGACCGTAGTTTGCAAGCTGGCCCGGATCGGATACCGTGTTCAGGTGCGCGGGGAAGCTCGATGGAAGCTGGCGGGAGCCGTCGTCGAAACCAAGGAAGTCGGTCTTCGCGGTCTGGTCCTGTTTCAGGTCGAGGAAGGTGGTGCCGTTCAAGATGCCAACGCCATAGCTCACCTTCACCTCATTCTTCCTCGGTATGCCCAGCGTGGACAGTTCGATCACGCCACCAGCGAATTCCCCCGGAAGTTCCGGCGCCCCGGTCTTGTAAACCATCATGCGGTCCAATGAGCCACTGGGAAGCAGATCGAAGCTGAAGGCCTTGCGGTCGGATTCCATGCTCGGTGCGATCACGCCGTTCAACAACACCGTGTTGTACCGGTCGGCCAGCCCGCGGACCATCACGAAGCGGCCTTCAGTGATGGTGACGCCCGGAATGCGCTTCACCACATCGGCGGCAGTGCGGTCCTGGCCCTTCGCGATCTGTTGTTGCCCGACCCCATTGGCGAGCTGGTCGCTGTTGCGCACCGCTTGCATCACGGCGATCTCGGAATCCACCCGCCGTTCTCGTACCACTTGGACGGTCTTCATCTCTTGGGCGCCGTCGTCCAATGGAACATCGAGCTGCACGGTTCGGCCCGCGATCACGGTCACCTCCCGCTCCACGTTGGCATGGCCCACCATGCTCACCACCACGGTGTACGCGCCCGGTTCTGCCGGCAGGCTGAAGTGGCCGTCGAGGTCCGTGCTGACGCCGGTGGTCGTGCCCTGTATGAGCACATTGGCGAAGGGCTGGGGCTGGGCGGTGCCGCCCTCCATGGCCGTCACCGTCCCGGTGATGGTGCCATTCTGTGCCAGTGATGGGAATACGGTGAGAACGAAGCAGGTCAAGAGGAGGGTGCGGATCATTGCGTTGACGCCCAGCTCTTGGGTGTGCTGAACGTGGACGCAAAAGTCCCTTTCCCCGGTTACTCCTGGCTTGCCCCGGTATTAAGGTACCGTTATATCGAGGGCGTCCCCAGCTTGCGGTCCTTGAAGGTTTTCCCCTTGATCGGCTGGTTCAGGAACCACCATTCCGGCAGGTGGGCCCCCTTGCCCCCTTGTTGTTGCCACATGTTCACCAATTGGTCCTGCAATACTTCCGTTGCTTCCTCTACACTATCCACCACATGCACGAAGCTCAGTTCCATCGCGCTGATGGTCCCGGCGGCGATCATCTGGTCCAGCTGCTCCAGCACGGGCGCCCAGTAGGTCTTTCCGTAAAGGATGATCGGGAAGCCCTTCACCTTGCCGGTCTGGATCAAGGTCACGGTCTCGAAAAGCTCGTCCATCGTCCCAGCGCCACCGGGCATCACCACGAAGCAGATGCTGTACTTCAGCAGCAGCACCTTGCGCACGAAGAAGTGGTCGAAAGTGAGGTCCACGTCCAAGTAGGGGTTCGCGTACTGTTCCATCGGCAGCACGATGTTGCAGCCAACGCTGGTGGCGCCCACATCGCGAGCCCCGCGGTTGGCAGCTTCCATCACGCCGGGTCCGCCACCGGTCATTACGGTAAAGCCCACGCGCCCCACCCGGCGCGCCAATGAGCGTGTCGCCTCGTAGTAGGGGTGGTCCTCATGGAAGCGGGCACTCCCGAAGAACGTCACGCAAGGGCCCACGAAATGGAGCCTCCGAAAGCCGTAAAAGAACTGTTGCGCGATCTTGAAAAGCGTCTTGAACTCCTTCCATCGTGATCGGGGACCACTGAGGAAACTAAGGTCGATATGGCTGCGATTCGTCGGGGTAGGGGGCATGGCGCGAAAGTACCGCGCTTGGTGGGCGGCACAACGAAGTGCTACGCCGGAAAGATGTGCGGGGTTCCTGAAATTGCTTGGAACGCTGAAGCGGTGCGTGTTGCCCTTACCGCACCACCACCCGCTGCACCGCCCGCAAGGTGCCATCCGTGCGCAAGGCGATCAGGGTCAGCCCCGGATGCATTACCGTCACGGTCATGGACGTGCCGGTCACCGGGTTCGTTGCGAGAAGTCGCCCGGTCACATCGCGCATTTCCAAGGCGCTGTTACCGGGCATGGACCGGTCCAATGTGATGCGCGCTGAGCCTCCCCGTTCAAGGATCGTCGGCGTGATCGTCATCCACTCGGTACTTTCGGTCTCGTCGATGCCGGTGGAAAGCGCGCACTGCGGATACAGGGGGTTTATCCACGAGA